>NZ_JAPDPJ010000100.1 GCF_026013605.1 Plebeiibacterium sediminum
AATTTATCGCACTTGTTATTTAATTGTAATACTGTTTTTTAACCACTATTTTAACAAGAGGATATAGCATTCCCATTTACGCTTAAAGGCATATTTGTTAGTTTGTTGGTAAATAGAGACTTGCTGCAAATATCAGGAAGCATGAGGGGCCCTTTTACCAGGATAAGAAAGTATTAAAGCCAGCTCACCACCACTATCTTTACAACTAAGACAGGAACGTTTACCAAACTTTAATTCAAGTACCTGAGCTCTTGAAAGTTTTAGTTTATGAAAAGTTACTTTTAAGTCATTGCGTAATAGCTCTACATTTTTAAACATAGAAAACTTGGCTCTTAAACCATATACCAGGTGTTTGAAAGAGCTGCGACTGGGTTTTTCGTTGATTTGAATTTCAAATAAATACGCTACAATCTGTAAAATCATTGGGCTTAGAGCCATTAAATTAAGGGCGTATTATTTCAATTCCCGCACGGTGCATATGCCCAATCCATTAGAGCTAATGCGTTCGCAGAACCAGAAATTTCCATTTGCGACAAATAATTGACATATTCGCCTTATATGTGCGGTGAATAATTGGTATATTTACCGCATAAAGGAAAATGAGCAATGGCAAAATATATCTATCAATATGACAATTGGCCTAATTTTACGTGGGATGAACAGGAAATTCAGGTTTTATTAGGGAAAGTACGTCACTTACAAGGAATGATTTTAGGGCGCATGGAGGCTTTAGGATTTTCTGTTAAGGAGGAGGCAATGTTGTCAACATTAACAATGGATGTTCTTAAATCCTCAGAAATTGAAGGTGAAAAGCTAAATTACGATCAGGTCCGCTCATCGATTGCTCGAAGATTAGGAATAGAATATGCAGGCATGGTATATTCGGATAGGGATGTTGAAGGGGTCGTTGAAATGATGTTAGATGCAACACAAAATTTCAAACAACCACTTGATCAAGAACGCTTACTTGGTTGGCATGCTGCATTATTTCCAACAGGACGAAGTGGAATGCATAAGATTGATGTTGCTTGCTATAGAACAGGAGTTATGCAAATTGTTTCCGGCCCAATGGGAAAAGAAAAAGTCCATTTTGAGGCTCTTGCTCCTGAAGAAGTGAAAGAAAATATGGACATCTTTCTAAATTGGTTTAATAATGAATCTAAAATAGATAGCGTCCTTAAAGCTGCAATTGCGCATTTCTGGTTTATAATAATCCATCCTTTTGACGATGGAAATGGACGAATTGCAAGGGCACTTTCTGATTTATTGCTCGCATTATCAGATGATAGTTCCCAAAGATATTATAGCCTTTCTAGTCAAATTTTGGTTGAGAGAAAAGCCTATTATGAAATTCTAAAGAAAGTTCAACACAGTAGTGGAGATATAACAGAATGGTTAGTGTGGTTTTTGAATAGCTTATTCATGGCATTGAAAACAACAGAAGAAACGATGCAAAAAGTATTGTATAAATCAGACTTCTGGGATAAACATAAGGAAACAGATTTGAATGGCAGACAGCGATTGATGTTAAACAAATTATTAGATGGGTTTGACGGAAAACTGAAATCATCAAAATGGGCAAAGATTGCTAAGTGTTCATCAGATACTGCATTGAGAGATATAAAGGATTTAATAGAAAAAGGAATTTTAAAACAAGAAGAATCAGGAGGACGGAGCACGAATTATGAGTTGGTGGATTTGTAGAAGAAAGCACTAGCTCTAACACTTAGCCTCTAATGCAGGGTTGCTTGCATTCTGTTAAAAGCAGACTTTTGGAACAAACATTCAAAAACAATTATTAACGAAAGACAGAAAAAGGTATAAAATAAATTACTGGATGGATTTGAAGGTAAATTGACTTCAATGAAATGGGCAAAAATTGCAAAATGTTCAAAAGATACTGCAATTCGAGATATTAATGATTTGATAAATAAAGATGTACTACAAAAAGAACCAGCTGGAGGAAGAAGTACAAATTATGAACTTAAAAAATAAAATGCCAGTAGGTAACAGCATGTGATATTTCAGGGTTGGGATTGTTGTAAATTGGAAGTTTATTTCCCGCATTTGCCTGTGGTTAGGCAGAAAGCAATATAATCTGCATACCAATCCCGAAAAAATACAAGTATCGACCAGTATAATTTAAAGGGTCATTAAGAACGTTGTTTCGTTGTTGAACGGAACCGGGAGAAACCAACTTACAATAACTAAAGGGCATAGGCACATATTTTTTGTATAAAGAAATGAGCCTTTTGAATCAGATCAATCCAATAGTTGATTCGCATATAAATGATAGAAAGAATAGAAATAATTATACTTTTACGATCGGTTTATGAATAGTAGGCCATCCGTAATTTATAAAGTTTATGAAGAATATTTTATATACAACATTGTTTGTTCTTGCATTATTTACTGCTGGAGCATTTGATGCCAATGCAAAAAGAGTAAGTGGATATATCATAACCATTGAAAATGATACTTTGCAGGGCTATCTTAATATATATAATTCTGCTTTAAGAATGTGGACAATATCATTTACTCCAAGAATGTTTAATGCAGAAATGGCATTTGTTGAAGCTCCTTTTAAAGAAGAAAAACGTGGGTTTTATAAGAATTATACACCGGATCAGCTTAAGGAGTATGGGTTTGTTTATAAAGGCGTACCCTACAAATTCAAATCGTTTATTGTTAAATCAAAAACATTTATTTTAAACGAAAGAAAAAAGCGTCACTTTTTATTATTGGTGAATAAAGAGAACGGACGAGAGATATATAAACATCAAAAGCATCGCTACGATGATGTTTATAACCAGCTTATTCCTTATTACGAGTTTTATGTAGTAGATAAAGATGGAGAGTTGGTAAAAGTGGAATACTGATGAGGTGGTTGAATTAATAACTATAAGATGATGCAAAGATTCTTTTCCTTATTGATGTTTTTATTGGTTGTCTTTGTTGCTGTTGATGCTCAGCATACAGAGAAAGGGAAGGCATCTTATTATTCAGATCATTTTGAAGGAAAGAAAACTGCCAGTGGGGAGGCATATCAGGCAATCTTACTAACCGCAGCACATCGAACATTACCATTCGGAACTAAAGTAAAGGTCACTAATTTGAAAAACAGTAAAAGTGTTGTTGTTCGCATTAATGACCGAGGTCCGTTTTCCATGGGCAGAATTATCGACCTTTCAAAAAGTGCCATGGAAACACTTGACGGAATAAATGATGGAGTTATTGATGTGGAAATTGAGGTTCAAAAAGAGCAGTGAATTTCAACACATGTTCAGTATGCAGGAAACACCTTTTAATCCTTAACCTTTCTACCTTTAACCTTGTTCAAACCACTCCTCAGATAAATCTAACACCGTTTCATTTTCTTCCAAATTCACATAAGGTACTTCTGCCCACAATGCATCAGGGTAATATGCTTTCATCAATTTTTTTATAGTTTTCGCAGAGTCTTCGGTAATTTCCGGTTCTGTAATGGGGTAATGATTATAAACTACACCGTAAACATTAATGCCTCTTTTTTGCAATACTTCAAGCGAAAGTAAAGTGTGGTTTATTGAACCTAATTTTCCTGATGTAACTAATATAACCGGAAAATCATTTTGCTGAATAAAATCCACAACCATGGTGTCTTCATTTAAAGGAACCATTAAACCACCAACACCTTCTAAAAGAACAGTATCATATTGCATTTCAATTTCTCTAACAGCCTGAATAATTCTGTCTTCGTCAATTCTTTCGCACTGCATAGCTGCAGAAAGATGAGGAGATGCCGGGAACTTGAATAAATAAGGGCAGGTTTCTCCATTTTTATCCTCAGGCAATAAAGGTAATCCCATTAATTTTCGATGAGTTTCAATATCTTCAGAATATTGTGTGCATCCGGTTTGAGCCATCTTCATAGTGATGATATCTGTGCCTTTATGCTTGAGGGTTTTGGCTAAAAGTCCTGTGACTACTGATTTTCCAGCATCGGTATCTATTGCTGTAATAAAATATGTTGACATGATTCTTAAATCTTTTTTAGTATTAAAATAAAAGGGTGATAGGTTAGGGGGAAGCCTTTCTCCTCGAGATATTGCTGATAACCCATTGAGAAATTTTCTAAATCTTTTTTAGTCCATTTGGTGCTGGAAATACCATTTACACCTGTATGTCGCATGTGCTTTAAAACCTCTAATGGAGTATTAAACCAAAGTTTGTTGTACCAGCTTTGTTGATTGATGATTTTAAAATGTTTGCTTGCTTTTACAACAACATCTTTTAAACTTAGGTATTCTATGCCTTTCCCGGTTAGGGTTTTTATCTCAATAAAGTTGTTAGTACTAAAAGATGATAAGGCAAAATAGCCTCCTGGTTTTAATAAGGATGAGGTTTGTTCAAAGAATTGATCAAGATCCCGAATCCATTGAATGGTAGCACCCGACCAAATCACATCTTGTTTGTTTGTGATAGACAATTGTTGAGCATCTCCATGTAAGAATTGATAGGTAGTGTTTTTCTTTGCAGAGATTATTTCTTTGATAGCAGGTTCAACTTCTTGTACTAAATCATTCGCCATATAATTGTAAATCGAATAATGCTTTACAATTTCACAAGTTAATAATCCTGTTCCACAGCCTATTTCAAGTGTGTTATCCAGAGTGGTTGGAATCTTGCACTTAGCCAAAGCAACCAGTTTACGAGCCATTTCTTGTTGCACAATGGCATGACTGTTATATGTTTTTGCAGCAGAGCTAAATCTTTTTTGCAAAAGGGTTTTGTCAAATGTTTGTTTTGTGGGTTCTGAGTATATCATCATTATGTCTGGTTTATGCTATATTAATATTTCACTCCAAGCATTCCATCTGTAAAAACAAAAGTGGGGTGAGTTAATCTCCTTCATTTCAGCTTTATCTTTCCAATACGATTTTTGATTGTCGCAAGTAAAAATTAAATCGGTAGTACCAATAATAGCTTTGTTGTAAATAGAAGATTCATCAACCATCAAGTCAAAATGTTGAATCACAGCACCAAGTTCTTCTTTTTGATTTTCAAATGTGCGTTGAGGTTTGTTGGCTTCAAATTGTTTCCAGGCCTCATTCCCTCCAACCATTCTTCGCTGAAATTTCATCAGATTTCTTTCTGATAAATGCTCGTAAGTTCCCTGAACAATAGATTTACTAATTCCAAACTTATCGTGTACCGGTTGTAATGTGCCATTGATCGCAATAGCCTTATTGATATTCAAATCACAATTTTTGCTTATGTATTGGGCCATCCATACGCCAAACGACCATGCTATGATTGAAACTTCAGGATAGTTATTTATCTCATTTAAAACTTTTTCATCAAGATGCAGACATGTGTAATCATAAATCATAAGCACGTTTTGTTGACCTGCTTTAAGATGTTTGACCTGGTGTTCATCACATCCCCATCCATTAAAAAAGAGGATGAGGTTGGAGTTGTTCTGATTATTAATCCATTTGTATTTCATGATAAGTGCAGTTCTTGTACTAAATAGGATTTGACCTCGTGAATAAATGGATTCAAGAGATGAGGATTTAAATTTGCTGTTAAAGAAATCCGGAGTCGTGCAGTACCTTGGGGCACTGTCGGTGGTCGGATAGGAAATACCAGATATCCTTTGGACTGAAGATGCTCCGCTAAGGTTACTGCTATTTTGTTTTCGCCAACAACAATAGGGATGATGTAGCTTTGAGAAACATTAAAGCCTAAGTTATTGATATTTTGATTACACTGTGCAGAAAGATTTTTTAGGTGTTCTCTGTAAATGGAAAATGCTGGCATTTTATCGATAATAAATTTGCTCCATGCCATATTGATAGAAGGCAAAGCCGTTGTAAATATCAAGGTACGAGCCTTATTGATCAGAACCTGACCCAGTGTTTGATTTAAAATTGCAAAAGCACCAACAGAAGCCATGGCCTTGCCCATGGTACCAATTATAATGTCGATTTTATTTACAACATTCTGCTCTTCGCATAAACCTAATCCGGTTTTTCCCAGTGCTCCAACTCCATGCGCTTCATCGACATACAAAATAGCATTGTATTTTTCTTTAAGAGTGACGAGTTGTTGCAGGTCAACAGCATCACCATCCATACTAAAAACGGATTCGCTGACAATAAATACCTTATCATATTGATGGCGACGCTTTTTAAGAATAGATTCCAGGTGTTCATAATCAGCATGTCGATAGCGAACATGATCCGCATTGCTTAAACGAATACCATCAATGATGCTGGCGTGACAAAGTTTATCAGATAGAATTAAATCTGTTTTTTCGCTTAGCGCAGGAAGAATACCCATGTTGGCATGATAACCACTATTGAAGAATATGGCCGACTCACTTTTATACCAGTTCTGCAGAGAAGCCTCTGTTTCATCGTACAGATTTGTATTTCCGGTGAGTAATCGGGAAGAGCCACTTCCAAAAGATAACCAATGCGGATTTGAAACCATGTGGTTCATAAACTCTTTCTGTAGTTCAATATTGGTGGCTAAACCCAGGTAATCATTGGATGATAAGTTGAGCATTCTTTGTCCGTTGTAATAGCAATATCCATCCGTGTTATTTTCTATAGACTTCAGGGATCGTTTTAAATCCTGCTGCTCTAGTTGATTTATGATGTTTTTAAATCTTTCCATGTTTAGATGCTTACTTCAGTTTCAACTTCCATTGTTTCATATATCACCTGATACATCGCGGCACACAGTTTGTCCAACTCATCATCTGTTATAATAAATGGAGGCATCAGGTATACCAGCTTTCCAAACGGACGAACCCATACGCCTTTTTCAACAAATGCTTTTTGAATTACGGCCATGTCAACAGGATGGGTTAGTTCAACGACACCAATAGCACCCAAACACCTAACTTCCTTAACAACTTCCAGTTTTTTACAGGAAGCTAAACCATCACTTAACTTGGATTCTATATGCTGCACCCTTGTTTGCCATTGGCTTTGAAGTAATAAATCGATGCTTGCATTGGCAGTTGCACAAGCTAGTGGATTTCCCATAAATGTGGGGCCATGCATAAATACACCCGGATTGCCGTTGCTAATGGTATCGGCCACATCATTAGTAGCCAGCGTGGCAGCAAAGCTCATATATCCTCCGGTAATGGCTTTCCCTAAACACATAATGTCGGGAGAGATATCTGCATGGTTACAAGCAAACAGCTCTCCCGTTCTTCCGAAGCCCGTAGCAATTTCGTCTGCAATCAGAAGTACATTATATTTATTACATAACTCTCGTAACTTTTTTAAATAGTCTGGAGAATAAAACCACATTCCACCAGCTCCCTGAACAATAGGTTCAAGAATAAATGCTGCCATTTCTTTATGATGATTCTTAAAAAGATGGGTTAAGCTAATGAAGTCCTCTTTAGCCAATTCTTCATCAAAACGGCTTGTTGGTTGATCTATAAAAAAGTGGATGGGTAATCGTCCGTTAAAAATATTGTGCATGCCGGTATTGGGATCACATACCGACATGGCATGCCAGGTATCTCCATGATAACCGTTTCTGATAGTGGCAAATTTTACTTTTTGACTTTCCTTTTTACTATGCCAGTATTGCAAGGCCATTTTCATGGATACCTCTACAGCTACCGAACCACTGTCACTAAAAAATACTTTTTGCAAAGGTTCAGGAGTCATGTTAATTAACTTTTGAGCCAGTTCAACAGCCGGTTTATGCGAGAACCCTCCAAACATAATGTGCGACATATTTTTTAACTGCGCTTCAATAGCATGATTCAATACCGGATGATTGTATCCGTGAACAGCAGCCCACCATGATGACATGCCGTCAATTAATGTTTCACCTGAGGATAAGTGTATGGTGCATCGTTCAGCTTTTTCAACCATATACACGGGTAGTGGATTGGTGGTTGATGTATATGGGTGCCAAATATGTTCCTTGTCGTATTGTAATAATTCAGGGGTGTTCATGATTTTAAGTTTTATATGCGTTACGTTAATCAACTCTCCTCCTTGTTAAGGAGGAGTACCTCGACGTAGGAGAGGGGAGGTGGTTTATATTGCTTCATTACAAGTTTTTTTTATCTTATAAGAATTGGTTTAAAACCACCTCCCGCTTCGTACCTCACCGGACTCCTCCTTTTTAAAGGAGGAGAGTTGATTAGCATGATGCTAAATATTGGCGGTATCTTTCACATCTTCGTTTACTATGGAAAATCCTGCCTTAGTAAATATTTCTTTATCCTGATTGATATTACTGCCAATGGTTGTTAAAAAATCACCTACTAAAGCAGCATTTACTCCTGCCGAAAGTGCTTTATCCTGAATATGTGCAAAAAGATTTCTGCCGGCAGCCATTCTTATTTTAGCTTTGGGATTAATAAAGCGGAATAAAGCAAAGGTGGTCAGTATCTCGTCGTCAGTTAATCTTTCCATACCTTCTAATTGTGTGCCTTTAATTGGAGTTAGCACATTAATGGGAATAGAAAGAATATTTAACTGATTTAGGGTAAAAGCCATTTCAATTCGTTGTTCAGGTGTTTCTCCCATGCCAATAATACCACCCGAACATACTTCCATACCAATAGATTGAGCTTGTTTAATGGTTTGTATTTTTTCTTCCATGGAATGAGAGCTCACCAATTCAGAGAAAAAGGATGGTGCTGTTTCAATATTGCAATGATAGTGTTCCACTCCGGAATCCTTCAGTTTTTGGAGTTGGTCCTTTTTTAACAAGCCCATTGAAGCACAAAGGCGGATAGGGGTGTTTTTTTGAATGCTTTTGTAAACACCACAAAGTTTATCAAGATTATGATTTGAAATAGCTCGCCCACTCGTAACCAGCGAAAATTTATGTACTCCCTTTTCGGCATTGCTTTTGGCCATTTCTTCAGCCTCTTTTAAATCGACCAGTTCATACTCTTCAATATTTGTTTTATGAAAAGCCGATTGAGAACACCATTTGCAATCTTCGCTACATCTGCCTGAACGCGCATTTAAAATGCTACACATATCCATGGTGTTACCATGATGATGAATTCGTATTTCGTTTGCTGCAGCGTAAACTTCCTCTTTGTTGGGCCAGTTTAGCAAGGTCAATGCCTCAATTTGATCAATTGATTCTCCGCGTAATACTTTTTCTTTTAATAGCTCTACCATAATGCAAAAAAAAAGCCGCTAACAGAATTTACATTCCATTAGCGGCCAGTTATATTGTTAATACTAATAATTACACTTTGTCCATAAACAACAGGAGTTGAAGTAACAACAGGAATAAGCTGCAACAGTTCTTCTTCTGAGCACTCCTCCTTTAAATCGTCAGATTCTTTTTCATCACAAACACGAAGGATATCTTCAATATGTTCAATTACATTACCAATCCATTGTGTTAATGAAATAGCCAAACTCCCAATATGAACCACCTTACCAATACTACAAAACGCAGCGTAGCCTTTGTTACTCCATTGTGTAAAATGAAGTCTGTTTTGCTTGATATTTAATTTATTGTGATTCATAGGATGCAAAACTACGATAAAAAAGAATGTTGATTTTAATTTATCAAGGTGTTTTTGAACAGGTTTCTAATAGGTTATTTTAAATACTTCGCAAAGAATCCCATCATTGATTGGTAAAGTTCAATTCTATTATCTTCATGATGAAAACCGTGACCTTCATTATATTTTACGATATAAGGAACGTCGTATCCACGTTCTCTGAGCTTGCTCACAATTTGGTCTGACTCATTAATATTTACGCGAGGATCATTGGCTCCTTGAATCACAAATAGTGGTTTGGTAATCTTTTCAGCATTTAAAGCCGGGGATACCTCTTCCATAATTTTCTTTTCTTCAGGATTTTCAGGATCATACCACTGTGCATAGAATTGTTCCATATATGGTTTCCAATAGGCAGGGAATGAATTAACGAATGTAAATAAGTTTGAAACTCCAACATAGTCAACACCACATACATATAAATCCGGTGTTTTTATCAGGCTGCCCAAAGTAGCCAGTCCACCGTAACTACCACCGTATACCGCCACTTTTTCAGGGATTATCCAATTCTGGTCAATGCAATATTTTACTCCATCTTCCAGGTCGTTTAGCATTTCTCGACCAATTTGCTTGCTTCCTGCTAAATAAAAATCTTTACCATAACCGCCTGACCCTCTGTAGTTGACTTGTAAGGTAGCATATCCACGACTAGCAAAAAGTTGTGTTTCAGGGTTAAATCCCCATGAGTCTCGAATTCCATAAGGGCCTCCATGAGGGTTTAATATCATAGGAACTTTTTTGCCTTCTGCAGCTGCTTTAGGAATGGTTAAATACCCATACACAGTTCTTCCATCGCGACTTTTAAATTTAATAGGTCGCATTTCAGCCATATCTTCCTCTTTTAACTGAGGCATTAAGTTCATGAGTAATTTAAACTTATTGGAATCTACATCATACATATAGTACTCCCCATATAGTTTATCGCTGGTAACGTAAATCAGATACTTATCTTCGTTATCCGTTTTATCGTTAATGTAAAAGTCTTTTCCGCTAAATTCTTTTTCAAATTTTTTGTGCAAAGCCTTGTAGTATTTACTTACCGGAGTAATCTGATATTTTTCACCTTCGTAAGCAAAATAGTCTATTTCCCAATTACGTTTACGAGAGCGGGACATTTCGTTGGCATCAAATGTTTCGTTTTCAAAAACTACTTCGAGCTGTTTTTTATTGGCTAAATCATAAGAAACAATGCATTCTTTATCGCGGTTTAAGTTCGATATAACATAGGCTATATCATGTTTTCCGGGATCATAATTAAATCCTCTGATATTAAAGGTACCTTTCCAGTCATAGTGTTCAACCACTTCAAACTCTTTATCAGATGCAGAACGATATAAAAGTTCCATTTCAGTTCCGTTTACCTGGCGTGTATAGGCCCGAAGAACTCCATCTTTATCAAAGTTGTAATCCATAATAGGACTGTTGGGATCTTTGTTTTCAAATAGCTTTGTAAACTCCCCATTATTTACATTGATGATATAAGGCTCAAAGACTTCAGCATTATCTTTATTCATCTGAATGATAATTTCATCCGGCTGTTCTTTCAATAACTCAAGAATATTTACCTGTACATCGTCAAATGGAGTAAGTTCTATGTCATTAGAACCATCTGTGTTTACAGCAAATAAATGATAGTTTTCGTTTCCGCCTTTATCCTTAACATAAATCAAACGATTATTATTAACCCATCCATAACCTCGCACCAGGTCATCACCTTCAACTATTGCTTTTGTTATTTTATCGGTTTCGGTATTTTGAATGTAAACATGCTGTTTCCCATTTTCATCTCTTTCTCTAAACGATAGATATTTTCCGTCAGGAGAAAATTGAAAATCACTCTTGGATGGTTTTTGAAAATAATCTTTAACAGAATATTTGTAGGAGGCTGTTTCAAAATTAGCCAGGGCTTTTAATTCTTCTGTAGTAGATGGCAATGAAGTATCACCAGGAATACTATCCTTTTTTGTGGCATATGTACTGTTCATAAATACAATACTCATTAAAAATAAAAATACGTGTTTCATTTACTTATAATTTTGGTTTGTTGGCTATAAGGCATTTAAAATTAGGTCCCAATAGTCATTGTTAAACATGGAATATACATTGGGATTTAAAGAAAAGAACAAGATAAAATACCAATAGTTCGGTTGCAACTATTAATGCGTATTTAAAAGTGGGTTAAATATAACGCATTAATTTGTATTGTAAAAGAGGAAAAAACCTCTATGTTTTATTTTTGGTCTGGCGTGTTAGTTTGCTGTAATTAGGTTAGAGGTCTGCGCGCATAAGCGGAATCATTTACTCTTTGCCCTAAAATACTAATCTACTGCGTTAAATTCTTCGAGTTAGCTCGCTAACCCTGCAAAATTTGCCTTATATATCAGTATTTTATGACAAT
>NZ_JAPDPJ010000101.1 GCF_026013605.1 Plebeiibacterium sediminum
TTTGTTGAATTGAGCAACAGCTCGAATCTTCCAAAAGAGAACCGTACAATAATGGTTTATAAAAAGGGACGAAAAGATGGAGTTAATCGTGATTCCATTTTCATGCCTTTTAAGGAACAAGTATATAAAGGATTTAAATTGAAAGCACCCATGCTTTGTTCTATTTCAGAAGAATTGAGTGCTTGTGTAATGTGTAAAGAAATCGAATAGGAATGGATAATTCAAAAATATATAAAATGCCTTTTGCCAAAGTCTATCCACTTTATATTCAAAAAGCTGAAAGAAAAGGCAGAACCCAGAAAGAAGTGGATGAAATAATATTTTGGCTCACAGGCTATGATAAATACAGTCTATTTCAAATTTTATCGAATAATTCCGATTTTGATACTTTCTTTAAGTATGCACCAAAAATAAATCCAAATGCCGCTAAAATTAAGGGCATTGTATGTGGTATACGGGTCGAGAATATTGAAGATAAGTTAATGCAGCATATCAGGTTTCTCGATAAATTGATTGACGAACTGGCAAAAGGAAAATCAATGGAGAAAATTTTAAGGGAATGACAAAAAGGAGGCACAACCTCCTTTTATATTTTGAGCTAGTTAATAGCTTCATCCAAAGCCTTACCCGGCTTAAACTTTGCTACTTTCTTTGCTGCAATCTGAATTTCTTTACCAGTTTGAGGATTTCTACCAGTACGAGCTGAACGTTCGCTGATAGAAAATGTACCAAATCCTATTAATTGAATGCTTTCGCCTTTAGCTAAAGCACCTTTGATTGCCTCTGTTGTTGCATTTAATGCTTTCTCTGAATCTGCTTTTGTTAAGCCACTTGCCTCTGCAATGGCACTTACTAATTCTGATTTATTCATTCTTATAATTTTTTAGATTGAGTGAAATATTCAATGCAAGATAGCTATTTCTTCCTTACATCTGCTTAAACAGTGGTATTGAAAGGTTTTTATGGATATCAACACTCAATTACTTCATAATTTCAGGACAATAAACGTTCAAATTTAGCAGTAAAGTAAATCAAGTAAATGTGAAGTAAATATTTAAAACACTATTAATAAACAAGTTGCTGTATTTGATTTACATTATTTACTTCATTTACTATAAAAACACCCATTTCCTTTTAGTTGAATTTTTGAGCATAAAAAAAGGATACCCTAAAGTACCCTATAAAGAAAAAATGAGAAACTATATCAGATTGACAGCTCCACACCATCAATTACAATTCCATTTGTTGTTTCGGCATCTTCATATTTAAACATGTAGCAGGAACCTAATAGACTATGGGTATAACTTTTTACATTACGACTTTTTTGTGAGCTATTGGGAATAAATGATTTATTACCCTTTGCCGTTAACAATTCCCTTAAAGAGTTCATCTCAAGAAAGTGTAGCTTATTTTTATTCACATAGTCGCAATAGCATGGATAAAGTAGTTTGTATTTAATGTAGAGTATTTTCTTTATAGGGTCTTTCACATAATGGATATCTTTACGAATATCGCCATAAGGGTCAGCAACCTTATAGGCAATGGCACTCCAAAAGATGGATACATCTTTTAAGTCGCTTGCCATTTCATCTTGCATCTTTGCGTTTTCGATAACTGCATCTTGGTACGTATCCAAATCATATGGGAAAGTCAATTTGCCTTGGAGGAGTTTAACCGGAGTCAATAATAGGGCTATATGTCTTATTTGTCGGTCTGCCAGTTCTGTTTCAGCATTTATAACCGATTTAACCTGTTGAAAAACCTCGTTATATACCGTTTTAAACTGCTTTTCAAAATAACTGCGGTATTTAAAGAGTTCTCGTGTGATATTGCAAAATCCATGCTCTTTCTCTTGTAGTAAGGTTTTATAGGCTTCTGTGGTTTCATCAGAGAACTTATTATCCTCAAAATGTAATACAATCATACGGGCAAAAAGGGCAGCTTCAGAAGTGGGTAGCTCATTACCATCTACCATACAGGCAGAGTTAATTTCAAGTGTAGTGGTTTTATTATCGTTGCTTTTTTGCGCCATGGTGTACAACTCTCCATCATAACCTGTCTTAAATACATCGACCGTTTTTTTATCAATGACATTGGTGTATTCTTTGAGATAGTATAAAGCATTACTGCGTTGAGTTAATGAACGAGAGAATCCTTTGTCTGTAGAGTTTAATAATGATATACCATGATTCGGTTCACCAAACAGGTGCATAAAGAAATTGACAAAGTTGGACTTCCCGGCTCCCTGGTCACCAAACAGGAATAAGAATGGGAAGAAACCTGTTATATCAAGAATAATATCACGATACAACGCCAGTATGACAAACGAAATACCCACCGCACCGTTTATGCCATAAGCTTTAAAGATAAGCTCTGCCCATGAATCAAAGTTTAAATTCCCGGCTTTGTAAGCAAACCTACGCTCAGCAGAATAGCTTTTATCATTCAAGTTGGTATAGGCAAAAGGTGGCAAATAAAGCGATGTGACATCCGTATTGACAATACCTAACTTATCAGGATATGTAATGACATTATCTTTGTCTATCACAGCATCAGCAAAACAATAAGCATGGTGTTCACTTTGATACCCCAACTGATTAATGGCAATGGCGTTTTTCTCACGGTCATACAGAAAGGTTAAGATATTATCCAGTTGCTGAGTGTTACCAAAGAAGGTTAAACCACGGCTTGATATGCTACGAATGACCTTTTTGAACCTGTCCAGGTTCAATTCTGAACTCATTATTTCATTAACAGTAACTTCTCCTGTATTACGCTGAAATTTGACCAGACGTCTGCTTTCCTTTGTGCCATCCATTAAGTGATAAACCGATTCCATTAGAAAATTAGAAAGCTTTTTAACAATTGGCTTCCCTTTAATGGTTTCCTTCATGTAATAACAACCATTTTCCACAAAGAAATAGTACTCCTCATTATCCGCTTGCTTGTCTTCGCTGCTTAAAGGAATTGGCTTGGTAACGATATCCTCCCATAGTAATTGGTAATTGTTTGTATTTTGAAGATAGCTGATTAATGACTTTTCCTGTAACAAATCATTGGCATCCTTTTTCTCCGGCAAAACTAATCTTCGTAATGATTGAATATCAAACCGACTAGAAAGAATAAAGTCTTTGTAATAGTCTGCACATTTGTTTCCAGCGTCATCGTTATCCATTGCCAAAACCACTTTCTTTCCCTGAATATATGACAGCAATACTTTGGGGTCTTTTATTTTGTTCTCCGTTGAAAACAGGGCAATAGATGAACAGCCTACCATGGATAAGGCATTGATAACACCCTCTTGCAAGAAAACCACATCAAAGTCAGGAAGGAACATTTTATCGTAAATGCTCTCGTTCAATGTTCCGTTATTTTTGGCTTTTGGCTTACCTTCTTCAGGATTAATTATCCTGCGATTGATAAGCTGATTATTCGTATCTGTAAAAACGGTGGCATTGGATAAAGAATCATACCAATAACTTCCTTGTGGTAAGGAATCGGCATCAATTCCCCTTGATTTAAGATATTCGCTTGCCTTTGTTAATGGGTTATTTCGGATGGCAAAGAGCATTTTATCAAACGCAGATGTTTTAGTTTGAGATGACGGTTTAAATACGTCTCGTATGCTCAGATAATCTTCCTGTAAATATTTAATGGCTTTATGTTCATTCCATCCATTATTGAGTAGCATGACAAAATCAATTGCAGAACCACCAGAACCACACGAAAAGCATTTGAAATAGTTTTTGCGGGTGTTCACACTAAAAGCCGGAGAATGGTTTGTCCCTTGACCACTTCCACAAAAGGGGCATTTTTCAAGTTGATTGACTTTGTTGAAATGTATGCCAGTTTCCTTTTCAATAAGGGCTTTGATGTCAATTTGTTTTACTTTTTCGATTGTCTGCATTTGTTTTCCATTGTGCCGTAAACAGGCTATTCAAACCCTATTGTTCTTCCTCAGAGGTATTCTGCATCTCATTTTCCATATTCATTTTTTGCTTTTCTTCTTCCAGATGATGAACTATACTTTCAGTCAGTTCCTGGCTGTCCATGCAGTTGCCAATAATGGTAATCATGTAATAGGCAAAATTGATATCGCCCTGTTTTAATGCGTTGGCGGTATCATCAATGGCTTTGAAAAGCTGCTTTTGTTGTTCTGTTTGCGGAGGATGAAGTTCTTCAACTTGCACATTGGCTTCCGGAGTATGACTTTGACTATTTGATGCTTCTTCCTCAATAAAGCCCAAAGCACTTTGTAATTCATGCTTGGTTAAACCTAATAATTCAGCTGCTTTAGGACTTCCTGCAAGCAATTTGCTTCCGATGCCCGACAATACACCTGTGGCCACGCGCTTAATAATCTCGGTATTAGAATACCCTGCCAATCGAGTTTCAAGGTCTGATATTTCTGAAACATACTCACTATTGGCTTTTTCAAGTTTTGTATTCTGCTCTTTTAAAGTATCCCTTTCAATGGCCAGGTCTTTGACTTGCTTTTGAAGTGTCTCAATAAGAGTTTCCTGTTTATAATCATTCAGCTTCTTTTCAAACTGCATCAGGGTATTTTCGTGACGAGCATTACTAACTGCTCCCAGTAATCCTGCCAATCCATTAAAAGTATTGCTCGTATTCTCTTTGTCTGTTTCTATGCCTGTTAAAGCTCCGAACAATTGACTTATTCCATCAAGGTTGCCCATAAAGCTGTTATTACCTGTCATCTTATGTTTTTGCAAGGCACTTTCAATAGCCTGTTCTATCTGAGATTGGTTAGAAGCACTGTTCGCCTTGTTTTCACCTAATGTAATTGGGTATTCTTCCACCTTTCCAGCTTTAGGACTCATACCCCTGTAAATACAGACTTTGATATTTTTGCCTTCCTGTTGGGCAATATCCTTTGCCGATTCAATATTTTCAGTAAAAGCTTCAATATTGTTGGTACGAGGTACAATCAGTATGTGTCCAGAGTTACTTTCAACCCTGATTTCATACGCATAATTCTTATTTTCTTGCAGGTTTTTGTATATCGCATCCTGCATATTGCTTTGTTTTTCCTTCATTGTTGTGATTTTTTAGTGATGAACTAATTGTTTTGGGTATAAACAGCTACTGGACTTCTATTTTCAGAAACTCAGACCGACAAAAAGCAACGCATTAGCTATTATTACCAACTTAGAGCAATTCTGACTTACTTTTTAGCTATTCGGGCTTATGTTGCAGCTATTATCAGTGAACTCAACACTTACTTTCAACCAATTATTTTATAAGTTCTTATAATGAAATTGATTTGGACGTATAGCCTTGATGCTTGCGGTAAATATTGAGCAACACAAAAGCATTTGTCCGGTATTGTGCAGCTATGATTTCCGTATAATAGTTATCCATTGCGAACTATTACCTTACTCATCATTAGGCTCCACCCAGTAGCCATTGTTTAAGGTTGACTCCAATTCCTTAATAGCCAGCTTTTCTTTTACAGGGTTGTATTTTACACTAAATGCAACTTCCTTAAAAGTGGTACCACAAACGACAGCTCTGAGTCTACTTTCAGAAGCTGATTCTGCAAAACGAGCTATTTCATTTATTGGGACGAAAAATATTTTCTCTTTCATTTTTGTAAATCGTTTAAACCAAAAACGGGTAACTATGGGCATTAACACCCATAGTTAAAGGTTACCTTATTCATCATCATCGTCTTCTTCTTCATCGTCTTCGTCTTCGTCCTCTTCATCAAGGTCTTCCAGTTGTTCCATTATCTCCAGGATTGCTTCGCTGTCTTCCTGTGGGTCATATTCCACTCTAACAAGGAGTTCATTGTCATCATTTCTTCCGGTTATGAATCCTTCCAATCCATACTCTTCCAATAGTTCAGCAAAATCAACACTGGAATCTGACGGAACATTAAATGTTCTTGATTTCATTCTTTTAAAATTTTAGATTAATAAATATGTGAGGGTTTTTCAAAAAGCCTTTGTAATTCCGTGAAGTGGTTATTTCCTTCTGTGTTTAAGGAATAGGTTCTCTTCCATTTGGTTGATATACTCATCGGTACTTTGAGGTTTTCGGCCTTTCATCCAGTCCTCGATTTCGGTGCGGATAAATACAAGTTTGCGACCGCCATGCATGGGTTTGCGAAAAGGAATTTTGCGGTCGTGAACCAACCTGTATAAGGTATTCTTCTTATACCCGGTCAAGTCAACCAGGTCTTCAATGGAAAGCGTGTCGCTTTTTGCTTTGGCAATGGGTTTAGGGCTTGTTGCAGATATCACTCTGCGTACAGTGTTTTCAATTATTTCAGAAAGCTCTGCTTGTTCTATAACGATTAGTTTCATACATCTGAATTTTATGGTAATACCAATAGATTACCTGTTTGCATTAAATTTTATTCGATTAATCAATGCAAAGATTAGATGATGAAAGCCCGGTTAGTTTTGAGTTAGGCTAACTCTTTATAACTATCTAAATATGAATGAGAAAAATTTAACCCTAATTAGGCGAATCAGGAAAACCCTTCAAATGAAACAGTACATCAGCATCATTTTTAGCTATGTCAGCTACAATTTCTTTTAAGTTTGGGTAGCTTCTGGCAATTTTTATTTTATTGCCCATATCTTCCAAATCACGGTAATGATTATAGAATTGCAGTGTGCTAATCCCCGGAAAACGGTTTTTGGCAAAAGCTTCAATTTTAGCCTTGGGAAACCTGTCGTACTCATTTTTCACAAATGGAATTTCTCTTCCTGCCTGTTCCTGGATACGAATATACAAAGCATAGTATTTGGCATCATACTTTGGTATTTCAGGTTCCTTAGTAGGCTCGCTTGATGTTTTAGAAAGGTTCAGATTCATCTGCTGTATATCATTTAGATTCTTTATCAGCTTTTTTTGAGAACCTAACCATTGTTTTATGATTGATGTGTATTCGTGTTTATAAGGATGTAAAAGTTCTTGCTCTTCGTTTTTATTCTCCTGGATGGCACATTCGGTCAGAAACTCCATAATAGAATCTGAATCCCCTTTTCTCCATAGTTCTTCGGTGCTAAATTCACATAAGGCAGTTTCTAAATGCGTGTGCAATAACTCTTTTATCTTTTCTCGCGAAAGTTCTTTAGGAATCTTGGTAAAATGCGCTGATATATACCTGTTTAGTTTGCCTTGGGGATAGAGTTCCAATACTGAAGCAATATCATGAATATGAATTTTTTCAATTCCCAAGGGTTTAAAAGGAAAGATGTCAGAAAAGCTGAGAACTTCATCAAAGTAATTATGGCAGGATATAATATCGTTCTTTCTAAGAATAAATTGAAGCAGTTGTTTGCTTTTGGGGCTAACAACACCATCATGCTCAAAAAAGCCTATCAGGGTCTTCCAGTAGATTACGGTTCCTGCGATGGATGCAATACTTCGTTCCATGTAAACCATATATTCGGTTATCCTGTGTAACCAATCCTTTTTATCAATATTTAGATAGGCGAAAATGACTGTATTACCAATGTTTTGCATGGTTTTCAGAATCTCTTCTGAAACGGCTGTATCTGTAAGGTTACATGTTGTGTAACCAAAATCACACTGACCGATAGTCTTATTCACATCAAAAAATATCTTCTGCCAATCGCTTTCCCGTTCTTCATCTTCAATTGTAGCTTTCAGAAATCCGTTGTCATGTAGAATATCGAAATGCGCTTCTTCCGGTATATCGATAAATGTTTTTGGTTTAAATCCGTCTGATTTAATATATACTGCTCTTTCTGCCATCTTAACTTTGATTATAATACTTCCGCTGCTTTGTCTATAACATCTGTTTTTAAACTATCAAGGTACACTTTGGTAGTTTCCAGTTTTTTGTGTCCCATAACCTGTGAAATGACATTTTCAGGCACATTGTTTTCCTGAAGTTGCATTGCCATTGTATGCCTTGATACATAACCTGTCAAACGAAAATCTATTTCTAATTCTGTTGCCAGCTTTTTTAAATATTCGTTATACCATCGTTGGAGCATTCCAATATGATTATAATGCTCAAGAGGAGTCGGTTTTTCTTTAGTGACAACCGGGAGTAGATAGTCTCCGATAGGCTCACGATATTGATTCATAGCTTGCATTGTTCCGTCAATCTCAGGAGTAATGCGAATACTGATTGGTTTTGAATTTCTGGTATTACGGGTTTTTTGACGACGATAAACGATGTAAGTACCTTTTTCCAGATAAACCACGTTTGATTGTTTCAAATTAGCCAAATCAATGTATGACATACCATAGGTGTAATAAGAAAACAAGAACAGTTGCCTTGCAAATTCCTGTTGCGGAACCTGAGAGGGTGTATCTTTTAGCTTTTGTAAGTATTCTGTTGGAAGGTATCGTTTGATGGTTTCCTCTTTTAATTCTGAAACATTAAAAAGGTTATTTTCAAATGGGAAATTTGTTTTTGTCGCTGCACCATCACGAATAGCTCTTACAAAGATGGCTTTCACGGATTTCAGGTAACCAAAACGTGTATTACCTCCGCATCCTCTTTTAATAAGCCAGTTGTTAAAATCATTCACATAAGCCAAATCAACTTCAACAAAAAGCCTGTCATGCAGTTTTTTATCAAATTGTTGCCAAACACGAAGTGTCTTTTCATAACTCTTCGCAGTGCCGATGTGCCTTGTATCAAGCATTGTCTTAATAAAGCTTTCAAGAAAGGGTTTTACTTTTCCCTGTACAATGCGATTAAGAAAGCTATCCTTAAACTGTTTGAGAGTCCAGTCGATGTGTTCTTTTTCATATTCATAAATAATATCCAGTGCCCGTTGGTTATAGCGTTCCAAAAGAGCATTTTCTTTTATGCGCTTCTCATTAGCTTCACGCTTTTCTGTTATTCTTAATCCTTTAAATACCACAAGACGTTCCTGGTGTTCATCCCAAAATTCTTCAGTACTTGAAATATTTAATGAAATAAACTGACGTTTACCATATTTGGTAACAACCATCATAATGGCATATTCTCCGTTTTGAAGTTGTCTATCGGTGCGTAATTTGAATCTATGGTATCTTTTGCTCATTTTCTTTAGATAATTAATGGTGAATACTTTACAAAACCTTAACCGCTTCATCTATGACACTTGTATCCAAACTGTCAAGATAAATCTTGGTCGTTTCCAGTTTTTTATGTCCCAACATTTGTGAGATTACATGTTCGGGAATATGATTCTCCTGCAATTGCATGGCAGCCGTATGTCTTGCTACATAACTGGTAAGTTTCATTTTGATATCAAACTCATCGGCAAGGCGGTTTAGAAATTTATTATGGGCAGCTAGCAGAACATTAACATGTCTGGACAGCGTTGAAAAGTTATCTTTGTGTTTGGTCACAACTGGCAATAAATAATCCTCGATTGGTTTTTTATAATCAGTTATAGCCTTCAGTGTTTCTCTAATATTATCCGTTATCTTAATACTGATAGGGTAGCTTTTCCTATCTTGTGTTTTCAAGCGTTTGTAAACAATATATTCACCTGAATTATACGTTATAACATTACTTTTTTTAAGTACTGCCATATCCTTAAACGACATTCCATAACAATAATAAGAGAACAAGAATAATAGTCGGGCATATTCATTCTGAGGGTTGTTTGATTTTTTATTCTTCAGCTTCTCAAGAAATTCAGTAGGCAAATACCTTTTTTCTGTTTCCCGATGAAGAGCATATACTTGAAAACCATCCCTGCCAAAAGGATAGTTTTCTTTATAGGCTTGTCCGTTCTTTATAGCCCTATTATAAATTGCTCGTAGTCTTTTAATATGTCCCTCTCTGGTATTGGAAGTTACACCATCTTGTTCCATCCATTGATTAAAACGCTCAACGTAATTAACATCAACATCATTAAAACTTAGATTGCATAAATCAGGAGAGAATTTCAAAAGTTTTCGATGCAGGCAATAGAAGGTATTGGCAGTTCCGTATCGGTGTGTTTCTTTCAAAGTTTGAATATGTTCTATCAGAAAAGGTTCGACTTTACCTTTTGCAGGTTGTCTTTTTATTTTTTCCTTGTATTGAGATGGTGTCCAATGGGTATTATTTTCTCTCTCATACTCATATTCTATTACCATTGCTCGATTTGCATAATCATCGATTTTGGCATTGACCTCCTTGCGTTTTTGGTTTTCTGCTTTTTCAGTTTTGTCGCTACAGTTACCCAAAATAATCAGGCGTTCGTTATCACTATCCCAATACTCCGGACGAACCGATATTTTTAATGAGATAAACTGACGTTTCCGGTTTTTGGTAATAACCATTATTACCGGACAAGTTCCATTCTCATCTAATCGGTCTGTTCTTAGCTTGAATCTGTGATATTTTTTCATAGAAGTCTACTTTTTCAATACCTGATTTTGTTTCGTTTTATTACCTTTTGGTTACACATTTGTTCCATATATTACCCAAAATAGATACAAATTGTTACAAATAATGAGATTTATAAAACGCTGTAACCCTCTACAAATATAGTATTAATCAATTAAATACAAAATAAGTATATATATACAGTGGGCACTGACTGGGACATGAATGTGCAGAACAAACCTGTAACTATCTCCCCACAACAAGCAGCCGACATTGAAGCCAATAATGCTAAACGCAGTTATCCGCAAGCCGATGAAGACAAGCTTTCAGGCATAGAGGAAAATGCAACTGTTGGAGCAGATTGGGAAACGAATATTGCCAATAAGCCAACTACAATTTCCGAGGAACAGGCGACCGCTATTGAAGCAAACACAGCCAAACGTTCTTATCCCGAAGCTGATGAAACCAAACTTGGAGGAATCGAAGAAGGTGCAACTGTTGGAGCAGATTGGGAAAGCAATATTCAGAATAAACCTGTTACCATATCGGCAGAACAGGCAGCAGCTATTGAGGCAAATACCGAAAAGCGAAGCTACCCTCAAGCCGATGAAGATAAGCTTGCAGGCATAGAAGAAAATGCAACTGCCGGAGCGGATTGGGAGACAAATATTGCCAATAAGCCTACTACTATTTCAGAGGAACAAGCGACCGCTATCGAAGCGAACAAGGCAAAACGTTCATACCCCGAAGAGGATGAAACCAAACTTGGAGGAATCGAAGAAGGTGCTACTGTTGGAGCTGATTGGGAAACTAATATTCAGAATAAACCTGTTACCATTTCAGCAGAACAGGCAGCAGCTATTGAAACCAATGCCCAAAAACGAAGCTACCCACAAGCCGACCAGGACAAACTTTCAGGTATTGAAGAAAACGCCACAGCCGGGGCTGACTGGGAGACGAATATCGCCAATAAGCCAACTACGATAACGGAGGAACAATCAACCGCTATTGAAGCGAACACAGCCAAACGTTCATACCCCGAAGCGGACGAAACCAAGCTTGGAGGAATTGAAGAAGGTGCTACTGTTGGAGCTGATTGGTCCACCAATATTCAGAATAAACCGACAACCATATCAGTAGAACAAGCAGCAGCCATTGAAGCCAATAATGCTAAACGCTCATACCCCGAAGCCGATGAAACTAAACTTGGTGGTATTGAAGAAAATGCCACCGTTGGGGCAGATTGGGATGTCAACTTGCAGAACATTCCTGACTTCCTGAAAAAGTTCTTACAGGTGTATGCCGATTCCGGCATTTTCTCAGGTGAAGATTGGGAAGCAAAGCTGGCTGAGATACTGAACTTCCAAATCAACTTCATGAAAAACTTCGTGGATGCCGATGTGGATAGCCTTTCGGTAGATGTTGCAGGAAACAACCTGAAGCTCACTTTCAAAGACGAAACAGACAAAACCATTACACTCCAATAATTATGAAAGCATTAGTAATAGCAAGCCTTTTCACGGCATTTATAGCCTTGGTA
>NZ_JAPDPJ010000102.1 GCF_026013605.1 Plebeiibacterium sediminum
GATGTAATTTTGTCACACTAACCATTTTTAGTTACCCAAATCCAAGGGGGTCAATATGACCGGAATGAGGGGTCAACATCACCGGAATATCTAATCGGCATTAAGATTGCTGAAAATCTTTCAAAGTATTATAGTTATTTAAGAGAGCAATTAGATTCGCTCTCTTTCTCAAATGATGAAGAAGAAAGAATAAAACGTATAGAAAAGAACTGTAAAAGATTATCTCCAAAATATATAGATTTACGACAAGTGTCTCATCTCGAAAGTGCTCTCATTAAAAAATATGTGATTAGCAAAGAAAGAATTAAATGGAAATCATCCGTTTCAAATTTGATTTTTTTCTTAAAGAAGTGTGAAGAAAATAATATGGTGTTTTTTGATGAAAATGAAAGCGAAGCAGACTTAGCTTATCGTTGTTTTTATCCACACGAAATTTCTAATGGAAAAATCAATAAAGAAAAAGATTCATATATACTTAAAACACTACAGTCTGAAAAATCAAAGATCGTAAATAAAGAAATTGTACCAACCTTTGATATTTCTTTCGAACACTAAAAAACATTTCTCTAAAACTGCCACTAAAACTCTAATAACTAATTCAATAAGTAAAATATAGTTTCTCCATGTAATTTCTCCGAGTATTCTCTTGCCCACCCTATAGCTTTGTCGACATAAAATTTAGAAATAATGTCAACAGAGAGTAATACAATTATAGTTACCGATAAAGAAACACTTAATAAGATAATCAACGATGCAGTCTATCGTGCATTAGAAGAAATATCATATCAAAAGAAACCACCTTCTGATAAAGATATTGGTGGAATCGAACTCGCTATGGAAATCACAGGTTATGCCAAGTCAACTATCTATAATCTAGTTAATTCCGACAAGATACCTTATATAAAAAAGTATGGTCGACTATATTTCAGTCGTGAAGATTTGCTTTCTTTTTTAAAATCAGGCAAAAATGTAATCAAAGATAATACAAATATATTAAAATGAAAAAATGGATAAGAATAGATTTAACCTTGGACTTGTATGTTATGATCTAGTAAGAAAGGGACGATTTGAAAAACATGATTTTAATGGATTTTATGTAAAAACCGCTTCATCTAAACAGGGGTCTCAATTGCATGCTTATATGAAATTTGATTTTTCCGATAAATACATGGTTTACAAAGCGGTAGCCGAACTCTTTGGTAAATATGTAAAATACGAGAAATATCAAAGATTAACTTCTATGCGTGTTGATCGCTTCAGTAGTAAAGCTAAGTATTATGGTGACTATAGAGATTTTGAAAAAAATACTAAATCACTGGTGTTTATTGAATTCATTACTCGTGCACGATTTATCCTTTATTATTGTCATGACCATTATCCTAAAGTTGATAATATGTGGACATATATCAACAATCTTCTACAGGATGATAGACTAATAAAGGCAAAGGAAAAAATATTAGTAAAAGCAAATAATTCAAATAAATATTACCAATGAAAATCAAAAGCATACTAAGATATAAGGTACAGGATGAATCTGTATATATTAGTAAATTTAGTGACTACTGTAAATACTATACTTTAATCGGGGTTGAAAATCCAATTGAACCAATGCCAATTTCAACTCAATTACTTATCTCTGAAAGTAGTCGGTTACTACATAAAAATATAAAGCATGAAATATTCGGCAGGTATATTTCAAGAAGAAGCATAAAGCCAATACCTGAATACAAATTCATTTCAGGATTATTACCTATTACGTTTGAAGAAGAACAATATCACTTTGGAGATTTTCATAGTATAAAAACTAAAAGAAAATCTTTGTTTCTAATTAGTCTGCAAAATAGTATCAATCTAAATATAATCTATTTTGAAGATTACTACCCTAATTCAGAAGAACTTTATCAACAAGTGTATAACTTGATTAAAACCAATAAAAGAGACTTAGATTCATAATTTTATAAATCATGCAATACCAATACACTTATTTTTCGATTCCCGTAGAGTTAGCATACTGGGCTATTACAAACAAAAAGAGCAGGTTGGTTCAGGTATATCTATGTTTAAAGGCTTTATGTGATGGCAAGCTTAAAATCAACTCGGAAACGCAAAAATGTATTGCTAATTTTATTGGTGTAAAATCTCGACAAACAATTAGTAACCATTTAAATCAACTACTTGAATTAAATTGGGTAGGGTATAATAATAAATCAGGTTATTATTTTATTAGAAGTTTTGGGTTTGTAATGAATCAGCTAGGATTTAAAAGGCAAACATTAGCAAAATTTGAAATAGATGATATTAAAATTATAAAGGCATTCTTTATTGGAGCAATTATTTCAGATTTGATAAAAAAACAGAAGCGACAGATAGTAAGGACGGAGCGGTTAAAAGGGCGCTTTTATCAATCCCGAAAAAATGTCGCTTCTTTTTATCCTATCGCGAATATTGCATTAGCAAAGATACTTAACATATCCATATACAGTGCATTTAAATACAAGCAGTTAGCTAAAGATTGCAATTTCATAGAGATTAAAAACAATAGAAGATTATTGAAGATAAATAAAAATGAACTCTGGATATATCGTAAATCAATTGATGAGAAAGAATCTAGCAAAACAAGAATAATAAATATTTCCGATAATCAACACATTGTCTATACGCAGGAAATAGATACTGTCAAAAGTAATGTCATTCTTGCTATTGGTAAAAAAAACAAATCATCTATAAGGGTATATTAAACGCCCACCTTTAGGTGGGGAGATAACAATACGCGGTGCTTAAGTGTTGATATTCAATACATTAACGCCGTTTGTTTAAATGATATTTTGAATATCATTTATATTATTTCTTTATCAGTAGTTTTAAAACTAAAAAGTTCAATTAGTGTTATATCCAAGGATTTACAAAGATTATCAATCGTTTTTAAAGTTAGGTTCAACTGACCTTTTTCTATTCTTCTTACAGTTGAATCATCAACCTCCATCATATCTGCAAGATCTTTCTGTAAAATCCCTTTCTCCTTTCTTAAAAATACAACACGCTCACCTAATAGTTTTTGCAGTTCTTCAAATGGGATATTTTTATCAGAGTCGTTAAGCATGTAGAATTTGAAAATTTTAACACAAAAATTCAAATAAACAATTGGCTATTAGAGTGCATATGTGCACGGTATTCCTTTTTTACTATATTTGTCTAGTTATAAGGTAAAACATGAAATTGTCAGATATGGATGAAAAAAATAATATTAGAAGGAAGTTAATCACACGAACTATTATAGCATCAGCGATTATCCTATCTCTGGTTTGGTTTGGTTTAAATAAATATAATAACCTTACAGAGGAAGCTATTTGTATTGCCGCAAAAGGTGTTGTTGAAGACTTGGTTATTAAAAATCCATATTTGGTTGACGAAAAATGTTTAGAAGTTAAAATCTTAAATAAGATAGAAAAGAATAAGTATAAAGGAATTGCAAGAATGGAATCTAAAAAGCAATACTTTATTGAAATAGAGCATTTAAGTGATTATGTTCTTGTTGAAATAATTCCAACGGTAGAAGTCAATTAGATTAATAAATATGTATAAAGAAAAGATAGTTTTTTCAATAGCATTTGGGATTATAATATTTTTGGATGCTTCAGTCATGCGAGCTTTAATAATTCACTCTGCTTCAAACCAATTAGTTTTTAAAGCGTCGGATGGAATAGGCTTTTTCAATGCCTTGCTGACACTTAGAGGCCTTGATATTATTTTAGTTTTTGGTCAGTTACTAGCATTAATAGGTCTTTCTACAATAGTTATCAATTTGTGGAAAAGGCCAACTAAGAATGCTTAATAATACCATAAGATTAAGTTATTTTACGCCTTACCCTTTGGTGTACCTTCGAGTGGATTAAAACGTTTGATGAGTGTTTAAATTGTTTATTGAAAATGGTATTGGACAAAAGGAAATATTAACTATGTATTTTGGGTTCGACATTTTAAACGAATTACATTCCTAATAAGTAAGTACTTTATAACTTTGATAAATAAGACTAAATACATCCAACTAGTTTTATCGGGTGATTAAATAGGCTTGGTAATCTTTAAAATTTTAATTGTGATTGAATGTTCAAAAGATAAACAGATACTACCGGCATCACATTGTGTAATATGTGGTTTACCTAGCTATCAATCTGGTAATATGATAATAGAGCAAAAGGCCAGAGGTTTTTGTTTTTCACGATCTTCTATTAAAGGAGGCAATAAGGATAAAAGATATATCAGTTTACACTTGAATGAATCAAAGAGTCAATATATGGTATTCTGGGGTGAGGATAGTTTTTGGCAAGAAAATGCAATGCATAGAGCCATTAAAATATATAGTTCTGGAAAATTGCCTTGGTTTTGTTCTTACTGTGGTAAAAGGGTGTGTTCAAAATGTGGATGTGCACTCGCCTCTCCTGTTGGTAGTGACTTTATAAGCAATACTGGATTTATTGTTCATTCTCCATTGTTAGGGGTACAAATACCATGCACTAATCCCATGTGTGATAACTATAAAACACAGGTTGAAAAAAAGTAATAATTATTCATGATACATCTTAACACAGAAAATATCTAAATTTATTCAGACAAAGGTTGAAATCTGTATTAATACCTCATCCATATACAAACCATTAAACATCTTTTAATTACATCAAAAATCACACCTATATAGTTATTTTAATTTCAGCTTAGATAAGGATAACTATCAACTTATGAATACGAATATTTCACTGGTAGTCATTGAAGGAAGGATTACAACTTTTTTTAAAAAAAATTATTTATAGAGACGGTAAGGATTTGGTAAATTCATGAAAAAATTAAATTCCAATATTAATCATAAAGATTTAGAGTTGACGTAAACAAATAGTATAAACCTACGTACCAGACGAATACGGCCTTGTATGGTAGTGGGTAGAGTTGAGAAAAACCCTTAATTATTTGTCAAATATTTTAATAAATTGATCAAAATGAGTGAAAAAAGATTACTTAAAATTAGTTGATAAAATGAATTTATACTACTTTGTTTTTTTTATTATATTTTAGATATAATTTTGCGCTCCATATTTAAATAAATCAATGGCAAAAAAACATCATTTAGATACAACAAATATTTCAAATGTAATTGATCAATATAAGCAAGTTTATAATATTAATGTAGAAGAAGGTAAATCTTCTGGTAATTTGTGGAAGCAGTATAAAATTGCTAATAATGGATCAACAGGAACGTTAGATATATATAAAGACAAAAAAGGTTTGTATTCCTACAAGGCTAATAATGAAAGTGCCTCTAAATTATGGGAATTTATTTACGAGAATACTTTCATTGAAGAAATGGGAGTTAAAAAATATTCGTTTACTAACTGTTCATCTGAAAATTTTGAGGATATATTAGATTTTTTAGGTAATGAAAATAAAATTGATGAAATTAATACGGCTGATTCAAGTGTAGCGAAACGGGTAAAAATAATTAGTCCTTCTAAAGATGAAATTACATTAACACGATATAACAACGGTAGACTTTTATTTCAAGGTAGAGCTTTTGCTGCTGCTAGAGACTTTTATTCAGCGGCTACATTAGTTTTAAATTTAGAAAATAAAAGAGAAGAATATCTTGGTTTATTTGAAAATAAAAATGATGACATTCTTGATAGTGACTTTGAAAAGGTTTTACCTGATGCACATGATAAAATGTCAGAAGCTATGCTTAATGTTTTGTCTAGTTCAATTATTTTGATAAATGGTAAACAAAAGTTATCCGACTATTGTTGTTATGTAATGTCTGCGTGTAGAGTTTTAGAAGGTGTTTTGAAACTAAAATTTCGAGAACGACGTTTAACGATAAATAATAAAAGAGGTTTTAAAGATTGTTTTGAACCAGGGTCTGGCACAAATCACAGAATGACTTTGGATACAGCAACCAACTATATCAAAGATGGTAAAGAACAGACTATATTAACTAAACTATACAATTTTTTAAGAGTACATAGGAATCCTTGTGCCCATTTTGATATTATTGATGAGGAAAGTAATCTTCTAACGTATGAAGAGGCTGTAGAAATCACAAATGAGGCAATTGGATTAATTAATGAAACCTATAAAATAATGCCATGAAAGAGAATCAATATTTCCATATAAAGAACATTGAACCGAATACTGTGCTAGTAATTGCTACAGACGTATTAAGTTTGGATTCTTATATTGATGAGATTGAAAGTGCATTATCTCAGTTTAATACTGATGTGATTGTTTATTTTGATCTATTAATCAAAAACGGTACTAATAAAAGATTTTATTGTGCTGATTTTAATGGAAAGAAGAAACAGGTTTCTGGACTCAAAAAGTGTATTCCAAATGAACGCATACAAAAATATTCAGATGTATATTTTAAAGATAACATTCAACTTATAAATGAGTCTTTAAAAATTAGAAAAGCAGAGAAGTGGTGGATTCAGAAAAAAGGAACATTACATTTGACTGTTAATTGCTAATTGCATTTTGTCTTGAATAATAAGCTTACTATTCTATTATTTTTAAGATAGTTACATAATTCTTATTCCCGTTTCTAGATGGAGAAATAGAAAATCTAACTTTTGAACCTGTGGATAATTTATCTATTAAAGGAAAATTAATAGATAGGCTAAAATATAGATTTTGGTTAGTATATTTTATAAATCCATCCTTCCCTCTATTATTGTCATGTAATATTTTTACAATTTCTCCAATATAAGAAGAATTGTCAGGGTTTCTCATAATTTTGATATTGGTTTGTTTTCTATCATGTTTTCGGCTGAAATTAATTACCTCTTTCATAAGTGTATCTATTTCTGAAATAGGGATTTCATCATTTTTAAATTGAGCTAATTCAGTTATTAACGATTGAGATAATTTCCATTCTTTTTTTTGTCTAATTAATTTAGAAAGTGATATGTGTTTGAAAGCAATGTCTAGTTGATTCTTCTCCATAAGAATTCTTCCAAGAAGAAGTAAAAGATCAACTTTAAATTCAATTGGTCCATATGAATTTATTGCTTCAGTTGCCATTTTGAATGCTGAATTAATTTCATTCTTCTCAAAATATAATTCAGCCAATTCTTTTTGGATAAACCATTCATTTTTCTTTTGAAGTATTTTTTCCAGTTCATTTATAGTGTCATCAATATTTCCAAGATTTTTCATTGATAATGCTATCCGTCTAGAAAACCATATATCATTCGAATAATGAAATGTATCAATATTTGCCAATGCCTCTTTTGACAATTCAAAACAAGTTTGCCACTTTCCTAATTTTAAGAGAGCTTTTGTCTTATATGCATACCAACTTTCAAGGTCAGAAGACAATTCCATATCTTTAATTCTTCCTTTTCTTTTGATTTGAATGGAAGATGTTTCTTTAGAAAGAACAGTTGGGCTAAATAAGTCACAAAAATCATTAATTAATTTCCAGTCTGGTTGTTTTTTTTTCTTTTCTAAATTAAGAACTGAAGAAAATAAATTTGAAATTAACGTTTTAGAAAAATCACTGTTTTTTTGTAAAAGAATGGGTATAAGAAGTTTAATTTTTTGTAATGTATTACTTTTAGATAAGTAGGAAATCTTAACTTCATTTTGATTAAATTCTTCAAAAGAAAGAACGTCTACATGAGTAGGCTCGTCCCTATTGTTTTCCTTATACATTGCCCATAATAACCAACCATAAGCCAATATAACTCTTTCTTTTTGAATAGAATCTATAGGTATTTTATACAATTCTAAAAACAAAAGCCCTTGCTCATATTGATTTGTATATCTTAGGCATGAAATAATATCTGATATGATATATTCGTTATTTTTAATTTGAAGCGGATCGTAATTTTGTTTATTAATTTTGAAATAACTAAGTGCTTCAGAATATTTTTTTTTCTCTTTAAGAGATGCAATCTGTTTACTAAAATCAAATAAGGAAGTCATAATTTTATTATTCGAGACTTAAATTAGTATTTTTATCATAAAAATACAACAATACCGGAAAGAATGAAATTGCAAAATTATTAAAATTATGAACAAAACAGATAGTTATATTAATTTCAATTAAATTTTAAAGTGTAGTTTATCTTTTTAGTAGTAAGAAGCTGTTTATTAATGGATTTTATACATCTTTTCTACTAAATATCATGTTACCTTATAATTTTACTATTATCTTTATGATAAATAAAATATCGTATGGAGGAAGTAAAATATATTAGAGTTTCAACTACAGACCAGAATACTGCACGCCAAGAAAACACAAATCTGAAACAATATATCGATAAATGTAGTGGTACAATTCCTTTTGCTGAAAGAAAAGAGGGTGTTAAATTACTGAAAGATATTAATAACGGTAAAATAAGTGCTGTTCGAGTTCATTCGATTGATAGAATGGGGCGAAATGCAATGGATATTCAAAAAACCATTGATTCAATCACATCGAAAGGCATTAACATTATTATTGAAGATTTAGGAATGAATGCACTGTCTGGTAATGGTTGCCTTAATCCTATGTTTAAGCTCATCACAGATTTACTTGCTAACGTTGCTCAAATGGAACGCGAAAGTATTAAGAAAAGGCAATCTGAGGGTATTGCAATTGCAAAAGCTAGAGGAGTTTATTCTAAATCTCGTAATCGAAAAAAGTTGAGTGATGAGGACTTAGTAGCTAAGAATAAAGCGATAGTTAATTGCTTAAATGCTAATATGAGTCTCCAAAAAACAGCAGAAGCTACAGGAAAAAGTATTCCTACGATCTGTAAGATTAAGAAAATTCTCATTCAAAACGTTTAGCTATATTTACATAGAACCTCTTACCTTAAAACAGAAGAATAACCATGATGAAAAAATGTATGCTATGTAAGACTAAATATGCGGACAAAACTGGTTCACATATGGTTCCTCATTTTCTTTTAAAAAGAATAGAAAATATTAAAGGAAAAAAAGGAAGGGGTTATGAACTTGGCTTTACTATTCAAGAATCTGAAATCAAGTTTCATTTCGGACAGTCCGTCTTACCTGAGAAACTTGAAGAAGTAATTGGTGAAATTACCGACAAAGAACGAGAAGAAAATCGCAATCCTCACATTGTTGATCATATATTCTGTTCTGATTGTGAAAAGCGACTTGCAGTAGTCGAGTCTGCATATGCAAAAACAATTACAAAGACAGGTACTGAAGATTATGAATCTGGCATAATATCATCATTGGGAATGTTATTCTGGGCGAGTATCGTTTGGAGAATGTCCATTAATGGAAAAAGTGGAGTAATCTTAAAAAGTGATCAGAATGAGAAATTAAGACAAATCTTAGATTGTTTTCTACCTGACAAAATTGAAAATTTAGATGAAAATGGAATAAAAGAGAATGGTCTAATGAACTCTATGTCCTATAAATTGATGAGATTAACAGAACTGAATGACGAAGATGCTAAGTTTCTCTTGTTTCATCCTGATTTCTATAACCCATTATGTATACTTATTGGAGAGTTCTTATTGTGCTTTAGTTTAGAAAATAGGTACGATGACCTTAATACAAAAGATTTATTTGGAATAAATAAGATGGTAAATGATTCTTCAACTAATACTGTCCTAGGCAATGAGGTAATTAAACCAATAGATAGAACAACTTCCAAAATGTTTGAATCTAATGTTGTTACAAGAATTAAGAAGGAGTATCATGGTAAAGCTAAATAAAACTTATGAGTGGTAGAAAAGAGTATTTCGAATCATATGATGGAAGAAAATGCGATTATTGGAGGAGGTTTACTAATAATAGCATTATCGTTAGTATTGACATCGAAAAGTTTCAAACTAAAAGAAGTAAAAGCAAAAAGGAGAACTTAAAGTTTCAGAATCATATACTGGAAATACTAATAAAGGAAAGCAAAAGGTGTTTTAGGGGTAAAGTTGCTGTGGAGTTTTTGTTTAAGATAAACCAAATGAACCCACCTGCTATCCAATCACTACTTAAGCATTATATAGATCTCATACAATCACCAGAGGAAGAAATAAAAACGAACAGAAAATACCTTTTAATTAAGGATGATTCTCAAATAAAAGCTTTGTCAGCCCATTATCATGAGATAAAGATATCTGAACGCCAGAATCTCACAATGACGATTATTCCTTTCCGTGATTTTGTTCTTAATTTAGAATTTGCCAGAGATATAGAATGTGGAAAGTTCAAGGAACTTACTAAATCTTCTTATAGAGAAGGTTTTAATATCAATGAAAAAAAGTATAATGATTGGGAATATGAAGATAACAGTTTGTTCAAAGGCCTAGTAATTGATTTAAATGGAAGAAAATTAGACTTCTATGAGTTCTGTAAAGATGTGCGTCAGGAAGAATTTAAAAAGGACTTATTGCACGAAACATCAAAGATCTCTGCAGGTGATATTTTATGGTTAATAACCCCTGATCAACTTTTCAAAAGTGACAAACTTTCCTTTTCAACAAATATAATTGGACGAGTTGGTGTCTTAGACGGTTTTTTCAATATGAATTTTGGAAGTGTCCCAGTTTCTGATGGTGAAAGAAAGATATTCAAAGACAAAATTGAAAGTGAGATTATTAAATGGTGGGCTGATAATGGTAAAAGATTATTACCTAAAAACCCAGCAATTTCTTTAAGCTTATTCTATGAAAAACCATGTGCTAAAACACACGATCTAGATAATTTACTAAGGTATGTCTTGCCTATCTTCGATAGGTTAATTAATAATGAAAGATATTTTAAGACCTTACCTTATGTTGAAATATATGAGATTCAAACAATCTCATCAAATATTGATACAGGCAATTTATATTTAAGGATTAATGATTATAGCTCTGATAATATTTTTAGGAGAATCCAAAGTCTGATTAGGGAGTAAAGGTAATATTTACCATATAGATAAACGGTAAATTTATTTAGAGCCTAAATATTGAGGGTAAGATGTCCCCGCCAAGGCTCTTTGAAAAATATATTTACTTTCCCTTTTTAATAGGATTAAAAATCCAGTAATTTGTTTGCAGCTTCCTTCTTACTTTCAGTATCAAAACTATCAAGGTAATTCTGAGTCGTTTTTAAACTACTATGTCCTAAACTTTCAGATATAAAGGATACAGCGTATCCCGAGTTCTTAAGGATGGTTGAGTAGGTATGCCTCGCTACATAGCTTGTTAGAATAAGAGGAAAGTCTAGTTCTTTTCCTATTCTTTTCATGTATTTATTGGTAGTCTTTATACCTTGGTTAATCCTTTTCAACTCATCATTAGGGCTTAAACCATCTGATAATATAGGAAATACATAAACATTAGGGTTCACATGTGGATTACCCCACTTTTTAATTATTGTTTTAATCTGGGGTGTTATTATAGCTAAAATCGGTTTAAGGTTCTGCCTGTTGGTTTTTTTAGTTTTAGTTCTAATAAAGGTTATCGTTTCATTTTGGAAGTCTATGTTCTTATATTTCAGTTTAAACATATCATTCATATTAATACCGTTACATAGATAACTAAAAAACCAATAGTCTTTAGCTCTATCTTCTGGGGTACCTTCTAGTGTTGGGTATTGATATAATCTTTTTAATTCGTCTTTTGTAAGGGCCTTTTTAATGTTTCGGCTTGCTGGAATTTGATATTTACCTTTCCCGAATGGATAACTTAATTCTGATATTACATTGTCATTTTTTGCGAGGTTACAAATAGCCTTTAAGGGTCTAAGATAAAATCCTACAGTAGAAATTGATTTGTTGGATATTCTTGATCATGTTGACCCCCTTTCCCGAAGCCGGTTCATGTGATGTTTTCCGCATGACATTCCGGCGGATGTTGACCCCTTTAAGT
>NZ_JAPDPJ010000103.1 GCF_026013605.1 Plebeiibacterium sediminum
GAATACCCGTCTGGTAAGACATTATTATTTTATATTCGAGATATTATAATCCATAAACAATCTCACAATCCCGAATGGTTCTCCCGGCATTAGCTGGTGAGCAAAAAAAAGGACTTGGGTAGCAAGGAGAAAGGAACAAGGATAAAGGTGATTAATGATAAGGGTTTAAGGAGCCTAGGGCTGAGGGCAAAGAGCATAGAAATATACTAAGTTAGGTGAAAGATTTTATGTTTACATACAGTATTTAAGCAAGCAGTAAATCAACTCTCATCCTTGCCAAGGAGGAGTACCTTCGCTAGTATGCGATTTCATCGCGTTCTGTAAAATACTTATAATTAAAGTCACACGATGAAATCGTGCGACAGCAAAGGGTGGTTTGATGGTATTGAAGTAACAATATGCAAAACCGCAACAAGTTTTATACAGTAGAGTGATGAGGTTAATGTACGTAATACAGGTACGAAATAAATCCGCACCTGTATCCATTATATTAATCTTAAAAACAGCCTTTAATCACGCCATCAGTAATATTTATAGCATTTTTGGTATAGTTTGGATCAAATGGATCTCCGGAATAAAGCTTACATTTAAAATTAGCTTCTAAATACCAGTTATCAGAGGCCTCTGTACCAAAACTATCATTATAGGATCCATTAGAATTTAGAAAATAAGAATTTGTAATATGCATTACAGAATTATTCTTAAAATTATTAAGCTCGTTTGAGTTATCACGGTGAACATATGAAATACTACTATTATATGTCTTATTATTTTCTATATCGTATATTTTAATATGCACACCAACATATGGCGTGGATGGACTTCCTATTCCATAATCTTCAAGTGAAAGAAATTGAAAAGGATGATCGCCATTTTTATATAAATCTTCTTTTACCTCAGGAATATCCCACAAGGTAGCTGTTGTATCAACCAGGTAAACTTCATTAAATCTGAATTCAACCAGGTATTTATCATCACGAAATTCTCTAATTACCTCAATAATGCTTAAATCATTTGGGAGATCTTCTAAAATACCAAGTCTGCAATTGGTTTTCCCGGAAGATGAAAACATTGCCGTTGGTGATTTAAACTCCAAAAGTTCATTGTTGATTGTACAAGAAAAATAAATGCTGTCAACAGTCATTTCCGATTCTGGTTTTATTTGATCCAAATCATTGCTTTTATCGCAGGAAACGAATAATATAGTTAACAATAGAGTTGATAAAAGAAAGGTTTTCGTAATCATCGAGTAGGTTGTTAAAATAATTTTTTTCATTTGTTTATAATTTGTTTTAATTTCCATATGGGACTTGCCAAATAAATCATCCTCATGTGTGAGAATTCGTTCTTATGGCTCGTTAGATATTAATTGTTTACGGTTATTTATTGCTTAGTTTTTGGAATATAATTAACTAAGACTAAATATATGATAAAGTGCACTCTATCCAATAAATATTGTAGGATAGAGTGTGTTGTAATTTTTACCAGGGAGTATCATTTACAAAATATGTAATATTAATAAAAATGATTATTATATATTAATATACTGAATTACCCACGTGTCGTTAGAAATACCTTTACATAATACTACAACTTCAGAGCCTTCATTATTTGCAAAAATGTAATTAGCACATAATTCAAACTCACTTGTTTGAGCATTGGGCTGATAGTACACATCATAAAATATCCTTTTTACAAATTTATAGTCATTATCTTCTACCTGATAAATTAGTGATGGTTCGTCATTGAAAACAGTAGCTGGTTGTATTGCCCATAAAAAATTATTACTGTGATACACATATGCCAAACCATAGTAAGTGCTTTCTGTGGTTATCTTAGCTATTGAATTCATGTCAGTACTGTAAGTTTCTTCTGATTCTGTAAGACTGGTTGTTCTGTAAATGTTGAAGTTGCTTGAAAAGATGTATTCACCATTTTCTGGAAACCAAAAATTATTTAAATTGGTTAGGGAATAGCTAGTAATACTTTTCTTAGCAGTATCATAAGCAAAAAGGCCTCTATGTGATGAAGCAATAATATAAGGTTTACCAGGTACTTTTTTTAGGGCTGATTCTTTATCAAGCCATTGTCTGCCAGGATCATCATATAAGGTACCATCGCTTATTTTGATATAATGTATGCTGGAAGTATTGCTTCCATATTGAGTATAGCAAAACCAATCATTCTCTCCCCAAGCAATATCATAAACAGAATAGTCTATGGTATATACTGATGTTACTGTGTTATTTGGAATGTCAACAGCGCTTATAAAACCATTGTGTCCTATGGCTGCCTTTGTCCAGTCTTCAGATATTGCTATACAGGTAGGAGCTTTGCTTAATTCAATTTCATTCAATACCTCTTTTGTGTTAATGTCTAGCGTAATTAACTTATTGGGTGATGTTGTTGCATAATACAGCGTGTTTGTGTTCTTATTAAATAAAGCATCTGTAATCTGTCCTTCAATGGCATATTTATTTTCGCTATCGCCTGGTGTAATTGCAGTAACAGTAATACTATGTGTTTGGCCTGATGAATTGTTAGACTTTAGATTTATGGTTGCTGTATTCTGACCAGAAACCAACTTTGTTCTATCGCAGGTAAAAACAATATCTTTGTATGATGTATGAGGACTATATACACCACTTGATGGAGTTATAGTAAGCCATTCCGGTATATCAGTAAATTCCCATACAAGTATGCCCTCTCCATAGTTTCGGAAACTTATATTTTGTGATGTTTTGTTTGAATAAAATATAATTTCGTCGGTATAGTCACCCACTTCAGGAGAACCAAGGTTTACGGTTACAGCTATGGATGTTTCAGGATTTATTTTATCATTTGTAGAAAGAACTATAGTACCAGTGGATAATGATGAGGTAATCTTCTCAGGAATAATTTTTAGAGGGATGTTATAGCTATCATAATAATCAAGAAAAAGCTTTTCCGTCAATAGTTGATCCGTATCTAGAGTCAGCCATTCAGGTAAACTGGTAAATTGCCAGCATAATAAACCTCTGCCTGTGTTTTTAATGGGCAAACTAAGATAAGTTGCTGTTTCGTAGTTTACATCTAATGTGCTTTCAACTTCCAGCTCAGGATCTCCTTCGTTAATATAAGCCACTGTAACTTTATAATTCCTTTTTTCTGCTTTTACTGTCATAAAGTCTATATAAACTCCAATTTTATCAAAAGAGGAGTTATTGGTGGCCGAGCAGTTAACGGTAGCAATTCCTTCAGACAAACTTCCAGTGTTTGAGTCAACGTTTAACCATGATGGTGTGGAAGTAATCTCGTAATTACTACTTACAAGATAGCCTAGATTAAACTGATAATCGGCACTTTCCCAATCAGGTGAAATATAGATGTTAGAATAACTCATAGGTTGTTGTTCTGTTGATAGATTTTCATCCAGGAAACTATTGTCACAACTTGTTATTAAACAAATTAGTATCAGAGATATAATATTTTTAATGATTCGTTTCATGTGTGAATTCCTTATGGTTTGAATTAAAAGGTATAATGTAAAACAATTGAATAATCAAGGCGTGATAAATTCAGCGGATCGTCTAAATCCACATTATCATCTGAGAAACTGTATCCGCCATTTATTTTAGATTCAAAATCAGCTGTTTCTAATGGACTCCATATAAAATCACCACTTAATCCAATTGATATATGTTTAGAAAATTTGTACTCAGCCGCAAGACCTATTTTGGCACCCGAAGTGTTTCCTGTTATCAAACTATTATTAGAATTATTGTAGTATATGTACTCATTAAATGTTGGATAGATAGATTGATTTTCTAAGCGATAGAAAATTGCTCCTGCCGAAAGTGACTCACGCAGTGTAATCTTTTTCTGCTTTCCTACATACTGTTGAAAAAGAATAGATGGTCCTACATAATTTACATACTGACGGAATTTTTCATTAACCTTGATATAGGTAGGATTGTAATAACTGCTTGATTTATACGTTTCATTATTTAATCTGGTCAGGAAAAAAGAATATTCTGCACCTATACCTAGTGCATTACTTAACATGTAATGAATGCTTGTATTGACATGCAAACCTTTATCCAGATTTTTATAGGTGTCAGGAGCATTAGAATCAAACAGATAATGATCTAAAATCCATGGCATGGTTGATAATCCGGCATTCAAACCAAAACACCATCTGTTATCAGGTTTGGTTCGTATTTTAGTTTTAGTCAGCTTATTCTTGTTTTCTTTCACTAAAGGTTGATCAGAGCGATAATACTCAGCAACCTCTAAAAGCGGTAAAAACTTCCCTTTTGAAGTTCCTTCTCCGCTGTTTAGCTCATACAAGATGCGATCCTTATTTATTAAAACAATCTTACATTTAATTGTGTCATTTTGGGTAGTTACAATTTTATCCTGAGCCTGAGCTGTAAAAAAGGCCAGTAGTAAGAGGGAAATCAATACGATTTTTGCCATTGCTATTTATTTGTTTTTGGGTAATATGATATATTTATTATTTTCCATCATTAATTATATCGTTCAGTTTTTCTCATAATTTAAGATTCTCCCCACCTTTTCAATAAATTCATTTACCAATACATTAAATTCCTTAGGGGAATCAAAATTGGCACAATGACCGGCATTTTTTAATACCACAAATTCGCTGTCACTAATTTGAGAATGCCAATCTTCTTCCATTTTTTTTGTGGACTCAGCTTCATATTCGCCTGTTAATATTAATGTGGGGTAGGAGGGTTGAATGGTTTCGCGGTCTTGAATCATTGTTGGAATGCCGGGCATGACCATAAGCGACTTTCTCTCATAAAGACTGGCTGTTTTGTAAAACAAAGCCTGGCCTTTTTCTGTGTTGCAGGTTGCTTTTGCCGTTTCCTTTTTATAGGCATTCATTGAAAAGAGGGCTCTGAATAACAAACAAAAATTGATCGATTCTTTAGCGTTGGCAAATACTTTGCTTTTTTCGTTGATATTGTACCCGCCTAATGAGGTTAATGATTTTACCTTATCAGGATGGTTAAGTGCAAAGTATTGCGCGATCAATGCTCCCATAGAAACGCCAACCAAATGGGCTTTATCAATTCCTTCCGTTTCAAGTATCTTTTTAATATGCTCAGAGGAGGCATCAATTTTATCGGTTGACTCATTGGCTTTTGACAGGCCATGACCGATCAAATCAATGGTTATTATACAATGTTTTTTTGAGAAGTAATCTATTTGTTGGTTAAAAGCGCTGTGATCGGAACAGGCAGGATGTAAAAACACAATGGCATCTTTATTCTTTTTACCCGAAACAAAATAATGCACATCATACCCATTCATGGAGATTGTTTTGTGCTCAATAATGCTATTTGCAGGGGGAGTGTTAATCTTATCAATGTTATGTTCGTAAATGGCAGCGTCTATTTCAAAGTAAGTTTTTACACCCACTATAGGGACTATGATGATCAATACAATGATCAGAAAGATCTTGATTCCTTTATGTATCTTCATTGTTTAGGTTAGTTTAGGTTAATGTAATTTTAATAAATAGTTGTTGTTTTTTATAACTGATTGCTAAATTAGTAAATTATGTTGGTATTGGATGTTTATGAAAAAGGGGTATTTATATTATTAAAAATAATTATTGATTCTCTTTTCTTCTAATAATCAACTATAATTATACCAATTATTTAAAGTAATTTACATTACAAAAAATCTCAAAATGTACTTTGTTCGATTAGCTCTTGCTTAGTATGTAATTTTTCTTCTCTAAGGTATGTAAATGATTGAGGAGGAACTATTCCAAATTCTTCCTTAATACATAGCTGCTTGTTATAACGAGTAACTTTTTTAATTTCAAGAGCGTATCCTTCTGTTTTACCTTTAAAATAGTTAAAAAAGTAATCTTTTGAAATGCCAGAAAATTCACTTGTTTCTGCCCATAATTCATTTAATTTTTTCTTATGTACAGATTTTATTTCAAATTCACCGACAACTTTACTTATCGGTGCAGAGGCATATATTACAACTTTATTTACACTAGAATTCTTAAATATTAATCTTCTAAATTCAAATTTTTTTGTTCCGTTGAAAATTCTTTCAACAAATTCTGGTTTAATCGATAATATAATTTTCATCTGTTTTTGATCCTTTAATAATAATTTCAAACTTTTCCCTACTTATCTTTTCAAAACCCCTTGGTGCACTATTAACATCTGAAATTACTCCAAGTTCAATTAACTTCGCCAAATTTAATCTTTTAGGAAAGGTGTAAATGTAAAGAAAATTCACTATAAAAGGAGAAATCCACTTGCCATATGATTGATATCTCCAATGTCTTTTTAATTCATCATCATCAAAGACACTTCTTTTTCTACATAATTCGATAAATTTCTCTTCAGAAGGAATATTATCATGAACACTTTCAACTAAACCTATTGTTGTTATTACACTTTTGTGATATCCTCCTGTGCGATAAAATAAAATTAAATCTCCTTTAGATACGCTTCTGTCATAAGAACGACTAACATATACTTTTTGAATAGCATTTCGGTGTGGTTCATTTTCAATAAAACTTTGTGGGGATTCATTATTCAAAACAGAATCAGGTAATAATTCTGTATGATAGTCTGGATAAATCGGGACTAAGTAAGTTTTACTGTTTCTGGTTATAAATGGATAAGTTAGTTTTGGGTAATTAATGTTTACTTCTTTTTTGAAATTACGAACTAGAACTTTCTCTATACCATTGGGAGTTTTTGATGTTCCCCATTCTTTAAATCCCCAGTCTTCTAATAATCGAATTAATCTGATCTGTTCGTCACGCTTTTCAAAAATAGTTACATAGATTTCGTCAACTTGATTCACTAATGCGTTGTCAAAAATTATTTTTAAAAATCGCTCTCCCAGTTTATAACCATTAGATTTAACTTTAAATGTCCCAACCTTCAAACGTTTTTTGGGTTCAAATATTGGTTCTATTGTGTTATATTGCTCATTTTTATTTTCAATTTTAAGATACAAAAACGCACCAATTTCATTGTCCGCAAAACATATATATGATACTTCATCAGATTTTTTCTTGAACCAGTTTTCAAATTCAGCATAGTCTTCTTTAAATGAATCAAAAAATTCATCTTGTAATTTAATGTTTCCAAAAAACTCTTTTTTTACTGCTAATACTTTGTAATCAGTTAAATCAGGATTTTCAGCTGTTACTTTTTCTATATAAGAATCAATTGTGTATACCTTTTCTGCAACGCCTAATGCCAAAGCTTTTTTATGTATGCCTCTATCTTCTGTAACAATAATGTCAACTCGGTCATTATATACTTCTTTTACAATACTGGTATCAATTGTATCATTCTTCGTTATATCTTTTAATCTTAAATTTTTGATTTTATCATCATCTAAAGATTCGGTTTTAAGTATATTATAGTTTTCAATTTTGATTTTCATTGTCTCTACGACAGAAGGATCTTTATGCTTAGATATTTCTTCAATAGAAAGAGGGTGAACTATTTTTGTTGCTTTCGTTCTATCAAACCAATTAAATAATTTGCCGATATCTGAATTTCTTACCTTACTTGCTTCTCGATGAATAACAATGTTTGTGTCTAGTAGGATTCTCATAGAATTAGTTTTAGTTTTTTAATGACATTTTTATATTCTTCTGTTGTGAATATTATTAATTCACAATTTAATTCGTTTGAAACTTTCTTTGCATAGATAATCTCTCTTTTCTGCAGGTTATCAATAAATTCAATATTATAGCTAACACCATCTCTTTTTTCTAACTTTTCTTTAATAGATTTAGGAGAATCAACTAGGAGAAGAAGTAAAACAGGATTAATACTTTTAAATGTATTTATAGGAACTTCGATTGGTCGATTATCATTATTAATTAAACAAAAATGCCCGTCTAACAAATAGTTTTTTGAATCAATGCCTTTATTATTTAGCGCAATTAATAGTTTATCTTGAGTAGCATTAATATTATCAATGTTTTTTATATGTGAATTAGAAGATATTTCTGACCACTTGATTAATTCGCTGGCAACTAAATGCTCTAATGGTAATTGCATAGTAATAATCTTACAAATTGTGCCTTTTCCAACACCATGTACACCTCCTATAAATATTATTTTTCTTTCGTTTTTCATAGATCGTATTCACTTATGGCATCATGTAACAGATAGTTATTTATTTTTTCGGTTATAAATGAGTGTTTCGGAAAAGCATGCTCAATGCCATATTCTAATAAATTTCAGTAAAGTATATTTCCATAAGCGTTATCAAAAATATACATTTGATGACTAAATTCAAATTATTTTTAACGTGTTTGCTATTTATTCCATAAATGCTTTATAATAAACCATCAACGTTTAAGTTTAAAGTAGCAATGTTTCGGTTTATTATATCAAACTTTGGGGTAATAACATGAATGTTTCAGTTTACAACAGAACCATTACAGGTTTAAACATAAACTTTGAGGTTTGAAGTATAATCATTGATATAAAAACTACGAACCTTTCTATAAATAGTATCAACGTTTGTACTAAAAACATCAACCTTGTCAGAAAAACTGACAAGGTTCAATGAATTTACCAGAACCTTAAGGTAAAATCAATGGGCTTTTGAGTGAAAAACGGTAAGAATCTTAAAATTTTAATAAAAAGCCGGGGTTTTTAACTCCAAACTTTAATCATAAACCATCAATGTTGATGTAAAAAGTAAGAACGTTGAGTGTTTTAGTAGAAACGTTGACCTAAAAAGTATCAAGCTTGTCAGTTTTTATGACAAGCCTGGGGTTGAAAGTATAAACATTCAGGGTTCAAACACCAATGTTGATGTTTTAGGTATAAAACTTTATGTTTGAGGGGTCAACATTGATGTTATAAAACTAAAAAATCCGGTAATAAAATTTACCGGATTCCATCTTAAACTTTAAAGACTTTACTACTCTTCAGAAGTTTCATTCTTTCTTTTTCTGCGGGTAAAACGAGTACTTAAACTATTCGTAATTTCTTGTGCCCCGGCAACACCATTTTTTGCAGCAAGCTTTGTGTTGTTATAAAATAACAAAGCATGATTTAATGCTTCACTTCCCGCTACTAAAGAAGTGTCCTCAACCTGGCTTAAAAGTTTTTCTAAAATCCCTGAAACTGGTAAAAGACCTGTGGCGTCTGCTACATCAATGTCAAAATCTTCCTGAGATGTAAAAGCAGGACGAAGATTTGGGTTTTGTTTACTGTATTCATTGGCTTCAGTAACAAAGGCCAGTGATTTGTTGCCCATTTTTGCTAAACCTCGTCTGTCATCTTTTGTTACTGTTAAAAGATACGGAGATAGAATACTGTTTACCTCATTTAACTTGTTTAGTGCTTCGGTAAGCACCTCCTGCGGGATGCTTGATTGATGAAGATTCTTCATAAAATTGATTAATTTTGAAAATTATACATTAGCGGATCCACTAATGACAACTTTCGCCGGCTAGCTTTAGGGGTCAGGAGTGGTCCGCATTTTTAATTAACGTTAAAATAACATTAAATAGTATAAAAGCATAGGGTTATTATGACGAATGAATGTCATAAAGTGATAAACATATGATTATTATACGTTAATTGTTAATGTGCTAATAAAGTACTTGTATTGCAGTGAGTTACAAAGGTTGTTTTGTAGTGTGTTTTATTGATAAATAATATGAGTATATGCATATCGTGCCAAAGTGTATTGCTATTATTATGATTTTTGTAATAGTTTATAAAAACCATTAGGCTTTACCTTTGCGCTTTCATGCTTTCAACAATATTAAATGATTACAATATATTATTGCTACGCTGAAATAGAAGTAAATCATCAAGAATAAATATCACTGAGAAGTACAAATAAAGAGTTAACAACTCGCCACAAACAAAAATTGCAAATGAGCTATATACCAAAAATTGAAGATATTAAGGCTGCTGCTGATCGTTTAAAAACGGTAATTCGAAGAACTTCGTTGGAATATAATCAGACTTACTCCGAAAAATATCAAGCCGATATTTATTTTAAGAGAGAAGACCAGCAAACTGTTCGCTCTTATAAAATCAGGGGAGCATATAATAAAATGGCTTCTTTACCTGCTGATGAAATTCATGATGGTGTTGTTTGCGCTAGTGCCGGTAATCATGCTCAGGGTGTGGCTTTATCGTGTTTTATGCTCAAAGTTAAAGGAACCATTTATATGCCAAGCACTACGCCTGCTCAAAAAATAAACAGGGTGAATACTTTAGGTAAAGAGTGGGTTAAAGTGGTATTAACAGGTGATACTTTTGATGATGCCAATGATGCAGCCATTCAGTTTAGTGAAGAAAACAAACTGCCATTTATTCCCCCTTTTGATGATCCTAAAATCATAGAAGGACAAGGAACCGTTGGTATTGAAATTATGGAAGATCTGCCTGATCTGGATTATATATTTATTCCTGTTGGAGGTGGTGGACTGAGTGCCGGAGTGAGTACTTACATTAAAAGTATTAATCCTGATGTTCAGGTTGTTGGAGTTGAACCCAAAGGAGCACCATCCATGTACGAGTCTTTAAAAGCTGGGAAAGTTATTACATTGGAAGAGATTGATAAGTTTGTTGATGGAGCAGCGGTGCAACATGTGGGCGAATTTGCTTTTCCGGTTTGTCAGCAATACATCGATGACATGCTTTTGGTTCCTGAAGGTAAGGTGTGTACTAAAATTTTAGAGATGTACAACAACGATGCTATTGTTGCAGAACCAGCAGGCGCCTTGTCGGTAGCAGCCTTGGAACAGTATGCTGATGAGATTAAAGGTAAAAAAGTAGTTTGTATCATCAGTGGCGGTAACAATGATATTACCCGTACCGAAGAAATCAAAGAACGTTCATTATTATACGAAGGATTAAAGCATTATTTTATCGTTCGATTCCCACAAAGGGCAGGGGCATTAAAAGAGTTTGTTAACGATATTCTTGGGCCCAACGATAATATTGTAATGTTTGAATACGCCAAAAAGATCAATCGCGAAAAAGGTCCTGCCTTAGTAGGTATTGAATTAAAAGACAAGGCCGATTTTGAACCTTTGTTAAACCGCATGAAAGCCCGAAACTTTTTAGGCGAATACATCAATAAAAATCACGATCTGTTTTCGTATTTGATTTAAGAGATTAGCAAAGAGCAAAGTGACCAGGGCATAGGGTATTGGACTCTATGCTACACAATGCTTTCTTAGCCTGCCACGCCAAAGCTGCCGTGCGTTTCCTCATGCGTGGATTACATATTTTACAAGTATTAAATTTCATCCTGTCAATTCTGTAAATCCTGTCTAAAAAGTCAAGCTGTAAATCAAAGACCAGATAAGTCATTGTATTAGGACAGGATTAACAAGGTTAACAGGATTGTAGAGCAAAGCGTCTCGCTTTATTGTTTATATAATGGCTACACAATGCTTTCGCTCGTTTCCTCACGCGTGGTAAACATATTTTACAAGCATTAATTTTAATCCTGTCAATTCTGTAAATCCTGTCTAATAAAGCAAGCTGTAAATCAAAGACCAGATACATCATTGTCTTAGGACAGGATTAACAAGATTAACA
>NZ_JAPDPJ010000104.1 GCF_026013605.1 Plebeiibacterium sediminum
TTAATTATAGGATTCTGATCTATATATAAATTAGCCATTATAAATTTACGTTAAATTCAAAGTTTTGTAAAGGTTTTATTTATAATGCCTCAGAGGGATTAGGTTTTATCCTGGATAACGAGATTGATCAAATAGACAAAATTTGCCTATCTAAATTGCAATGAAAAAAAGTGTGCATAGTTACTTACATTATAAGCACAAATGTGCACACATACTTACATTATAAATAGTCTCACAAAAGGAGGTGGATAGAGCAAAAGTCACACTTATATTGGTAATAAAATATAAGTGTGTATTCTTTACTTACATTATAAATTACTTAATTCATCAAGATTCACGTTATATTTGAATGTGAAATGTTAATAGAGTTCACAAAATTTGCAAACAATAAGAAGATATGTTATTTATATCCACTTATTGTTATTTAATATCAGTAACAAAACTTCATATTGTTATTAATTAAAAAGAGTTAATACAGAGCAACATTCTGTATAGCAAAGAATTAATATGGATAATAAAATAGAAATATATAAAACCAATACAGGTACCGAGATCAATGTAAAGCTTGAAGAAGATACTATCTGGCTTTCTCAACAACAAATGGCTGAGTTATTTGACAAGGATGTTCGTACTGTGAATGAACATATAAAGAACATTTATGACACCCAGGAGTTACACAAAGATTCAACTATCCGGAAATTCCGGATAGTTCGCAAAGAGGGTAAAAGAGAGGTAAATAGATCTATTGACCATTATAATCTTGATATGATTATATCGGTGGGATACCGTGTAAATAGTAAAAGAGGTACACAATTTCGTCAATGGGCAACACAACGCTTAAAAGACTATCTTGTAAAAGGATATGCTATTAATGAAAAACGTTTAACACAAAAACAACAGGAAGTAGAATATTTAAAAACGGGAATAAGGATTGTCAGTCGAGCCTTTGAAGAAGCCACAAATGAGCAGAATAAAGAAGTTTTTCAGATCTTTTCAAAAGGATTAGCTCTATTGGATGATTATGATCATGAAGAATTGGATAAAGTTGGAACAACTAAAAAGGAGGTTGTTTATCCTAACAAGAAGGACTATTTAAATTTGATAAACAACATGTACTCAGAATTTGAGTCCGATGTGTTTGCAAAACCTAAAGACAATAGTTTTGATAGTTCTATTAATCAGATTCGTCAAGGATTTGGAGGCATAGACTTATATCAGACCATTGAAGAAAAAGCTGCCAACCTTTTATATTTTATTACAAAAAATCATTCTTTTGTTGATGGTAATAAAAGAATAGCTGCAGCTTGTTTTGTTTTCTTTTTAGAACAAAATGACGTATTGCTTAAGGAGGATGGGCAGCCAATTATTGATAACAATACTCTTGCTGCCTTAACGTTATTTATTGCCACAAGTAAAACCGAAGAATCAGATATTGTAAAGCAATTGGTAATAAGTATTCTTAACAGAAATAAGTAATATGACAATCTACTGGTTATATTGTACCTTTTATATTTAAAATAGTCTCAGAAAACGCAACTTATAAATTAATATTTAATCAGAAATCGGACCAAAACAAAAACTTGCTTGAAGAAAACCAAAACTATTGAAAAAGCCATCCATGAATAGAATAATAGCTTATTGTTTAATTTGTATTTCTCTTAATAGTTGCTGCCAAAATAAAAGGGTTTTTAAATATTATGATAAGGTAAAAGTATCATTTAATATGAGACCTGAAGTACTTTTTGAGAATGTTGAATTTAATACAACTGAATTAGATTATTTATCAAAGGAAAAATCAATAAGGATAATCTTTGAGATAGATATAGAGAAAGAAGTTATTAATGATATTTATTTAAAATACTATTTGCCTAAGTTAGAAGAATATCCATGTCAAGTTGATAGTTTATTTGAAAAAAAAGAATTAGAGATATGTTATAGTATTCATGAAAAGTTAAATTTAAATATGTTATCTTATATGACTTTAAATGTAAAGCTTAAGGAAAATTTAATACTACGAAAAGGTCAAAAACCGATTTTACTCCTGCCATGTGAATTTACTAATAAGTATTATAAACCCATAGGCTCTGATATATAAATAAACTTTCACTACGAGATGAAGTTACCCCCAGTAGGCCAATTAGCAAATAATGAAATAACTAAGGAGTGAATAAAAATACAAGAGTTGCAAACGTAAAAAGTTTTGCAGCTCTTTTGTTTTATGCAGTAGGGTTTACAACCAGGAATATAAAGCAACGATATTTTTATAATAGATTTCTTAAAACTTAATTAAAAAAATAGAAGTCACAAATGCAAAAGGAATTCTAAGATTAATATAGTCTCACATAAGGAGGATTATATTTTAAATTCATCATTCCACAAATCCACCATTTTATCAACGGTTTGTGCATATGAACCAGCGCATAATACCGTACTGCTTTTCGCACAGAAACATAGTTAATTACTTGCACAAAACCTCCGCAAACAACAGTCCACTCACTATTCCTCAATCCTAAAGAGTTTGTTATCCTCTGATAGTTCAAGAATAAAGTAATCCTCATTATTTAATTCATCAGGTAACTTATCCTTCAATATTGAAGCCACAAATTGAATGTCACTTTTATTAACTAAATCTGCTATTTTAACAAGTTGATTGTCATGCATCAATTCTTTCTTGTCATTAAGTATAAAGTGCATGCAAGGAATATTTTCTTCGTCTGCAAAAAATGTGTAAGCAATATCAAAACAAGAGATCTCTCCTTGTTTTTTTCCAGAACTAAAATTTGTATTAAAAGCACTAAACTTATATAATCTTTGTCCTTTTTTGTTTTTAACCTTATCATATTTTAATGCATACTTTTCGGTATACAATAGTTCTGACACTGAAGAAAAGTGTTTATTAAACTTATTTAATTGTGCTTTAACTGTAGATTCAAAGTCATCCGAGAACAATTCTTCATCTATTGACTCTAGGGTTTCATTGTAACTTTTTAAATTTTCTTCAACATCATTCAACTGCTGAACAATGTTTTCATACTCCCCTTTTAATCTATATTTTTCATTTAATTCAGCAATCAAGACTTCAAGTTCTTCAAATGAATCACTTTTTGATATAATTTGTGACAATTCCTCTTCTTGTCTTAATAACTTATTTAATTGAACATTGTTATTTTCAATCTTAGAATTTAAAGCCGGAAGTTCATTTGATATAAATTTTTTCTTCTCTGAAATCATGTTGTTGTGATATGCCACCATGTCTTCAAATGACTTCTGTAGTTTCCCTATAACTTTCGATGCTTGTTGATATATTTGATTAAGTTGTCTTGTATCAATCGTAGTACTAGAGGCTTCTAATTCCAATAAGGTTTCATTTATTAGGTCTTTACGAATATTTAATTTACTTGTTTCTGAACTCAGCCTATTAATTTTGTATTTTACTTGATTTAATGCATCTAAGTCTGATTCAAAATTTTCATTTAAATTAAGATTTGACTTTTTCTTGTCAAGTTCTTGTATTTCGTTTTCTATTATTGCAAGTGTTGTTTCGTAAGCTGATTTAGTCTGAATTTTCTCCAGTCTTTTTCTGAATGAATCTTCTTGTTTTATTTTTTCTAGTAATTCTTGTTTACTATTCCCCTTAGTAAACTCACAACCTAATAAAAACAAGTGCAAAGTTTCATATTCTGCATCAGAAGTATATTTATCTAATGTTTTTAGAGTATTATTAATACTTAAATCTTTATATCTGATATTATGAGAAATAATCTGCCTCAAAGTAGGTTTATCTGATAAATGCTCTGGAAATAGTAATTCAGTAAGCTTTGGTTCAAATTCATTTTCTGTTAGATTTTCACCATTAACTTTTCTTATTACTTTACTTTTAGAACTTTGAAAATTCCGTTCTATTACGATTTCAAGAGCAGATTCATCATCAAGATTTTCCGTTAAAGTAAGAGTAACTAATATTTCATTGTTTACTAGATGGTTTTTTACAAGGGTATACACTTCTTTTTTATTCTCAGGGTCTTCCCATATATTTTTTTTGTTTGCTCCAAAACAGAAATCAATTAATTTCAAAACAGTAGTTTTTCCAACACTATTTCCTGTAATTTTCCCTTCACTTTTATCAACAATAAGGTTAATTCCTTTACGAAATTCGATATCTCTAATTACAGACGCTCCTTTTGTAATTGTTAATGATTTTAAGAACATAATTCAATCCTCCCATCTTTTACCTCTGCAATGTTTGCAATATATAACCAATCCAAGCAAAGAATAAATACAGAGAAAGTTAACATCTTCAATTGTTTTACTTCTTGATAAAGATTAACTATATCTAATCCATTCTTTTTTTGAAGAATTTGTAATACTAGTGCACCATTATAATAGATACTATTTTCAGGATGAATATTATCAGGAAGTAGCATAGTTATAATTTTGAGGGTTTTCAAAAATCTTACATCGTATAAATGCATCAACAACAAGAATGTCAACACAAAGTTCTAATTCATCAATAGGAATTCTTTCAAAATTAGGACTTTCCAATATCTTTTCTTTTACCTTTTCAACAACCGACTGAAAAACGAAATCTGGAGTTCCTGAGTTTTTTAGATTACGATATTCTTTTCTAATACTTCTCAGTACTGATGAGCTTTTATTAACTCCTAAAGTGTCAAATTCAGAATATTTTTCGTCTACTTTCTTATAAAAGACACAGTATTCATCAATAATTTCTTTTGAATCTTTAAGTTCGTTATGTGTGATTTTTCGCTCAATTTCAAAGCTATTAATAGATTCACCTTCATTAGTTTCATCCCATTTCTCTTTAGAAAGAGTATTTATGACAGAAGCAAGATTTGAATCAAGTCTTACCACATCAACTTCTCCGCCAAGTTCATCTTTTATGAATTTGTATATTACCTTTATTACTTCAGCTTTCTTACTTAAAATATCATTTAACAAAGAAGTAATATCAAAAACATCTGAGCTAGGCATGAATGTTAATGAAAAAGGATTCTTAAAAGTATTTTTTCTTATGTTAGATGCGTCCTTCGATATAGAAATAAACTTAAATGCATAATTCTTATAATTATTCAATATTTGTTTTGTTAAAGCTGATTCAATTTTTTGCTTAGTGCAAGTTGCAGATACTTGAATAATTACTTTATTAGTATGGTCTATTAAATCAATTGCTTCAACATTCTGCATCTTTGAATTTAAATTTTCAAGCTGATAACCATACAATAAATTGAAAAAATGCATATAGAAGTTTTCTGAATGTAAATGTAAGTCTAACATATTCAGTTTGCCCCTCGTTTCAATCCTTCTAGCTAAAACATGAAGTCTTTCGTCTATATAATCAAAATAAGGGTTTCTATTCATATCTTCTTATTGTTTATTTTTTGCAAATATACTTAAAATGTTTTCGTATCTATATTCTACGCTCTGGTGTCTCTTCCTGCTTAGGTTAAAACGTGTATAAAGGTACATTTCTTTTTAATTCTATTAAATATCAAGCTATCAACACTTATCAATAATTATCTATTAATAAATGCTTGTAGGTGTTTATCTACTTTTACAAAACTTACTAAAATAGGTATTCATGTTATATAGTCCAATAATCTAACGTGTAAATTATACAAAAAGTCATTTTTATTAAAAAAAATAGAGTCTCACAAAAGGAGGGAAAAGAATATGTATTTCTAAAAGGTTTTAGCGGTCTTTTTTTATGAGTATCTTCATTGCGTAAATCCTCAAATATAGTCTCCTCAAATCCATACAAACAAGATTACGATTAGAATTCAAATTACCTTGGATAAATTGAGATTTTTCAAGTAAACAAGAAAAGTCAATAAAAATAATATTGTTCTTTTCATAATTACCGGATTATCTAATTTAAAAATCCAAACCGAAATCTTATTGAGAAAAGAAAGATTGCAAAATGAAACAAAATCCTTTAAATTTAGTTATATAAAAAAAACCGTAGTTGGAGCTACGGGTAACTTTAGATTGGAATGTTGGAGCATTGCAATCTCGGTGTTTGATCTAATAAATTAGTCTACTGGAACCCAAAAACGAAAGAACTTAGCTTTCTTTGGATAGATACGTACACCATTTACGGTTTTGTATCTACAGTACACTAGTTTTTCAGTCTTACCGTTTCGAACGCGATATTCAGACATAATAAAACGTGTTTGATTTTGCCCCGTACTTACGGAGACAGGGCCTACCCATTATCCTTAAGTCCGTTTGTTTCGTTTCGTTTAAAAAAAGAAAAGCCCAGTATCTCCAAATACTGAGCTTTTATAATTTCATCCTTTCTCTTCTTTGCCATCTAAACACACTACCCTTGATAGATAGTTGCATATAATGGATAAATCAAACGAATGTTTTATCGTGTCCGAGGTGTAAAGATTTGCCATTTTTTCCAAATAATCAAAATCACACCACTTATTTAGAACATTTCTAAACTAATAAGCTCAACAGAAATAAAAAAATCACTTTTGATTTTTTGAGTTAAATCCTTTGTTCAAAGATAAATAGCTTTATTTCTTGTTACAAGAAATACTTATAAACTACAACAAAAATTATCATAAATTAAATCATATAACATTATACTACAGTAATTTACGCAGATTCATTTTATGATAAAGTTGTCCAAAATGCTTTTTTTATCAACAATATAATTAAATATCAATCTAATATTTGGAATTACATATACACCTCATAATATGCATATTACGGTTATTAAAATTCATATATATTCAAAATTTCCAATATTCAGATTAGTGTATCCATATCATGGATATATGTTCACATTAAAATAGGGATATATCCCCTTTTTAATTATATTTGTATTATTATAACACTATGGATTACAAAGCAAATATAGGAGAACAAGTCAGGTCAATAAGAGTACAAAAAGGCATGACTCAGAAAGATCTAGCAAAAGCATGTAATATTGATGCGAGTGACCTTTCTAAAATAGAAAAAGGAAAACAAAATATTTCCTTGGATAGTCTTGAAAAAATATTTTTACAACTAGGAAAATCAATTGAATCACTAAAACTCACAAGTATGAAATTAGATAAAATTAGGGAACAATTAATTGATGAACTTTCAAATAGCCAGGAATGGGATTATAAATTAAACGATACTTCTCCTGGTCATTACGGGGTAGAAGATTGGGAAGTTGCAATATACTCTGATAGATTCTTTGTGGATATTCCAAACAGAAAATTTACATTTAAAAATGCTGATTTCTCTGCAAAATTGGTTTTAGGTGGCTCTAAAGATGGTTTCGTTGTTCCATTTGATAAAGTTGCTAATGGAGCAGGAACTTTTACGTTTTTAGACAAAAAGAAGGTTAGAATTAATGATGTAAGTATTGATATGGATTTGGATGTTTATGGAGACAATTAAGTAATTTTTAAAATAAACAGTTCCATAAAACGCAAGTATGGATACATATAAATACTTATTAAATGATATCAGTAATTAATAAGAATAAACAATTAATTATATATTTGGACCAATTTGCATCAGTAGGATTATTTGAATCAAATAATGCAGAATGGAATAAAATAAAGGAATTGATTGCCAAAGGTTTTGAAAGTGGAAATGTTATTTGTCCGTTATCTCCTGAACATTATTTTGAAACTGTACAAAAAACTGAGAATAAAGCAATTCGATTAGATAAGGAATATAGTAAATTTTCGGGAGGCTTTTCTTTTAAACCAGAGCTTTTCATTACTTCTCAATTAATTTCTTCCTTAATCCGCAAGAATAATATTACGTTAAAAACTTATCTTTATGATAAGATTAAAGGAGATATACTTTCTAAAGAAAAAAATATTAACGCTTTCATTGATAATAAAATAGAACTTGACCTTAAGATAAAAGAGGCAACTAAAGAGGTTAATGAAATTCGAAAAATAGCAAGAAATGAAAAGATAGATATAAAAACAAAAAAACATGTTATTTCTGCTCAAAAATCAATAAATGTTTCGGAATTTATAATGAGACTTAATGACTTATTAAACGAAGAACATATTCTCATAAGTGGAGTTAAGTTTGAGTCAGGAGATGTACCATACTGGGTAGACCAAGTGATTTTTCAATTAACCAATAAACACAAATTTAAAAGAAAAGAAACTGTACAACTGATTTCAGAACTTAAAAAGAATGGATTTAACAATATCCCGACATTAGATATTAGAACATCTTTAAGTGCAATTATTTCTCTTTATAACAAAAAGGAAACAGTTAATGACCAAATAGATATAATGAGAATTGCCACTGGTTTACCTTTAGCCAATATATTATTTGCAGACAAACAACGTAAGAGAGAAATCTTAGAACTTGGTCTAGATATAAAATATGGAACGAAAATATTCAGCGGAACAAAAAGTGATTTAGAAAAACTTATTGCGGAGCTTGAGTAAAAGAAACTATATTAGAAGTCTTTCCTTAATCAAATTCCATAAAACACAAGTAATAGAACTTAATAAATATACTTTCACGCACAAAAATAATGTTATGAAACAAAAAGAAGTTGAAATAAAAGTAGATTCCATATTGTCAGAAGGTAAAAATATATCCGGTAGAATAGGAAATACATTTGCTTTTGAAGCAATAGTTAATAACACGAACGGAGGCTATGGTATAACTAACGGAAAAGTAATAAAACTTGAAATATATGGTAGATTTAAACAAAACTATGTACTCATATATGACAAGAAATGGATAAAAAAACCATCGAAAGAAAATATTATATATTATAATCAAGTAATGAGATTATTGAAATGCAGGCTCAAATAACGCAAGTATCACAAAATAAAAAGTGAATTGCTTAGATCAAAAAAGCAGATGATTGACGAAAAGAACTAGTGTTGTGTAATTTTAGTTATTTTTGATTATTGGAAAATCGATGATGATGGTATTTGATAAACTACATATAAAGGAATTCAAGGGCATAAATGATTTGACTATTAAAAATTTAGGGCAGATCAATTTTATTGTTGGTAAAAATAATGGAGGTAAAAGTACGATACTAGACGCTTTGTATATCCTATGCAAAAAAGGGGATCCTAGAAGCATTGAAGATATTTATAATGTGAGAAGTGCTGCAATAAAAAAAGGTGACGATCTTAGATTTTTGTTTCCTAAGTCCAATCTGAATATATATCCAATAGTTGAAGGCCTCACTACCAGCACTAATACATTTGTCTGTTTACAAGCCTATAATGGAGACATTAAAGATGGTAATATAATAAAAGAGAGCGGAGTAGATTTACCTGTAAATGGAGTACGTATTATTTGTGATAAAATTGAAAATAACAGGGATTACACAATTAAATCGGATATATTTAGCTTAATGGTTAAGAGAAAATCTGATGATTCCATTGATTATCGATTTGCTAAAAATATTAAGAGCATCCCAGTTCTTTATGTACCAACTGGTGCAACATTTAATGATGTTTTAGAACTGGCAAAAGATGCGATGATGACAAAAAAATTTCAATTAAAAGTGCTAAGCTTGTTAAAGGAAATAGAACCACGAATTATGGAATATTTCATTCTTGAGGGTGACATATATTTCATGTTAGATGGCCTAGATAAATCGATGAACCTAAAATCAATGGGAGAAGGATTTGTTAAACTTTTTGGAATAATCTTAGCTATAATCAGTACTGAAAACGGTGTTTGCTTAATTGATGAGATAGAGAATGGCTTACATCATAGTATTCTTAGTACAATCTGGGAACATCTTATAAATGCTAGTAATGAATATAATGTTCAGCTATTTATCACTACACATAATGCTGAAATATTAAAAACGATCACATTCGCTTCACAAAAAGGTGATATTAAAATACATCGCATTGAAAAAAACGAAGATCAGTCCCATATTGCTTTAACCTACGATAGAAAAAGCTTGGAAAAAATGATTACGAATGACAATGAAATTCGGGGGTGGTAATATGGAAAATATAAAGATATTTGTTGAAGGTATTGCTGATGATAAATTCATTCGAGATTACATAAAAAGCACCTTTGAAATTACATTAGAAAAGAAACACATACACAACTGTGGTGGATGGAAAAATATATTTGAAGAGGATTCGGTTAACGAATTTATACAATGTAAATTTAATGGGATTAAACCACTTGTTATTTTTGATGCAGATACTCCTGAAAAAGAAAATGGAGGAGTTAAAAGTAGGAAAAAAGAAATAATAGAAAAATTAAGTGCATTAGATATACACATCGGAGAAAGTCAAATTTTTCTATTCCCAAATGATAATAGTAATGGTGACCTGGAAACTTTACTTGAACAAATAATCACGAAAGAAAATACACCTATTTTTGATTGCTGGAACGGTTTTGAGAAGTGTATTGAAAGGAAAAGTGTTGAAGTTGGCAAAGGTTTAACAATTCCTGCAAAAAAGGCAAAAATTCATACATATTGCACAGTACTCCTTCCAGATAGCAATTCCGGTAGAGAAAAAGCAAAGGAACAACATAGGGATTATACAAATAAATCTCATTGGGATATTGGGAATATTGCCTTGAATCCATTAAAAGACTTTTTACATGAGTATTCTTCTAAATAATTTTTTGTTTAGATTGCTAAGTGTGTATTTGCTAAAGATAGTCTACTAATTACATTCTCACAAAACCCAGAAATAAAGTAATATATGAATATTGGAAGATAAATGGAGACATTCGTCCAGACAATGAATAATAAAAAGCAGCAGGAACCGCGCTATGTGATTTAATAAAAATCCGTTTGCTGTTTTAATGAAATACTTTAGACAATGAAACTCATATTAACAATATTAATTCCTGTCTGTCTTCTGTTTCTTATTCTTTATTTAAAATCAAAAAAATACAGAATAATTAGAGCAAGAAGATGGTCAAACTCATATGGATTTCGTAACCTTATTAGAACGGGTTTTACTGCACAAATTATTGATGATTTTAAAGTGTTTTATGGTAAATACAATAGCTACAACTTTCTAATTTACATCGACCCATTTGACCATTATTTTAACAATGGATTTTCAATTGTTTTTGTGACCTCGTACGAAAAAATTGATGATGATTTATTTTATCAATTAAACGATACACATTTCAATAGATTAAAGTCATTATTGATTAATTCAGAATATGTATTTTTTGACAAGGATTCAGCTCAATTTAGGTTTTCGATTAATCCATATAGAATTAGTTCAGGAATATTCAAAAACAAATTAGACAAGGTTACGAATATTTTGAAGAACGAAAATTTAAAAGCGAAAGAATTCGAAAACATAAAGAAGAGTATGATAAAACATTATTAAATAAGTCACAACCGCGAATCCAATTCTTAGATTAAAATAGTCTCACAAAAGGAGACTATATTGGCATTAGTTTAGCTTCATGTTTTTTCTTTTAATCCCAAAATCTTTTTTTGTGTAAAAGAAAATTAATGTTATATTTGTACCAACGTACTTACCCCGCTTCCTTCATTGAAAAGCGCGCTCAGGGTAAGTTTTTTTTT
>NZ_JAPDPJ010000105.1 GCF_026013605.1 Plebeiibacterium sediminum
TCCCGGTAACGTTCAACAACGAATATATTTAATCACCTTCATCATGGTAGGTATCTTTCTTCGGATGCTCGTGATTAATTATATTCTAAGTGTTACCAATAGGGCTTTATTTAATTTGTATCTTTCTGTGCTCAATATTATCCTGTTTAAAGTTATCCTCCCATTTTAAAGTAATTTCAATTGTTTCTGGACATCTAACTGTTATTGCTCCAATTAATATTTCAATACCATCTTGTGGTCTTATATCCATTGGGCAAGGATTTCTCATCTCTGAAAACCCATCAATATCAGGTAATATTACTTCTATATTTCTTGCTATACATTTCCCTTTGTTATACACCTTTATAGTTCTATTGCCATTTTTTACGCGAATTACATTAATCCCAATATCAGCTTTTTTATCTTCCTCTATCTCAGCATTAATTTTTTGTAACTGATAATCATTTATAATCTTTGATTGTTGCTTAATTTTTTTGTCATGACGTAGATATGTAAACAAAGTAAAAATCAGAGCAATTGCCGATAAAATTAAAGCTATATATTCCATTAGCCTTTGAATTTAAAATATTTATTTCCTTTGAAAGCTTTTTTTATCATATCTTCCATTTCCTTTGTTAAGTCTTTTTCCAATTCTTTCTTGGTGTCTTCAATTTCATTGTCAATTAATTCTTGATTTAATCCAACAAGTTCATCATAACCACCTAAATATTCTCTGTTACAGCTTGTACATTTGATGTATGTCTTTTCCTCATTGAAGTCAAAATCAATATTTCCACATGTGATGCATCTTAATTGAATTTCTTTATTATACGATTCTTTCATAAGGTTATATTTTATCAGATTAGTACGGTCTTAGCCTTATTGGTAACTTCTTTATAAAATAAAATAATATAACAATTTATATAGTGCTGGCAAGAAAAGTCTGGTTTTATACAAGTTTGACAAATTTCAGTTGATTTGTTTCGACAATACAAATGTTTAGAAAGGTTGTTTAAATGCTTTTTGTTAACCAGACTGTTTATTCCTTTGCTTTTTGTTTGTTTTGAACAATAAAAATGCATACGTGTCCCATGCAAAACACTTAATAAATCAATATTTAAATATCTTATGCAGCCTTCTTGCGAAGGCTGTTGCTTTTTTCGGGGGTGCGCATTTCCGCAATAAGTTGCTCACCTATTTTCCGGAGGTTGTATGCGCTAATCGATAGACTTACGTACCTTTTGAAATTGTGGTAACCTTTATCTGGGCAACGATCCAGTCCCCGGTGTTCCAACTCGTTAATGTTCGATTCCACTGTACTGTGTCTGTTTCTCAGTTTCAAGAACTTTGGACTATATTCTTCTTCGAGTTCCGCTTTGTTGCATTTGCCTTTTTTAGGCAATACCAGGGTTTCGACACCTTTTTGTAATGTTTCTTTGTTGCATTTATTCCAAAAGCCTTTGTCAAAGCTCCAGCTGCTCACCGCGTATTGTGCAAATATTCGTTGTGCAAGCTCCTGCACTATCTCGGAATCAGACTGGTGTTCCATAACCAGGTAGTCTACTATCAGGTTGAACTGGTCTGTGGTTATGGCTACCTTTTTACCAAGCTCCACATTGGGGCGCATTTTTCCTTTTGTCACCCATTCGGTATACTGTTCGAATATAGAAAACATTTTCTCTTTATGGGGTATGCTTTCCCCTTTTACCACACGCCTTTCCAGCAATTCAATGTGTTTCTCCAGCAACTCCATAAAACGTTCCAGTTCCATCACGATTACCCAATCCTCAAGCTCTGTTTGCGGAAAGCCAGGTTTCTCTTTTTCGAGCTTAGCCAAGAGTGTTTTGGCTTTAGAAAGATATTTTTGACAAGAGTCCATTAACCTTTTTTGTTTGCCTTTGCCACAGGATGCACTTGCTCTGCCCAATGCCCTCATTTTGTTTTTCAGGTCACTGCGCCAGTTTTTTATCTTTCTCCAACCCGGAAGGTTGTTCCTTTCCTGAAGTTTGGTGACCATGTCGATGCATTTGCGGGCACTGTCCCACAGTAAGTTGTAATCTGTCGGAAAATGCACGTTGCTTTCCACCACAAAGCTATCGGTTTTTAAGCACAATGCTTCCTCCTCTTTTTTTTTAAACACCTCGTGCCCGAACTCAACAATAATCTCGTTAAGTTCCTTTACGGTTTCGTCGGTCAACAACCCAACGTTATCAATAATGTTCTGGTAGCTTATTTCCGTGCGCTCATGGCCGAAACCGTTCTCGATACCCATTAGTTGCCTGATCAACGAGTCGTAGTTGGCGATGTGGTGGAGGTCGTCATAACTAATATTCTGGCACAGCCTAACTTGCGAGAGTACGAATATTTGCCATAGATTCATTCCCGGCCTTCCCATGTTGTTGTTTTCCGAAAATATCTTTTTCCCCAGAATTTCGAACACTTGAGTGTTCCACTTGGGGGTAACGAATATTTCTTTTAACGCTGCGCACAAGCCTGGCAATGCACCACTGCGTTTTGCAGTGGGTATTTTTGTGTCCTGTATCAACAACCTGCCAAGGGTAATTTGCTGCTCGAATCTTTTTCGCATATCTGAACCTGATTAAATGTTTGTGTTAAATCAGACGAATCTCAAATTGTCAATAAATTGAATATCTGCATTTTAATTGATTTCAACAAGCCAAAACCCATAAAGATTCAAACTAGTTTTCAACACTAACCAATTGAGCGAGAATATATATCGAGTTTACTTGCAGAGACTATATAGTATAAACACTTGTTATACTATTAATTACAAATAGTATCCGTTTATAAACGTTTAGAAAATATATACGTTATAAACGATTAACAAACTCTTAAATATAATATGTAATAACGGCATATTGTACGGATCAATAGAGTATTTTTCTATTTTTATGAATCTTTTTCCTTTTGTAATTTCTTATAAGCAAAATAATAGAAGAAAGCAGCCTTAACGGACTTATTCATTTTACATTTACCACTCAGCAAAAGAGATAATGAAGATTTGTCAAGCATAAGGTCTTGTGTTAAATCATTCCTGCGTTTTCTGAGACTAATTCAGGTTTGTTATTTCTCCACTTTTAATTTGTATTATCATTTCATCAATGAGTTTTCCCCAGGCTTTCATCTGCTCCTTTTTCATACGATAATCCATACCTTTAAGAATTATACTATTTTTCTCAATATCCAGATGACCTTTTTGCACAGGTGATAACTTAACCGAATATTCTTTCAAGTACTCGTATATTTTAGCTAAAGCTACTACATCGCCATAGGCAGCTTTACTTATAATTTCGTCTTTAGGTCTATCCATTTTATAATGTAAGTAAGTATGCACACTTGCATATACTATGTCTATTGTAATATAATATCACTATCAATATTTAATTTACTACGTAAAGCTTTAGCAATGTTTAAAGTAATTTCCCTTTTTCCTGAAAGATATTCGCTTATCCTTGTTGCGGAAGTACCTAAAAGAGTTGCCAAATCCTTTTGTTTAAGTTTCATTTCAAACATTCTCAATTCAATTACTTCAATCAAACTAGGTAAGCCTATTGGGTAATGTTCTTCCTCATAAGCTTCAATAATATCAGAAACATCATCTAATTCTTGAAGCAATGGATCATCTTCAGGAGTATCATTACTAACTAAATCAAGTTTTATAATTTCTTCTAACCTAATTTGAGCTTTCACATATTCTTCATGTGTTATAATATTTTCCATACCTCAATATTTATAGTTTATCAATATCTTTTAATTTATCATATTCAGCATGAGTTCCTATCCATCTCACAAACACTTTTTTCATTTTAAATATAATTAGAGCAACTAATCTATAATTATTGCCTCCTATATTAAATACATATCTATCATTCCCAACATTGTCAACAGAATTAAATGTTTTTTTTATATCTGTAAAATCTTCCCAATCTGCCTTTTTTGTTTTTTGATTCCACTCCTGTAAACTAACCCTAGCATTGGCATGTTTGGTAAAATAGGCTTTAATTTTGGCAAATGATATTACTCTCATACTTATTAATTAACTGATATGTACAAAGATAATAATAAAATTACATATAGTGTAATATAGTTACATAATATGTAGTTTTATTTTGGATATTTTGCAGTTAAAAATTTATGAAATACTCCTTTTGTGAGGTAAAAAAGTGTGCACATTTTCATTTTTATAAATTAACTAATTAGCTATATATTCCTGACTTTGATACTATTTTGATATTGTATAATAATTTATGTATTTGGGATTAGACAACATTAAATATAAAAGAGGCTATTATCACTTTGAAGATAGCCTCTCTATCAGTCATTTTTATTTTATTAATATCTTCTTAGTATAAATTTGATCGTTAGTATTAATTTCTAGAATGTATATACCCTTGGATAGTTTGGTATTTATTGTTATTACAGAACTTGTTTTATATTTTTTGTTAAATACAATATTTCCACTTGTTGAATATACTGTTGCATTTACAGGTGAAGTAAAATTTTGTCCATCAAGATAAAAAACACCATTACTTGATGGATTCGGATAGATATTTATTTCTTTTTTCTTGCTGATAATAGTTTCTATAGCAGTTGGTACTGGATCATTTGCTTTAATACTTAAATAATCAGTTACATCATCTTCATCTTCATCAACCTCAGTAATAGTTAATCCATTCATTAATGCAAGTTCTTGTACTGTAGCGTCATCTTTATTAGTAACACTTAGTTTTGTGCCATTGTTACTTGTGAAAATTCCATCATAAAGAGGAAACCATAAATCATCTATCAAATATCCTGATAATTGGAATTCTCCTGTACTATTAATTTCTATTTGTCCTGGTTTTGTAACAGCATATCCTTTTCCTTCGGTATTTAGTAAGTCGTTGATTGTACCTCTTACTATACCATCATTAATTTCTAAAGCAGGTTCAGTATTTCCGGTATAATGGTTTCTAAATCTGAATCCATAACTTCCAGGATAAACGGTTCCTCCATTTACAATTAAACGTCCAACACTATTAACTTCATCAGTTGAAGCAGTTGCTGCTTCATAAAAATCACCTAAAAAAGTAAAATTTTTACTATTTAATACTGTACCATCATTTACAGTAATAGTACCATTTGTAATATATGTATAAGTTCGGCAATCAATTTTACCTCGATTTAAATTTAATGTTCCATTTACAGTGAAATACTTTGTAATATAAAAAGGTGTTGGTTCTTCACTTGAAAGGTCTGTTCCATATGTGAAATTTAAAGTAGCACTTTCTTCAACCGTTAAATTATACATTCTTTGATAATAGGCTGCGGTTTCATAAAAATCAAAAGAGTTATCGCTGTCAATAAGATCACAGGTAACACCATTTGTAATAATTGCACTAACATAACAATTAACATCAGTAGTACCACTTGTCACTGTCCAATAGGGTACTTTGGGGTTCGACCATGAAGAAAACTGTAAGTCATAATCAGAAGAATAATAATCTACTTCCCAGTTTGATGATTTTGACCAATCGGTATCTGTATTACCATTAAAAGTTACTGGCACTTCTAGTGTTTCTTGTGCTGAGATTACGTTAAGACATAAAAATGCCATTAAAAATAAAGTAAATGAGTGTTTCATACGTTTGTTAAAAAGTATTTGTAATAAATATTAGCATTATCAATATTAGTATTTAATCTGTAGACGGGGATTATAGACTAATACTGTTAATATTTTCTTTAATACAAAAGTGAATATTATGGGTATCAAAAATAAATATTGTTGAGTTATGTACAATCAATTTACAAAACTATTTGACCAGTAAAGTCAAATATTATATTAATACACACCAATTATACTATTGATATATATTCGAATCAAGGTTAAAAAGCATAATTAAGAAACGCAGCAGATAGCTTTCCAAAGGCATGTACTATCAGGCCTTTGGTTGATCTAACCTTACTTGCTCGCTGGATATCTGTTTTCTCAATAATCCAGGAGAACATGGCTTCGATGGGCTGCCTCACTCTGGAAACAGCTGTAGAATATAAATCATCTGCAGCTTTTATCCTTTGCTTGATGATATCGGACATGCCTTTTACAGCCTTAATCGGAGTCAACATTTCTGAATTATACGTTATTTTCATTTGCTCATTAAATTCATGATTCATGTATATTTTGTCGCCAAAGAAAGTCCGGTCATACATTTGTGACCAAGCTTCCTTGTAGACATTAATGTCGTTTACTGATGCCGGAGTATAAAGTATTTGTTCAGGGAACGGCAAAGTTCCTTGTCTTCTGAAGCCCAACATGTGTAACTTCATACCATAGTAGTATAGCCCTTTTGTGGAACAATATCCTTTGTCTGTTATTTCCCTTGCTACCTTCCCTTTTCGTTTACCCGAACAAGTAATGATGGGCATAGAATCCAGTAAATTCTGGTCGATTATGCAATCATCAGGTTGGAAATCCCTAACCAATAGCTCTGACAACCTGGTAAATGCACAATTTAATCGATTTAATCGATTGTTATATGCCTGGTAAGAACCTAGCTTAGGAAACCAATCCGATAGGTAATCACAAGCAAATTTATGAATCTGCTTTATTTTGGTATATCCTTGATATTGGATACCGAAAAGGTATATCGTCATTACCTCCTGATCAGTAAACTCTGGTTTGTTATTATTACTGAACCGTTCACAGTAATATCTTAATTCGTCAAAATAGTCACAGACTAAGTTGTATATTCTTATTAAATTGTGGTCCTTATCCTTGAGAATCATATCTAAAAGCTGCTTCGAAAACAACTATAAGATACTGATTTTCAAGGATTTAAACAAATTAAACACCCTGATTATCAGGCTTTTACGCTACTTTTTTACTTAATAATTCAACCCTTAATTGGCATTATAAGATAGCAAATATATTGTCTTATGAACAGAAGAGCTTAATTATTATAAACTTTGTTACATGAAGGTAACATGGATTATAAGCAGTAATTTTAGATTTATTAATCTATAGGGTTCCTTACGTTAAGGAAATGATAGTAATAAATGTTCTTAGTCTTAGATTTCCTTGTGTAATAAATGTAATTGTACATTTTAATGTGAAGTTTTATATTTCTTATAGATATGATTACCGACAATGGAATTTTTATAATATATATGGTTGTCAAGTATTCAATACATTTTGCATTGTTTTAATATCAAAACCCAATGATTTTCTGTACCTTTACTTTATGTCAAAGGACACTAAAAGCCTTTATTTTAAGCTAAATAAAAGGTGAACAATTCGGGAACGACTAAGAGTTATATTAGAAAAAAGAATTGAAAAAGAATATGTTACAGGATAGGGGTATAATCTCTCCACCCCGAGAACCCAAAATTGGATGAATTATATCAGTATTATGTTTTTAAAATAGCGCTATATTTCCCTGTTTTATCAATTTAAAAGAATTTGTTTATTTTGGGGAAGCAGTGAGGTTCAAAAAGTATTGAACCGCTTTTTGTTTTTTCAATTACGACCTAAAAATGGATAGGATTATTGGGAAAAATACAGTAAAATCTATTAATTCATTTTCACCAAAATTGGCAAAAATGCCCGTTTCAAATGCGTTTTAATAAACTCATTTCCCTCCAAAAGTAGCAAAAAGGAACCGAACCTAAAAATGGATTTAATGTCAAGTTTTATGATCAAAAAACTTGACACTAAAAAAATATAGGTAACTTTGCTATATGAATTTAGCAAAAGAAATACGTAATCAAATAAATAAGATGCCCGAAGGAGAAGCTTTTGGGTATCTTGATTTGGGTATTTCTAAAAAAGATTTTATAACAGCAGCAAAAGCCTTGGAGCGTTTACAGAGTGCAGGTGTAATAAAAAAGGTATCGAAAGGTAAGTTTTATAAACCCAAACAAACTGTTTTCGGGGAGCTTGAACCCGATTATAATAACCAACTAAATACTTATCTTTTTCAAAATGGCAAACGTATTGCTTATGTAACGGGTATTTCACTTTATAACCAAATGGGATTAACAACTCAAGTGGCAAACCAAATTTCTATAGCAAGTCGTATTAAAAGAATATATATAAACCGTGGAGCGCTAAAAGCCGATGCTGTAAAAAGTTATGCTGATGTAACAGAATCAAATTATAAGCTATTGGGTATACTAGATGCTCTAAAAGACATAAAAAAAATACCGGACGGTAATATTGAAAATTCTATTAAGTTGCTTACCAGTTTAATAAAACAGCAAAATGGTAATCAATTAAAAATGCTTGTGAATCTTGCTTTAGTTTATCCACCAAGAGTGAAAGCTCTTTTAGGGGCAATACTTGAGAATATAGATGCTAATATTGAAATTGCTAAGCTAAAAAAGAACTTGAATCCACTGACCAAATACAAGGTAGGAATAAAGCCTAATGAATTACCAACGATAAAGAATTGGAATATTGTATGAGACTTCATAAAAACAAACTGCTATATCAAGATGCAGTAAATTATACTGCTCAACAATTAAATATATCGCCAATTTATATTGAAAAAGACTATTGGGTGACATATGCTTTGTACAATATATTTCACAATGAAATAGGAAAAGAAACATTTTTGCAAAGTTGGTATATGGAAAATTACCGATCGGTGATGATATTGTTCATACACTGAAGAGTATCAAAGAACGATTGCAGTCAGTGGAATGGACGATTAAAATAGGTTAAGGATTATGACAACAATTATAACAGATCCCCTTAAAGATGGTTACGATTTCTTTATTACCGATAAATGGGAGAAAGAATATCATTTCAAAATAATAACCTTCGATGTTCCCAGTGGAAAATTATCAATAGCTGTTGAAGATGCAGAAGAAACAGATAATTACTATCCCAGAAAGATGGAGGTCTTATCAGACTATGATGTTGATATTGAAGCTGCAGAATTAAGGCTAAAAGCAAAAGTTAAAAATGAAATAAACCAAAAATCATTACGAATGAATGATAAAGGTAATTTTGTGGTAAAAGATAATAGCTTGCAAGGCGTTGTGTTGGCTGATTGGGGAATGGATATTTCAAAACCTTTGTTTTCTGTTGATGGTAAGAAAATTTCAGCTCAGCAGTTAAGTAGGTTGCTCTCTCCATATTGTTCTTTTAAGTTCAGGCTTGAAATAATAGACCCAAATGAATAGGTTCTATTCTTTAAAAGGTAAACAGTTATGCAAAGGTTTGGAGATTATTTATTTGATGCATCATCAATGGATCTAAAGGAATCTTTAGATAATATTTTTGAAGATGATATTGAATCGTGTTGTGATTATAAGATATTCAATAGAGGTTACGAATATTTTGAATCGGGATTGGTTGAGTATGCTTCAATAGAGAAAGCTAATAATTTGATTCAGGCCTCGGTAAATGGTAGTTATGAATATGAAGTCGAAATCTATCAGCATGAAGACAAGATTTATGGAACTTGTTCTTGTCCTTATGGAGGAGCTGTCTGTAAGCATATTATTGCAGTTTTATTACATGTGGTAGATGAAGGTATTGACAATATTCCTGTTCAAAAGGTGATTAAGGTTACAGCAAAGGAGGAGGATGTTACGCTTGATGCACATCTAAAACAGTTGTCAAAGTCAGAATTAATTAAGTTGGTCAAAAAGTATATCCCAGATGACTTTGTATTGCAATTACAAAATAAGAAGACAGATAAGAAGGATGCTTTAGTCATTTTCCAGCGTGTAGAGAAAAAGATCAATGGATTTTTTAACGATCATGAATTGTTATATGAGCCAAGTGTGATGGAGGATGCTTTGCTCAAACAATTAAAAAAGCTATCTGGTTTTGAGAATATCATTGCTGAAGAAATAGGTAAGTTGTTTGTTTCTATTATGGAAAAAGTGGATAGTGCCTTTGATGAAGGTTATTTGTATATTGATGATTATTATGGAGACGGTTATTTTGAATCTTCTGATTTTAACCAGCTCGTAATCGATTACACTTCTCATTTACCCATTGAACAAAAAATAAAATATCTTGAAAAATTAGATGATACCTTATTACAGATGTCTTATACAACGTTTGAAGAGATAGCTGTGTTAATGCCTTCAAGCATAAATCCTCCTGAATCTAGTCAGCTTTGTGATTATTTATTGACAAATGAGCAGATGTTAAGCGACTCCTTGCTTTCTCGTTTGTACAATAATATTGAAAAGAAACTAGCAGATGATCAAAAAGAACGCTTGCTGTTGAAGCTCTCCGGAATCAACCAGAATCACTTTATTTCTTTGATTAAATTATTGATGGGACAATCTAGGTATTCAGAAGCTTATGAACATATTGAGCAATATCTAGATGGCTCAAACGGCTATGTCAATGAGGAAATGCTAGATTATTACCTTGATTTATGTATTAAAACAAACGGTAACATCAACAATGTTGCCCGAAAAGTTATTGATTTAAAACCTGATAAAGCAATCTTGTTGAAAGTGAAGAATTACAATTTGCAGGATATCTCACATTTTGAACAGGTTCTGAAAAAGAGGAACGCTTATGATCTATTAAGTTACTATGAGGACGAAAATAGATTACAAGACGCATTGGATTTGATTAAAAACAACCTGTTTTATGATGATATGGTTTTTCAGTTTTATAAGAAGTATAAAAAGCAGTTTAAAGAGGAGGCGCAAGCATATTTCTTGAAACGACTTGAAGAGAACCTTGAAAACGCTGGAAACTCTAATTATGCCAGAATTGCTGAAACAATTAGTCAGTTAAGACAGATAAATCAAAGCATGGCTAACAAATTGCTTACGGATATTCGCATAAATTATAAACGACGAAGAAATCTTATTCAAATGCTTAGCAGATTTTAGTTTAAAATTTTATGCTAAGATTAATTTATGATTATTGTGTGTTTTCATCAATAGAAACTATAGAGAAAGGATAGTTTCATATTTAAGAAAGAATCTAAAGTCCCCGGAAAGTCCATCAAAAAGGCCAAAATGCAAATTTTAAATGCGTTTTGTGAACTCATTTCACTCCAAAAAGCAAAAAGGAACTGAACTTAAAAAATCAATTTATTGTCAAGTATTTTGATCAAAATACTTGACATAGAAGATATGAAGCTAACCAATAAGATGTCCATTTTTTAACTAATAAACTGGACTAATAATTCTATACTATGAAGCAATTATACCTCATAGGGTATAAAATAGACATATTTACACATATTATATCATATCGGGTATAATATTAAAATAATCACTATATTTATACCCTAAAAGGTATAAATTATGCTTGGACTAATACAATTTGTGAAACAACGTAGAAAGCAGCTTGGATTAACACAACAAGATTTAGCTGAAAGAGCAGGAGTAGGACTTCGCTTTATAAGAGACTTAGAGCAAGGAAAACCAAGCTTGCGTATGGATAAGGTTAATGAGGTGTTGGCATTGTTCGGACATAA
>NZ_JAPDPJ010000106.1 GCF_026013605.1 Plebeiibacterium sediminum
ACCGTTAACCTGTTAAATAGAGACTATAAACTGGCCTGTTTTAAACCGAAATCATTGGCATACACCGACCGATATTAGTGGCATAAATCAAACCGTAATAGCCACCTCTCCCCTCTCCTACTTTACTAGTTCATCAAAATAAATTTTAATTGAAAAAATTAACTAATATAAGTACTCCTATAATAAATCATTATCTCATTATCATAAATCAAAACAAAAGTTCAACTATTTTAAAATAAAGAAAATAATACGAGTAACTTTTTTTATAATCTAGGGTTATTTTTTCTTCTGATTTTTCTTTTGGGTGGTTCTTCTTGATACTGACCTCCAGATCCAGAACTCAACGACACGCCTTTGGCTATATTGTCAAATAATGGAGAATTTATTGTATCTGTAGTTTGTGATTCAAATTGATTTTTCTCCCCATAAACGTTTCTTATTTGATTATTATTATCTTCAATTCTTTCAGAAACATATTTTAGTAAATCAGGATTATTCCCTTTCTCTAATTCTCTTTCAAAAGCTTTTAATGCGTTTGGTAACTTATTATCAAAATTAGAATCCTCACATATTTTTAGTAGTTTATCATACTCACTCTTAGAGTTAATATGATGTTTGTTATCAAGTCTATCTAACGACTTTTTTAATTCCTGATAATAATAATCTACATGTAGTATATACCTATCTTTAAAATACTCCATTGGATTAGTTGAATGGTTTCCTTTTTTCCATTCATTATTTAAATCCTTTAATTCTACATTATCCTTATTTGTGAATCTTAATGCATCAATGGATTTATCCAATTGATCAGAATAACTAAATCCAGACTTATCCATATACTGTTTGAGATTATTCTTCAACCCTTGTTTTTGAAGATTACTTTCTTCAATATCTTTCTTCCTATATTCTATTGGTCGCTTATAAAATTCATTCAAATCACGTATATAAGATTTAAAATAATGCTGTCTAAATGCTTTTTCATAATGTTTAATTGGAGATAAATCTTTAGTGTTATTTTTCCATTCTTCATTCATTTTCTTCAATGAATTTAATTCACTATTGGTAAAAGAAATGTATTTATCTCTGTAGTTTTTGTTCTCAATTTTGATGAAGTTTTTAGTTGAAAAGTCATTTAAAATGGTTTCAAAATCCTCCTTTATTTTGCTTTTTTCTTTGTCCGGTAAATTAAAAGTGTTGGTTTTTTCGGATTCATCTATTACAAATTGAACTACTTTTGCATCTCTTTTTTCATTATAATCAATCGCTTTTTTTATATTATTCCATGAGTATTTTTTTCCCAAAGAACTCCCTTTAAAAATGAAATTTTCCTCTCCCCTTTTTATTGAAAATGAAATTCCTTTAATTTTTGATTGATCCTTTGAAGTATTAAATCTTACATTTACACCTTGTTTTTTTAAGGAAAATACCATCCCTTGCAGTGTTCTTTTTCCACCTCCTAACATTAATGAATTATCAATTTTTTTAATTAATTCCTTTCTTGGTGTAATATATTTTTCTCCTTTTTGGTGCTTTCTTTCCTCCATTTTTATTTCTTTTAATGAAGGCTTTATTATGTCTAATTTTCTATTTGTTACTACTTTTAATCCATATTTTATTTCAAGTTCTCTTGATATTTCATTAATTTTTTTGAAGTCTTTATGTAGATCTACATAACTTCCATCACTTCCTACTCTTGAAGCTACAATATGAATGTGTTCATGCTCTGTATCATTATGTCTTGCCATTACAAACTGATTCTGACCTTCTGCATTAACATTTATTTTAAATCCTAATTTTCCTAAATATTCTTCTCCAATTTTTGAAAAAGTATAATCATCTAGTTTATTTTCTTTAGGCAAGGAAACGGCTAAATGAAAAACAGGAGATTTAGCTTTTGATTTTAAATCCTGTAGATTCTCTCTAAATTGTTGTGCTAAATCTTTTGCTAAATTATTTCCTGCTTTCGTTGTATCTACAAGCATATTTGAATTCATGAAATATCCCTTTTCTATCTGAAGAATATATCTCAAAATACCTCCAAAATCACTACCTTTTGATATCTTACCTATCATAGTTGTGTATATTTATATTCTCTTGGATTGTAAATAATATTTCTTTTAAAGCGTTAATTTCCTCCATCAATTCCTTCTTTGTTGATCTGTGAAAAATATTCGCTTCAGAACTATTAATACGTCTGGTTAATTGGTTTATATTAATCCCTATTTTCCCTAAACTTAAAAATGTATCCTTATTAATAACTGGAGCTGGTGGTTTCAAATCATAATGTAGAATTCTACTTTTGATGTAAAGGGTTTGGTTTTTAAATTCTTTGGCATAAGAATCTAATATTTTTCCTTCTTCTTCTGTTAGTCTAACCTTAACAGTCCGTTTGGCTTTTCTCGAATTTTCAATGTACTTGTTATGTTCCTTTCTATCCTTCATTTATCAAATTGAAATGTAATTTAAAAATTATCCAACCGAAGGGCCGGTAATTTCCCCTCTCCAGAATTTATTATGGAGCAAGTTGAATTGGGTTCCCAATTCGATAACTTGCTCTCTTACGATCTAATGTAATAAAAACGATTGATAATATAATAATTGACTATAATATTCCTGATAAAGGAATAAAAATTAACAACTAACTTCCTCAATTACGTGATTGAGATGATTGAATGACGACATTATATTGAGCAATTATACCCTACATCCTATTTTCAATATTTATTTATTATAAAATGAATTTCCCTTTCCTACTACATAAACTCATTTACCTTTTAAGGTATAAAGTATCATCGTATTTGGATATTTGGTCTTTTGCCCATTTAAGTGTCTAGGCATATGAGCATTAATAAGCATTACTTGTTTATGATAGGTAAGAATTAATAGCAATAATGAAGAAGATAGAAAATACCCTTATATTGGTTGGTTGTTTAAAAGTTCCATCGACTGTATGCATTAACTATCATAAACACATAGATTAAATCTAACTTTCAAAATAAGTATAGCGTAGCTGATCAATGAGTAAACAAGTGAAAAGTATGAGAGTATGAATATATACCCATCTATTAACAATGGTACGATATTGATTCCTTCATGATTTCATGACTTCATGATTTAATGTTATAATGACTTAATGATTTCATGACTTCATGATTTAATGTTATAATGACTTAATGATTTCATGATTTAAAGAGATCGTGATAGAATCATGTAATATTAAAATGTTGGGAATTATATTGGTGTAATTGTATCTTGTATTTATTATATTATGATTTTCGCTCTACACTCTACATAAGCACATTTACTCTTTTGCACATTTACTCATTTACCCTTTTGCGCATTTGCTCATTTGCTCTTTTGCTCATTTAACCTTTTGGTCATTTACTCATTTGCGCATTTACCCTTTTGGTCATTTACTTATTTGCTCTTTTGCGCATTTACCCTTTTGATCTTTTATCCTTTTGGTGCATTTGCTTTTGTAAGTTTATAAGAAATGATTCTCACTTATTATTTATAATACCATATTTATGCCTTCATGCTATAATGGTGTGATGGTAAAATGGTGTGATGGTAAAATGTTCAATTAATATGGTATAGGAATATAGCTTGTCAATCTATTGTTTGTATACGTTATAAGGGTACTGGAAGGTAAAACCCAGATGGTTTATGGCACGATTTACCTTATCAAGGTAAGCTATTAATTGATAAAACCTATAGTTATCAAAGGTGGTATATGAAGTAAAAAGTTCATTTAGCTTAATGTTGTCCATTTCCAGAAGTTCTCTACCCCGGTAATCGTTACTCGTAAACAGCATCATTTAATCATTGATTGTATTACAGTTTATTAATAGAACTTCTCCTATTTTTGGATTACTATACTCATGAAGGTGTAGTGTTACAATTTTATTTAATCCATTGAAAAAGACACTTGATCTTTCAAAGTGGCATAAGACGAACTGTTTGTCAATTGGATATTCTCTGCTTGTGGCATGGTTCAATCCGTGTGCCTGATAAATAGCATCCCAAAACAGGCCTGTTTTGAACTGAAATTAATGGCATACACCAACAGATACTCGAGGCATATGAACAAACCGAAATAGCCAGTTGGTATTAAAATGCTACTTCAGTTTTACAAAGGTGTATTTCCCTTTTCCATAAGGGGAAAAATAAAAATATCAATGTATTAATATCTGTTTCTAACCATTAAAAAAAATCGAATTTGAAATGAAATTTATAGATATTCCGGTGATCCGCCAGAATGTCATACTGATAACATCGCATTAACCGGCTTCTGAAAAGGGGGGCAACATGATCAAGAATATCCAATTTATATTGGTTATACTGAATCAATGTGCAAAAATTGCACATTGATATGGTGGAAAAAGATATGACTTAAAGCATTTTTCTAATCTATAAATAACAATACAGAGAAGTTTGCAATACAAACAGAGAGTTTCTTGTGGCAAACCCTAAAACTGTTTATAATTTTGAAATACATGTATGATCTAAAGAAACAATTTATACTTATAGAAATAGTCATCAGGATAAAGTGTTCATTAATAATAAAAATCACAAACATCTAATTATTACATTCCAAATATTTAGTTTCATAACAACGATTTACTCTTTAATTTTGTTGAAAAAAGTATATCTGAGAACCAAAGGAAAGTCAAAAATGTAATGAAATACGTAAAGCAAAACTTATAATGCTTTTATTATTAATTTACCTAATTGGCTTTGGAATAAAGAAAGAAGTAAACTTGCACATTTTGTTCCTGAACTATTATTATATCCTAAATATATCCATATTAATAATACAATAAGTTAACTCGATCAGTTATATACAAAAAATGTCCTAAAATTAGGACATTTTGTATATCATAAACTCAACAAGTAAATTAGATAACGCTAATTTGCATTAACTACGATAATTTTCTCTTTGAGGAATTACTTCATTAATAATTTCAAGAAAAACATCCTCTCCTACTTCTTCAATTATCTGTACAATTTTTTTCTTAACTGAAATCTTATTAGAGCTAATTTTTGAATTTCCATTTATCGTGGAATTCATTGAGTCCATTAAGTGCTTATCTAAGTCGGCTTTATTATTAATTTTCTGTTTTGGTTTACGTCTACTAAGTTTTTGAATATCTGATTTTGGAATTTTTTCTTTACCAATTAATATTTTCGATTTTAATTCACCATCTAGTTCATCAATTCCTTTTGCATATTCACCGGCACTTTTTATACTTCGGATGGACATCCCTGTTTGCTCGGCTATAAGTTCAGCCGTGTTTTTAGCTTTAGAAACGGAACTTTGATCATTATTTCGCTGACTCCTTCTATCTCCTCCTTTTGATTCTTTTCTATTATTATAAAGAAGCCCGATTAAATAAGAACGATTTGCATCAGTAAGGTTTCTGCGACCTAACTGCTTTTTTAACATCCATTCTTTAACTCCTTCTATAGATTCAAATTTATGTTCTTTTGTTTTAAAAGAAACACCTAATTCTTGAGCAATATTATACCTGTTATGACCATCAACAATAATATTTTTTTCACCATCATGCCATATATCAATAGGTTCTCGAATACCTTCTGACTTAATAGATTCAAGTAATAAACCTTTTTCCTCTTCTGTTAAAGGAGGAATAAATGATTGAAGATCAGAAAGAATTACAAGTTCTTTTATTTCCTCCCTAAATTTACCCAGTCCCCCTGATAATCCTAACTTCTTTTTAGCCATTAGTTCTTTTAATTATCTCATTTACAAATTCTCTGTAAGCAATTGCTCCTGCAGATGTAGGAGCATAATCATATATAGATTCTTTTGCAATACCTTGTTCTGATAATGCTATATTTTTTGGAATTACTGTATTACACAAAATTCCTTTTCTATTTTCACTAAGTTCATTAAGGACTTCCTTTGCTAAGGAAGTCGATGCCTCATGTTTTGTAATTAAAATATCAGAAATTGACATTTCTAGGTCATCCTCTAAACGATTCTCTAATGTATAAAGTCCTGTTAAAGACAAATAATCAGAAAGAATTGGAACAATTAATCTATCTGCAATGTTGTAAGCATTAACAGTTAGTGAATTTAATGCTGGAGCTAAATCCATAATAATAAAATCATACGAATCATAGTATGGAGAAATACATCTCTCTAATTGACGATCAGATTTACTTAACATATTTTGTAATTCTGTTTCAATACCTACCATACTGAAATTATGTGAAGGAACAACATCTAAATTCTGTTTCACATTAATAATAGTTACATTATTAATTTTTTTTCTTAATGCTTCAGAAATACATTGTTCAGGATCAATCTGTACACCCATTAGGTCTGTTAAATTTGCTTGCGCATCTAAGTCTATTGCCAATACTTTATAACCTCTATCTGCTAATCCATGTGCAAGATTAACAGCTGTTGTTGTCTTACCAGTTCCTCCTTTAAAGTTGGTTATGGCAATATTAATTGACTTTCTCATATTATACCAAATATATTTTTACAAGTTTAAATAAATTCATTAAATTACTAACCGTAATAACTATGTTTTTATAAACAATTTATTTCTAATTAAATTTTTAATATTGTTCCTTATCTGATTTTAATTGTCTAATTTCATTAGCTTCAATTAAAGCTTGTTCTTTACATAAATATTCTATTAATTGTTTTAAATTCCACCCTTTCAATTTGGCAGACAATTCTAAAATTTCATATGTACCAGGATCTAAGTGAATAAGTTTTCCCTTTAATCCTTCATACCTCTTTTTTTTATTTTTTTTTGGAATAATCATTTTATAATAAATGTATATACCAAATATATATACATTTTAGTAAAAAATAAAATTTTATTGAAAGAATATCTCTAAAAATAAAAACAAAGTGCAAAATTTGCACTTTGTTTTTATTCAACTGAATTATTATGTATACTTAAGTAGTTTTAAAACTTTATAAAAATTTAATGAGGGTGGGGCAGGGGTCCGCAATTTTTTTAATTTACTTAAAACAAACGCTTTATAAAATAATGAAGGAAATAATTTAATATGTTTACATGAGAAATATTTGGCTGTAGTAAAATTCAAATTTTATTATAGATAATTTACATTAAAGCAAACAATCTTTAATGAACCATGATAAATATCGCTTAGTTCAACTTAAGGATTTTTTCATAGAAACACTCTGGACCAGGTTATGACATAATGAAATGAAAATAGGATTTAAGTATAATTAGATATCAGAATAAAACATTATGGTCACTACCTTATGAAGATATTTTTTTTATTCAAATACTTGGAAAGCTGAATAAAAAGCATATTAGATACATAACTTCAAATATTTCGGAAATTAATCGGAGATAAATATGTAAATACAAACTTTTTGTTTTTATTTTGCTTAATTCCTCAATAAAATTATAAAACTTATTAGATATAGTAGTAACAATAAATACCGTTATGTAATATAAGTTGGTTCACTGCAATTTAACTCAATTCTTACCCATCTTGAATACATACAAATGTGATAGATAGATAGCTCCAAATATAATTTATATATGAAAAGAACTGACAACATCAAAAACCATAAATAAATAATTGAGTTATAACCTAGAGGAGGAGAGAGGCTCAATTTTCTGGTGCTTACATATATTGCTTTAAAACCTAAACCAGGTTTAGTAGGAAGTCTTACGTAGATTGTCAGTTAGAGTGTTATTCATTTATAGCGCTATTAAATAATCCATAAAATAAAAGTTTCGTAGCCCGTGAAGACTTAATCTTAACATAAAACATTTCTAAATTTATAGAAACTATTTTGTTTAAACAGTCAGTAGTTTACTTAAGAAGAAATTGTTAACTTGTTAACTGATATATTCTTATTATATACAGATACAGAAGTTTATTGTAGCTAAGATTATTTACTCTTTTATTTAAAGAATATATACATAGTGGATGCTTAAAATCCTCTGATTATTAGTTGTTATTTTTATATCTTTGACTTTTTCGCAAGCACTTTTCTTACAGAAGTTTTATCGAGTAGAGATATACTAAGAATTTATAGAGTTTATAGATTAAGCGTTATTATTGAAATTCAATACGGTACCAAAATTAGCCAAAAAACAGTACACTATGATCGTACAATATTTGGATTTTAATAGCATTTAGAAATTGTAAATCAAAAGGATTTTATCTTGATATGCTGTCCTTCAACAAGAAAAATCGTTATACTTCAAATCACTTTTTATACAGGTAAGCTAATTCTATTGATTAAGTTCAATGTTGTTTGTTGGAAAAATAAGATCTTATACGACTCTCAATTACATTACTTAAACCTTCTGATCGAAGTTTTTCTGGATAGTTTCTGCTTGCACAATAGAATTTCAGTTATCCAAGATGATAATATTTCAATTTATGAGTGGCAAGACTGAGAAGCAAATCTCTCATAAATACAAATACTACCTCTTGAGGAGAGTTAAACTAATACTATAATAACATTAGATTCCAACATTTGAATTATCTAACATACTTATTTCCATTGTGTTTGCTGACATTCCTATCAATCCATCAAATTGTCAATAAATTACTATTAGTACGACGAACTAACAAAGAATTTCAATTTCAAATAACTTTTATAATTTTTAATACCTACTGGTGAGAATTATAACAAATATTTTAATTATTTGGCACATTATTAACAATGAGCTACCATTTTATTCAAAGAGAATTACTTCTTTATCATTATATATTAAATATACATTATGTTAAACCCTTTCCCCCCTTAATAAATTTCTTGCGTGAGCAAGTTAATATTTTGTAATTTGACTTATAGTTTTTATAGATTATGTATTTATGGTTACTTCAAAGTTAGTAGATAGATGATGTATGCTTTCAAATTACACCTTATTAAGTTATTCTAAATAGTATATAGATTCTTTTTATCTTTTTAGATAGATAATAGCTATGTCTGTATCAATCGGATTTTCAGCTGATTACTTACTCTAAAATGACAAATAAACAGTTCAGAATGACAATTATGCAGTTTATAATGACGGATATGCAGAGCCTAAAATTACGGATATACAGTTGTGAATGACGGATATACAGTTTAAGTTCAAATTAATAAATTAAAACACAAATTAAATGACATTATAATTTGACATTGTCATTTTATTGAGTACTTTTGATAAAAATATTTTATAAATATATACTAAAATTCTATGAATGCGAATTCTTTCCAATTTCCTAACGTACTGAATAGAGCTGTTCATAATTTTGAATCTGCTCTATCCAAGCGAATGTTTTATGTATTAATGACACGATTAAAAAAAGGTCATGACTTACAAATTGACATTCATAAGAATCTTTGGATTGAAGTTCCTACTGCTTTATTAAGACAACAGCATCATGAAATATTAGCTAAGGCATCTGACGAGCTCCAATCTGCTAAATTTTCATTCTTAGATGAAAAGAATCAACGTTTTAACAAGATCATCCCATTCCCAGTGGTTCAATATCAGAAAAGATGGGGACATGTAAAAATTAAAGTTGAACCAGAAGCGCTACAATACCTTGCACAATTAACTTCAGGTTATATATGGATTCGCTTAAAATCAATACTATCGTTAAATAGTAAATATTCGCAAAGATGGTTTGAATTATTTATGTCTAAAAAAGATTTTGGAGAATGGAAAAATGTGGAAATAGAATATATTAAGAAATTAATGCAAATTGGAGACGGATACAAAGATAAAGCAGGTTTTTTACGTAGAGTGGTTTATGAACCAATAAATGAGATCAACGAAAAAACTCCTCTATTTATTGAATATACTCCTATAAATAATCAAAAAAGACCAATACTAGGATTTGATTTTACGATCAAAAACCAAGAAGCAAAAGGTGAAGCTGAGGTGTTTGAAAAAATCGAAAGATATTACGATGAACTTCATCAATTAAAACCTCATGAGATTGCACAAAAAATGCAGAATCTTATTCGAGAATATGAATTACCTCCAAGAATTTATGATGAAATGGTTACAAACAAAACCTTATTAAATGCGGTATTGGAAGCAGACGCAAAAATAAAGGCAGGTCAAGTAACAATTGAAACAACAAAAAACAGATATATGGGAGGGGTAATTAAAAGAGCAAAACGAGAAGCTTCAAGTTCAAACCCAAATTAGAACAAAATCAATAACAAGACCTATACAACTTTACTAATAATTTAAAATAAATATATATAGTAAAACATCGTATCTATGGTTGATCCCTTTTTATAAAAAGATATCAATGAATAACTAGATAGTTGAATATTGCTTATTTACATTTACTTACATATATATTAAATTACATATATTCAGTTTAGCAAAATAATTCACTATTCGAGGGAGCAAGGGTATTCCAACTGTTTTCTTGTCATTTTTACCAGATTAGATTAGGACTTATTAAATGACGTTTTTTCAGTTTCATACTTCAATATAAAAGGTGATCTGT
>NZ_JAPDPJ010000107.1 GCF_026013605.1 Plebeiibacterium sediminum
CAGATCAAAAAAATGCGTGATCTTCCTTGTTTTATTAGTGAAGTATGAAAAGTTGAATGTTTATAAATATCTATAAAACAACCAATATCAATAATTATACAGTCAAAAGGTAATAAATGGAAATGTGTTTTGCCTAATCGTAATAGTTTTTGCCATGAATAGAGTATTTAATAAACCAGCATTGGGTGATCCAGCATAACAGACATGCTTTAATGTAAGTATCTATACACATTATTTAGATCTATTAAATAAAGAAAATTGGGTAGTAAGATCATAAATACGTGTAATCTTTCTTGTTTTATGATAGAAGTCTGAGAAGTTGAATGTTTATAAAAAACTAATATACAAGCAATATCGAAAATTATACAACCAATAGTAGTGATGGGAAAGTTGCATTGATATATTTCAATAGCTAAATCATGAATAGAGTATTTTATTAAGCAACATTAATATTAAAATTACAGACTAACCTAACTCTAAGTAACTATACACGGTTATCTTTATATATAACTATAGATTAATAATCTAATAAATTAGTTAGAAATGTTTATTTTGATATTGCAGCGATTCTGGAAGGATAAATCTTCCTAATATATTAAAAAACAAGCATATTAATAATTATCCAGGAAACAGTACTGACATGAAAGTTGTATTGAGATATCATAATTATTTATGACATGAAAAGAGTATTTTATAGAGCAACATTAGGTGATCCAGCATAACAGACATGCTTTAATGTAAGTAACTATACGCATTCGTTTTAATCTATTAAATAAGAATAATATGGTAGTAAGATCAAAATTATGCATAGTCATTCTTGTTGTTAAGATAGAAGTAAGGAAAATTGAATGTATATAAATAACTAATAAACAAGCAATATCAATAATTATACAGCAAAATGTAGTGACGGGAAAATTGTATTGAGATATCATAATAGTTTGTGTCATGAATAGAGTATTATATTGAATAACATTAGCACTACAGCATAACAGACATGCCTTAGCGTAAGTAACTATACACATTAATTTGTACCTAATAAATAAAGAAATAATGGGTAGTAAGATGAAAAAAAATGTAATCTTTCTTGTTTTATGATTGAAGTCTGAAAAGTTGAATGTTCATAAATAACTAAACTACAATCAATATCGAAAACTATACAACAAACAGTAGAGACGGGAAGTTGGACTGAGAAATCTCGATTGTTTAGGTCATGAATAGAGTATTTTATTGAGTAACATTAGGAGCTCTAGCATAACAGACATGCTTTAATATAAGTAACTATACACATTCATTTGGATCCAATAATAAAAGAATAATAGGGTAGTAGGATCAAAAATATGCGTGATCTTCCAAGTCTTATAATTGAAGTCTGTAAAATTGAATCTTTATAAATATCTATAAAACAACCAATATCAATAAACATACACCCAAAAGTAATAAAAGGAAATGTGCATTGCCATATCGTAATAGTTTTTACCATGAATAGAGTATTTTATCGAGCAGCATTTAGGTGACCCAACATAACAGACATGCTTTATTGTAAGTATCTATACACATTACCTCTATCTATTTAATAAAAATAATAGGGTAGTAAGATCAAATATATGAGTAATCGTTCTTGCTGATAAGGTAGAAATTAGGAAAGTTGAATGTTTATAAATAACTAATATACAAGCAATATCAATAATTGTACAGCAAAATGTAATGATGGGAAAGTTGTATTAGATATCTTAATTGCTTATGTCATTAATAGAGTACTTTATCGAGCAACATTAGGTACTAAAATTACAAACTAATCTTAATATAAGTAACTATACGCATTCAATTATATCTAAAAATAAGAAGATAGTAGTAATACAAATTTATTTTTATTATATACATGCTATACTATAAGTAACTATACACATTGAATATAGAAATGAAAGTAAAGCAAAACGGCAAAATTTGCCGTTTTGCTTTACTTTCATTTTATCTCATTAAAATTTTAAAATATTCATAACTTATAGTAAGATTTCTTGAGTAGAACATATATATTTTATATTTAGACAAAAATCTTTGCTAAGAAAATGTAATAACAGTTTATTGAGCAAAAGGCATCCAAGTATTAAACGAATATGAAATTATAAGTTACTTAGTCCAGGGATTGAAAACATAAGCAATAGGAAATATCTGACAAGACCATTTGAAGAAAACAATATGAGTGATGCTGTCTATCTTATGGATACATCCGGAAAGAGAACGAAGTAACATAAAATAGATACAATTGATTAAATGTTACTTACAAAATAATAATAACCCTTCAATATCAATAAGCTACTTAATCGGCTTATGTCTCTAAACATACAATTTGCATTTAATAATCGATCAAAATTGATTTATGATGGTTCTAGTTATAGATAAATATAACAAAGGAAGTTCATAAATGAATGAAAATAGACAACTAAAAAATATTTAAACATAGTTAGAAACCAATATACAATGAAAGAAAAGTCCATAACTCTATTTACCAAAAACTAAAATTGATTTTACTTTCGACGATTTTGCAACAGTCAAACATAGATCTAATGCTAACTATTATGATATCAAAAATATTAAATGGGTAAATAAAAAAATATATGGGAACATACTATTCTATATAATAAATATAGACTGCTTATAGTAATATATTTTATAAGTTTATAAAACAACATGAAAAAAAAGAAAAAACTGGGAAATGTACAGATATACTAGACGAAATTGCAAAATATTTTGAATATAAAAATACAACAACCAAAGACTTAGCCTCTAATGTAGGGTTGCATGCATACCCTACACATTGGAGGATTTGTTAAACTAAACATTATTACAGCAATATCTAAGTAAAGTGTTGTATATTTGTGATTTATATATAGTGGTTTTAATAGCATTTATATATGCATTTAGTTTTTTTTGCAAATGATTTGGATGCGTTTTAGCCATCATTTACCATATGAAATTAAATCATTGATAGCTGTTTTAAATTTACGAGGTTCATATTTGTATTTTTTCATTTTTGCATATTGATTATTTGTCCATAGTACATAATTGCTCAATTTGCACATTTAAGTGTGTATGATTTGTTATAGAATAATAAATAGTTACAGAATTAATTTAGCAACGGGGAGGAGTGGGTTTACAAGGGAGGGATAGTATCAAAACCAGCTCACCACCATAGTCTTTACAAATGAGCAATGATAGTTTTCCAAACTTAAGTTCTAATACCTTAGCTTTGCAAAGCCTAATGGCACAAACAGATACATTTAAATCATTATGTAAAAGTTCTAAACTTTTGATTTTGTTCTTAGAACTTAAAAAAAAAAGATGCCTGATTCTTCTGAATTGAGGAGGAACGATATGTTCAATAAATCTTTTCAGGAATTCAACACCAGTAATAATTTGCGTTTGAGTTTTGTAGTTCTCTTTTCTGTTGCACCATCTAAGAGTAACATGCGTATACGTAACTTTTAAAATGCGAGCATTAAAAATAGCCAACCTGTGTGAGTACCTTCCAAGATATTCAACCACGGAATAAGAAGAACCAAAGGTCTGTTTGGCATAAATCACTCAGGGTTCCGGTATTAAATCCGAGGAACAAACTTATTGATTTTGCCTTATTTCTTAATCTTACGAAGTTTTTCAGCAAAAATAGCACTAAACTTATCCGACATTTGCTTTACATCAAACAAGAAATCACCATATAATTTCGAGTTTTTTCATTTTTGTCAATACCACCAGCTGAAATAATAGAATGCATATGTGGATGATATTTAAGTTGTTGATTCATGGTATGCAAAATAGCAATGACAGCGAGTGTAGCACCTAAAAACTTAGGATCACTGGCAAATTGACAAATAGTTTCTCATGATTTTTCAAATAAAAGCTTGTAAATGATTTTTTTTTAAAACCGAAACAATTCCAACAGTAAACGTGGAATCGTGAATGCCACATGGTAGTACTAAACCAGGAGCAGATTCTGTTTTCGATCTTCAATCCAAGGCTTTTTATCAATACCCTAACACTTGGAGCAATGCCTGTTACGACAACTGTCAATCACATAATGAATGGAACCACCTAATTGATGTGTTCAGCAAATAGCCAGCACCCTCAAAACTTTGAGTTGATGTTTAATAGGTTCGTTGATTGATTTAAACTCAGGCACGGCTTTAACAGCCTGTTGTAGGTAAGATTCTCTACTCATTATATTTATGTATAAAATTAATAATGGTAGAAGATAAAATTATCTTAAGAATTTTGTTAGTTTCAGCCTAAGCTCCCAATCTGTAGGTTTAGTTCAACATATAATAAAAGAGGTTTTTTTTATATGTTACTACTACTAAAATCCAATATTTTTATAAAAATTAATTCTTCTCAAACTAAATTAGTAGTAACTTTTTGTTGAGTTTAATATAATGTAAGTAACCATACACCTTGATTGATGGTTTAACAATAAAATAGGGTTGTATATATCTGATTATATGCACTTTAAGATAATATAGAAATTGTAAATTCAAAAATACTAGAATTAAATACAAATCTCTACACGTTATTTTAAGATTTCCAAAAGTACAATTGTCATGCAAATATCATTTCATAAAAGCAAATAATTAAGTATCTGAGTAAAAGGAAAAATACAATTCTCATAGTTTAAGGTATAACTATTAATTTCAATAATCATAATACTAAAAATAAGTACAAAAAACTAATTAATCGTTACTGAAAATATGTATTCCAATTATGAATAATTATAGGGAAAGGATGATAAAATTATTAAACTCTATTTCTTAAAATTAAATAGTTTCTCAAGATTATTTGTTTGCATGCTATGTTTATTATTTAAAAAATTTGAAATTTGCACAGCATGTATATTTGTTCCTTCGGCTATATCAATTTGCTTTAATTCATGTCGTTTTATAAATTCTTCTAATAATTCAATAAAATTTACTTCACCTTGTAAATTAACGTATTGTAAAATAAATCGAGTTATAGCGGAACAAGTGCAAGTATTATTATCCTCAAAAACAGTAATAAATATTTCTCTAAAAAGTTTTAATATATTCATTAAATCTAATATTCGATTGTTATCCGTATTATTATTAGACAACTCAGATTTAAGATAAAATATTTGCTTATCAATAATATCAATCATAATATTTGAATTTACATCGTCCTATAATTCGTATATACAATTAACCTCGAATTATATTATTATCTTGTAATAATTTCATAAATCGTTTATCTCTTTCTTCTATAGAGGTAAACTTTTCATCCATATGAGTCCAAGTTTTATTATCACTATCTAGAAAAAGTATGGATGCTTCTTCATTATTTTCCTTTCTAATAATTTTAAAACCGGATTCAATTAATTTGCTATAATCGGATTTACTATATTTTGCACTTAAATAATCAGATAATACTGAAAATGCAATCGTTTTATTAACTTTAGATAAGCGCTTTTTAATATCTTTTAAAACATCTTCATATTCATCATGATAATCTGGAGCATCATTTACTCCGATTAATTCCTCATTAGATTTTGATTTCTTTTTTCTATAATGAGAAGTTACTTCAATTAAATCATTCTCATTTTCTATTAATTTATCAATCTCCTTTTTTGACAAATCTTGAATATCTCCTTTAGATACCTTTGCCTTACCTCCTAAAATATGTCCCTTAAATTCATCTGAAAGTTTTTCAATTCCACTAGCAAAATGACCAGCATTTCTAATACTTCTTTCAGACATACCGGTACTTGCAGCTATATCTTTGGCAACATTAACTATATTTTCATCATTAGATCGATCATATTTTCCTTGACCGGTTTTGCGATTATTATAAAGTAGACCAACTAGGTATGTTCTATTTGCATCAGATAAATTCCTTCTACCTAATTGCTTTTTTAACATCCAATCCTTTACTTCATCAATATTAGCAAAAGAATGTTCTGTTGTAGCAAAAGATATATTTAATTCGGTAGCAATTCTATAACGGTTATGACCATCAATAATAATATTCTTACCAAAATCATTATTAATCCAAACATCAATAGGTTCTTTAATACCTTCAACTTTTATTGATTCATATAAAAGTTTTTCTTCATCTTCATTTAATGGTGGGATAAAAGATTTGAGTTCAGGTAAAACGGAAATTTCTAAATTACCTGAGTTATTACCTAATAATTGATCAAAACCACCAACAAATTTCTTTTTTGCCATTTAAAAAATTAATTAAGTAATTGAATAATTTCATTTGTTAATGACTCATAATCGATAGCTCCATTACAATTGGGTTCATAACTAAATATGTCAAGACCTGAAGTAGGAGCTTCAGCAAGGGAAATATTATCTCGGATTAATGTATTAAAGACTTTATTTCCAAGACTATTTTTAATACTTTCAAGTACATCTCTATTTAAAACCTTTCTTGAATCGTATTTAGTAATAAAAACTTTATCAATTTCTAAACCTATCTTTGAAATTGCTTCGCTTAAGATTGAATACCCTTTTAATGATAAATATTCAGCTTCTACAGGAATAATAATATATTCTGAAGCAACGAAACTATTAATTGTTAACACTCCCAATGCAGGAGGACAATCGATAATAATGAAATCATATTTGTCTTTAACTTCTTCTAGTAAGGTAGATAAAACAAATTCTCTTTTAAATATACTTGCCATTTCAAATTCAGCCTTACTTAATTCTAGACTAGATGGAACTAGGTCTAAATTATCCTTTATTGAAAGAATAGGGAGATTACTTTTCCCCATCAAAGCATCATAGACACTTTCTTGAGGATCATTAATTCCAAGAGATTGTGTTAAATTATACTGAGGATCTAAATCAACTAATAAAGTTTTTTTACCTTTTATGGCAAGACAAGCTCCAACATTTATTGATGATGTTGTTTTTCCAACACCTCCTTTAAAATTTGCAATCGATATTGTAATAGTAGAATTCATAGTTATAAAATTATCAGTACGAAATTAATATATTTAATTATTTTAGCATGATAATTTTCGAATATTTTTTAAACTTTGGTAAATTAAAGATAGGCCAACTCCATGGAAAACAAGCTAATCCTCTTATAACTATTGTTAAACCTTATTTTCTGTATTAGATGGGAAATATAAAATTTATATACATCAAGTAGTTTGAATTATATTGAACAACTATGTTATTGGATTTTAATAATTAAACTCTAGATGAATATAGTAACGATATTTACTTGGTATAAGAAAATCTTTATCTATTAAATTTGTTAATCTATTTCATTTTTGATTGTATCTTCAGTTATATATAGCATGTAGTATATCTTTATAGTCAATTAGAAATCTGATTTTCTGCAATATAAATTAATCACTAAATTCTGTCTGTTAAAAGTTTAAGTTTTAAGATTGCTTTAATTATTAATACTTGAACAATAAATAGTTTTTCATAACCAATTTGAATAAAAGAATTAGTTCTTCTATACGAAAAAACAAATTTTTAAAAAATACCTTAAGACAAAGCATAACGGCAAATTTTGCCGTTATGCAAATATTAATCTTACTATAAAAACAACATAATACTCTCTGCAAAATTTATAGATAGTTATAATCACATCTAAATATATATTTTGTTAAATCCCTTTCCCCCTTAATAAATTTATTGCGTAAGCAATTTTATTTTAGTGATTTGTAATTTTTATCACATACTGTTGTGATTAGGATAGAGATCAATTAAGTGATGTTGGTATTATTTTAGTAAAATCACACCTTGTTGTATTTCTTTATAGTATTTAATTATACTAATATTATATATAATAGAGGTGTAGAGATAGTTAGGTTATAAAGTATTATTGCATTGATTTTGTGTAGTTTAAACATTCTAATTACGTGTAGACTTACTTACGATAATAAATAGGTAATTATATTTGAGGATTAATTTGTGTAGACTTACTTACTATATAATGATATATTGTGTAGAGATGCTTCCTAAAAAAGATGTAATTGTGTATATTTAGTTACATTAAAATGGCTTAATGTGTATAATTACTTATGTTTTAAACTATTAATGTGTAGCTTTACTTATATTAAAAGTATAGTTTTGTGTATAATTACTTACGTTAAACTATGGTTTTGTGTATAATTACTTACGTTAAACTATGGTTTTGATTTATATAAATGTAGTATCGTGTATACTTTCTTACGTTTTAATATAATTAGAAAGATATATTGAAGATTACTCTACAAACCATTAAAATTACATAATAAAACTAAAACAAAGCATCTTAAGTGAAACTTATTACGCAAATTTTCAAAAAAAGTCATATTTATGCCCGAATTCTTTCTTAATTTTAGTTATGTTTGTTATTACAAACACAGTTCATAAATGAAGCAGCCCTCAAGCATAGGAATAGCACCAAATTTAGTACGAGTAGATAAGAATGTTGCTTATAATATTACAGACTTTTCATTAATTAATGATGAATCTGGTCTTATAAAATCACTTATTTATTATTTCTGTCACTCTTATCAAAATAATTTTTTTGGATATGGAGTACTAGATCCTATGCATTTTGCAAAAACATTTAATTACACTACCAATTATCTTCAAGCAACTGTTAAAAAACCAGCTCAGTTTAAAGGAAAATCGCAAAAAGAAATAAGTTTCCTTATACAAGCAGAAAAAGAAGATCCATCTCAACGAGTATTTGACAGTAGATTAGAAAATGCTTTGTATATTTTGTCAACACAACCTGTAAGTTTTTCTAATGAGGGACAAATTAGAGATTTTAATGAAGATATAGGATATTTTTACAGAAAGATTTCTTCAATGTTGTTCATTGAACAATTAGAAGTTCGATTTACTAGACCAAAATCGGGGAGAGGGAAGGAAAAAATATTATACAATTATCAATTGAATAAGGAATTTGTAAAAAATTTGTCTACATTTTATTTAAAAGCAAATACGAATTCATTTATTAAACTGCGTAAAGCAAATTTTGATGACTTATACATTCATTTAGTTACAGCAAGAACAAATTTGTCTGTTAAAAATGAACACATCTACAGGCCTAAATTTGATCACCTCTGGTCTGTTTTAGGAAAGCATAGGGAAGAAAAAAGAGAACAAAAACGAGAGCTAAAAAAAGCATTAGAAAAGATACAAAAAGAAACTGAGTTAAATTTTGAATTAACTTGGGAAAAAAGTCCAAACTCAAGATTTGCTTATCAACCAGTAATAAATTTTGAAAAGATTTTCTCAACACCTAAAGAAAGAGAAGATGCTATAAAGAATGAACGCAGACAAGTTTTTGATCAAAACTTAATTCATGAAATGCTTGAAGTTTTAAAAAGTGTCAAGCCTAGTAAATATTACTCTGAAAATAGAGAGAATAATTTTCTTAATTGGATGAGAGATAATAAAATTGATATACGCGAAAAATCAGCTGCGTATGAACAAGCTCAACTAAAAACCTACTTAAAAATACCAAAACACATTGATGCTTATAAACGTTCTTTTTTTAATAACATAAAACCAACATCTACTTTAAAAGAAATATTTACAGATGTAGAAATAAATCATAATGCTCCAAAACAAGAATATATTATAGATTAAAATTATCTAAAGTGCTAAAACTTCTGAAATCTATAAATTCAATAACTCATCATTCCAATCTTTAGAATTGCATTTGATTAGCTTTATATCATATTTAATATCATTTGAATTAACTAATTTATTAAGAAACCATTTGAAAGTATCTTTATCTTTTATAAGATATTCTTCATTATCTATAACTAATTCAACAAGATTAGTGTCTATTTTTATAATTTTTGGAGACATATTATTAGCAAACTTCATAATAATTTTCAAGTCATTTTTTAATCCCCCAAAATCATTATCATTAATTAAAATGATACTCTTATATATTCCTTGATCAACTAGATTAAAGAGTTTTTGACACTGTTTATCACTAATAGTTCCAAAAGAGGCAACATGTGTACTAGTAAAATCACCATGAATTTGACAATAAGAAAGATTATCAATAGGATTTTCAGAAACAACTAAAGTCTTGTGTGTTTTGGAGTAATTAGAAACCCAAAAAGAATCCACGA
>NZ_JAPDPJ010000108.1 GCF_026013605.1 Plebeiibacterium sediminum
TACTTTATAGATTATTTGCTGGAATATTGTTTAGTTCAACAAACCCTCCAATCTGTAGGGTATGCAAGCAACCCTACATTAGAGGCTAAGTGTTAGCAAACGTTTTTGTTAAATTTCATAAATCCTTCGAATAGAATAATCCGTTATCTGCTCATCAATTGCAGTTATTAATTTTTCATCAAATAATGCATACTGGAGACTTTTAAGTTTTAAATCTTTTGAATCTTCTCTAGTGTTACTGGTTGAAAAATAATAGCGCTTGTCCTTTGAAAAATACTCTCTCCTTTTTTGCATCTTGGCCTGATTTCCCATAGGAGTGTGAATAGGGTTCAAAAATATATCAGTACTATTTATCAGCTTATTAAATCTCTCATTTAATGAATGATCATCTAAAAATCTAAACTCGACTCTATTTTTTTCGCTTTGAAAATTTTTCAAGATATTAATTTCTCCGCATTGAATTATCATGATAGTATAGCCTTTTATTTTAATAATTCTATTTGTCTCAAATTCATGTAATAGTCGAGCAGCTAATTCATAATTACCTTCAATCTCTGAAGATTGTGTAAAAATCTGATTAGTATTGAGACTTATCAACTTACCATTAGTAACGCGATAAAGACAATTGTCAATTTTGTCACTATTAATATTTTGCAATTCTAATATTGCCTCAGTCTGTTTGTTGTCTATGTCCGTTTTAAGTGTCTCGATATCGTTTACAAATCCAATAGTATGTCCGCTAAATAAAATTAAATCCGATGTCGAATCATTAATTATTTCTTTGGTCAAACTTAGTCGAGTTTTATCAAGTAATCCGTGACAATAGGATGTTATTTCAATTTTCATAAGTTGTCTCGCTGTGGTTTTTTCAAATGTTTGCTAACGTTTAATTTACCCACCAAATATACAACATTCTTAAATACGAAATTTAAAACATTCGTAAACCCGTTTTTTAATATATCCATTTCTTTATATAAACAAATCATTATAAGCAAATTAATTTGATTATGCTATTTTGTATTTGCGAATATTGCATTATCTTTGTTTCACTATTAAACTTGTAAAATATGGAAATTGACAACTTAATTACACTTTTTGAGCAAAAATTAATGATTCAGAGGTATAGCACTAGTTCTATCAAAAATTACAGCAGCTCGGTAAATAGTTTTTTGCAAATCGCAGCGAAAAAGTTTGAACATCCCAACCAATTAAGTGAACAAGAGATAGAAAAATATATATTATGGAAAATAGAGAAACACAAGATAAGTAGTTCCTATCAACGGATGATTGTGGCATCTATCGATAAGTTCTATCATTTAGTAATGAACCAGAATTTGCAGATAAATCATTTGTATCCCTCACGGAAAAAAGATAGTTTGCCAAAATACATAACTAAGGCTGAAGTAAAAAGAATGCTGGCATCCATCACAAATATAAAGCATAAGTGTATCATAAAATTACTGTATGGGTGTGGATTGCGACTAAGTGAGTTATTAAATTCAAAATTATCTGATATCGATTCAGAACTGATGCTAGTACACGTCAAGGATACCAAAGGAAATAAAGACCGAGTGGTAATGCTATCCACAACATTACTTGACGATCTGAGAAAATACTATAAAGACTATTATCCTAAATATTATCTTTTCGAAGGACAAAGTGGTGGTAAATATTCTTCTAAAGGTGTTCAAAATATTGTCAAAATAGCTGCAACGAAAGGGGGTATCTCAAAGCCGGTTACACCACATATTTAGGATAGTTGTAACCCTCCATTTGTACCACTTGATTCACAGATACAGACTGCTTGTTTGTATCAATTTCTTTCTTTGCGAATAGTAAATATTGTTTTGCCATAATTGTAAGATTTAAAAGATGATAGTTGTTAAAATTGCTATTGTAGCGAGTAGAAAAAGGATAGATAGTATTGTGAAGACTAGTCGAATAGATAGTCGAATCACTTTGAGAACACATCGAACTATCAGATACCCTCCAATGCCAACACCTAGAGCCACTCCACTCTGATAGAGAAAGAGCAGACACAGTCCCACAAAAGCCACTGCAAGAACTAATTTTATGATGATTCCAGAGGTGAGGGAGTTTTGTTTCATTAATTTTATTCTTTCTTTTCTCATAACAGCGACATTTTTTTTCATGCGTCATCCTTCGGGTCGGTCGTTTTTTGTTTCAAGGGCAACAAGCAGGTATAGGCATTTTAGAGGAGCATATTTTTTCTACCAAATACGCTCGCCCAAAGGGAAAGAGGAAGATTTTGGAGAAAACCGAAGGCAAGGAATATGCTCTCTAAAATCCGTTCATACCTTTGCCCGATGAACTAAACACCGAACAAGAAGATGACATAGTTGGATTGTGGAGCTGGGATGGGAAGAAAGTGTTTAGCCTTATTTAGTCTATACTGATTTACATATCAGTAGCTGACAATTATATCACATATTGCAATCCTGCATTGTGTACAATACCTTTGAACTCAATAAAAATTATTGAAATTATGAAAAAAGAATTGATTGTAATTACAGGTGCTAGTGCGGGAATAGGGCTCGCAACAGCCAAACAGTTTGCTAAGTTAGGACATCCTCTACTACTATTGGCTAGACGTGTTAAACCGATGCAAGCACTGAACCTTGAGAATACAATTTGTATGTCATTGGATGTGACGGATAGGAAAGCATTTGAAGATGCTGTTCGACTTGCTGAAAGTCAATTTGGAGCAGTAGGAGCAATTGTAAATAATGCAGGAATAATGCTACTCGGTAATATCGTATCTCAAGATCCAAAAGAGTGGGACGCTATGCTCGATGTGAATATTAAAGGCTTACTAAATGGTGTTCATGCCGTAGCGGAATCTATGGTAAAACGAAATAGTGGAACTATTATAAATATTAGTTCTATTGCTGGTATCAAAACTTTTCCAAATCATACTGCCTATGTGGGTACAAAATTTGCAGTTTCGGGGCTTTCTGAAAATCTGCGAGAAGAAATGGCGCCACATAATGTTCGTGTGATAACAATCGAACCAGGTGCTGTGGATACTACTTTGCTGTCACATACTACAGATGAATCTATAAAAGAGAACTACAATATCTGGAAAGAAGACATGGGTGGTGTTTTATCTGTGGAAGATGTGAGCAATGCTATAATATATGCGTATAATCAACCACAAAATGTATGTATCCGAGAAATTGTAATAGCTGCCACAAAACAACTCAGCTAAATTATATTATCAATAGAAACAGTGCCTATATATTCTTTGGATATATAAGCACTGTTTTTTATTTAAAGTCCATTTAGTCTTCATCTTCAGCATTAAACAACTCCTCATAGAACTTTCTATTTTCCTCGCCCCATTGGTCCAATGCATCTAGAATAGGAAATGCGGAACGACCTAAATTAGTCAGAAAGTACTCTGTGCGAGGTGGTTGTTCTGCATAAATTTTTCTATCTATAATCTTATACTCCAACAATTCTTTAAGTTGTTGATTTATTACACGTTCTGTTGCATCAGGCACCTCCTTAAATATCAGACTTGGACGTAATGGCTTATCTCGAAGTGCTTCTATGATGCAGATCTTCCACTTTCCTCCAAGCACTTGCATAGCAATACTATAACCACATTCTAGATATATAGGGATTTTTCTTTCAGACATAATTGTATAGTTAAATTGTAGAAGCAAGATACAAAAATAGTGCGAGAATGCATTCTTCGATTATTTTGATCATTATTTTCTTATCCCAACTCCTTCTCAAACATATACATCAGCTTATCTTTTTCATTCAGTTCTACACTTCTGCTTACCTTTTTGTTGGTAGGTCGATAACCCGAAAATCGAGTAACAAAAACGCCCAAGCCTTGTGTGTAGGAACTGACCTCTGCTGAGTATTCTTTACTAGTATCTAAAGGAATATTACCCAAAATAGTAGTCCAATCACCATCTGAAGTAATAGTAGATATTTCGCCTTGCATCTTGTTGATGTCTGTAATAGCTCTAGCATTCACAGCTAGCGGAATTTGCAATTTAAAATCTAAGATTGGCTCCAATAATTCAACATCAGCTTGTTGCAATGCCAATCGAAAAACATAAGGTGCTAAACTTCTAAAATCAGCAGGTGTACTCACTGGACTATAATAGATTCCATGAGAAAAAGTAACTTTTAGGTCAGTTACTTCCCAATCATACAAACCAGATTCACAAGCTTTCTTGACTCCATCGAACACTGCATTCTGAAAAGATTGATTCAAGTAGCCCAATGATATTTCACTCTCCATCACAAGTCCCGCCCCAATTGGCAAAGGTTCTATAATCAAGCCAATAGATGCCCAATAAGGATTAGGTGACACTTCGATATGAATGGTGTATTCTGACTTTGTTTTAAGGTGTTCTTTATAGATAGTTTTCACTTCTTCAAAGTAAGCATCTACCGAAAATCGCTCTTCCAATAAAGTTAAGATTACTTCCCGTTGAGTTGCTCCATAAAGAGAAACCTCCAATTCATTATTATCAGCATTGATACCAAATGCTAAAGATGGATCTTCTACTGATAATACATTCATAGCAGAAATTAATTTACTTCTATCCTCTACTTTGACAGGATGTATAGACGATTTGAGAGCAGGACTAGGGATATTCAATTTGCTGAATAAGCTCGGCTTTGTTCCTAAATAATCTCCTACCATCAGACTTTCTGCATGGTCTATAATTGCAATATCATTTGTGGAAACTTCGTCTGCATCTATTTCGTTTCCAGCGCAAAAGGTCTTTAAACTTCTTATCTTTAGATTCTCTTCTAAGCCATTGAGGGTGTATGACTTTCTTGTTTTAAGGCTTCCTCCTATAACTTTTAGAAAGGCTCGTTTCTGTTCCTTCTTATTATGCTCAATTTTATAAACATAAGCAGATAAATCGTTCTCTTGAAGAAGAGGTATTTCGATAAAAGTAGTGATTGAGTTTAGCAAATCTTCGATACCAATGCCATACATTGCTGAGCCATGATAAATAAGATGTAGTTTAGCAGCTTGAACAAGATGAACCATTGAATTCCAATAGTCTGAATTAGAGAGTAGCATGTCACTCAAGTATTTTTCAAGCAAGACATCATCTTTCTCTAAAATTGTTTCTCTATCCTTTTCTGATATGTAGTGTATTGTACAACTAGATGTTAATTCGTTGCCTTCAACGGATTGCATATAGATAATATCTTTAGAAAGGCTATTTTGTATTTCTAAATAAAGCTGATTTAGATTTACTCCCTCTCTGTCTATCTTATTGATAAATAGAATCGTTGGAATTTCTAGTTGTTGCAGGACATTGAACAACAACCTCGTTTGAGCTTGAATACCCTCTTTGGCAGACACCACAAGTATAGCACCATCTAGCATCTTAAAAGTGCGTTCTACCTCTGCCAGAAAGTCCATGTGTCCAGGAGTGTCGATGATATTAATCTTTGTATCATTCCATTGAATAGATGTTGTAGACGCTCTAACTGTGATACCTCTTCGTTTTTCGATATCCATCGAATCGGTTGTAGTGTTTCCTTTGTCCACACTTCCACGTACTATGGTTGCTCCACTCGCAAATAGCAAGTTCTCAGTAATGGAGGTCTTTCCTGCATCAATATGTGCAAGAATACCTATATTTATAGTTCTCATTTGATTTTGTAAATAATATAGTGGATGCTTTGTAGAAATGCATCGCATAAAAAATACATCCTTGATAGTAAGATTTACCACAAGAACTTGAATTTGTATTTCTAATTATATTATTTACTGCCGCATAGTACGACAAAGGTAAAAAATAAATTTAATAATCAGCTATTCTTTATTGTTATCTTAAGAAATCCGTTAATGCCTTTGCCCGATGAACTAAACACCGAACAAGAAGATGACATAGTTGGATTGTGGAGCTGGGATGGGAAAGAAATAGTTGTCGTAAGTTGTACGTTTTATAATAAATGATTGCTAACGTTCCGCGTATATGATTAGGTGCGGATTGCGGGATGCTTTCCTGTCGAAAAGCACCGAGGCTGATGCGGGAGATAATGCTGATTATCAGCACCGAAACCGCACTTAATTATATACGCTGTTGGCAACTGGGCTTTTTTACATCCAAATTCAGACTATTTATTTCTTCAAATTTAAAAAAATATTTCCTACCTTTGTGCGGTTATTTCCAATAAATTATACAACAAATGGCAAAGCCTTGGATAAAATAATAGGGTAATTCTCAAAATACCCACATTTTTTTAGATAGCTCTTCTCAGTGCTATCCATTTATTGTTGTATAATTTAATCAAGTTTATTTCATGGAGAACCAAAAATGGTTTAACACCTATATATTTATATGGGCTGGGCAATTTGTTTCAATGTTGACAAGTTATGCAGTCCAATTTGCTATTGTCATATGGCTTAGTCTGGAGTATCAATCCGCCGAGGTTTTAGCATATGCAGGTATAGCTGGAATATTGCCACAAGCTATTATTGGCCCGTTAGCAGGGGTATATATAGACCGTACTAATCGAAAACGTATCATGATTCTTTCTGATACTTTCATTGCTGTATGTGCTATTGTCTTGATATTTATCCTTAACAAGGAAACGGTAAATCTTGTATGGATTTATATCATGTTAGGTTTACGTTCGGTTGGCAATGCCTTTCATTCACCGGCTCTACAAGCTTTGGCTCCGCTAATTGTGCCTAAAAAAGAATTGCTAAGAGTTGCTGGTATTAATCAAATGTTACATTCGATTTGTAGTATTGGTGGTCCTGCACTTGGTACAGTGGCAATTGCCATATTGCCTATTTCAAATGTTTTGTATCTTGATTTGATTGGAGCATTACTGGCAATTTCTTCGCTTATGATGGTAAGAATACCACAGACAATAAAAGGTTCTAAATTTTCTGTTCATACAATATCAACCGAATTTATAGATGGGTTACATATCGTATCTAAAAATAGAGGTTTAAGTTACCTTTTTCTTTATGCCATGGCTATCACCTTTGTCATCATGCCTGCTGCAATTATGTTCCCACTACTGACAACAGGACATTATGGAGGAGGAAAATGGGAAATGGGCCTTGTTGAGATAGTTTGGGGGGGAGGCATGCTGATTGGTGGAGCTGTTTTAGGCTTGTTCAAAGTTGGGATGTCAAAGATTGTATTGGTTAATTCAATGTATATCATATTGGGGTTAACATTCCTTCTTAGCGGAGTTTTCCCAAAAGAATGGTTCATTGGATTTGTTCTGGTAACAGCAATTGGAGGTATTGGTTTATCTGTTTTTTATGCATGTTTTACTGCTATTGTCCAGATAACAGTAAAACCTGAAATGCTGGGACGAGTCTTTTCTCTTTATTACAGTTTGGCGGTATTGCCAAGTATAATCGGTTTATTGTTCACAGGCGTGATTGCAGAAAATATAGGTATAAACATCACTTTTATCATAAGTGGATGTTTGGCTATCGTTATTGGGTTGCTTTCGTATGGCTCTGAGAAACTTATGCAGTTAGGTAATAATTTAAAAAAATAAAACAAATGAAAAATACAGACATTCAGAAACTTGCAGAAAGACATGGTTTAATGCTTTCAGACAAGATGAAATTCAACGAAATGGGAATAGATTTCAAGGTTGGTTTTGCAACAGACAAAGATGAAAATCAATGGCTGTTGCGTATTCCCAGAAGACCCGATTTGGGTAAGCAGATTGCAAAGGAAAAACTAATTCTACAGTTAGTTTGCAAACATCTCACTGCGCAAGTTCCAGATTGGAAAATTGCGAACGAAGAGCTGGTAGCGTATCCATTATTGGATGGAAAACCCGCTTTGACTTATGATGCTGAAACTTATGAGGTTTCTTGGAATATGGATAAAGATAGTCCAAACTACATTCAGTCATTGGCTAAAATTTTGGTGCAACTCCATGCTATTCCGAAAGAAGAAGTTGTTCTGAATGGATTGGAAGTTACTACACCTGAAAGTCTGAGAAGCGAGATTTCCGAACGATTACGCTTGGTAAAATCCGAACTGGGCATAAGTAATGATTTAGAAAATCGTTACAAAAAGTGGTTGGATAATGATACACTGTGGCCGAACTTCACAAAATTCATTCATGGTGATTTGTATGCAGGACATATTCTAACATATGCCGATGGTAATGTATGTGGAATTATTGACTGGTCAACAGCCCGAATCAGTGATATTTCCCAAGATTTTTCAGGACATCTCACTGTTTTCGGAGAAGAAAGTCTCAAGTCTTTAATTTCAGAGTATGAAAAACAAGGTGGCAAAATATGGAATATGATTTTTGAGCAGGCCGTTGAGCGAGCTGCGGCTGCACCCTTGGCTTATGGTTATTTTGCTGTTGAAACACAGGATGAAGTCCATATAAACGGTGCTAAAGTCCAGTTAGGTGTTCAGCGATAATCGTGATTAACTTTTTATTATTTAGGGCTGGTCTTATTTTTTTGACCAGTCCTTTTATTAATCGAAACTTAATCTTTTTTCCTGGGGTTGATGTGTGTCGCTCTTAGCCTTGTTGCCAACGGTCAAGTATAAGCGTAGTGCGGGATTTCGGAGCAATTCACTGTCCGCCCACCACAAAGTTTCTTAGGAGCAAAAATGCTCAAATTTAGCAGTTCAGCCCGCATTACGCTTATACAATGTTGGCGGTAGTTTTTTTTATTCAATTCTCCTTAATACCCCCTTTAATTTTGCTTCAACTCCAAGATTATCAAAAAGTTTTTCAGTCAATGTTAATGTCTTCTTGAAAGCTGTTTTAATATCTGTCGGATCTAATTCTGATGTTGTCTCCTGAAATAACGAATACCAATCTGGGTCTATGTCTTTTTCCAAGCTTTTTGTTGGACTTTCCCAATGTTTGGTTTGGTATGTTTCAATTCTTATTAACCAAAGTAAATATTTTTGAACATTTGATAAGCTTTGGTAAGCGTGAGCAAATTCCTGTCGTTTAATTAAGTTGCTTGTTGTAAGTAAAACATTCAACAATGATTGGCTCAACCACAGGATATTTTCATTTGTTGTTCGATCAGGTACTTTAGTTTTTATTTCTTTGAGCGTGTTAGTCAATAAATCTTCTTTATCTACTAAAATCATCTTGTCAAAGTCGCTAAACTCTACCAAACCGTCCCACGATTTGATAACTTCCATTTGGTCGTTTGTCAAAAAATGAAACTCCCCCCTTATCATATTTTCAAAAATGGCAACTTCACTTCCATACTCGTTGGTAAAATATAATGCCAAAGGATGAATTTGGCTTACCCAATTTTCAGCGGAAAAATTTTCTTTATCCTTCAAGAAGATGTAGAATTCAATATCTGAATATTTGTCCCCTTCATTTTTGGTAAATGACCCGTACATAAATACGGCAGAAATATTTTTATCATTTTGAGCTATTGACTTTGTTTTGTCAATCATTTGTAACTGTGTCATTTTCTAATTTTTTAATATTAACAATCGCCCTTTATACTTTGCGTATTAAAGGATATTTCAATTCTTATTCTATCTTACAGTTACTTATAGCTTCATTTTCTTGAATGTTTTTCGTTGTTAATTGTTTCTTCAAATTACCGCCAACGGATTGGGCATATGAACCGTGCGGGGATTGAAATAGTACATCCCTTATTACAACGCTCTAAGCCCAATGCTTTTACAGGGACTAAATTTAACAATAAAAAGTTGCTTTAAAAGCATTGAGCGGACTTATTGAAATCACCGCAACCTCGCGAACCACAACACCCCGCATGGTTTATGATGCCGTGTTGAACTAAACCCGCAAAGCGGGAGCTTAGGCTAAAACTAACAAAATTCGTAAGATAATTACA
>NZ_JAPDPJ010000109.1 GCF_026013605.1 Plebeiibacterium sediminum
ATCACTTCGCTAACTATTATTCAATATATAAATAGGTTCATATACAATAGACCTATCAATTTTATTAAGCATGCAATTTAATTCACACAACAGGTATTTTTAGTATCTTTTAATAAAAATGACTGATTTTACCCAAAAACACTGTGAACCCTGTAGAGGTGGAATCCCTCCCTTAACAAATGAAGAGATCAAAGAGAGAATGGCTCATTTGGAAGATTGGGAGATCAAAGATGATCATCATTTAATAAGATCATTTGATTTTCCTAACTTCAAATTAGCTCTTGATTTTATTAATAAGGTTGGTCAACTTGCTGAACAGGAAAATCATCATCCTGAGTTTTGTTTTACATGGGGAAAAGTAACAATATCGATTTGGACGCACAAGATTGATGGTTTACATGATAACGATTTTATTTTAGCAGCTAAAATAAATAGAATAATATAATTATTCTTAATTTATTCATGATGCCGAAATACTATTGATGAGTTAAAATTATTCACTAAATAAATTTATAGCTTCAGTAATTTATGTAAAATCTCTTACATTATTTTTTATTATGTCATAAAAACAAATCAAGTTTTTAACACGATAACTATATAATCGGTTATACAGTTTTAATTCAAATTGTAGGTACAACTTCTTTCAAAATTTCATTTCCTGCTTTGTCGTAATAAACACAAGACATATGATCAAGATTTACAATCCATCTTTCAATTCCTGTTCCTGCACAATGCTTGCAAAAAGTAAAATAATCAGTTTCTCCTTTTTGGTGAATTTTTAAATACTCTTCAAATTTATCTTTATTACAAGAATCTGTAATTATTAGTTCTTTGTATTTCGGTTTAGATTTTGTTTGAAAATTATCCTTACCAAAATATTTAGTATGAATATCTGAAACCCAAGTTTCAAAGGAAGTAACTCCAATCTCCTTTATTTCTTGAATATATTTAGGAAAATCAGCTCCAGATTTAATTTTTCCGTGTGCAAATTCAATTTGTTCTACAGTAAACATTATCTTAAGTTTTATCTATTATTTGTCATTGAATTTTTTCTACAATGAATGCCATCTAGTTTGTAAAAGATACAACAAATATCATTGAAATTGATTCTTTAAATAAAGAAGGTTTACCATTTTAAAAACCATAAATGACCTACGCTTAAAACTCCTTATGTGAGACTATATTATACCTAATAATTAAGATTTCTTGAATAAATTGCATGTTAGGTTATTTAAGCTATATAACTTAATTGCCTATTTTAGTAAGTCCCTATACCTTTGATAGGTATAGGAATCTTAAAGAATGGAGCGTATATAAAGTTATGAATAAGCTAAAGAGACAGTGACAATGATTATATTTGATAGCTTAATTATTAAAAAAATGATATGAAAAGAATAATATTTTTGTTTTTAGGATTAATCCTTTCATTTGGTATATCCATTGCTCAAACAAATCCATTTGAAAAAATAAGCTTTATTATTGGGGATTGGACTGGAACAGGTAGTGGATTTGGAAACAACAAATCGAAAATAGAATCAAGTTTTCATCTTGTAATGGACGGGCAGTACCTTGAAATTAAAAATGAATCAAAATTTGAACCGACCGAAAAGAATCCAGATGGAGAGCATCATATTGACAACGGTTTTATAAGTTTTGACAAAGGCAGTAATTCAATCGTCTTTAGACAATTTAACAATGAAGGATACTTTAATAAGTATGTTCTAAATGACTCTATATCTGATGAAAATACATTGGTTTTTGAAACTGAGTATATTGAAAATTTTGTACCAAATGGTAAAGCCAAATGGACAATTAAAAAGATAAATGAGAATGAAATTGAAACTATTTTCGATGTTTCGTTTGGAAAAGATTATACTTGTTTTGGAACTAATAAATTAATTAGAAAACAATAAATCAAATACTTGACCAGCCTAATTTCCATAGATTGTTTTGTCCTCTTTTTGTGAGACTATATTTGCCTAATAAAAAAGACCTCTTGAATAAATTGCACATTAAATATTTGACTATATAACTGGGATACCTATTTTAGTAAGTTATTAATAACGTTCTGTAAAATAAAATAAGCGCTTATAAATGGATGTTTTTCGATAGGGGTTGATTTATAAATAGTTATAAGAATTTAAATGAATGGAGCGTTTATAAACAAGTAGGGGGCAAGCTTGAAAAAATAACTTTTAAATTGAGCAAGAATAGAAAGAATATTAAATTTTGGTATTTATTACATTTCATACATATTCTGATTGTCATAATATATTTTGGAATTCAAGGAGAAGATAAGAATACAATTGGACTTGTATTTTCAATTGCCTTTTTTATTTGTTCAATAAATTATTTGATTAACTTATTTATCACATTAAAGACTATTGAATTTTTAAAATCAATTAAAAATATAATTCTTGCGTTTATTGCTCCAATAATAGCATTATTTATCTTTGCAAAACCTCTAATCTCACTTTATGACTATACAGACTCTGGAAATAAGTATTTTATGTATTCATACTTGACAATAAGCTCATTGATAATCAACCTTTTTACATATATGAAGTTGTATCGCATTAAAAATTGATTATTTGACTTAAGATAAATTTCAACCATAAATACAATTAAAAAAACGCTAGCTCTCAACAATCTGGTATAAATCATGCGGAGTCCGTGGTTATTTGAGAGTTTAGTGCGTAGTTTGAAGACCGCCAAATCTTAGATTTGGCATAAAAATGAAAAGATAATAGCAAATATAAGCTTTGGCACTGTAGCTATTTGGAGATTTGGTTCATTTAATCTCCGCACCTTTCATCCAGCAAACTTTGGTTTCCATGTTAACCTCGTACATAAAGAATTAATTATAAGTATATAGATATAAGATTGAATAAAACTTCATTTAGACTCATTGACAAGTTAAATTGGACAAATTAGATGAAAAATTATATATTAGTTGGAGTGTTGATTACTATTATAGGTTGTATAAGTGAAACATCTAAGGATGATAACCTTGATATATATTCTACAACAAGACTAATATCTGATAGTATATATTTTCAAAAGCCTGATAACACAGTTAAAAAATATCCTGCATATTTAGTATTATATAAGGATAATTCATTTAAGTATTTATCATTGAAAAATTGGAGTTGTTATTTAAAGACTGAACGAAATGGATTATGGAAAATTAAATGTGATACTTTACAATTACTAATCCAAAGAAGGACGTTAGAGAATAATAAAGATTCAAATATATGCTATGAATCATTTGCACAATATAAAATTTTAGAAAAGAACTTAATGGTATTAGGTGATAATGAGTTAATTTTTCCTGGTTGGGTTGAACCAATACTAAGTGCTCAAGAAATTGAGGAGGAGATATTAAAATATACAGACCAATAAAAGTAAGAGAAAAAGTCATGGGTGGCAATCGAATTCTAAGATAAAGAATTACTGGTACAAAAAAAATCGTTGCGGAATGCTCCTTTTGTGAGTCTCTTTTCTTAACCGAGCAATGGTTTCTTTGGATATTGTTGCTGAGGGGGTCAATATGCCCCGTTTTTTCTTCCTTCGAAGCAGACTTTTTCCTCAAGCATTACGTAAAGGGGTCTGCATCCGCCGGAATATCATGCTGAAAACAACACATCAACCAGCTTCTGGAAAGGGTGTCAACATGATCAAGAATATCCACAGTTATTACTAATCTAGTTTTTAGGAGGCTTATTCATTTCCTTTACAACTTGTTGAGGATTTAAAATAGGCAAAGGATATTTAGACCATTCTGTTCCTTTTGTATTAACCGCTAACATACCCCTACTAGTCCCAATACAAACACCTGCAATAGTTGCAATAAAATCATCTTTAATTTCTGCAGTACCATCTTCTGTTTCCTTTATTACAGAAGATAATCCTAATACATGGAAAGTGATTTCATTTGAGAATTCAATCAATGGCTCTTCAATATTTGTGATAAGATACTTGATGTTTGTTTGAAACTTAAAAATCTCTTTTTCTTTAACAATACCAAATTGAAATGCCATACCAAAAGAAAGATTTTTACCAAACTGAACTTCATGCAACTCCTCTGGAAAAGGCTTCAAAGAAAATGCGGTTTCCTTAACCTCTTGAATACTTATTGATATATTTGATTTAGCTGACATATTAGTTTAAACATTTACTTAAACTTTGCTTTGAATCATGAATTACCATATTCATTGAATGATGGATTTTTGTTGTTCTATTTGATGAACTTAAATTAAAGTTTGAATTTGTTAAGTATACAAAAGCTACTTTCTCTTTTAATTTGATTTTCTCTGGAGCAATTAATATTGATTCTCCTAATGTAGCTTCTATTTTTGTTAGCGTTTTTATTGTGAAATTGTGGGTTCCAGTCATCCATTTACTAATTTCACTTTCTGTTTTTCCCAATGCTTTAGCTAAATCCTTTTGCTCTTTACCTTGCTTCTGCAAAATAAAGTGGATTCTATCTACAATATCGAAAGAACGTTCCACAAATAATTCAACGTCTTTTGATATTTTCTTTCTTCTGGCTTCTAATCGTTTATTTTTTAGCATTCTTATTTCCGTTGTTACAGATTGAATCTTAAATTACCCTTTAACTGTTTTTGTGCAACAGTTATTCTTCCATTTTTTATTCTTGACTTAATAAAACGATCAATCTTTTGTAAAAGTTCAACGTGTTTATTAAGCGTAGGGTCTTCGTTATAGGTGGCGGTAGTTTTTGCACCTCCATTACCTATTATTAGAATTTCTTCGGATATTCTAATAACATATAGTCGAAGGTTTGACGTTTCAATTGGGATAGCCCATACTTGATCGTTTGCTCTGGACTCAGGACGGAAATAGCGCTCAAGGGCTCCTGTTTCTCCAATTTTATCCATCCATTTAATGATAATGTCAATGTCTTCATCATATTTACAACCTTCGGGGAACTGATCTAAAAACTTATCTGCCTCAGTTTCTTCATCATGAAACCGGAGCGTATAGAAATTGATACGTTCGTGTTCTTCAAATAGTTCTATGTTAATTATTGACTTCACTTATAAGTTAACTGCAAATTAAGCAATTTTATTTAAAAAACTTATCCATTGGATAATTAATTAACATTTTTTCCTTTTTTCGTAAATAGTTCATCATCTCCATCACTAACTCAAATAACATCTAATTTATTAATGGAACAGTACCTTGTGTAGCCCATTGTCGAAATTGTGTACCCTGAATTGATTTTACTCGATAACCCACAGAAATAATTACATCGAGATTATAAAATTCAGTTTCTGCTTGTTGTTCTTTTCCTTTAATGGCACCATGCTTAGTGGTATGTGCAAATTTTGCACACACCATATCTTTATCTAATTCACCCTCTTTAAATATATTACTGATATGACGAGATATAACTGTTCTGTCGCGATTGAATAGAGTAGCAAGTTGTTGGCGATTCAACCAAACTGTATCTTTATCAATGTGTACATCTATTTCTGTTTGATTATCAGATGTTTTGTATATCTCAACTTTACTTTCCATAGAGAATGTAATGATTTATCTTAAATTTTGTATGCTAATTTATAAAATACAATCCAGATAGTTAATGTGCAACATTGGTTTCATGTGCTTATCATATAGGCAATGTATCTAAATGCTCAAGTTGGTTTTTCCAGGTTCTTTAGTTGCTCCTTTTCTGAGACTATTTTAATCTTAGAATTCGATTGGCAGCTGGTTTTTATATCTCCTTAATATAATATTCTCTTAAAATTTCAGTAAACTTCTTAGAGTTTATCTTCTTAGATATTTCAAGCATTTTATCTAAATCGAAATATTCAATAGTGTATTTTTTAGTACTTTCTATTCGCTTTTCTAATAATTCAAGAGCCTCTTGAGTGAAACCTCCAGTTGACCAAAACTGAAAAACTAATTCTTTATCTGAAATTGTTGCATTGTCTAATACCCATTTTCTTATTACAGGTACTTTTTCTCCTAACCAGACCTCAATTTCTTCCTTAGATATGGGATGATTATACCCTTTGCATTCACTAATCAAAACTCTATTGGGCTGTAATCCAAATACGTCTATTTCTCTTCTTTCTCCACTATGATTTATTAATTTACCAATATCAATACTTGAACAAATGCGACCTTGATAATAACCTACTGCTAATTCAAATAAGTCGCCTCGCAAATTATTCGTTTTGCCATCAACCAACTTATTTAGTTTACTTATTAAATCAAGATATGCCTCTGGTTTCTTTTTTAAAATTGCACCTGCATTAGTGATAAGATTAATTAAAGAGTTAAGAAGTTCTTTGTAGTTTTCACCAAATAATTCGTCAGCAAATCCAATTACTGCACCCTTTGATTTCAAATTATTAAGAGCCTTTGTATCTATTGAGTCTACAATTAAAAAAGGAATGAATTTAGCTAAACCTCTTTGCTGTTTCAAGGCAGAAATTTTATTAATAAAGAAGTTTACCTGGTTTTCATTAATTACATTACCTATTAAAATATCAGCAATAACAAACGCTGGCACAATTGAATCTGATGTCTTTTTTGTTAATGAGCCAACATATGAAGGGGCAACAAAATTAAATTGATATTTACCAAATTCACTATGAAATTTAGAACTATTATAAGAGACTAATCCAATTTTACGAGACCAGTCATTAAACTGCATTAATAAAAAGTTTTTCGCAACTTCTAAACCTTTTGCTCTTTTTAAACTATGGCTATTCTTCGATATTGAATTGGATACCACAACATGCTCATCCTCCAGATGTACTAATCCAATTTTTAGTAGATTTCTCAAGGTTGTTTCAAAAGTCAAATGTCCCTTTAATTTTTCAACAGGATTTACAGCATAAGCAGCTAAATGGTCAGATTTGATATAGCCATTATGAAAGTCGAGTGATTGAATAATGGTATAATATTGTTTCCCTGCTTTTTTTAATGCTCTGTGCAGTCCATCATAGTATTCTTCAGTGCCAAAAATATCTTTATCATGGAACAGAATCTGTCCATCTGCAAATAATCCTCTAACACGATATATGCTTTCACCTATCCTTGATAATCTTTTTCTAGCAGCTTCTTTTGAAATACCTTTCTCTTTGCTAGTAAGGATTTCAAGGATTTCTCCTGATAGAATTAGACCTTTATCTTTTATTAGTTTTTCTAAAAATGTCACACCACACTATTTATACAAGATTAACTAATCATCATGCCTCTTTTTTTCAAAATTCAAATCTCAAGTCTGTCTTTATAGGAAAACCGTATTCTCTTTATATGACAATCCAGATAAAATCACAAACGGTTTTGTCAACAATCGTTTGCTGAAACTATTTTATAATAAATTTTCCTTTTTGATCTCCTATTTGATATATGTATAATCCCGATGTAAAGTTGGACGTATTTAATCTGACTTCATTAATTGCAGGATTGATGTTTTGTTCTTTTACAACATTACCTTTTATATCAGTTACAATTAATTGGGAAGAAATTCCTCTTTCAAATTGTATATTGATATATTCTTTAGCCGGATTTGGAAATGCAATACATTCTGCTTTTTTTAATATTTCCTCCTCTGAGGAAGTTAAGGAACCAGGAAGACTATATACATTCATACCGTAACCATCATCTATATAATGAGTAAGTAGTTTATATTGATTCGATGGAGTTTTAATATACGTAGCAAAATTGTGACTTCCTAAGTCAAATAATTTTTCTCCATCTTCGTTAAATATTGCCATAAGTGTATTATCACCTGTTGTAGGTTTATAAGTTGCAATAAATTCAATTAAGGAATCATCATTAAATAGCTTATCGCTTGGCAAATAAACTCTATAGAGTCCATAGTTTTCAATTTGAATTATTGATGATTTAACCAATTGATGATTCCCATCATAAAGTAAAAATGTGGAAGTTTTTGTTTGGTAAAAGTTTACAATTTCAAAGAAATATAAATTATTGTTAGCAATAAATGCACTTGTTTTACCCTCTCTTGCTCCATAGATATATTCTTTCTCTAAGGTGATTTGTGAATATGTATCTATAGATAATAACGTCAAAATTAGAATTGTAAAGATTGATTTCATATGTTTAAAAATTAGCAAAACCTTAATAACCAAAACAAATTACAATCATGATCCTGTGTGTTCAATAATTTGCCCTGGCCATGCCAGTTTCATGTTATTTATTTTTGAGGTTTAAAATTAATTTGTTTTCTGAGCCTATTTATTATGTACGTTTATTGCTGATGATTTAAAAATAAAATTCTAAAAACTAGTGATTTTTACAAGCCTTAAATCACCTGATAATAATTGATTGAGTTGGTTTGATTTTTTTGTTTGAAAATATTTCATTTCAAATCCAAAAATCAACAATCTCTCTACAAGTCAATAAAATCATCATGTTAGGTGTTTTTTGCGTAGTTTAACGCATCACTAGTAATGTACGTTTATAAACTATTAACACACCCTTAAATATAATATGTAATAACGGCATATTATACAGATCGATAAAGTATATTTCTATTTTTATGAATTTTTTTCCTTTTGTAATTTCTTATAAGCAAAGTAATAAAAGAAAGCTGCCTTAACAGACTTATTCATTTTACGTTTACCACTCAGTAAAAGAGATAATGAAGATTTGTCAAGCATTAGGTCTTGTGTTAAATCATTCCTGGATATTCCTAATTCATTTAATTGTGTTTCTATCCAGTTATAATCAAGGTCTTTTAAAACTTTTCTTTGCTGTGATTCTTTTTTTAACCGAGCTACGGTCTCTTTGAATTTATTCATATAGATTTCGGTTTGCATTACGCAAACTAATATAGATAATATTTGCTAATAGAAAACTACTTTTTTTCCTTTTCATCTATTTTCTTTTTAGCATATTCAATATATCTGTAATAACTAGCTTTACTTATTTTAAGAACTTTAAGAATTTCAGATACATTCATATTTTTGTCTTTTGACATGGTATATGCAGCATATGCTTTAGATTTATTCTTTGCAGATAAACCAGGCTTTCTTCCTCCAACTCGTCCTTTCTCCCTTGCAGCTTTTAAACCAGCCATCGTTCTCTCTCTTATCAATTCCCTTTCAAATTCAGCAAAACTTGCAAAAATGTTAAAGGTTAGTCTCCCCTGTATAGTTGTTGTATCAATGCTCCTTTTGTGAGACTATTTATAATGTAAGTAAGTGTGCACATTTGTGCTTATAATGTAAGTAACTATGCACACTTTTTTTCATTGCAATTTAGATAGGCAAATTTTGTTTATTTGATCAATCTCGTTATCCAGAATAAAACCTAATCTCTCTGAGGCATTATAAATAAAACCTTTACAAAACTTTGAATTTAACGTAAATTTATAATGGCTAATTTATATATAGATCAGAATCCTATAATTAA
>NZ_JAPDPJ010000010.1 GCF_026013605.1 Plebeiibacterium sediminum
AATCTTTACTTGGCCTTCAAAGCTTTTGATATTGATTTCAAAAAAGAAATGAACATATAAACAAACTCTGACACAGAATTTTGAACATACCCTTTATAAAAGTAGTTTTAAATCATTAAGTCAAGACAGAGCTAATGAAATATTTATAAACCTTTTAAAAAGTATTAAAATGAGTAAAGAGAAAGACACAGGAAAGATCGGAATTGAAGAGAAAATTATCTCTTTTGTTAACGAGGAACAACCAGTTTATATGGGTGAGATCTTTAAGGAACTAAGAATTTCCCAAACTAAGGGATTAAGTTATGTAATTTCGTTGATTAATCAAGGTAAATTAAGTTATGCATCCAATAACCAGGTACTTATCTAAGGGTAAGGAATACACGGAGACTAAGAATCTATTTGTAGATTTAAGATAGCTTCCTATTTGATACTAATATCATAGGAGGCTTTTTTTATGCCATAAAATCAAATCTGAAAAATAAAAAACCTCTTCCCAATTAAGAAAAGAGGTTATAATTATTGCTTTCTTTCAAATTAATCTCTTGATCCAAGATACATCATTACATAATACATTAATGTTACTAATGATGATAGTGCTGCAACCACATAAGTATACGCAGCCCATTTTAAAGCATCAGTAGCTTTACTGTGAATACTTCCTGTAGCAACTCCGCTGTTGTTGAGCCATGCTAAAGCTCTTTGTGTTGCATTAATTTCTACTGGTAAAGTAATAAATGCAAACAGTGTAAAAATGGCATAACAGGCAATCACAATTTGTAAACCTAAAGTATAAGGTAAAATATTTGGTAATATAAATCCACCAAAAATCATCACCATAAAAATGATGTTCAAAACTCTGGCGCTAACGTTCTGAATTGGCACTAAAGCTGAACGCATTTCCAAAGGAGCATAACCAACAGCATGTTGAACGGCATGACCGCATTCATGTGCAGCTACAGCTGCTGATGCAACACTCTGTCCATGGTATACTTCCGGACTAAGATTTACAGTTTTATTACTTGGATTATAATGATCGGTTAATTGTCCGGGAACCGATATAATTTTTACATCGTGTATACCGTGATCTCGCAACATCTTTTCAGCCACATCACGTCCAGACATTCCATAATTTAAAGGAACCTTTGAATATGCCTTAAATTTTGATTTTAAGGTTGAGCTCACGATCCAGCTCAAAAGGAAAAATCCTAAAAAAATAATTAATAAGCCCATACTAAATCAATTTTAAATATAGATAAATGATAATCAAAAACTTTGCCACAGTACAATGAAAGTAGTTATGTCATGGGAAACTCAATAATGAATGCAGCACCCAATCCCAATGTACTTTCGCATTTTATGGTACCATTCATAAAGTTTACATATTTATGAACGATGTATAATCCTAAACCCGAAGAGCTTATTTCTTGTTCATTTCCTTTTTTAAAATGACTGTATTTTTCAAAAATCTTACTTTGTTCCTCTTTAGTTAATCCAGGCCCTTGATCGTGTACCTCAATTCTGAGGTTATGATTCAGTTCACTGATAATAACTGTTACCGTTTTATGATCCGGAGAGAATTTTATGGCATTGGAAATCAGATTCTCGATGATTCTGATAAAGAGGTTTAAATCTAAATAGATCTCTTGTTCTTTTCCACTAATAATAAGCTTAATATTTCTTTCAGATGCTTCTTTTTCAAGAATTGTCAACGCACTAATGATGGTTTGCTTTACCTCAAATTTTGTAGGAATATATTCGTATGAATGCTTTTCAATGTTGTGAACCTCTAATACTTTTGTGATTACTTCATTTTGCTTTTTAAGGGATCGCTGTATCTCATTTATAAAACTAATTTGATCAGCAGAGCACTCTTTGTTCTTTGCTACAAATTCAGATATTTTGCCAATTGATTTATTCAGTGGTTCTTGTATTTCGTTGGCAAATAAACTCAGTAATCTGGTTTTTTCATAGTTTGCATCTTCAAGATATTGCATTTCAGATGTTAATTGGTTCTTCTCATCTAAAATATGACTGTGTTCAACTTTAAGGTCTTGCTGCTCTTTAACAAGATCTTGATATTTTAATGCATTGCCAATTGCTATAGATGCATAGTTAGCAATGTTTTGCATGAAATTTAGGTGATATGGCGTATAGGCATTCTTTTTTAAACTTTGAACAGAAATGACTCCAATCACAGTTTTTGATGTGCGTAAAGGAATGTAAATTACAGACTCTGATTCTGCTCCGTTAGGAACCGGTCGTATTTCCTGAATATACTTTTTATAATCTTCATAAAAGTTATTCATTAAAATTTCGGTATTGTTTGTAAAGGAGTATATCGCCAGTCTTTCTTTATCTTCTAGTAAATATCTGGTGAATGGTTGCCTTTCATTATTTAGTATTGAGTAAACAAAATCTATTGATTTAGTCTCCTGATTAAATATACCAACAGTGTAAATATCAGTACTCATTACTTTGGAAACTGACTGATATAGTAATTCAGAGATTTTCTCAACAGACAAATTGGCAGTAATTAACTGACCAATTTTTGTAAGTCGTTCTAAATTTGTATTTGATGCCTGAAGTGAAGCTGCCTGTAATTGAAGCTGTGCTTTTTGCTCTTTTAGTTCTTTATTTCTGTTTTTAATTTCTGACTGCTGTTTTTGTATCTCAACTTTTTTAATAGCCAGTCTCGATTCTAATTCTTGCTTTATTGATTTCTCCTTTTGAATAATTTGGCGTGCAATAAAGAAAATTAAACCTAGGAAAAGTAAAAAAATAAGTGCTTTAAATGCTTTGTATTGATACCAGGCTGGTATGATTTCAAAACTATAAGTAGCACCTTCCTCATTCCAAACACCATCATTGTTGCATGCAATTACCTTAAAAGTGTATTTTCCCGGAGCTAATGATGGATAAAAAGCTTCAGTTGAATGATTTTCTGGAGACCATTCTTCTTCAATCGGTTCTAATTTCCATTTAAACTTAGTTTTTTCAGGTACTGTATAGCAAAGTCCATCAAAAATAAATCCAATATGGTTATTGTTGTGTTTTAGCTTTAAACCTTCCGGTATTAAGAACCATGGAGTAATTGAATCTAATGAATATGAGTCAGAAGTATTTTTCCAATCTGGATTTTTAAAGTTCAAGAGAATCTTTCTTATGTATACCGGAGGCTCTAAATAATTGGTTTTTTCTTCTTCCGGATTGTATCGCATGGCACCTTTAATGGTTCCAAACCATATTCTTCCTTCACTATCTAATAGATTACAGCCTCCGTTGTTTTCAATACCAATAAAACCATCATCTTTATCGTAGTTGTTTATGGATGTTATGCTACCATCTGCTCCTATTGAAATTTTGTCTACTCCATTCTGAGTTCCGGCCCAAATGTTACCTTCTGCATCTGAAATGACAGAATAAATATTATCTGATGTTATTCCATTGGTAGTGTTATACACGTTAAAATTAACACCATCAAACTGACTTAAACCCCCGGTAAAAGTAGCAAACCATATGTTGCCAATTTTATCTTCAGCAGCCTGCAGAATCCATGATGCATTCAATTCATTCTTATCGGAATAATGGGTAAATTTTTCATCTTCAAGTAAGAAAATACCTTTGGTTGTGGAAATCCACATCCTGTTTTTGGAGTCGATAAAAAGGTCAGTAATAAAACTTGATTTTAATTCAGAGTTGTTTGGAGTATACCACTTTTTGTTACCATTGGTATATTTAAGTAAACCCCCACCATAAATTGCAAACCATATAGATTCCTTATCTCTAGTGATATCAACTACCGGGGCTTGAGCTGCAATGCCATATTTTAAGGGAGCATCTTTAATAACATTACCGTCATATTCGAATAAGCCTCCTGTAGTACCAATTAAAATATGTCCATTTGATAGTTCAAGCATTCTGCGAGCCTGGCCCATTACATTTTCAGTTTTTGCAGAAAGAAAAGTAATTTTATTACCATCATATTTTGATATCATATTACCATCATCTCCAAAGTAGAAGTTTCCTTTGCTATCTTCGAATAAGGATCTTACAATATCACCACTTAATCCACTTTCTTTATTAAACGAAATAAATTTGTCACCACCGTATTTTAAAATTCCGGAACCACTTGATCCTAACCATATATTACCTTCCCTGTCTTCGCAGAAGCTGGTAATTAATTTGGCATTAAGACCATTTTGTTTGTTGTACAATCGAAAGTTATGGTCTGTAAATTTTACAATACCTTGTGATGCAATAGAAATCCAGACTCCTCCCTGACGATCTTCAAAAACTCTAAAGATTCGTTGTAATGGAACATCATTGGGCCAGTTAACGGCTTCAACATCTCCATTCAATTTAAATTGCTTTAATTGCATACCTCCACTTTGGGCTACCTCTATAGCCCAGGTGTTTCGGTACTTATCCTGCAAAATAGGAATGATCATTTTATCAGAAAGATCAGTTTCTCCTATTGAATTTACCTTTGTTATGCCATCTGGATTTGCTGAAAAAAGTCCCTTTTCAGTAGAAACATATAACGAATGTGCATTCTCTTTACAAACAAAAAATATCCTGTTATTATTAAAAACTTCAGGGTATAGGCTTATGAAATCTGCGGTGTTATTGTCTTTGATTTGAATCAGTTTTCTTTGACCTGAAACTTCTCTGGCTAATGCCCATATTGAACCGTCGATGGTTTCCAAAAACTGAACACGATCCTGATACAATGCCGTGTCAGACTCAATAATGTGATGATAGGATTTGCCATCATATTTTGTAATGCCTCGTGGACTTGCAATCCAAAGGTTGTAGTTGTTATCGCTATGCAAACCAATGATCAGGTTTTCTAAAAGACCATCTTGTTTTGTGAAAATTTCAAAATCAGTGCCATTAAATTTACATAAACCTCCTCCGTTGGTCCCAAGCCATAAATAACCAAACTGATCTTCGGCAATATCATTTACTTCTGATTGAGGTAAACCTTCTTCCAGTGAATATTGTCTGAAATAGTGATGTTGACCTGTTGCTAAAACAGGAACAAGTGACAGTATAAGAGTAATATAAATAAGTACCTTTTGCATATATTAATTTCTTCGCATAACAACCTGCAAAATCCATTTAAAATCTAAAATAGATAAATGGTTTTGCGTCAAACAAACTAAACTGATAAATGATTATACAAAAGGTTATTAACAAGAACAATTTAATCAACAAATGTGTCTTTATCAAATTTATTTTAATCATTCTTTTAAGTTCAATGGGAATCCAATGAATGACATACCCAAAGGTAAGAATTCCTAATACATTTAAATAGGAATTTAGCATTTCTTGATTCTGATAAATAAAAAATGCCTCTTTTATTCTTCGTATAAAAAGTATGAATGTGTCTATATCCGGAGATCTGAAAATGATCCAGGTAAAAACAATAAAATGAAAGGTCAATAGGAAACCAATGAACTTGGGTATCTTAAGTTTAAAATGTTTTAATGATGAAATGGTGTATTTTTCAATTAATAACGCTAAACCATGTAATCCACCCCACAGAATAAAGAGCCAGCCAGCACCATGCCACAAACCGCCTAATAGCATTGTAACGAAAAGATTGATTCCCTGGCGAAACTTACCTCTTCTGTTACCTCCTAACGGAATGTATAAATAATCTCTTAACCATGATGATAGGGATATATGCCACCTTCTCCAGAATGAAGTAACTGAAGTGGCCATATATGGCCGGTTAAAGTTTTCAGGAAGGCGAAAGCCTAATATCAATGCAACTCCTATTGCGATATCTGTATAACCAGAAAAGTCACAATAGATCTGCATAGCATAGGCATAAGCTCCAAAAAGCAATTCAACTCCACTATACATCATTGGCGCATCAAAAATACGATCAACAAAATTAATGGAGAGATAATCTGAAATCACAATTTTTTTAAACAGGCCTCCAATTATAAGCCAGGTTGCACTCCAGAACCATTTTTCAGATAGGCAATATTTTTTATGTAACTGAGGAATAAATTCCCATGCTCTTACAATCGGTCCAGCCACCAGTTGAGGGAAGAAAGAAACATAAAAACCAAAGTCAATAATATTTTTTACAGGTTTTATTCGATCTCTGTAAACATCAATTGAATATGAAATGGTTTGAAATGTAAAAAAGGATATCCCAACAGGTAAAATAATTTTATCGATACTAAAGTGAGTGCCAAATGCTGCATTTGTAATAAGGGCCAGATAGTTTATTACATTTACATCCTGGCCTGATACCTTAGCTATTACATCAGCAAAAAAATAACTGTATTTGAAATAAGATAATAGTCCTAAATTAATGATAAGGCTTGTGATTAAAAGGAGCCTTTTCATATATTTTTTATTGCTTTTCCCAATCCCTAATCCAATAGAGTAATCAACAATTGTTGAAAAGATGAGGAGCGAGAAGTAATAACCTCCTGCTTTATAATAAAAAAAGAGACTGGCAATAAATAGAAAACTGTTGCGAAGAATGCTTTTTTTATAAAGAATGGCATTCCCCAACAGAACCACGCCAAAAAAAATCCAAAACAGATAGTGAGTGAAAACAAAATCACTATTAGGATTATATTTTATTAAATGCAGTAGCTGTTCCAATGTTAATCGTTGTGTGGATTATCAGGTTTAAAAGTAGTGCTTTTCTTCCATTTATTATAATCATGCAAAATAGCTGTGTAAAGCCAGTCCGCAACTTTTTTTCCACCTGCTTTATTAAAGTGAGTGTAGTCGAGCATGGCCATTCGGGGATCATTATTGACCCATTTCAACATTGAACCTTCTCCTCCCATGGCTTCATATAGGTCAAAAAAAGCAAAACCTGCTTTAAATGCAGCTTCTTTTTGTGCTTCCTTAATCTTAGTAATATGAGTGTAGGATTTTACCTGACCATCTGTTTGTGTAGCAACATCCCCAACTCCCACAACTAAAACAGGAACGTTAGGCATGGTTTCTTTTAAAATCTGGAGTTGTTTATACAAAGTTCTGCTATAGAATTCATAATTACTGGTAATCGTAGGAACCATGTTTGTACCATATTGAAGTATAACCAATCCAATATTCATATAGCTGGCCATTGATTTATACAATGCTTTGTTGGTTTTGTCCAGACGAGGAGTGGATTGTCCTCTCATAGAAATATTATCAACGGCAATACCTGACAAACTATCCAGACTTAGGCCCAGAAAAATAGGGCTTTCATCGGACATGAAGTTCAATGAAAATCGTTGAGGATCTTGTTTGAAGGTCCAGTTGATTTCTGTAAGACCTTCATCCTCTAATAAAGAATCCTTACTAATTTGATCGCCTTCCCAAAATGCAGTAACCAATAATGGTGTTTTAATTTCTTTTAGGTATAACCTTGCTTTGTAAAAGCGACTGGCTTTTGGGAGTGCCAGATGCGATTGACTTATTTTTAGCGAAGAGATCCCTGATGAATCAATTTTTGCAACCCGGCCTATGATTCCGTATTGGTTGTTTTTTATTGTTCTAGGATATTGATATACGGTGTGTTCACTCCATTTTCCGTTGTTGCTAATCCAAACAGAAGGGAAGTGTTTCTGAGGATCAAAAACCGGAATCAGCCCTGGACCAGAGCCTTTAAACTGCTCTTGAAATGATTCTCTTAAATAGCGTGTAATGCGATCCCCTTCAATCTGAGAATCTCCCATGTGCAGGATTCTTAATATTTTGCCTGAATCTGCAGCATTGGTTATATTACTGTAAAATTGATAAAGTAAAGGTTTAAATTCTTCACCATATTCAATTGACGGTGTAATTACGGTATCAGGTTCTAATGCAAGACTATCAATCTTCTGCGTTAAATTGCTCTTGATGCTGTCTGCTATAATTGAAGTATCAAGAGCTATTGAAAGTGTTGTGTCAGTTGGAAGTTCCTGAATGATCTTTTTTGTAGCAACAGAGTCTGCTTTAATACCTAAAATATGATGAACAGAAATCCATTTTATACGATAAGGAATTGTTCCGATTTGCAAACCTTCCTTAGGGATAAGAAAACTAAAGCCTACAAAAATACCGATGATTACAAGGTAATACAGAAATATTTTTGGAGGCTTTATCATACTATAATTGTTGCTTAATAATCATCTAGCTCTTAGGTCGGATCTTTAATCGTTGACCAGGATTAATTTTAGATGAGCTTGTTAAACTATTAAGTTTCATAATATCACTGTTGGTAACTCCCGGATACTTTTTTGCAATGGACCAAAGATTATCACCTTGTCGTACGGTATAATAAACGTAATCAGTGCTTTCTGTTGTTGTGGTCGATTTCTTTGGAGTTGAAGCTGTTTGAACGGTTCTTCCATTCATAGCTTGTTTTTCAGAATAACTCAAAGAATTAATTCTGGAATAATGATCAACTTTATCCTTAGGAACATAGATCACTAACTTTTGTCCAACACGGATAATGTTTCTATGGATGTTGTTCCAATATCTTAAATCAGAAGTGTACACATCATACCAGTCTGCAATTAAACCAACTGCATCGCCGGATTTAACCGTGTAATATACTTTAGCTTTGTTTTTAGGAACCGAAGGTGCGTTGTAATTATTAGACGGATTAACAACAAGACGGTTTGAAGCAAAATATTTATCTCTGTCACATTTAAAAATGGAATCCTCAAGAGTTATAAATGATTCCAGTGAGGTAGATGGAATTCTTAATGCTAAAGCCTTTTTCTGTGCAGGAACAACATCTCTTCTGTATTGAGGATTTAACTCGCGCAGTTTTTCAACGGGTATACCAGTAACTTTTGATACCTGATTAAAATGTAGTAAGTCAGATATCATAATGGTATCTGTTGCCATAGCAATATCAGAAGGTTGTGGTTTTATTAAATGTTCTTCTGAATAAGTCATGGTATAGGCTGCCGCAATAAAGGCCGGTACATATCCTCTGGTTTCACGAGGCAGGCGATAATAGATTTGCCAAAAATCTCTTTTACCACCAGAACGATAGATTGCCTTGTCAACATTTCCGGGGCCACAGTTGTATGCTGCAATAACCAGGTACCAGTCATTGTATTTAGCATATAAATCCTTTAGATATTTAACCGCTGCCTGTGTTGATTTCTGTGGATCTCTTCTGTCATCGATATATGAATTAACTTGAAGACCGTACATTTTTCCTGTTCCATACATGAACTGCCATAAGCCCGAGGCGCCAGCACGAGAAAAGGCTCTTGGATTTAATGCCGATTCAATGATTGGAAGGTATTTTAACTCCAATGGAAGGTCTGCTGCATCAAGCGTTTCTTCAAACATAGGGAAATAATACTCAGCTAAACCAAGCATGATTTGCACTTGTTCTCTTCTTCTTTGAGTGTATAGTTCAATATAAGCCTTTACCTTACTGTTGAACGGAAATTCCATCGGAGATTCAATGCTTTGAAGTCTCTGAATATATAAAGAGTCTGTAATAATTTTTGGAAATTCAATGGTATTTGAAGCACTCTCTTCTTTGGTGTTGTCAGACTTAACCGTATCTAAATTTTCAGTAAAGAAACCTTGCTCAACATTGTTGTCAAGTTTTACGGAGTCATTTTGAATAGAGTCATTAGTAACTACTAAAGAATCGCTAACAAGCTCTGTTTGGCTATATATGTTTAGAGCCGATACAAAAAGAGCTGCGGCTATAAATTTTAATCTTAACATCTTTCTAATTTTTCTAAAACACAAGTTTTAATTGTAATCCTATACTGTTGTTTCCATATCTGGTTTGAACAACAGGTTCCACCCTCATACTTAAATCATCACTTACGTCAAATGTTTTAAAATGTGCATCTACAGATGCATCAATAATGTTGATTATATATACTAAAGCAAATCCTACATAACTTAAGTTACGCCATCTTTCGTAATAATCTTTACCATTTTCGAGGGTATTTTCAAACCACTCTGCATATCTTCCACCTGCAGCAATATCTTCAGGTGTAATGGAGGTCTTTTCAATAATCTTTAAATAACTGGTGTTATTTGGATCCTGAATGATGTAGTCTCTGTATGCATTTCGGTATTTGCTATAGTTGCTTGAGTTAAAGTCAATGGCATAAATAATACCTGCAAATCCTGCATATAGAATCGGAATTTTCCAGTATTTTTTATTGTATGCCTGACCAAGTCCGGGAAGTACTGCCGAATAAAGACTTGCTTTATGTGGAGAATGAGGCTTGATAACGATTGGCTTTGCTTTAGCCTCGTTTTTAACACTAATAGAATCTGAAATTGTTTGTGCTTTTAGGTTTTGTTGTAAACAAACAGCCATAAAAAACACAAACAAACTGCTCCATAGTTTCTTATTGTTCACGAATAGTAAATTCAAAATAATTTTATCTAAGTGATTATCTCATTTATTTTGAAGTATTTTACTTTGCGTTTGCTTTATCAAGGATACTGATGATACGCTCCAGATCTTCGTCAGAGTTAAATGGGATCACAATTTTACCGTCTCCTTTTTCTCCTCTGCTAAACTGAATTTTTGTTTCAAATACCGATGATATCTGATTGCTAAGTTGTTGATACTCCTCAGGCAATTCGATTTTCTTTTTATTAGGTTTTTTTGCGGGTTTTTCACTGTTTAATTCACGAACCACTTCTTCTACTTTTCTTACTGAGTAATCATATTCAATGATTTCGTCGTAGATTTTAAGTTGTAGTTGTTCGTCTTCAATACCAATGATAGCTCTGGCATGTCCCATTCCAAGCTTCTTGTCGCGCAATCCAAGTTGAATTTCTGCAGGTAATTTTAATAAGCGAAGGTAATTGGTTACTGTTGCTCTTTTTTTACCTACTCTTTCCGACATGCTTTCCTGGGTAAGCTTGCACTCATCCATTAATCGTTGGTAACTTATGGCAATTTCAATAGGGTCTAAATCTTCACGCTGAATGTTTTCAACCAATGCCATTTCAAGCATGGTTTCGTCATCAGCAGTTCGAACATAAGCAGGAACTTTTTCCAGGCCAACTAATTTTGAAGCTCTGAATCGACGCTCACCGGCAATAAGCTGGTACTGGTTTCCACTTTTTCTTACGGTTAGCGGCTGAATGACACCAATCTCCTTAATAGAAGCTGCTAGTTCTTCTAATTTTTCTTCATCAAAACGGGTACGGGGCTGCCATGGATTTGCAACAATTCTGCTTACTTCAATTTCATCCATACCTGAAAGAGGTCTTCCTTTTGTTACCTCGTCAGCGTTGTCAATAAGAGCACCCAGTCCTCTCCCTAATGCATTCTTTTTTGCCATTCGTAAATTAAATTGGCAGATAACCTAAAGTTATCTGCATCATATTCTAATATTGTATTATTCAATAATTAATGTTAAGCCAATATGGTATTACTTAACAATTTTGTCTTTGTTATCTATTTTTGTCATGTTGTTCTTTTGTAACAACTCTCGGGCCAGATTTAAATAGTTTATGGCTCCTTTTGATGTTGCATCATATTCTACAACAGCCTTACCATAACTTGGCGCCTCACTTAACTTAATGTTTCTGGTAATTAAAGTTTCAAAAACCATATCCTGGAAGTGACGTTGAACTTCCTCAACCACCTGATTCGATAATCTTAAACGAGAATCATACATGGTTAATAGGAAACCTTCAATTGCAAGCGTTGTATTTAATCTGCTTTGGATGATTTTTATGGTATTTAATAATTTACCTAATCCTTCAAGAGCGAAATATTCACATTGAACAGGAATTATTACTGAATCAGCAGCAGTAAGAGAGTTAACTGTAATTAAACCTAATGATGGAGAACAGTCAATTAAAATAAAGTCGTATTGGTCTCTGATCTTTCCTAATACATCTTTTAATACATTTTCTCTGTTTGAGCGATTCAACATCTCAATTTCAGCACCAACCAAATCAATATGCGAAGGTAATACGTCTAGTCCTTCAATTTCGGATTTAAGTAATGCAGAAGATGGTTCTATTCCATCTACAATACATTCATATATACTGGCGTCAATTTCTTTTAAATCAAAACCTAAACCAGATGTAGCATTGGCTTGTGGGTCGGCATCTACTACCAAAACTTTATATTCCAAAACGGCTAAACTGGCTGCCAGGTTTATTGCTGTAGTAGTTTTTCCAACTCCTCCTTTTTGATTCGCTAATGCAATTATTTTTCCCATATTGTGGTAATTAAATATATTTTGCAATAAATATTTTCTACAAAATCTTGATTTTCTGATCTTTTATAGTGCTTATATATCTGTTAAAGATGCAAAAAATGAGTCATAAAACGACTGTCAAAGTTAAACTTTTAATTAAAACTTCATACATTAATACTAACATAAAAGTTTCAACAACTTATAAAGAAAGTGTAAAAAATATCAAGAAACTGCTAGTCTTTAATTTTTTGAATACACTCTTTTAAAAGCAATTCCTTTTTAACAGGAACTACACCTGATTCCTCGCATACAAGACCTCCTGCCATATTTGCAATTCTGGCGATCAGATGAGGTTCAATGTTTTCTATTAGGCATAATGCACTCACGCTTATAACTGTATCTCCAGCTCCTGACACATCTGATATATTTCTGATTTCGGCAGGAACTATGGATGCACCATCTGCGTTGTGATTGATAAATACACCATGTTCCGATAGTGTAATCATTAATATGTTTATTTCTTGTTCTTTCTGGAACTTTTTACCTGCTGTGATTAATTCTTCGTGCTGGCCCTTTTTTAGCTCAAGTTTACAGCCCTCGTTGAATTCCTTAAAGTTTGGTTTAAAGAAGGTAACGCCTTTGTAGTCGTTGAAATTTCTTTTCTTAGGATCAACCAAAGTTGGTATACCTTTTTCTTTTGATATAGCAACTACTTTTTGAATGACAGATGGTGTGATGACTCCTTTGTCGTAATCCTCAAAAATAATGGCATCTATTCTGTTGGTATTGATAAGCATTTGAAGCTTAACCATCATTTTTTCTTCAGTGTCTTCAGGTATTGGTGTGCAAATTTCTTCATCAACCCTCAATAAGTGTTGATGCTGACTAATTACACGGGTTTTTACAGTCGTCATTCTGTTAGAGCACTTTACAATGCCGTCAGCTGTAAGTTCTTGTTTCTTTAAAAGTTTAAAGAAATCATGACTCATCACATCGTCACCAATTACAGAACATAATATGGGATTGGCACCAAGAGACTGAATGTTTAAAGCAACATTGGCAGCTCCACCCAGGCGGTTCTCTCTTCCTATACCTGATAAAATAGGTACGGGAGCTTCCGGAGAAATTCGGTTGACATCACCCCATAGGTATGAATCAATCATTACATCTCCTATGATCAGTATGTTTTTATTGTTGAAAGACTCAAATAATTGTTCAAAATAATTTTGCGACATGTGATATAAATTTGTCACAAATATAAAAAAAATGACAAAGGAGTAATTAAGAAGTGGTTTGTGATAACTTTAGCTTTTATAAACTCAATTAAATCAGTAATATTTGTTATTTTTGCAGTCCTTTTTTACAGATTAAATGACATTTGTCATACAGCAGGTTTCACTTCAAACAATTCTGGAGTAATTTAGTTAGTATGATAAGCTGGTAAACGCATATGGATAGAACAAAAAAGTTATATAAGGCAATTGAAGAGAGAATATTGCTTTTAGATGGAGCAATGGGTAGTTTAATTCAAACCTATAAATTGGAAGAAGAAGATTATAGGGGCGAAAGATTTAAGGATTATCACATGCCGATTAAAGGTAATAATGATATCTTATCAATTACTCAACCTGAAATTATTAAAGAAATTCATACTAAATATCTTGAGGCAGGTTCAGATATTATAGAAACCAACACGTTTAATGCCACATCTATTTCGCAGGCTGATTACGATATGCAGGCTGCTGTATGGGATATTAATTATCAGTCGGCAAAGATAGCTCGTGAGGTTGCTGATGAATATACTTTAAAAACTCCTGAAAAGCCAAGATTTGTTTGTGGTTCAATCGGACCGTTAAATAAAGCATTGTCATTATCACCTGATGTAAATAATCCAGGATATAGAGCTGCTACTTTTGATCAGGTTAAAGAAGCCTACAAAGAACAGATTGAAGCACTAATTAAAGGTGGATCGGATTTGTTAATGATAGAAACCGTTTTTGATACTCTTAATGCTAAAGCAGCTTTAATGGCTATTGATGAGGTTTTTGATGCAATGGGTAAAAAGTTGCCTATCATGGTGTCGGGTACCATTACAGATGCCAGTGGTAGAACATTGTCGGGCCAAACATTACAGGCTTTTATTGATTCTGTTTCTCATATGGATATTTTAAGTATCGGGTTAAACTGTTCGTTAGGAGCCGCCGAACTTGAGCCATATGTAACTGAACTTTCACAAAAAGCACCTTTCTATATTAGTACACACCCTAATGCTGGTTTACCAAACCAGTTTGGTGAATATGATCAAACACCTGATCAGATGTCTGATTTAGTAGGACAGTGGTTAGCTGATGGTAAAGTAAATATCATAGGAGGATGTTGTGGAACGACTCCTGCTCATATTGCAGCTATGGCTAAAATAGCTGATAAATATAATGCGCATAAAAAAGCGGCCGTATCAACCATAACTCACTTGAGTGGTTTGGAGTCGCTTCAAATGCGTGAGGATACCAACTTTGTTAATATTGGTGAACGTTGTAATGTTGCAGGTTCACGAAAATTTCTTCGTTTAATTAAGGAGAAAAAATATGAAGAAGCTGTTGATATCGCGCGTCACCAGGTTGAAAACGGAGCCCAGATTGTTGATGTAAACATGGATGATGCTATGTTGGAGGCAAAGGAAGAGATGGTGACCTTCTTAAATATGTTGATGTCTGATCCTGATGTTTCTAAAGTTCCGGTGATGGTTGATTCCTCAAAATTTGAGGTAATTGAGGCTGGATTGAAATGTTTACAGGGTAAATCAGTTGTTAACAGTATTAGTTTAAAAGAAGGCGAAGAAGTCTTTTTAGAACATGCACGTATCATCAAAAAATATGGTGCAGCTGTTGTGGTTATGGCTTTTGATGAAAAAGGTCAGGCTGATAATTTTGAAAGAAGAAAAGAGATTTGCGGGAGAGCTTATAAACTGTTAACAGAAAAAGTAAACTTCCCACCTCAGGATATTATATTCGATCCGAATGTGCTGGCTATAGCAACCGGTATTGAGGAGCATAACAATTATGCAGTAGATTTTATCAAAGCATGTAAGTGGATTAAAGAAAATCTTCCTTATGCGCATATTAGTGGTGGAATCAGTAATTTATCTTTCTCTTTCAGAGGAAATAATGTAGTGCGTGAAGCCATTCACTCTGTATTCCTTTATTATGCCATCAAAGAAGGATTGGATATGGGTATTGTTAATCCTGCTATGCTGCAGGTGTATGATGATATACCAAAAGAATTGTTGGAATATGTAGAAGACGTAGTATTTAACAAGCGTCCGGATGCAACAGATCGCCTGGTGGATTATGCTGAAACCATAAAAAATACCCAGCAAGAGGTGGGTGAAGCGCAACAGGCTGCATGGCGCGAGGGTACACTAGAGGAGCGTTTAACACATTGTTTGGTAAAAGGTATTAGTGATCACCTGGATGTTGATATTGCTGAAGCGTTGGAAAAATATCCAACAGCACTTGAAATCATTGAGAAACCTTTGATGGATGGTATGAATGTAGTTGGTGATTTGTTTGGTAGCGGTAAAATGTTCTTGCCTCAGGTGGTGAAAACTGCAAGGGTAATGAAAAAAGCAGTAGCCATTCTGCAACCAATTATTGAAGAAGAAAAGTCTGCCACAGGAGGAGCCAAAACTAATGGTAAAATATTAATGGCCACTGTAAAAGGTGATGTTCATGATATAGGTAAAAATATTGTGGGCGTAATCCTGGGATGTAATAATTACGAAGTAATAGATCTTGGTGTGATGGTGCCAACTGAAAAAATTCTTAAGGAAGCCATTGCTCAAAAGGTTGATATTATAGGATTAAGTGGATTGATTACGCCTTCATTGGAAGAGATGGTGAATGTTGCCAAAGAAATGAAACGTACAGGTTTCGATATTCCTTTAATGGTAGGTGGTGCAACAACATCAAAAGTACATACGGCTGTTAAAATTGAACCGGAGTATGATCATCCTGTTGTTCATGTAAAAGATGCCTCTAAAAGTGCTCAGGTGGTAAGTGCATTGTTATCTCAAACCGGTAAAGAGGAATTTGCAAAAAAAGTAAAAGCTGAATATGCAGAGCTTCGCGAAAGAAATGCAAATAAAAAAGCCATCGTATTAAAACCAATTGAGCAAGCCAGAGAAAGTAAGTTTAAGATTGATTGGAATAGTGGTGATGTTTATACACCGGTTTTTCAGGGCGTAAAAGTTTTTGATGATTATTCTATTGCTGATATCCGTAAATTTATTGACTGGACCTTCTTTTTCCAGGCATGGAACTTAACTGGTAATTACGACGGAATAGAATCAGTTGCCACAGCAGAAGAAGAGGCACAATGGCTTGAAAAATACAAAACAGAGCAGGCCAGGGAAAAAGCACAGGAAGCTTTAAAGCTTTGGCGCGATTCTCAGGCTATGTTAACAAATATAGAGCAGGATAAAATGGTAACTGCTAAAGCTGTGTTTGGAATTTTCCCTGCTAATGCTGAAGGTGATGATGTTATTGTTTATACTGATGAAACCAGAAGTGTAGAAAAAACAAGATTCCATCAGATCAGAGAGCAACAGGATAAGCAAGGTAAAGAAGCATTCCATTCACTGGCTGATTTTGTTGCACCTGTCGAAAGTGGTGTAAATGATTATATTGGCGGATTTGCAGTTACTGCAGGCATCGGGATTGAAAAATGGATCAAAGCCTTTGAAGATGATCATGATGATTATTCTTCTATCTTGTTGAAAGCACTGGCTGATCGTTTGGCAGAGGCATTTGCCGAATTGCTGCACTTTAGAGTTCGTAGAGAATTTTGGGGATATGCTCCTGATGAAGAATTTAATACAGATAATTTTATTCGTGAACGTTATAGAGGTATTCGTCCTGCGTTGGGCTATCCAGCATGTCCTGATCATAGCGAAAAACGTCAGTTGTTTGAGATGATGGATGTGGAGAAAAATACAGGAATTACCTTAACAGAGCATTTTAGTATGTATCCAAATGCATCCGTAAGTGGATTGTATTTTGGTCATCCTAAAGCCATGTATTTTGGAGTTGGTAAAATCGGTAAAGACCAGGTTGAAGATTTAGCAAAACGCAAGGGAATAACTGTTGAAGAAGTTGAAAAATGGATTCCGGTAAACCTGGCTTATAAATAGAAATCGTTTTTAGAAAGAGATAGAGTAGATGACAGCTGCAGAGTTAGTTTTAAAAGATAAAGAAACGAAATTTTCCTTTGAATTATTACCCCCTTTAAAGGGTAATAATATTGATAAGGTTTTTCATACCATAGATATATTAAAAGAGTTTAATCCTCAGTTTATCAATATCACTTCTCATAGAGAAGAGTATGCATTTGAAACCAACTCAAAAGGTTTTATTGAGAAAAGGGTAATTCGTAAACGCCCGGGAACAGTTGCTGTAGCAGCCTCAATACAGAATAAGTATGGCATTAAAGTAATTCCTCATATTATTTCAAGAGGATTTACCCGTAGTGAAACAGAGTATGCCTTAATTGATCTGAACTTTTTAGGAATACATGATATTTTGATTTTAAGGGGTGATGATGCTCATAAAGACAAATATCCTATTCGTGAGGAAAAATGTAACCAGTATGCCATTGAGCTTGCTGAGCAGGTAAACGATTTGAACAAAGGTGTGTTTTTAGATGGTACAAGTGTGGAACCATTTGAGACTCCTTTTTCATATGGTGTGGCTGGTTATCCTGAGAAGCATGAGGAGGCACCGAATATGGAATCAGATATGTCATATTTAAAAGCTAAAGTGGATGCCGGAGCAGAGTATGTAATGACTCAGATGTTTTTCGACAATCAGAAATATTATGATTTTGTTGATAAATGTAGAGCTGCAGGAATCACGGTTCCAATTATTCCGGGTATTAAACCGGTAACTGCAGCAAGTCAGCTTACTGTGTTGCCAAAGATTTTTAGCTGTGAAATACCAGAGGATTTTGCCAAAGAATTACGCCGATGTAAAAATAATGATGAGGTAAAGCAGGTTGGAGTTGAATGGTGTACACAACAAGCATTAGACTTAAAAAAGAATGGTGTGCCCATTATTCATTTTTATACTATGATGGCCACGCAAAGCGTAAGAAAAATTGCTGAAGCAGTATATTAAATAAATACTAGATTATAATAAGTCAAGCCGCTGATATTTTTATTGGCGGCTTTTTTATTGCTGTTTGTTTGAGCTCTTATATTGCTGCCAGCCTAATTCATCGAAGCGTCTCGCTTCCATGTCTGTTATCGGCCTCTGACTGTTAGTAACTTTTTTCATGAAAAGAATAAAGAGGTGTTACTGGGTTTTAATTCAGTGGAATAATGCAGTTGTTGACTTATCTTAAACTAACCTGGCAGAACGTAATGCCGAACATCATACAGCGTGAGCATCTGGTTTACAAAATATGAACCAGTGCTGCCAGTGGGTCATCAGCATATTTAAACGAACAGTTTTGTTGGATTTGTTTAAAGTAGAATATTTTACGATTATAGTCTAAAATATTCTTATTTGTTATATTTTTGAACAAATTTAATATTAATGAAAAAATCAAACCTAATAAAGCTTATTCTTTTATTTGCTATCCTATTATCTCATTTGTCTTCATGTGAATACGAGCCGGAAGGAGATAATTTTGAACAAATTGATCTGGATGCATTTAATTTAAAACTACTTCTCGAGTCTCCGTTATTAAGTGAAAAATATATATCTGCATGGAATGATGTTAATATTTACTATAGGTTTACTTCTCACAAGTATGCGATAGATGAGGTACAATTTTTCTTAAATGACGAGGAAATATTTCACCCTCATGAAGAAGGATGGGGAGACAATATAACAATTTATGAAAGATATTCTTCTAATGATAGTTGGTATACTTGTGAAGATACATTGGAGATCCCAATGGAATTCCTAGAGGAAGGAAATAATAAATTAATTGCTAAAGTTACAGGAGTTTCTGGATCTGGTAGTATTGCTGATGTAAGAAACAGAGAAACCAGTATTGAAGAATATAAGTGGATTATTGTAGCTCACAAAAATCATCATAAGCCCTATTCATTTTCAGTTGAGGATCATAAATTACATTTAGAATGGAGTGAGTATAACCATAAGTTTAATCATTATATCGTAGAAAAATATTGTGGCGAAATTTTGATGGATACTTTCACTTCAGAAGAGAATTTAATTGTAGATGAATCTTATGTTGGAGAAAGGGCTGTGTATAAAGTTTTTGTAGTGTTAGGTGATGGTACCAAAAACGAGCTGTTTTCAATAGATAAGGAAAATGAACTACCGGAACTAAAATTATGTGGGAATAATCATAATGCTCAGTTTATTTATTGGCATCCCTTTACAAAGTATGATGCACTAAAGGAAATTTCTATCCGGTGTTATGATAATAAAGGTAATGTTAATTTTAAAGGTATTGCTGGGATTAATGATACCATAATAAAAGTAACAGGCGATAAATATGGAGCTATCAATAAAGTAACGATGACTCTATTTCCTAAGGATAATGATCTTTTGGATCGGGAAATTAAAGAAAAGTTTCGACGTGAAACTTATTTGAAAATGGGAAGTCGTACAACTCATGAAATTTTTCAATACAATGGAATAGTTCCGCTTCAATCTAATCTTTTTTTACTTAGGGACTCAAATCAAATGTTGGTTTATTCTCCTCTTGATGAGGAAATGGTAGATATTTCATATGCTTCAGGAGCAGAATACCAGCCCAAGGAATATATTATTTTAAAATTTTCTCCGGAAGGGGATCGATTTGTTTTGGCTTCTGGAGAGAGTAATAAATATCATTTATACATAAAAGACGAGCAAGGTTATGGATATCATCATATACTAAAAGATAGAGATGAAGATTTGATTAGGTGCTATACTTTTGATGCGATTTATAAAGATCTGATATTTTTAAGAACAGGAGAATATGGAGATGTGATTTATGATATGCAACAGCGTAAAATTGTGGGCAATTATAATCCGTATGGTCGTGATGATGTTTTTCTTTCTATGGATGGGAATTATATTATCTATAGAGGTGATTATGATCGCATAGGAAGTATTAAAAATGGAGTATATAAGCAGTTGTATAAATCTCCTTACAGGATTCTGTTTGAAAAATTTGAATTCCATAAAATGTATCCTGATTATGTTGTTTGTGTTGAATCCGGGCGAGTAACAATAAGAAATATTAAAGATTTTTCTGTTAAAAACAGTTATTCAATTTCAGGAGAAAAAGTGCTCTCTTTGGATACTGAGTTCAATCAATTGTTAACAATAGAGGGAGAACGTTCTATTGTTAGAAATATAATGACAGGCGAAATTATGAAGGAGTTTGATTTTGCTTATAAGGATAGTAAGTTGTATGGAAATACATTTTATGATAATTCAGGGTTGTTTTACTATATATACGAATAATTGATGTTTAAGAAGTTTGCCGTTTATTTATCTTTAATTCTACTAGCCCAGGTTAATCTTAGCGCTCAATTAGATAAGGATTCTTTAAATTTTTTTGTAACAGGTAGTGTTGGCTATGGATGGTATGATATGCATGAGCTACGGGAATTAAATACTATGATTCATTTAAACTCCAGCTATAATACAAAGATAACCTCTCAAATGCCTTCATATTTTACCTATAATTTTGAGTTAAACTATAAGTTAAAGAGTTATTGGCTTGGAGTTGGAGTTGGAAAAGCTTCAACGGGTTCCCGAATTGTTGCTTCTGATAATACTGGATATTATCATTATGATATGAAAATATCATCGGTAAAATATGGAATTATTGGTGGGCGACGTTTATATGCTCGTGGAAATAATATGACAGTAGATATAATGCTTTTAACAGGTGTACTTCGCTCAAAATTAAAGTTAGATCAGACGGTGGATGTTTACGCCTATTCATCATATGAAGATAAAGAGTCGTTTAACGCTGTTAATTTTTATATAGAACCCAAGGTTAGACTTAATTTTCTGTCCTTTAAAAATTTAAGTTTAGGTATGGAACTAGGGTATTTATATCAGTTTGGAGGTGGTGAATTAAAGGGCCAGGATAGTGATGGTTATGAAGAGAATCTTGGTTGCAAACCTCAGTGGGATGGATTAAGGATTGGGTTGATTATATCTGCAGGATCAAAAGGAAATTTTACTTCTACACGACAATAGCTTTAGGTTCTTTACCCTCGTCAATCGAATCCAGTAAATCAATTAATTCAGTTTGGGGTATAGGTTCATTGAAGCTTATTGTTTCGATGTATGTACTCAGTCTATGGGTTGAGAAAATATACAAGATAGCCATTGATTCACAAGGAAATATAAATAAGTTATCAAGTCACAAAGAAGATGAAAATAAAGGTTCAAAAATATTATGTGTTATTAATATTTCTAGTATTTACATCATCATCATGTAGAATTTATAGCCATAAAATAAACTATTTGAAAAATGATGGAGCAAAACAAGGATTATGGATAACAACAGATACGATTGCTAATATATACATTACAAAATACCAAAATGGAGTCAGAGATGGCAAGTTTAAAGCATTTCATTCTAATGGAAAGATTAAGTCAATAGGAAAGTATAAGGATGATAAACGTATTGGTGTATGGAAGTTTTATTTCGACAATGGTTTTTTATATAAAGAGTTGAAATTTGATAAGAAAGGAGAACAAAAATCAATTTCCTTATATGATCCGATTGACCTTTAAATTAAGCTAATGAGCGATTTAATCGCGTTCTGTAGTAAAGAATAGCTCCGATCGGCGTATGCCTCTGGCTATGTCGCATATCATAAGGCCTCTGGCCGTTTAGATTGATCAAAAAAGAATAAAGCAAATTCTAGAGCGTATTTTAATGGTTTAATTAGCTAAATGCTTATAATCAAACTGTATATCGAGCCGCTGTGCCCAACGTTTTACTACAAGAGTTATTATTCTGGAATTGGGCATTACTAACAGTTCATTGAAGTGTCTCACTTCGTTATTAACAATTTACCTTAGGTTGTTCATAACTTTGCTCAATGAAAAAATAAAGCTTATTACTAAGTCTATATTTTAATGTATTCATTTATTTAAGTGCTAGTTATATAGCAACATATCGGGATGGTATGCCAAATGTTTTACTACGAGAGTGGCTAATCTAAAAAATGAAAATCACTCATTTGGGGTTCAACAATGCACTTGCTTTGGGTCAATTAGGTAATGACGATGGTACAAAATCATATTACCGACATATGTTCGACATATAAAAGCCATACCAAACTCATTGATCAATGAGTTTGGTATGGCTTTTATATAACTGTTATATGACCTTAATATTTTTATGAACCAACCTCTATCCAAAGCTATACCATAGTAAATACAAGCCTCTTAGTACTATAATGCATGTTAAGAGAATAATAATTCGAATATCAGCTTAAGTTATATTTCACTTCCATTCCACGATAGCTTTTTGGTGTTTGCCATCCATTAGTATGTTTAATGGGTTTTCAAACTCAACATGAGTAAAGTAATGGGTTTCATTTACTATCTTTTGTTTTTGCAGAATATCAAAGGCCACAAACTCTTGTTTTTTAACATGGTGAACAGAAAAGTAACCAACATTCATGGAGGTTACATTGTGAAAGAAGTGAGAGCCTAAAGATGCATCCAGAGGAAAATCTTCCAGTCCCATTTCAACAATAACCTTAGCGTGCGATATTTGCGACCAGAGTACAGGTATTCCAGTAAACTTGTCTCTTGTTCCCCAGCGGCCCGGACCAATCAGCAAATATTCTTTACCTTCTTGTTCCATCTTTTTGTTCAGGGCTGCAATCTCTTTGGCCATTTCATCTGTTTTTGTTCGGCTAAACATTTCTGATTTCATAAAAATCACATCTTTGATATAGTCCAATTTGCCATTACCCATTCCTTTTTCTGATGATAATAGAATCTTTGATTGATCAACTTCCTCAAAATTAATTTTGGTGTGTTTCTCAATTCGTATTAAGGGTTTAATCTGGAGTAAATATAAGGTTGGTAAATCATTTTTATCTGGATTTAAATCCACCGCAAACTCTATTTCAACTGGCGCACCCATGGCCTGTTTAAAGTATTTTAGTAAGAGTTCAAGACTTTTGGATAGTGGTAGGTATTCGTATTTTAAGATGTTTGAAAAGTTCAGTATTCTCGGACCTTTTTTGTTTAGATTATTAACTATTCTATCATAGCTATAATCATATACTGAGGCACAATATTTTAAATTGCCATCCTCTTCAGCTTCCTTAATAGATAATTTTTGAATAAAGGTATCCTCATTATAATTTTTGATATCAAATTTTTTACTTTTTAGGTTTAGCGCATAGAAATGAGTCTGGGAATCTTTGATTTGGTCCTGAATAGCATTTAGTTCCAGGTTAGGATACTTAGGACAAAAGCGCCATGCTTTTTCGCCGCCCACAACATATTTACCTAATCCAATTCCAATAACAGCAAAGCCATCTTCCGGTTTCATGTATGAAAAAGGATAGTAGTTATAACTTTGGGCAATACCACTTATATGAGGATAAAAACGGTTGTGTGCTTTGTCGCCCACCATTTTTTGAATGATCACTGCCATTTTTTCCTCCTCAATTTTATAGTTTACGGCATCAAAGTATGCTCTGGCTGAATTTGAATACATCGAGGCATAAACCATTTTTACAGCAGTGCATAATTGCTCAAACCGAACCTCTTCATCAGGATCATTGTTGGGGAGCATATAAGTGCAATATACCCCGGCAAATGGTTGTAGCAGAGAATCTTCAAACAAACCGGAAGACCTTACGGCCAGAGGTTCATTTATGACTTCAATATATTTATGAAGTTTATTTTTTAGTTTCTCTGAAAATGAAGCATCTAAAAACAGGTCCGTCGCTTTATCAAACTGCTTTTCGAGGTATATTTTGTTGTATAAATCGTTGCGCTGAATAAAGTTAGTAAATTCATCTGCACCAACAATGGCGGTTGTTGGTATGCGTATGTTTATATTTGGTAGTATTTTCTCAAAATCTACATTCTCAACAAAATGACTTAAAAAAGCAAGACCTCTTCCTTTGCCACCAAAGCTACCTTCACCAATTCGGGTAATATATCGGTTACTATTAATAAGTGCACTGTCAAACCGCACTACTTTACCTTTGATACTCTCCAGTTTTACCTCTTCAAAAATATCAAGTATTGCATTTCGGAGTTCATTACTACTGTCAAAATCCTGAATATCATAAGGACGAAGCTTTTTTGCCATGTTAATTTCGCCTCTGGCCATAAGCCAGGTGCTGATACCGTTTCTTTTGGCATGGTATAAAAGTGACTCTGCCTCAACCTCTTTGATGCAGTTGTAAAACTCTTTAAGATTGTGTGCTGTGGCAATTTTTCTTCCTCTTGAATTCTTAAAGATAAAATCGCCAAAGCCTAGTTTCAGGTGGATGAAATCTGAAATGTCTTGTGATAGTGTTTCTGAGTTCTTATCAATAAAATCAGCTCCAACACTTCTCGCCTTATCTGCATTATCAGGGTCGGATGATTGAATCAGAGTAGGAATGCTCATTACGGACTGCACGTACTTAATTAACTCCACGCCTGCATTTTCATCTACTTCACCGTTGCGCAGGTATTTCATATCAGAAATAACGCAAATCAAATACTCTTTAAACTGATTAATGATATTAACAGCATCCTCGTAATTACTCGCCAGAAGTATTTTAGGTCGGGCTCTCATTTTCATTACTTTATGAAGTTGCTCATGGCCTTCTTCAGCAAGAAGCACCTGAGTTTGCTTCATAATGATTGAATAGAGCATGGGCAGGTATCTGGTATAGTATTTTTGAGAATCTTCAACTAACAGTATAATTCTTACCTCACCAATTTTGGTGTCATTGGCTGCATTTCTGGTATCTTCCACATGCTTAATCATGGCCAGAAATACCTTTGAGTCTCCATTCCAAACAAAAACCCGGTCAATGTATTCAACATTAGGACCTGAATCATCAAAGAATTTAAGATCGCTGTTGTTATTTACCATAACAAGCAAGGGCATAGTAGGATTTAGTTTTTTTATGGTTTTACTGTATTTAATGGGTGTTTTTTTATCCAACCCAGCCATTAATATAACCATATCAAAATGCCTTTTCCCCATCAATTCCATTGCTTCTTCAATATTGGAAGCAGATGTGATTCGGGGAGCAGTGTATAAATTGAGTTGTAAGAATTCTCCGTAAATGCGATCAAAAAAACGGCCTTCTCTTACAATTGAATATGCATCGTAGTAATTTGCAATGAGTAAAACCTCCTTAACCTTGAACTCCATCAGTTCAGCAAATATATCCTGGTCACTCTTTTTTCGTTTGTATATCTGACTTAATTCAAAATCTGTGTGGCTCATTCTATGTAAATTTTAAGTTTAAAGTTACTAAAATGATCATGAATATATATGACAGATGTTGGTATGATAAAAGTGTTACGAACTTATTAAACCAGGCATTGTTTTATGTTGACATGGGCTTGGTAAAAGATAGCTTATATCTCAATATAGATTAAACAGATATTAAAGGTATGAATACACGCAGACCATTGGTGTTATTTGATGGATATTGCTCCTTATGTAGTAGCGTTGTGAGTTTTATTCTGGCTTATGAAAAGAATAGCGACTTGATTTTTGCACCGCTACATTCGTCATGTTCAAAAAATATTTTATTAAAATATAACCTGAGTGCAGATACAATGAATACAGTTGTGTTGATTAAAGATGATCAGGTTTTTATGAAGAGTGCTGCAGTTTTTGAGATCGCTTCTTATTTAAAGATGCCATATAGGATCGTTAAGTTTGGAGGCTTTTTACCTGTGTTATGGTCTGATTTTGTATATGATACGATTGCTAAAAATCGTTTTGTATGGTTTAAACGAAATGAAAAATGTTTTTTAGGTGGAGGTGAAAATTCCAGTAGATTTATAGATAAATAGCCTGAATAAATTTCGTATTCAAGTATCTAATTATTTATGGTTTAAATGTAACAGTTTGTAAATATTTACGTATTAATTTAAGCGTTAATTCGCAAGCCCAAAATAATTATAAACACGGATGTATTGAAGTCCGTAAATTATATTAGACCTAATAATGAAAATTGTAAATCTTTTTAAAAGTATTTTGTTTTTCCTCTTGCTGTTGTCTTATGGCAATGCTTATTCAAAAACTATTTATGTGGCTACCGATGGTGATGGAACTGATGGTAGTTCCTGGGCTACAGCCTATACGCATATTCAAGCAGCTATAGATGCCGCCGTTTCCGGTGATGCTATCTGGGTAAAGGAAGGAGTTTATTATGCCGATCCTTTGGCTCCTGGTTTAGTTGAAGATGTTAACAGAGCCCTGTCTATTACACTTAAATCAGGTGTAAAACTCTATGGAGGTTTTACTGCTGATGAAGTAACAATTGACGATAGACCAATGCTTGATTTGAATGGTAATGGAATTATTGACTCATGGGAGTACTCAAGTCCAACCGTTATATCCGGAGAAATTCAGAATGATGGCGATAAAACCAATAATACCCAACATATTCTAATTGTTCCTGATGGAGCAGATGTTAATACATTGGTAGATGGGTTTACTTTTGAAGATGGCTATTCAGATGTTCAGTCAACAGTTACTGGTATCGGAACCTTTACCTATGCCTCCGGAGTAATTATAAGTGGTGGTAAACTAATTGGTTGTATGATCCAGAATTGTGAAAGTAACTCAGTATTTGATAGCTATGGTGGTGGTTTGGTTGCACATAATGCTGATGTGGAAGGTTGTTATGTGGATGGATGTACAATTACCGGAAGAAGTATTTATGGTGGAGGTGTTTATTTGAATACCTCTAATATGGAGTGTTCTCTGGTGAAGAATTGTGGATTGGATGCGTTGGTATCTTCAGGTGGTACATTTGGTGGAGGTGTTTATTCTACTACATCTGTGATAGATTCATGTTATGTAATTGGTAATAGCGCAAATCCTGAAAGTAATTTTAAAGGATATGGAGGTGGAATGTACAATAGTAACTCTCATGTTATTGATTGTACTATAGCTGATAATAATGCTGAAGGTGTTGAGGGATTTGGAGGAGGAGTTTATGGAATTTCTTCCACTTATATAAACACTTTACTCTATAATAATGAAACATCATCTACCGGTGGTGGAGCTTATGGTTTCACAAGTTATTTCACCAATTGTGTTGTGTCAAATAATAAAACAACAGGGACTAATGCGATAGGCGGAGGAGCTTATGGAGATACAGAGTCAACCTTTTATAACACTGTATTTTGGGGTAATACAAGTTCCGGTACTTCACCTAATTTGCGTTTATCTACAGGAGGTGAGGCTTTTAATTGTGCCTTCGATAGCAATGTAACAGGTACTAATGCTGTATTAATTTCGCCAAGTAACCAGGGGGCTGAAGCAGGAGTTTTATATCCGCATTTCATGAGTCCCACAACCTTTGTTGGTAATACAAATGGAGATGCAGCTAACGAAAGCGAATTAGCTGTTGCTGATTGGAATATAACTTTCAGTTCAGATTTAATGGAAAGGGGTGATAATAATGGTTTTTATGAGGCTTTTGTAGGAGTTGATTTGGATGGAGATGGTGCTAAGACTAAAAATTTAGATAAGTTCACTGATTTTATAAATGAATATAGATTGTTTAATTATAAGATTGATATTGGAGCTTTTGAGCCTGCCTTTGTTGAACTTACTTTACCAGCTCCAATTACCATGGAATATGGATTGACTTTGGGAGAGATATTGTTGGAAGATGGAAGTGCCTTAGATCTTAGAAGTAATTCAGATATTCCCGGAGTATATTCTTTTACAGATGCTTCAACTGTTCCCCAGTACGAAAATGGAGACGCTAAAAAATACAGGGTTGTGTTTACCCCTGAAGATATTGTAACTTTTGCACCCATATATGATAGTATTGATGTTACTATTACTGCCAAAGAGTTAACAATGTCAGGCCTGTCGGCAGACGACAAAGTTTATGATGGTAATACAGATGTAACATTTTCAGGAACGGCAACTTTAGAAGGAATTGTAGGTACAGATGATGTAACACTAAATGCCACTGGAATTTATGCAGCCTTTGAAGATGAAAATGCAGGGGTTGATAAAAACGTGAATTTTTCAGGATATACCCTTTCCGGAGTTGATGCAGGAAACTATACGCTTTCATTAAGTGGTGCTTTGGCTACAATAACACCAAAGCCTGTGTCGGTTTCACCACTTACAGCTAATGATCGTGATTATGATGGAACAGTGGATGCAACCTATTCAGGAACTCCTGAAGTATTAGGTGCTATTGTGGGAGATGATGTTAGTGTGGATGCAAGTTCAGGAGTTGGCTTGTTTGATTCAAAAGTGGTGGGAGTTGATAAACCTGTTGCTTTTGCAGGCTTTAAACTTACAGGAGCAGATGCAGGAAATTATGCATTATCACAACCTGCAGATTCAAAAGCAACCATATCACCTTTAGCTGTTGTAGTAGAAGGAGTGTCTGCTGCAGATAAAGTTTATGATGGTACATCTATTGCTACTATTCAAGGAACTGCAGTGGTAAATGGAGTGATTCAAAATGATAACGTCACATTAAATGAAACATCAGTTTCTGCAAGTTTTGATTCTAAAATGGTAGGTGTTGATAAAACAGTTACTTTTAGTGGATATTTCATTATGGGAGCAGATGCTGTAAACTATTCCTTATCTCAACCTGATACTGATCTGGCAGATATCACAGCCAAAGAGTTATCTGTTTCCGGTTTGTCGGCAGAAGATAAGCAGTATGATGGTTCGGCAAGCGCCACCTTAAGCGGATCTGCCACATTAAATGGTGCAGTAGGTAGCGATGATGTTAATTTAAACACTGGCTCAATATTAGCTACATTTTCTGATGCTAATGTAGGGACGGCTAAAGAAATCAATATTTCAGGAGTATCACTTTCTGGTCTCGATCAATCTAATTATACATTAACCATACCTGCATTGACTGCGGATATTACACCAGTTGAAATTATAATTGTAGCAGATAATATAAGTATAGATTATGGTGACGCAGATCCGGAACTAACTTATGTGGTAACTTCCGGTTCTTTGGTAGGTTCAGATAATTTTACGGGAAACCTTGAGCGCGAAGCTGGAGACAATGCCGGAACTTATAATATTACTCAGGGAAGTCTGGCTATTTCAACTAATTATAACATTAGTTTTACACCTGCAGTATTTACAATCAATAAGGCAGCTAATGTAATTGACTTTAGTTTAACACCAACAAGTTATTATTTAAATGAAACGGATCAGATAACACTGGATGCAACATCTACTTCTGGCTTAACAATAGCTTATTCGAGTTCAGATCCAAATATTTTAAGTGTGAGTGGAAATGTACTTACGGTTCATTCGTTTGGAGCTGTTACGATAACTGCAAGTGATGCAGGAGGAACAAATTATATAGCAGCATCTGATGTTTCTGTAGACCTTACCATTGCGGTTGCGGTAATTCAAAAGGGAACCAGCATGCTTTTGGTTAATAATACTAAAGAGGTGTTTACATCATATCAATGGTACAAAAACGGTAGTGCAATTTCAGGAGCTACAAAGCAATATTATTACGATGCAAATGGATTGTCTGGAGAATATTATTGTAAACTGGATGGAAGATTTGATAGTGATTCATGGACTGGTGGAGTAAATGCAGTTACTATGGATGTTTATCCGTCACCTGCATTAAAGGGAGCTACATTTACTGTGGAGTTTGATCGTGTAGATGAAAGTTCGTTGAATAATTCTACCATGAGTATATATTCTGTTACAGGAGCTTTAATTAAAAAAATGTCAAATGTAAATTCGGTTAACCAATTGCAGTTAACTGAACCAGGAATTTATATCATCAAAACTGAAGGAGAGGTACAAACTGTTAAAAAGATTATTGTAAAATAATAACAGCTCCATTAATTACTAAACAATAAAAGAACTAAACGTGAAAATCTATAATATATTCGTTTTATTACTGTTAATGGTGGCTGCGTCTTCCATTCATGCTCAAATCAGAATTCAACCATCACTTGGTTTTGGAATTCAGAAACTCAACTTTAAGTCTGATATAGCAACAGTGGATGGTACATCCGGAATTACATTGGGAGCAAATGCTTTTTATGAATTAAATGAAGATATGTTTGTGGGAGCTGGTTTTGCCATGATGACTTATGGTGCAGATGCTACAATAAACTACAATTACCAATCCGGAACATCAAGAGTTGATATGGATGGAGATAGCTATTTTTTAAGTGCTGATTTTAATGGCGTAAGTGAAAAGTACAGGATGACTACCATTGAAATTCCTATTCTTTTTAAATACCAGCGATGGGTAAGTCCTGATATTTTAATATCAGGAACAACAGGTCCTGTTTTTATCCTGCCAGGAGGTTTAAAAAGTGAGTTTGTATCAGGAAATCTTGCTACTTCAGGATATTATCCAGAATGGAATGTGACCATAGATGATATACCGGAATATGGATTTTCTAATAGAACTTTATCCAGTGATATGCCCGACTATGATTTAAAAGCAACCTTTGGATGGACCTTTCAGCTTGGAGCAGAATATTACCTTGCAAAAAGACTGAATTTAACAGCTACCTTGTATTATCAAACAGGATTTGGAAGTGTTGTTGATGTGAAAAGCGATGCGGTTTTTATGGAGGATCCTTCTGTTTATAATGGAAGTATGTATTATAGCGATAAGGTAACGCTTTCAAGTGTAGGAATCAAACTTGGATTATTGTTCGACTTAACTCCTCCTGAAAAAGCTGGTGTTAAGAGTATTAGATAATTTGATTAAACAAAAATAGATATTGGGTGTTTAATTTTAAACGCCGTTTGTAAAGCCATTAGTTTTTTTACTTTTGGCTTTTATTTTTTTAGAGAAAGCGCATGGAGTATAGAAGATTTGGAAAAACTGAAAAAGAGATTAGTGTAATTACCCTGGGCGGGATGCGATTTAAGCAAGCCTGGAATGAGCCACGAAATGTTGTTGATAAGGAAACACAGGATCATTGTACTCAAATGGTGGATTTAGCTCTAAAAAATGGCATCAACCATTTTGAAACAGCCTATGGTTATATGAAAAGTGAGCATGCCTTTGGTAAAACACTTCATGATGAACTTAAACTTGACAGGTCTTCTTATTATCTCATGACAAAAGGAAGAGAGTACTCTGCTGATGACATGCGTAGATTGGTTGAACAACAACTAAAAAACTTAAAAACCGATTACTTTGATTTTTATGGCTGGCACGGTTTAAATAGTCGTGAGATTTTTAATAATGCCTGCAAATCAAATGGCGCAGTTGAAGAACTCTTAAAAATGAAAGAAGAGGGTATTATAAAACACGTAGGTTTTAGTACTCATGCAAGTGTGGATGTTATTGAAGATGCTATTTTAACCGATTATTTTGAATTTGTAAACCTGCATTATTATTATTTCAATCAAACGAATCAGCGTGCAGTTGATTTGGCTAAAGAAAAAGATTTAGGGGTTTTCATCATTTCTCCCAATGATAAAGGCGGACAATTATACAAAGCCCCTCAAAAAGTTAAGAATGCTATTCCGCATAGTACACCAATACAATGGAATGCCCGTTTTTGTTTAAATACACCGGGGATTCATACTTTGTCGTTTGGTATGACTGAGGAGGCACATTTTAATGAGATGAAGGGCATTTTTGATTTTACCCAAGAGACACTTGAACAAGATCAAAAAACAAAGCAGGTCTTAGATGATATGGAAAATGACGATCCTTATGCAAAATATAAGGGAACAGAGCTGAGGGATCATTCTGGCGAGCTAAATATCGAATGGTTATTACGTTGGCGTAAGTTGTGGAAGTGTTACGATATGTTGGATTTTGCTAAGTACCGGTATAAAGAATTGAAAACGCCAAATGATTGGGTTCCTGGAGTGTATGCCACCGCTGAAAATATAAGTAAGATAGATTTTTCAAAGGTTTCTGACTCCATTCCATTGAAAGAAATGCTGTTGGAATTACATGATGCTTTATATGTAAATCCAGATCAAAAAAGGTTTGATCCTAAAACGTTGAAGTTGAATTTAGGGGAGCAATAGTCAGGATTTTATGATAGAATAAATAATCCGTTTTTAGTACGCTATATGAATACTAAAAACGGATTTTGTATTTTAAAACTAATCGTATTCGTAACTATTGAATAGAATATTACGATTTAAAGTAGTTGTCCTTTTAAGTAGGTTTTACAGGTTCCGCCAATAAGAACTCTGGATCCTCTGATCTCGCAAACCAGATCACCTCGGCGCTTACTGAGTTGTCTTGCAGTCATACTTGTTTTGCCTAGTCTTTTACTCCAGTATGGAGCTAAAGTGGTATGCGCAGAGCCAGTTACAGGATCTTCCGGAATTCCACATTTAGGAGCAAAATATCTGGAAACAAAATCAACATCTTTACCCGGGGCTGTAATGATAACACCGCGAGAATCAAGTTCTGAAATAATGTCCATTGAAGGCACAAAGTCCTCAATGTCAGCCTGATTTGACAAGATAAACATATAGTCCGTTTTTCCTCTGTATATTTCCTGTATTTTGTCTCTGCTTCTGGCTTTCATCATAGCAGGTAACTCGCTAACCCTGTATATATCATCAATAGGAAAATCTAAAACGAGCTGATCATCATTTTTAGTAACTCTTAGTAATCCACTTTTTGAGTAGAATGTTACTTCATCCCCTTCAATTTCTTCGTGATTGAATAATACATGAGCGCTTGCTAAGGTAGCATGGCCACATAACTCCACCTCAGTTGTTGGTGTAAACCACCTGATATGTAATTCCGCGTTTTGAGGACAAATAAAGGCAGTTTCGGTTAAATTGTTTTCCATTGCAATTTTTTGCAATGTTTCATCCGGTAACCATTGATTTAATAAAACTACCGCCGCAGGATTTCCTTTAAATAAATCGGAACTAAATGCGTCAACTTGATATATTGGATAAGGCATAATTGTTGAAATATTACTTTTTTATAACCTGAAAAATTTTGCCTTAAGATACAATAAAATCATCTTTTAGTACGTACGTCAATGATTTTTTTTAGTCTGTCAAAGCTAAGATGAGTACTGTAAAAATCATGTGGAAAAACGGAAATAATTTAGTAACTTAAATATCATATTGGGCGTATATAAAAGAGTGGGTTAATCTTTGTAATGTATTGAAATATAACTGGATGTGTATGGCGTACTCATGGGTGAGATTTTAACACATAATTAATGTTCAGAAGTACAATACTTAAAGAATAATATTCACTTTTGTACCAGCAAATTTATACCAAAAACCAAAACTCATTATCATGTTAGAGCATCAAATGAAAGTGTTGTTAGGGGTGGCAAAAAATCCTCATTTATTTAGAAAGGAATTGATTAAATCATTTACCTGGTTAAGTGTTGAAGAGTTGGAGGTGTTGCGTAAATGGATAAAATCGGAATTTGGTTCTTACTACGATCACCTGATAGGTGAGATCTTCTATGGTATTTCAGCTTAATTTTGACACGGGAATATGAATTTGTAAGCAAATTAAATTTTGATATGTCAAAAATTATATTAAAATTTGCAACTGCTAATAATTCATAAGCAAAATGACAAAATTAATGAAAAATACTTGGTGGTGGCATTGGCTTTTTCTTAACTAGGAGAGGTTAAACGCTACGCTATTATAAAATATTTTATGAAAATGGCTTGCCGAAAACCTCGGTAAGCCATTTTTTTTTACTTCAAAATCTAACGTACTCAAATACACCATACAGCATGGATACAATTAAAATAAAAAGTTCAGCAAAAAAAGTACCTGCTAATATTGCTGATATAATTACACCGGTTAGTATTTATCTTAAAATAAGAGATTTATATCCAAATACTATATTGTTGGAAAGTTCTGATTATCATGGAAATAATAATTCTCAATCATTTATATGTTTTCAGCCTTTATCCGAGTTTAAAGTAAACAAAGGCAATGTTGAAATAACCTATCCAGGAGGTGAATTAATTAAAGGAGAAAAGCCATCGGAGAAAGATATTCCATCTCAGTTGGATCGTTTCATAAACTTGTTTGATGTTGTAGAATCAGATCCTCTGGTTAATGTAAATGGTTTATTTGGCTATTCATCGTATGATGCAGTACAACATTTTGAGTCGATTAAATTTAACAATAAGGTTGATGAGGAATATGAAATTCCTGAGATGCGTTATACCTATTACAAGTATATTCTGGCATTTAATCACTTTACAAATCAGCTCAATTTAATTGAAAATCTACCTGATGGTGATGAGAGTATTATTGATGAAATTTTAGATTTACTACATAATAGAACAGTTCCTGCTTTTAATTTCCATCCTGATAGTGAAGAGGTTTCAAATGTTACGGATGAAGAGTATATGGAGATGGTGAAAAAAGGAAAGGATCACTGTTATAAAGGAGATGTTTTCCAAATTGTTTTATCCCGTCAGTTTAAGCGTAAGTATTCGGGAGATGAATTTAATGTTTACCGGGCACTTCGAAATATCAATCCTTCACCATACCTGTTCTTCTTTGATTATGGCAGTTATAAAATTTTAGGATCTTCACCGGAATCTCAATTGGTGATTGAAAATGGAGAGGCTACAATAAACCCAATTGCCGGAACTTTTAAAAGAACAGGTGATGATAAAAAAGACAGAGAATTAGCTAAGAAGTTAAGCAGCGATCCGAAAGAAAATGCAGAGCATGTGATGTTGGTTGATTTGGCTCGTAATGATTTAAGTAGAAACTGCGATCATGTAAAAGTAAAAACTTATAAAGAGGTGCAGTATTATTCACATGTACTTCACCTTGTTTCTGATGTTCGAGGTCAGTTATTAGAGAGTTCTAATACCTGCAGGGTTATGGCAGATACATTTCCTGCAGGTACACTATCCGGAGCACCTAAGTTTATGGCTATGGAGTTGATAGATAAATACGAAAACCAGAACAGAGGTTATTATGGTGGATGTATTGGGATGTTAGGTTTAGATGGTTCATTTAATCAGGCTATTATGATACGTTCATTTTTGTGTAAAAACAATACTTTGTTTTACCAGGCTGGTGCAGGAGTCGTTTCTGAGTCAGTACCAGAGAGTGAATTAGCCGAAGTGAATAATAAGCTGGGAGCTTTGAAAAAAGCTGTTGAACTGGCAACAGAGTTTTAAAAGATAAAAGGATTCATCATGAAACGAGCCATGATAAAAACTTCTCACACGAGAGAATGACTATTTAGGCAAGTTCGATGTGGCAAAAGAAAACAAATTTTAGACACATGAAACGAGCCATGAGAAAGTTTTTTTCACACAGGAGAATGATTGTTTTTTCGGCGAGTTCCATGTGGCAATCAGAAGAAAAAATAAACACATGAAAAAGATATTAGTTTTTGATAATTACGATTCGTTTACATATAACCTGGTTCATTACATTGAAGAAATTGTAGGATATAAAGTTGATGTTTATAGAAATGACCAGATCCCTATTGAAGACGTTGAAAAGTATGATAAGATTTTATTGTCTCCGGGACCAGGAATACCAAAAGATGCAGGAATCCTTATTCCGCTGATTCAAAAATACGGATCAAGCAAAAGTATATTGGGAGTTTGTCTTGGGCATCAGGCCATAGCAGAAGCCTTTGGAGGTTCAATTTCAAACTTGTCAAAAGTATATCATGGAGTAGCTACTCCAATTACAATAACTACCGATACTGAAATTTTATTTAAGGATATTCCTAAAAATATCAATGTAGGTAGATATCATTCATGGGTGGTTAATGATGAGGATTTACCTGATTGTTTTACAGTAACATCCCGCGATGAGGAAGGGAAGATTATGGGGATTCATCATAATGATTTTGATGTAAGAGGAGTACAGTTTCATCCGGAATCTATATTAACAGAAAATGGTAAAAAAATGATGGAGAATTGGTTGAAAGAAGACTAATATCCACAAAAATGAACTGATTGTCTTTCATCTTTTATTCAATTAATTATGATTAAAGAAACTTTAAGAACCTTATTGGAACATAAAAGGTTAACCCGAACAGAAGCTAAAGAAATTTTAACAGATATTGCTCAGGAAAAGTATAATGCCTCTCATGTAGTCGCTTTTTTATCCGTTTATATGATGCGTCCGGTTAGCGTTGAAGAATTATCCGGATTCAGAGATGCTTTTTTGGATTTATGTGTAAGAATTGATTTATCGGAGTTTAATGCGATCGATATTGTTGGAACCGGAGGCGATGAGAAAAATACTTTTAATATCTCTACATTATCATCGTTTGTAGTTGCCGGAGCTGGTTATAAAGTTACCAAACATGGAAATTACGGTGTTTCTTCATCTTGTGGTGCTTCAAATGTGATGGAGCATCTGGGATACCAGTTTACCAATGATGAGAGTAGGTTAAAAAAGCAAGTGGATGAAGCCGGAATCTGTTTCTTGCATGCGCCTTTGTTTCATCCTGCTATGAAATCAGTGGCTCCTTTCAGACGAGAATTGGGACTGAAAACCTTTTTCAATATGCTAGGTCCTTTGGTAAATCCGTCTTTTCCTAAAAATCAGATGTTAGGGGTTTATAGCTTAGAGGTGTTGCGATTGTATCAGTATTTATATCAGGATACAGATAAAAATTACTCTTTAATTCATAGTTTGGATGGATATGATGAAATATCAATGACATCAGAATTTAAGGTGATAACAAATAAAGGAGAACAATTGGTGTCTCCAGAGCAATTAGGGTTTAAAAAAATTAAGCAAGAGGATATATTTGGTGGAGATACCGTACCTGAAGCAGCTAAAATATTTACTGATATTATAAATGGGGATGGAACTGATGCACAAAACTCCGCCATCATTGTAAATGCAGCTTATGCTATTCAATGTATCGATAGAAGTAAATCTATTGAAGAATGTATTGAAATGGCTAAAGCTTCTTTACTGGGAGGAAAAGCAAAACAGGTATTTAAAACATTAATTGATATTAAATAACTTTGTAAAGGAATAGTGTGAATACCAGATATTAGAAATGACATAAATAAATCTAAGATCCAATAATCTATTAGTTGTACCCTCATTGTATTTTGAACTTGAAATAATGAATATACTAGATAAAATAGTTGCTAAGAAAAAGATCGAAGTTGAACAGCAACAAGAGTTTGTAACTTTGGATAAGTTGAAAGGTTATAGTGCTTTTAATAAAGAAGTTCCTTCCTTAAAACAATATCTTTCTGATGGAAATCATAATGGTATTATATCCGAATATAAAAGAAAATCACCTTCAAAGGGTATTATTAATAGCATGTCTACCGTAGAAGATGTAGTACCCTTGTATGAAAAAGCCGGAGTAAGTGGTATTTCCGTTTTAACAGATTCTGAATTTTTTGGAGGAAACAAAAGTGATCTTGTTGCTGCACGAAAAGTTACAACAGTGCCTATTTTACGAAAAGACTTTATGATTTCCTCTTATCAGGTATATGAGGCAAAAGCAATTGGAGCCAGTGCAATATTATTGATTGCTGCAATTCTGACGTATGATGAGGCCAATGAGTTATCTAAACTAGCCAAAGATTTGGGTTTGGATATTTTAATGGAAGTACATAGTAAAGAGGAGTTGGATATTGTAAATCCTTTGGTGGATGTGGTTGGTGTTAATAACCGTAATTTAAAAACATTTGAAGTAAGTCTTCAGCAAAGTATCGATTTAGCTGCAGCTATGCCTAATGATGTGGTGAAGATCTCAGAGAGTGGAATTTATACTCCTGAAGATATTTTTCTACTTAGAGAGAATGGTTTTAAAGGATTTTTGATTGGTGAGAATTTTATGCGAACCAAAAATCCCGGACAAGCATGTATTGAATTTTCTAATGCCATAAAGTAGTATATTGTATCTATGTTAATCCCTCCAAAAATAAAAGTTTGTGGTATGCGTGAGCGAAGTAATATTGATGCTATTGCTGCGTTGCAACCTGATTACATGGGATTTATTTTTTATAGAAAATCTCCAAGGTATATTGGAGAAGACTATTCTCCTGAAATCATCCATCATTTGCCGGATACCATAAAAAAGACCGGTGTTTTTGTAAATGCATCAGAGCAGGAAATTGCCGATGCTGTTACTCGATATGAGTTAAATGCGGTTCAGCTTCATGGTAGTGAATCATTTGAATTGTGTTTAATGGTTAAGCAAATGGGAGTGGAAGTGATCAAAGCCTTTCAGGTGGATGAAGAGTTTGACTTTTCTGTTTTAATGCCATATACTGAAGTTTGTGACTATTACCTTTTTGATACAAAAACAAAAGGTTTTGGAGGTAGTGGTCATAAATTTGATTGGTCGGTTTTAAATAATTACAGCAACAATAAACCTATTTTTTTAAGTGGGGGTATCACTCAGGATGATGTTGCTGATGTGATGAATTTAAAGCATCTGAATATTTATGCAGTTGACATTAATAGTCGGTTTGAAATAGAACCTGCATTAAAGGATGTTGAAAAGGTTGATAGTTTTATTAAGGAATTGAAAAATTATAAGCAATGAGCGCAAAATATAATGTAGATGATAAAGGTATGTACGGACGCTTTGGCGGAGCCTGGGTACCAGAAATGTTACAGCCGAATGTTGATAATCTGAAAAAAGTATATCTGGATATTATCAATTCAGAAGAATTCCAGAAAGAATATGTGGCTTTATTAAAGGATTATGTCGGTCGACCTTCTCCTTTGTATTATGCAAAAAGGTTAAGTGAGGTATATGGTACCAACATTTATTTAAAGCGTGAAGATTTAAATCATACCGGAGCTCATAAAATAAACAATAGTCTTGGACAAATTCTGTTGGCTAAAAAGATGGGCAAAAACAGAATTATAGCAGAGACTGGAGCCGGACAGCATGGAGTAGCTACAGCTACAGCTTGTGCATTAATGGGCATGAAGTGTGTGGTGTATATGGGTGCACTAGATATCGAGCGCCAGGCACCTAATGTGGCACGAATGAAAATGTTGGGAGCTGAAGTAGTGGCTGCTGAATCAGGAAATCAAACATTAAAAGATGCTACAAATGAAGCATTAAGGGACTGGATTTGTAATCCGGAAGACACCTTTTATATTATTGGATCAGTAGTAGGTCCACACCCTTATCCGGATATGGTAGCTCGTTTTCAGAGTATTATCAGTAAGGAAATTAAAGATCAGTTAAAAGAAAAAACTGGAAATGAGTTGCCTGATTATGTTATTGCCTGTGTTGGAGGAGGAAGTAATGCCTCTGGTACTTTTTATCATTTCTTAGATGATGAATCGGTAAAACTAGTTGCAGTGGAAGCTTCTGGTTTAGGTGTTGATTCAGGTGAAACGGCCGCAACTATTGCATTGGGTGATATAGGTATTATTCATGGTAGCAAAACTTATTTAATTCAGGATGAGGATGGTCAGATTATTGAGCCATATTCCATTTCAGCAGGATTAGATTATCCGGGAATTGGTCCGCAACATGCGCATTTGCGTGATACAAACCGTGCTATATTTTTAGATGCAACTGATCAGGAAGCTTTAGATTGTGCGCTTGAACTAACAAGATTAGAAGGAATTATTCCTGCCCTCGAATCAGCTCATGCTTTGGTGGCGCTTAAAAAGCTTAAGTTTACTAAAGATAACACTGTTGTATTAACAGTTTCTGGTCGTGGCGACAAGGATATGAGTACATATATGGATCGATTTAATCTTTAAAAAAGGAGAAGGAAGAAGGTCACAAGGCAAAAGGAATTTGTAGTATGTTTAAAATGTTTTAGGACAATAAAACAATGGAATATTAAGTGAAAAAGGTTACCTGTCACTTTCTCGTATGATATCAGCAAACTGTAAATTTCTTTTTCATTATCCTTTCTCCCTGTTCTGTTATTACTTTCAACTTTCAACTTATTTAATATGAACCGCATAAAACAACTTTTTAAGGAAAAGAAAGATATATTATCTATTTATTATACTGCAGGTTATCCTAACCTTGAGGATACTGTGCCTATTCTTGAAACACTGGAAGCTTCAGGAGCTGATTTGGTTGAGTTAGGTATTCCTTTTTCTGATCCTTTGGCCGATGGTCCAACCATTCAGCACAGTGGCGAAACTGCTTTAAAAAACGGAATGAGCTTAAAGGTTCTTTTTGAGCAGTTAAAAGATGTTCGCTCCAAAGTAAACATTCCCATTATTCTGATGGGCTATATTAATACTGTTCATAAGTATGGTATTGAGGACTTTGCAAAAAAATGTAAGGAAGTAGGTGTTGATGGCGTTATTTTGCCGGATCTTCCTTTTCAGGAATATCTGGATAATTATAAAGATACTTTTGATGAAAATGGGGTAAGCAATATTTTCCTTATTACACCTCAAACACCAGAAGAGCGAATTAAGTTAATTGATGAAAAAACCAATGGATTTATTTACATGGTTTCTTCAGCTGCAGTTACTGGTGCTAAAAAAGGATTATCTGAAGCCCAGTTGGCATATTTTGAGCGAGTAAACAAATTGAATCTTCAAAATCCGGCATTAATCGGATTTGGGATCGGGGATCATGATTCCTATATGGAAACCTGTAAGTATGCAGACGGAGCTATTATAGGTAGTGCCTTTGTAAAATTAATTGGTCAGGCTAAAGATTTACATGGAGAAATTAGGACGTTCATTCAAACTGTTAAAGGATAGTTTTATGATATTTGTCAGTTTTTTATTTTTCATGTGACTTATAATGGTTAATTTTACGCGCTTAAAATTTTTTTAAATGGAAAATAACGGAAATACAGCTATACTAAAAATACATTGTCCTGACCGAAGTGGAATTGTAGCGAGAGTTACGGATTTTATTAATCTTCATCATGGAAATATTATTTCAGTAGATCAGCACGTTGATCATGGAGATAACCTTTTTTCAATGCGGGTTTCCTGGGATTTAACAGAGTTTAATCTTCCAAGAGAAGAAATCGCATCTACCTTTCAAAAGTTTTTGGGAGAACCTTATAATATGAAATGGACCTTAAATTTCACGGATGAGATTCCTCGAATGGCCATTTTCGTTTCCAGGGCTTCACATTGTTTATACGATTTGTTGGCAAGGTATCAGAGTGGTGAGTTTAGAGTTGAAATTCCTGTTATTATAGGTAATCACACTACATTGGAGCCTGTAGCTAAGCAATTTGGAATTAAGTTTGTGCATGTTCCAATTACTGCAGAAACTAAAGCTGAACAGGAAAAGCTGGAGTTGGAAATCCTTAAAGAGCATGATGTTGATTTTGTTGTATTAGCCAGATATATGCAGGTTTTATCACAGGATTTTATCAATCATTATCCTGAAAACGTGATTAATATTCACCATTCATTTTTACCTGCGTTTGCCGGGGCAAAGCCATACCATGCCGCTCATAAAAGAGGGGTTAAGATCATTGGGGCAACGAGCCATTATGTAACATCTGATTTGGATGCAGGTCCAATCATTGAGCAGGATATCAATAGAATTACTCATCATGACTCAATAAAAACCCTGATTCAAAAGGGTAAGGATATTGAGAAAATTGTGTTGTCAAGAGCAGTTAAAGCTCATATTGAACACAAAACATTAGTTTATAAAAACCGAACAATCATATTTAATTAAATAGAATGAAGCAAACATTATTTTTACTTTTTCTATGGACTTTTACTCTTGTTGCATGTAATTCAGAGAAGAAGGAAGATGATAGAGGATACATTGTAAAAGTAGGTGATGTGGCACCGGATTTTACTGCTACTCTTGATAATGGAGAAACTTTTAAGTTATCTGATTACAAAGGGAAAGTAGTTATGTTACAGTTTACTGCAAGTTGGTGTGGTGTGTGTATGAAAGAAATGCCATTTATTGAGTCTGAGATATACACTAAACATAAAGGGGATGAGTTTGTATTATTAGGTGTGGATAGAGATGAACCTATTGAAAAATTAAATATGTTCAGAGAACGAACTCAAATTACATATCCATTGGCTTTGGATCCCGGTGCTGATATTTTTGGATTATTTGCTTTGAAAGAAGCTGGTGTTACCAGAAATGTGATTATTGGCAAAGATGGTAAAATTAAATATATGACTCGTTTGTTTACCAGAGAAGAATTTGATGCCATGAAGGTAAAAATTGAAGAATTATTATCAGAATAAGATCATACGATTCGTAGGGTCATAAATGAATTGGTGATATAAAAAGCTCATTTGGTAAAGTTTTGAACAATAAAAACTCTATCTTGTGTGGGCTTTTTCTGTTTTTACATGTTTATTTAGCGAAATATCGCAGATTTTAAAGAAAACATGTAGGATAGAAAGATTCAAAAAGAATCATCAATAGTTCAGGGAAATCCTTGATTAATAAATTTTAAAAAGATAAAACGAGCCATGAGAAAGGCTTTTTCGCATAGTGGAATGTTCAATTTGGCGAATTCCATCTGGCCGTTGAAAATAAATTTAATCAGATGAAAGTAGCAATAATAAAATATAATGCTGGAAATATTCGCTCTGTAAGTTTTGCATTAGAACGCTTGGGAGTGGAGCATATTATTACAGCAGATCCGGAAGAGATAAGAAGTGCTGATAAAGTTATTTTCCCAGGTGTAGGAGAAGCAAGTTCAACTATGAAGTATTTAAAAGAGCATAAGTTGGATGAATTGATTGTAAGTCTTACTCAACCGGTTTTAGGTATTTGTTTAGGTATGCAGTTAATGTGCAGCTACTCAGAAGAAGGTGGTGTGGAGTGTTTGGGTATTTTTAAGGAGAAAGTACAAAAGTTTGTGCTCCCGGAACCAAATCCTGATTTAATAAAAGTTCCTCACATGGGATGGAATGCCATTACAAATGTGAACAGTGACTTATTTGATATTAGTCTGGAAAATACCTTTGTTTATTTTGTACACAGTTATTATGTGGCATTAGGTGGCGAAACTGCAGCTACAACTCATTATATACATCCTTTTAGCTCTGCATTACATAAAGATAATTTTTATGCTACCCAGTTTCATCCTGAAAAGAGTGGTGATGTAGGTTCTAAAATATTAGAAAACTTTATAAAACTTTAAAATGGCGTTGATTGATATTATACCTGCAATTGATATTATTGAAGGTAAGTGTGTTAGATTAAGTCAAGGGGATTATAATCAGAAGAAAGTTTATAACGAAAACCCTCTTGAGGTAGCTCAAATGTTTGAAGATCATGGTATCAAGCGATTGCATCTGGTAGATTTGGATGGAGCTAAAGCCGGAAGTATTGTTAATTATAAAGTGTTGGAAACAATTGCTACCAAAACAGATTTAGTGATTGACTTTGGAGGAGGATTAAAATCCAATGAAGATTTAAGAATAGCTTTTGAAAGTGGAGCTCAGATGATTACCGGAGGAAGTATTGCTGTAAAAAATCCTGAAGTTTTTACAGGATGGATTGAGAAATACGGAGCCGAAAAGATCATTCTTGGTGCAGATGTTAAAGACGAGAAAATTGCTGTTGGAGGCTGGATTGAAACCTCTGATTTAGATTTACTACCATTTGTTAAAGGATATAAAGATAAAGGAATAACAAAAGTAATATGTACAGATATCAGTAAGGATGGAATGCTTCAGGGGCCATCAGTAGAACTGTATAAAAAGATGTTACAGGAGTTTCCTGATCTGTATCTTGTGGCAAGTGGTGGATTGAGCAGTATGGAAGATATTGATCGTTTAGTAGAGGCAAATGTTCCTGCTGTTATTACCGGAAAGGCAATATACGAAGGTAAAATTGATTTAAAACAACTTGAAAAATACGCATAAGTATGCTGGCAAAAAGAATAATTCCCTGTTTAGATATTAAAAATGGAATGACAGTTAAAGGTGTCAAGTTTGTTGGCATCAAGGAAGTTGGTGATCCTGTTGAATTAGGTGCTTTATATGCACAACAGGGTGCTGATGAATTGGTTTTTCTTGATATTACTGCAAGTCATGAAGGTCGTAAAACCTTTGTTGATTTAGTGCGAAGAATTGCTCAGCATATAAATATTCCATTTACAGTAGGTGGAGGTATTAGTGAATTAAAAGATGCAGAAGCGTTGTTAAATGCAGGTGCTGATAAAATAAGTATTAATTCTTCAGCTGTTAAAAATCCTCAGCTAATTAATGATATGGCCCAAAACTTTGGTAGCCAGTTTGTTGTTGTTGCCATTGATGCAAAGCATTTTGATGGAGATGAATGGATTGTAACAGTTAATGGAGGAAGAATTCCAACAGAAAAAAGGTTATTTCCATGGGCTAAAGAAGCTGAAGAACGTGGAGCTGGTGAAATATTATTTACCTCGATGGACCATGATGGTGTAAAGCAAGGTTTTGCCAATGAAGCTTTGGCTAAGATGTCGTCAGAACTTTCAATTCCAATTATTGCCAGTGGTGGTGCCGGTAACATGGAGCACTTTAAAGATGTATTTACCCAAGGTAAAGCCGATGCAGGTTTGGCAGCAAGTATTTTTCACTATAAAGAAATAGCTATCCCTGATTTAAAAAATTATTTATTTAATGAAGGAATTAACGTAAGGTTATAGTTTGATGAGATCATTAAACAAAAGTCAGTAGTTAGCTGACTTTTTTGATTTTCAGTAATTACCAATCTTACAGATCTTTGTGTCTTTTAATAAAAGCACTATTTTTGCAGAATAAAATTATTACAATAATATAGAAATATTCAAATGAATATAAATTTTGATAAGTTAGGAAACGGTTTGGTGCCGGCAATTATTCAAGATGCTGAAACAAGCAAAGTATTAATGCTTGGTTTTATGAACCAGGAAGCTTTTGAAAAAACTGAAAAAGAAGGGAAAGTAACATTTTTTAGTCGTACTAAAAATAGACTTTGGACTAAAGGAGAGGAATCAGGTAACTTCTTGAATGTTGTATCTATCTCTGTTGATTGTGATGATGATACTCTATTAATTAAAGTAAATCCAGTTGGACCTGTATGCCACAAAGGAACAGATACTTGCTGGGATGAGAAAAATGAAAAGAATCCTGTAATGTTTTTATCTTTTTTACAGGACTTTATTGATAAGCGTAAAGAAGAAATGCCGGAAGGTTCATATACAACTTCTTTATTTCAAAAAGGATCAAGAAAAATTACTCAAAAAGTTGGTGAAGAAGCTGTGGAAACTATTATTGGTGCAATGGCTAATGATGACGAAAACTTTTTGTACGAAGGAGCAGATTTGTTATATCACTTAATTGTGTTGTTAACACATAAGGGTTATAGAATTGAAGATCTTGCAAAAGAACTAATGAAAAGACACAAGTAATTTTATATGAGATAAGAGTTTTTACTCTTATCTCTTTTTTCTTCGCATTTGGGTAATGTAATTACAAACTCAGAACCTTTTCCTACTTCGCTTGAAACGTTAATTTCTCCATTATTTAACTCAATCATTTCTTTTGATAAGGATAATCCTAAACCGGTTCCTTTCTCGTGAGATGTACCATTGGTTGTAAGAAATTCTTCCAGGTTAAACAAAATTTCCAACTTTTCTTTTTTGATTCCAACACCATGATCTCTAATTGATATGGCAATTTTATCATTGGGGATTTCTTTTGTGGAATACTCAATAGTTGTGTTTGGGTGAGAGAATTTAATAGCGTTGTGTAATAAGTTACGTATTACAAATTTGATCATTTCTTTGTCTACGTATGCACATTGAGTAGTTGTATCAGAAATATTGATTTTTATATTTTTATTCCGGGTTAATGATTTTAACGAACCTAAACATTCGTGAATCACATTCTCAGTTGAAACCTCGCATGGTTTAGCCTTTAATTGACCTAATTGTGATTTAGCCCAGGTTAATAGGTCTTCGAGTAATTTATAAGTTTCTTCACTGGCTTCCACAATTCTTGAGATAAACTCTTTTATCTCATTAGTAGAGAGACTATTTAAGTTGTTATCAAGAATAGTACTAAAGCCTAAAATTGCATTAAATGGATTTCTTATATCGTGTGCAATAACCGAAAAGAGTTTGTCTTTAGTGTTGTTTAGTTTCTTAAGTTTCTTTTCACTTGCTTTTAATTCCTGTTCAATTCTGTATCTTTCAGTAATATCAATTACCAATCCTACAACTTCAATAACCTTACCTTTTTTTACACTAATAGGTGCAGTAAAGATGTCAGCTATAAATATGGAACCATCTTTTCTGTGAATTTCTCGCTGAACATTGATCTTTTTAATTTTCCCTTCAAATAATCTTTTAAAGTTCTCTCTTGACTGCTCTATTTGTTCCTTAGCTACATAGTCAAAATAATTTAAATTGGTTATGTCCTCCTTATAATGAATTAATTCAGTAAACTTAGAGTTAGCCATTAATATATCACCACTACTATTTAGTACTGTAATCCCAATTAATCCGTTATCAAATATGGCATTAAGCTTGTTTTTTTGTTCTTCAAGTTGAATTTCGATATTCTTTAATCTGGTAAAGTCCATACCTACAGATTGGTATTCAACTATATTTCCTGAAGAATCAAAAAGTGCCCTGTCTATCCATTTTTGCCAACGTATTTCATCTTTTGGTAAGGTAATCTTTTGTTGATATTCAACGATGGGATTTTCTGGAGTTAGCTTTTGCAGGTTTTCTTTAAAAACATTCCTGTCTTCAACATTAAAAAGTTTAAAAATATTTTTTCCGAGTAGCTTATCTGGTGTTTTGTTGTAATAATCTGCATAGTAGCTATTGATATAACTAACTGCACCGTCCTTGTTAAATCTTCTGATCAGGGCAGGAGAATCCTCAACTAAAGAGTGATATCTTTGCTCACTTTCTTTTAGTGCAGAAATGGTGTTCTTGTATTTGGTAATATCATGTATATACATACAAAAACGACCTTCGCCCAGAGGGAATGTTTTTAAATTTAGATGTTTGTCTAAACTAGGACATTTTAATTCAAATATCTGTTTTGAGTTAATAAGATCATCTACCTTAGAATAGATCTGCTCATACTCTTCCAGAAAATTTCGCATTGTAAGCCCTGTTATACCCAACTTATTAAATACATTAGCAGCAATAGGATTAGCTTTTATAGTCATTAAGTCCTGAAACTCCCCATCATTATATATCGGCTTAAACAGCATGGCTCCAACAGGAGCATTGTCAAACAACTCATCCAAAAGAAACTTTTCCTTATGAAACTGCTCCTCCAGTTCTTTTTTATAAGTAATATCTTCCTTGGTAGCAATGAAACCGTCAATTTCCTCATCTACCATAATAGGAGAAATTTTAGCTCTTTCCCAAATAAGTTTTCCTGATTTCGTTTTGTTTAGAAATATTCCTTCCCAGGTTATTCCGCTTAATACGGTGTCCCATAGGTTTTTATAGAAGGAGGGGTCGTGGTAATCTGATTTAAGTATACGAGGATTTTGTCCTATTGCTTCTTCTTTGGAGTAGCCATACTTATCCTCAAATGCCTCATTAACATATCTGATATTTCCTTTGGCATCTGTAACAACAACAATGGTATCTAATCTATTTAGTGCAAGAAGCAACTCCTCATAACATATCATTAGCCTTCCCTTTGTGTGATTTAGACTATACAATATACATAAAATAATAATGTAAGTATACATTTTAGATTCTTTGATCTGACAGAAACATCTTTTTCTATTACTAATTTGTTTATTTTGCAATAAAAAATGGCTAAGGACAGACAACCACATATTGGAATATTTGGAAGGAGAAATTATGGGAAAAGCACGCTAATTAATTTATTGGCGGGTCAGGAAGTTGCTATAGTTTCGGATGTGGCAGGTACAACTACAGATCCGGTTAAAAAATCATTTGAAATTACAGGCTTTGGTCCTGTTGTGTTAATTGATACAGCTGGTTATGACGACAAAGGTGAGTTAGGACAAAAAAGAATTGAGAAAACTGAAAAGTCTGTTAAACTGGTTGATCTAGCTATTCTTTTAGTCAGTAACCAGGTTTTTGATGAAAAGGAGCAAGCCATCATTAATAGTTTTAAAGATCATGACGTTCCGTTTATCATTATCTATAGTAAAAGTGATTTATCTGTTCCGGGTAAAGATTTTATGGATTTGATTCAGGATGTAGGAGAAAGTGCATTTATACCTTTTAATAAAGATGAGGATGTTTCTACAATTGTACATTCAATTAAAAAAAGTATTCCGGAATCAGCTTATACTAATCCTTCATTACTTGGAGATATTGTAAAACATGGTGATATAGTTCTGTTAATTACGCCTATTGATATTGAAGCTCCCGAGGGAAGATTAATTTTGCCACAGGTTCAGGCAATTAGAGATGTGATAGATAATGATGCGGTTTGTATCGTTTTAAAAGAAAGAGAAGTTGACGCGTTTTTGCATAAAACAAAAATAAAACCAGCTTTAGCGATTACAGATAGTCAGGTTTTTCTAAAAGCAGATGCTTCTATTCCCAAAGATATTCCACTTACAAGTTTTAGTATTATGTTGGCTCGTTTTAAAGGCGATTTTGCCAATTACTTAAATGGTACGCCGGAAATATCAAACCTAAAGGATGGCGATCATGTTTTATTGTTAGAATCCTGTACGCATCATGTTTCATGTAATGATATTGGAAGATCTAAAATTCCACGATGGATTTCAAATTTTACAGGCAAGCAGCATCATTTTGATGTGGTTTCCGGATTTGATAATTTACCTCAACCGATCGGGAATTATTCACTTGTTATTCAATGCGGAGGGTGTGTTATTTCAAGAAAACAGTTGATAAACAGATTAAAACCAGCTATTGATGCAGGAATTCCAGTTACTAATTATGGAATGGCTATTGCTTATGTTTTAGGTATTTATCAAAGAGCTGTGGCTCCATTTGTAACAATAGATGAATCGTCAATAGATTATTTGTAGATCTATGATTGTAAGATATCTAACTCATCGCTGAAATTAGTTGTCTCAGGAAGGTGGGCTTCCCATTTGCCCAGCTCTATTAAGTGTTTTTTTAATATTAAAAAGTAGGTTAGAGGGAAGGCATCTTTTTGCCAGAGTTGTTCATAATTTAATAAGCCCATATTCTTAATAAGTCGATCCAATTCCTGAACAACTTCCTGGTAGAAATGATGAAAGTTACAAACTGAATTGATAACAGTATTGGCATCTGCCTCATTAAAGATATCCTCCAGATAGTCGAGTCTGATATGTAGGCTTTTACCATCAAGGGTACTTAATACCCATTTGTAGCCACTGGAATCGTTATACCAGTCAATCCAGCAGATGTTTTGTTCATCCCAAAGATGAGATGGTTCATTAATTAAACTAACCATTCCTTTAAGGAGGTCGAATAATGGATTACTGATGTTAGTAATTTCAAAAGGTACGGTATGATTACGAATAGTCAGTTCGCCTTGGGCAAGCCCTTGAGAAATGATATTGTATTTGAATTGTACCTCTTTTTGCATTGATTATTAAAATATTGGTTATAAAAATAAGAAAGAAGTTTTTATTTCATAATAAAAATTTAATTAATCTTCAGAGACATCTTTTAAGCGATAACCTAAGCGTAATAGCTGCTCTGGTTTTAGGAGGGATTTTAATTTTTCTTCGTCTATTAGTTTTAATTCCTTGTTTGCCTCAATAATATTACAACTTTTTGTATTCATTAATCTGGTCAATTCTGAAGCCTTGTGGTATCCAATATATGGAGAAAGTGCTGTAGTTATTGACGGATTTTTGAATATGGTTTCTTCATCATTCTTTTTCTTAAACGTAATATCTGCTAAAAGGTTATCTTTAATGGTTTTATTACAATTAATAAGCAATTTTATACTGTCAATTAATGCATGTCCAATAGTTGGTAAATATGCATTTAGTTCAAGACAGCCCTGAGCACATAATGAAGAAATGAGTTGGTCGTTTGCATAGATTTTATGTGCTGCAGATATCACAAATTCAGGAATAACCGGATTTACTTTTCCTGGCATGATTGAACTTCCAACTTGCTTTTTAGGTATAAACAGTTCTCTGTTGATAAATAAATCTGAACTCATTAATCGTAAATCAGAAACCATTTTTTCTAAATTTACTGCATGTGACTTTAGCGTTGCATGTACCTCGACAAAGGTATCCAGGTTTGCTGTTGTATCCGATAAGTTTTCGGAACGGGTAATTGGAAGCCCGGTTAATCTTTGCAACTGATTCACAACCTCCATAATAAAATAGGACGGGATAGAAATTCCAGTTCCAATAGCTCCACCGCCTAAGTTTACTTCTTTAATTCTTTCAAAACATTTACTTACCCTCCACCAATCTCTGGAAAGTGCATTGTTATATGAGCTGAAAAGTTTGTCGTACGAAGATGGAACGGCAGACTGCATTTGCGTATATGCCTGTCTTAAATGATTTCTTGTTTTTGCTTCAACAGCCTCTAATGATTGTAAAACTTCATTAATCAGTTCATCCAACTCTTTAAAAAGAGAAATTACTGCGACTTTTAATGCTGTTGGGATAACGTCATTTGTAGATTGAAAAACATTAGCATGTTCAAATGGATCTACCATATTATAATTACCCGGTTGCTCATTTAATTTTACAAGCGAAACGTTGGTAATTATTTCATTGATATTAAGATTGATACTTGTACCTGCACCACCTTGTATTGCAGGTACAATAAAATGATCAAAGTGCTTTCCCTGGCTAACTTCAATTGCAGCCTCGTTCATTACCTCTAGAATATCATCATTAATAAATGATATGTTTTTATCAGCGTATTTAGAAGAGGCCGCTTGCTTGAATTTTGTATAAGTTTCGTAACAAGCTTGCTTTACTATACCAATTGCTTTATACCACTCAATAAAAAACGATGTGTTGTCAGGAAAATTATTTTTTGCACGAACCGAATGAATACCGTAAAGAGCTTCTTTGGGGATTTCAACGGAACCTATAAAATCTTTTTCTGTACGCATTAGGCTAATCTTTTACGAGTGGTATTTATATTTTGCAAAAATAGTATAGCTTATCTATTCCTGAGGATTTGCATACATCTTTACATCAGAAGATGTAATGTTTTCAGGACAAAGAATAATCAGTCGTTCAATAACATTTCTAAACTCACGGATATTTCCGGTCCAGTTAATTTTTTGAAGTTCCTCAATCGCTGTCTCATCAATGGTTTTACTTGCGATGCCCAAGTCTCTGCATATTTCAGTGTTAAAATGCTCTGTTAATAAAGGAATATCTTCCTTTCTGTCATTTAACGAGGGAACATGTATCAATATAACACTTAAACGGTGATATAAATCTTCTCTAAAGTTATTTTCTTTAATCTCTTCTTTCAGGTTTTTATTGGTTGCTGCTAAAACCCTTACATTAATCTTAATGTCTTTATCACTGCCAACTCTGCTGATTACATTTTCCTGTAGCGCACGTAAAACTTTTGCCTGGGCATTTAGGCTCATGTCGCCAATTTCATCAAGAAATATCGTTCCTCCATTGGCTTGTTCAAATTTACCTTTGCGTTGTTTATGAGCAGAAGTAAAAGCGCCTTTTTCATGACCAAATAATTCGCTTTCAATTAATTCGGATGGGATGGCTGCACAGTTTACTTCAACAAAAGGTTGTGAGGCTCTGTTGCTTTTTTCATGAAGCCACCGGGCAACCAACTCTTTACCTGTTCCATTTTGTCCTGTAATCAATACCCGGGCATCAGTTGGAGCAACTTTATCAATCATTTCTTTTACATGATTAATAGGTTCTGATTCGCCCACCATTTCATAGGTTTTGCTGACCTTTCTTTTTAAAACTTTAGTTTCAACAACCAGGTCTTTACGTTCCTGTGCATTTTTAACAGTAACCAGTAATCGATTTAAATCAAGCGGTTTCTCTATGAAATCATATGCTCCTTTTTTTATGGCTTCAACAGCTGTGTCGATGTTTCCGTGACCAGAAATCATGATAACAGGAATATCTGCATTTTTTTCAACAATTACGTCCAGTACTTCCATACCGTCCATATTGGGCATTTTGATATCACATAATACTAAATCAAATTTATTCTTGTCAAACAGTTCTACTCCTTCTTCTCCGTTTTCAGCCAATAAAACTTCATGATTTTCGTATTCAAGAATATCCTTTAATGTGTTTCTTATGCTCTTTTGATCATCAATTACTAATATTTTTGCCATGCTTAAATCTTTTTGTTCAAAATCTGATAAATAGCGCCTTCTTTTAAAGCGTAATTACATTGAAAAACTTCCTTGATATTTAACTTTTCAATGGTGAATTTGATGAAAATAGAAGCAAGAACAATCATTTCAGCCCGATGAGATTCCATTTTTTTCATTTGCAAACGTTCTTCAAGAGTACTGGAAAGATACTTTTGGTGAAGCTTTTCAAATAGGTCCATCTCAATTTTATAGCTGGTTGTTTTGGACATGTCTAAGTGTGGATGTTCTTCAACTGCAATCATAGCTGCAATAGTATCAAATGAACCTGAAGATCCAACCAGACGATCAACTTTATGCTTTTTAATTTCAGTAAAAAGTAGTTCTAATTCAGAGCTTATATAAGTTTCAAGTTTTGAAATCTCATCTGTTTTAATAGGTTGCGAAGGTTGAATTAAATCCAGCATTCTTGCTGCTCCGATATTAAAGCTGTGTTTCCAAACAACTTCATTTTTATTAGCAATTATAAATTCAGTACTTCCACCTCCAATATCCATAATCAGAACATTCTCTGCACCAATAGGAACAACCTGTTTAACCCCATCATAAATTAGTTCTGCTTCTTTATCACCTTGAATTACGTTTATATCCAGATTAAATTTTTCTTTTACCTGACTTACAAAAGTCTTGCCATTAGATGCAGAACGAATAGCTGAGGTTGCAAAGCATTTTATTTGATCCACATTAAATTGTGCAATCGTTTCTAAATGTGTTTCTAATGCTTTGAATCCTCTTTCAAAAGCCTCGGGTGTAATTGTGTTATTATTGATCCCTCCTTTACCAATTTTGGCCGGATATTTGGTTTCAGAAAGAATGGTATAATTGTTATTTGCATTTACTTCTGCAATAAGTAAATTGAAGGTGTTGGTTCCTAAATCAATAATTGCTATCTGCATATATTTTAAATTTCTTATTTACCTGATTGAATAAACCATTTCCATACTTCTTTGTAACTTGACTTTTTACCATACATTAAAATCCCGGTACGATAAACTTTTCCTGCAAACCAGGTAAGTACAATAAATGATAAGGTTAAAATTCCCATTGATAATATGATTTCCCAGGTAGGAACATCAAATGGAATACGCGACATCATTACAACCGGGGATGTGAAAGGAATGATTGAAAACCAAAAAGCTACGCTTCCGTGTGGATTATTGAATGCCGCCATGGCAACATAAATGGATAATATTAATGGAAGAATGATTGGTGTTACAAATTGCTGTGTATCTGTTTCATTGTCTACGGCTGAACCTACTGCTGCAAACAAAGTTGCATATACCAGATAACCTCCTATAAAATAGAATACAAATAAACCAATAATCCCAAATATGTTGGTGTCTGTAATTAATCCTATAATATTATTAAATTGAGCGGCGGTATCAGCAGCATCAGGGGCTGATTGCATGCTCTGAGAGATTTCAATTCCCTGTGAAACCTGCTCTGGTGATGGGAAAATAAAACTTTGTAAAATAAATACCGCAATTAAGGATAATACAATCCACAAAGTAAATTGAGTAATCGCTACCAAACCGATACCAATAATCTTACCCATCATCAATTGAAAAGGTTTAACTGAGGAAATCATAACCTCAACAATACGATTGGTTTTTTCTTCAATAACACCTCTCATTACCTGAGTGCCGTATAATAGTAAAAACATATACAGAAGGAATGCTGCTGCTATGCCAATGATTATTGAAATCGCGGCACTACTTTGTTTCTCTTCTCCAGCTTCATTAAAACGAATTGTTTGCAGATTAACATTTACATTGTTGATCTCCTTTATTTTTTCATTGAGATCTTCTATCTGAAAACTAGCTAATTTTTTATCTCTTAAATAACTATTTATTTGATGTTTAATATTGTCTATGATGTTTATAGTTACTTGAGATTCTGAATACAATTGGATGGCTGATTTGTTTTGTAATAGATCCTCATTGATAACCACCAAAGCGTCAAAACCTTCTTTAAGTAACTGCTGTTTTTCAAGAGAATCTCCTGAATTTATGTATTCATATTTAATATGTTCTGTGCTTTTAAAGGTTGTACTGTATAAGCCTGAATAGTCCTCAATTGCAATAACTTTATCGTCAGTATTTTCCTGAGTATTAAGATAAGTGACAAGAGATATTATGCCGGCAAATAAAAGAGGACTTAATAATGTCATTATGATAAAGCTCTTTTTTCGAACCCGGCTTAGATATTCTCTGTTTATGATGAGTAATATTTTATTCATGATGTTTGCTTAGATTGGTTTTATTGATTCTTGTTAGATAACTCAACTGCTTTAATGAAAACTTCATCCATCGCAGGTAAAATTTCATTTATTCCTGATATTTTAAAATCCTGAAGTAATAATGAAATCAGTTTATTGATGCTTTTATCTTCCTTTAAAAGGATAGTAGCATAATGATTTCTGTTTTTAACACCTAAGTCCTGAATGTCATATGAACCATTGAGTTTTTCTTTAAACAAGTTTATATCTCCATCAAATTCAATGGCTACTTCATTGTTTTTATATTGTTGTTTAAGGTCATCAATATTTCCTTTAAGGATGGCTTTTGCTTTATTTACCAGGCATATATTATCACATACTGCCTCAACAGAACTCATATTATGAGTTGAAAATATAATTGTTGCACCTTTTTCTTTGAGATTTAGGATCTCTTCTTTTAACAGGTTTGCATTAATAGGGTCAAATCCACTAAATGGTTCATCAAATATTAACAATTCAGGTTCATGAAGTACAGTAACAATAAACTGAACCTTCTGTTGCATTCCTTTAGATAGCTCTTCCACCTTTTTATTCCACCATGCTCCAATTTCAAATTTCTCGAACCAATATTTTAATTTGTGATAAGCATCTTGTTTCGACAGACCTTTTAAACGAGCCAGGTAAATGGCTTGTTCACCTACCTTCATTTTTTTATACAAACCTCTCTCTTCCGGAAGATAGCCGATATTATATATGTCAGATGATTTAATGGGCCTGCCCTTAAAAAGAATGGACCCTTCATCAGGCATGGTGATGTGGTTAATAATTCTGATGAATGTAGTTTTTCCTGCACCATTAGGACCTAATAAGCCTGTAATTTGGTTCTCAGGAATGTTGATGTCTACATGGTCAAGAGCAAGGTGATTGGCATATTTTTTAACCACCCCGGAAGCTTCAAGTAAGTTCATGTTAGTATAGTAATGTTAAAAATTTACACTCAAAAATAAGACAATAATTGTATTAACTCAGGTTTAACATAAATATTATTGAAAACTATACTATTTCTAGGTAATAATCAGGTTGAATTTAGTGAAGTAAAAATTACTATTACATTGCTGTTTTTGCTCGTCGAATCAATGTAATACCGTATTCTTTTTCTATAAACAGGAAGTAATAATAGAGTTTATAGTTTAATTCCATGCCATAATCTATTGATTGTTCGTAATCAATTCTGGTTTGATAAAAGTCTCCGTATCTGATCGGGTTATCATGTCGGATACTCCATTCAGTTACATATTGATAATTCCAATTTTCATAATACTCCTGAGAATAAAACTCCATGGAAGGTTGCATAGCTAAAAAACTATCAAATTTAATATCGAAGATGATCAAATCGTATTGTAAAGAATCTGATTCTGACTCTTCAATTTTAGGAAGAGAGGTTGTTTTTTCGGAGCTAACTTGTTTTGTTTGGCAAGAAACTAAAGTCAGTATTGTAATGGCAAGAAAAATAGAAGCTTTCATTTTTACATGGTTTTGGTTATACACATATAAAGTTAGTAAAATGAAAGCGATATGAAATAAAAAAAGCTCTGGAAAAACCAGAGCTTTATATGATATAATTACTTTTTGTAATTTTCAATTAGTTGGATGAAATCATCAAACAGGAATTCAGTATCAGTTGGTCCACTTGATGCTTCAGGGTGAAATTGTGTTGAGAAAAATGGTTTTGTTTTATGGTAAATTCCTTCGTTACTATTGTCATTTACATTAACAAATAAAGGAGCCCAATCATTTTTTAACGACTCATTATCCAGAGCAAAACCATGGTTCTGTGATGTAATGTGGCAATTATTTGTGCCAACCTTAATTACCGGGTGGTTATGTGCTCTGTGTCCATATTTAAGTTTATATGTACTTCCACCTGATGCAATTCCTAATAATTGGTTTCCTAAACAGATTCCAAAAATTGGTTTTCCTATTTCAATGGCTTTTTTAATGTTTTCAACAGTAGTCGCACAAACTTCCGGATTACCCGGACCATTTGATAACATGATTCCGTCATAATCTTCCTGAGTAAAATCGTAATCCCAAGGTACAACAGTTACTGTAGTATCTCTTTTTAAAAGACAACGTAAAATATTGTATTTAGCACCTGTATCAACTAAAACAACTTTATGTTTTCCGTTACCAAAAACCTTTTTTTCTTTAGTACTAACTTGAGCAACAAGATTATCAGTATTTGGATCGTATTGTTCAATATCTTCATCATCGATTAGGATTTTACCTAACATTGAACCTTTTTCTCTTAGAACTTTAGTTAAGGCTCTTGTATCGATATCAAAAATACCCGGAACTTCATTTTGAATCAACCATTCTCTTAATGAATTTTTCGCATTCCAGTGGCTGTATTCAAAAGAGTAGTCTGAAATTATTAATCCTGAAATATGAATCTGATCTGATTCATAGAATAGAGGAATTCCATTTTCGTCTTTATCGTCTTTAGGAACTCCATAGTTTCCAATCAATGGATAGGTTGAAACTAGTATCTGACCTTTATATGATGGGTCAGTTAAACTTTCTGGATAACCTGTCATGGCAGTATTGAAAACAACCTCTCCTGCAACAGATTTATGATATCCAAACGACTTTCCTTCAAAGATAGTTCCATCTTCGAGTACCAACTTAATTCCTTTTACTTCAGGCATAATATCAAGATAATCCATTATTTAATGTGGATCAAAAATTAATATTTTAAAAATGTCCACTTATTAATTCGGGCGCAAAGTTAGTAAATATTTGTAATCCTGACGAATAAATTTACACTTCAAATGAATAAATATTAAATAAATTTTCACGTTGTGAATAAATATGCATAAAAATGAGGGTGTGAAGTAAAGTGTGTAGCTGTAATGGTCAGATAATTAGTGTGATAATGAGACTTAGATAGAGCTCTGTTTGGGTTGATTTATATTGATGTTTTTATGTAATTTATAGATTATTATCATTTCAAGTTCTTAGCTATTTAATGGCTATTCTATAGTGTATGTGCTAACTTTAATAATTGAGTGTAACATTAGTAGATATTTTGAATGTTAAGAATCACTTTTAAACATAAAATATTCTTTGTACTTGTTGGGGTGTTTATTCATTTTCAACTTGTTGGACAGTTATATACTGATACTCCATGGTATGTTTCTTTTAATAGAATAGATGGTGATTTTCAGGTTCATACTGAAAAGCTGCAATATTTTAATGGCGTTAATCCGTATGGATTTGATATCGATGTAGGTAAATGGTTGTTGGCAAGTCAAATTAAAGAGCGATATGGGATTTACTCAAAGTGGGGAATGCAGATTAGTTATGCAAATTTTAATCATAAAGATTTAGGTTATACTGTTAATTCCGTAATGTTTATTGAGCCACTCATTAAAGCCAGAGGAAAATTGCGGGTTTCATTAAAAACAGGAGCTGGTGTTGGTTATGTCAGTAATCCTTATCATAAAACAGATAATCCTTTTAATAAGGCATATAGTACAAAGTTTGTTTTTCCAATGCAAGGGAGTTTAAATGCTTATTACTTTATTAATAAACAGTTTGCAATACGTGCCTCTGGTTCATTCAGACATGTTTCAAACGGAGGGGTGAAGCAGCCAAATCTTGGAGTAAATTATATTGCGTATGGTTTGGGAGTAGAATATATTCTTCAAAAATATAATGTCAACCCGGTTAATACTATCAAGGCTAATAAGGAGAAGGAAAAAAGAACTGTTATACTTTTGGGTTATTCACAGAAAAGAGATACGCTGGCGATAGGAGCTGTTCATATCTTTAATATAATACTCAATAGAAGTTTTCAAATATCAAGAAATACGGCTATCGTGTTGGGAGGATTAGTCGAATATCAACATATTCAAGATGCAGAAGTAATAAATGAAAGATTGGGAATAGGACCTGTTATTGGAAATGAATTCTTTATCGGGGATATCCGCTTCGGACAGCAATTAGGAATTTATATATTAAAGCGAAACGATGCTCCAACATTGCTTTTTCAAAATTATTATCTAAGATATTTATTAAAGCAGAATTGGGTAATTGGTGCTGATTTAAAAGTGCATGGTATAGATGCCGATTATTTACTATTTCAATTAGGTTATGTGTTTTAAATAAAATAAAATATAAAAGGCTGTCTGATGTTTCCCCCACAGACAGCCTTTTCATTACCCAATCAACAAAAACACTTATCTAGATTCCAAAGGAAGATAAGTAGATCGATCAATTACACACTTGTAAGCCGGACGAATAATTCTACGGCTTGAGAATGTAACCTCCTCTATGCGATGCGCTGCCCAGCCAGCAATACGGGCAACTGCAAATATCGGAGTATAAATTTCTTTAGGGATTTTAATACATTCGTATACAAATCCTGAATAAAAGTCAACGTTGGCGCAAATAACTTTTGCGTTTTCACCCTTAAAGTTATAAAAAACTTCCGGAGCTAGCTCTTCAATTAATGTATAAAGATTAAATTCATCCATTCTACCTTTTTCTTCGGCCAGTTCTCTGGCTTTTTCCTTAAGCAATACTGCTCTTGGATCAGACAGCGTATAGATTGCATGACCAATACCATATATCTTACCGGTATGATCAAATGCTTCTTTTCTTAATAATTTCGATAGATATTCAGAGACTTCTTTTTTGTCGGTCCAATCCTTAACATTTTCCTTGATGTTTTTCATCATGTCAATAACTTTAAGGTTGGCACCCCCATGCAATCCTCCTTTTAATGAGCCTAATGCAGAAGCTATTGCTGAATAGGTGTCTGTTTGAGCAGAACTAACAACTCTGGTTGTAAATGTTGAGTTGTTACCACCACCGTGTTCAGCATGAATTACTAATGATAAATCTAATAAATCGGCCTCAAGCTTTGTATAGTTTTTGCCTTTTAACATGTATAAAAAGTTTTCAGCAAGACTAAGGTGCTTTTGAGGGTGACGAATAACTAATGATTTACGTTGAAATGAATGACGCATTCCGTAATAGGCATAGGCAACAATAACAGGAAATTTAGCAATAAGACTAATTGCTTGTTTCATGAGGTTAACGTGGCTAAAATCTTCTGCATCTTCATCTTCTGCATATAATCCTAATACAGATCTGGCTAACATATTCATTACATCTCTTCCTCTTAATGATAAAATCATGTTTTTAGAGAAGAATGGAGGTAACTCACTTTGATCAGCAAGATATGTTGTGAAGTCAGATAATTCCTGTTGGCTTGGAAGCTGACCTGTTAACAACAGATATGCAGTTTCTTCGAAACCATGACGACCGGTAGATAGAAAACCTTTGGCAAGATCTTTTAGTTCGTAACCTCGATAGTAAAGTTCTCCCTCTCTAGGGACAAGTTTTCCGTCGATGTTATCGTAACCAACAACATTACCAATATGGGTTAAACCAACCAATACCCCGGAAAAATCTGCATTACGCAGTCCCCTTTTGACACCATACTGGTCAAAAAGTTCTTTTTCAATTTCACAGGATTGAACAGCTAGTTTAGCCAAGTTTTCCAATAATACCATATTCTCTTTTCTTATATTAATTTTTACTTAGTGATTGAATTGCATCTGCAACCTTCTCAAAATTAAATGATTTGAGCAGGTTGTTCATTTTGTTTTTGACAGCATCATTACACAAATTTCCTATCGTTCCTTCATGGGTATGATTTACATCCAATTCAGGTTCAAATTTCCCATCTTCAATCAATCCTCCTATTTGCTTGTATGCGTCACGGAATGGAACTCCTTGTAAAACAAGTTTGTTTACTTCTTCAACACTAAATGCATACTTATAAATTTCGTTACTAAGGATGTCTTTTTTTATGGTGATGTTATTAACCGCAAATGTGGCTAAATCCAAACAGCTGATTAAATCATCAAATGCGGGTAAAAAGTTTTCCTTAATAAGTTGCAAATCACGAAAATAACCTGATGGTAAATTACCTGTTATCAAGGCTATTGTTCCAGGAAGTGATTGAATTTGGTTGCATTTGGCTCTTATCAATTCAAAAACATCCGGATTCTTTTTGTGTGGCATAATGCTCGATCCTGTTGTTAATTCACCAGGTAGTGTTAAAAAGCCAAAATTCTGACTCATATATAAACAGGCATCCATAGCAAATTTACCAACTGTTTGAGCAACCGAACTTAATGCTGTTGCAACATTTCTTTCAGTTTTTCCTCTTCCCATTTGAGCATAAACAACATTGTAATTCATATTGTCGAAGCCTAAAAGGTCTGTTGTAAGCTGGCGGTTCAAAGGAAAACTACTTCCGTACCCAGCAGCTGCACCAAGAGGATTCTGATTTGAAATTCTCCAGGCTGCATTAAGCATAAACATATCATCAGTTAAGCTTTCTGCATAAGCACCAAACCATAAGCCAAACGACGATGGCATGGCTACCTGCAGGTGCGTATATCCTGGTATTAAATAATCTTTATATTTTTCGCTTTGGGTTTGAAGAGCCTCAAAAAACTCAACAACTCCATTAACTACTTCTTGTATTTTTGATCGAATAAACAGTTTAAGATCTAATAAAACCTGATCGTTTCTGGATCGTCCACTGTGTACTTTCTTGCCGATATCACCCAATCTCTGAGTAAGCATCATTTCAACCTGAGAATGCACATCTTCTATACCGTCTTCAATAACAAAATCTCCAGATAAAGTTTCTTTGTAGATGTTTGTTAATTCAGCAAGTAGTTTTTGCAGTTCTTCTTTCTCAAGTAATCCAACACTTTCAAGCATGGTAATATGAGCCATAGTTCCAAGCACATCAAATGGAGCTAAGTATAAATCCATTTCACGATCCTTCCCTACTGTAAAGCTTTCGATTTTATCGTTTACTTTTATGCCTTTATCCCAAAGTTTCATTGTACATATTTTTCAAGGAGAAATTATAGTCGCATTTTGACGTACCTTTCTCAATGATGAAATTACCTTAAATAAAAAGAAGTCTTTTAAATTGTAAACTGCGTTAACTGTCTTCCTTATAATTGAGGCAAATATAAATTAATAAACTTATAAATTCAAATTAAGTTGTGAAAAATATGACATTTGTCACACTTTTTAACTAATTGTTATCTTAACTCTAAATCATTGATTAATTGATAGTAGAGTTTAATTCCTTCTTTAATCTCACTAATTTTTATAAATTCATCAGCTGTGTGAGAGCGAGCCGAATCTCCTGGTCCAATTTTCAATGTGGTAAAATTCATCAAAGCCTGGTCTGACGTTGTTGGAGAACCATAGTATTCTCTGCCAAGTTTAATACCTCTTTGCACAACAGGATGATCCATTGAAATTCGCGAACTGTTAAGCCTTGTGCTTCGAGGTATGGCCTCACAATCTACATTTTCGCTTATAATTTTTGCCGCTTCAACGTTACTGTAATACTCATTGACTCTTACATCAACTACAAACTTACAAGTATCGGGTACTACATTATGTTGTACGCCTGCATTTATTTGCGAAACTGTCATTTTAACAGGACCAAATAATTCTGACACTTTAGGGAATTTGAAAGTTCTGAACCATTCAATATCCTTAAGTGCTTTATAAATAGCATTGTCGCCTTCATCTCTTGCTGCATGCCCGGCTTTACCCTTAGCCTCACAATCTAATACCAATAATCCTTTTTCAGCAATGGCCATATGCATTTGAGTAGGTTCTCCTACTATCCCCAAATCTATTGGTCCAAGTTCTTCCAGAATTGATGCCACGCCATTAACTCCGGATACTTCTTCTTCAGCAGTTGCTGCGAAAATAAAATTGAAAGGCTGTTCTTTTTCAGAAAGAAGAAAAAATGTTGACATCAAAGATACTAATGGACCTCCAGCGTCATTACTTCCTAAACCGTAAAGAACATCTCCTTCTTCTGTTGGTAAAAATGGATCATAAGTCCATTTACTTGAAGGTTTTACTGTATCAATATGCGAGTTTAATAGAATAACGGGTTTTTCAATGTCCCAATTTGTACTTTTAATCCATATGTTATTACCTTTTCTGTTGGTTTGAAATCCCTTTTCTAGTAAAAAAGATTCCATCACATCAGCAGCTTTTTCTTCACTTCTACTGAAGGATTCAATAGAAATCAATGTTTTTAACAGAGTAACAGCATCGTTAGTATAAGATTGAATATTATTCATTTATTCGTCTTTTAATAAAGTTCCTGTATTCAATCCTCCTTTTAAGCCTTCTGTGTTGGTGATATTTACCTTTGCCACACCTGCTTTAATTGCATTAAAACCATTATCCAGCTTAGGTATCATACCTTCAGCAATTACACCTGATTGTTGATGTTCTTTAAATAATTTGTGAGTTAAAACCGGTATCACAGCATCGTCGTCATCAGGATTACTTAATACACCTTTTTTCTCGAAGCAATACACTAAGTTTACTTTGTAGTGTTCCGCTAAAGCACAAGCTAATGACGAAGCCATTGTATCTGCATTTGTATTCAGCATATTTCCTTTACCATCGTGCGTAAGAGGTGCCACTACAGGAATTACATTTTTGTTAATTAAATCCATCAGTTCATTTACCTGAACAGATTCAACATCGCCAACATAACCGTAATCAATTTCTTTAACGGGTCTTTTTACAGCTCTGATTAAATTTAAATCAGCTCCTGTAAGCCCAACGGAATTTGCTCCTAGTGCTTGCAATGATGCTACAATATTTTTATTAACCAGTCCTGCATATACCATGGTAACAACCTTTAGCGTTTCCAAGTCGGTGATTCGTCTCCCATCAACCATTTTTGTTTCAACACCAAGTTGAGACGCTATTTTTGTAGCAGATCTCCCTCCTCCGTGAACCAAAATTTTTAATCCGGGTAATGCCACAAAATCATTTAAAAGTGATTGTAATGATTCTGGTGTTTCAACAACTTTTCCTCCAACTTTTACTACGGTTATTTCTTGCATGTTATAGCAGGTTTATCTTTTGTTTGTTAATTGTTATTATAGGTTTTCAAGCATTTTTTTTATTACAGTTTGTGCTGACACAACTCTGTTTGCTGCTTCTTGAACTACTAGTGAGTTTTCGCTTTCAATGACGCCATCTGTCACAATCATATTTCTGCGAACTGGCAGACAGTGCATGAATTTGGCATTATTTGTAAGTGCCATTTTTTCTTCGTCAACAGTCCAGCTCATATCCTGACATGTAACCTGTCCGTAATCTGTGTATGAAGACCAGTTTTTTGCATAAATAAAGTCAGCACCTTCAAATGCTTTCTTTTGATCATATTCTACAGTTACACCTTCAGTAAATTCATCAGCTAATTCATACCCTTTAGGGTGTGTAATTACAAACTCAACATCAGCTTCCTTCATCCATTCTGCAAAAGAGTTTGCTACAGCTTGAGGCAGTGCTCTTGGGTGAGGAGCCCAGGTTAAAACAACTTTTGGACGTTCTTTTTGTTTGAATTCTTCAATTGTAATTAAATCGGCAAAAGATTGTAGCGGGTGACGGGTTGCAGACTCTAAACTAATAACCGGAACTCCGGAATATTGGATGAACTGGTTTAGTACTTTTTCAGAATAGTCGTCTTCTTTATTCTCAAAAGTAGCAAAAGAACGAACTCCAATTAAGTCGCAATATTGACCAATTACAGGAACTGCTTCTTTAATATGTTCTGGTTTGTCGCTATCCATTACAACACCCATTTCTGTTTCAAGTTTCCAGCCGTCTTTGTTAATATCTAAAACCATTACGTTCATTCCCAGATTCATTGCAGCCTTTTGAGAGCTTAATCTGGTTCTTAAACTACTGTTAAAGAAAACAAGAATGATGGTTTTGTTTTTTCCTAATTCGCTAAAAGCATAAGGATTTTTTTTCACTTCAAAAGCATCTTTTAAAGCTTGTTTTAAATCTCCTATGTCGGTTACTTTTAAAAATCTTTTCATATGTAATTTGATTTTTATGGTCTCATGGAACTAGCCTGAATTATGAATTTTCAAGGCTCGTTTCAATTTTTAATTATTGGTTGGTTTGGGTATATAACTAAAAGTTGTTTAATCTACTAACTGGTTATTATACCTCTTTATGTAAAAATTAAGCGGGTCTTGTATGACCATCACCTTTTATAAGCCATTTGTAGCTGGTTAGCTCCTTTAAGGCCATTGGGCCACGAGCATGTAATTTTTGAGTACTAATTCCAATCTCAGCTCCCAATCCAAATTGTGCTCCATCGGTAAATGCTGTTGAAGTATTAGCGTAAACTGCAGCAGCATCAACTTCATTGTAGAACCTTTCAATAACTTTAGCATCTTCAGCTATTATAGCTTCGCTGTGTTTTGAACTGTACTTGTAAATATGATCCAATGCTTCATCAAGGTCATTTACTGTTTTTATCGACATTTTATGAGACAGAAATTCTGTTCCAAATGACTCAGAAGTTGCCTTAAATAAAAGGTTTTCGGGATACTGATCTTTTAATTGGCTGTATGATGCTTCATCGGCATAAACTTCCACGTCAAAAGGAATCATACCTTTCATGATTTCTGAAAGATCCAGCAATTTATCCTTGTGAATAATCATGCAATCCAATGCATTACAAACGCTCACTCTGCGTGTTTTAGCATTAACAACTACATTTGCAGCTTTACTAATATCAGCAGAGCGATCTACATATGTATGCACAATTCCTGCTCCCGTTTCAATTACAGGAATATTGGCATTTTCTCTAACAGAATTGATAAGGTTTTGTGATCCTCTGGGAATAAGAATGTCAACGTAACCAATTGCATTCATTAGTTCTGTGGCTGCCGATCTGTCAGGTGGAAGTAACTGAAGTAACTCAGGATTTAAGTTTTCATCCTTTAATACCTTGTGAATGAGTTCAACAATTGCCTTGTTTGAAAATTCAGCATCACTTCCTCCTTTTAAAACACAAGCGTTTCCTGATTGCATGCACAATGAAAAAACGTCGAATGTTACATTAGGTCGAGCCTCATATATAACCCCTATAACACCAAGTGGTACTCTTACCTTTTGTAGTTGTAATCCGTTGTCAAGTTCTTTTTCTTCAAGAATTTCACCAATAGGGAAGGGGAGTTTAGCAACATTTCTGATGTCTGCGGCAATACCTTTAATTCTTTCTTTCGTTAATTTTAGCCTGTCAAATTTAGGATCCTCAGGACTCATTCTGTCCAGATCCTTTTGATTTGCTTCCAGTAACTGAGGAATGTTGTTCTCCGCTTCATCTGCAAGTTTATTGAGCATATTTATGATGCGCTGTTCTGTTACTCTCGTTAATTCACGAGAAGCGTCTTTAACTTTTTGAAATTGTGCTAAACATTGCATTTTTTAGATGATTAAGGTTGTTATTTATGTTTCGATCAATATTAAAATAAATATAAATAATCGTAATGTATGAGTGCCTGATATTTAGGATCCTTCATATGTTCTGTTGCCTTTGCTTTGTCGTACTTGGCTTTACCAATGCCCACTTCAATTCCGTCTTCAGAAACAATTTTAAGTAAATCTCCTTTTTTAAAGTTACCATTAAATTTAATAACCCCGGCAAGTAATAAACTTGTTGCTTTTGATGAATTCAGTGCGTCAAAAGCTCCTTTGTTAATAATTACTTCCGCATTGGTAAAGGACTCTGAATAAGCAATCCATTTTTTTATGGCAGGATATTTTTCTCCTGGTAAAAACCTGGTATGCTCAACTTCTTGAGGATGATTATTTAAATCAATTAATATATTAGGAATAGTTCCATTGGCGATGTGAACAGATGTTCCTGAAGCTGCTGTTTTTTGTGCAATATGACATTTGGTTAACATTCCTCCTCTACCAAAATTAGAACGAGTTGTAGAGATATATTCAGAAAGATCAGCATTAGTACTATCAACTGTTCTGATTACTTTGGCATTGCTGGTTCTGGGATCTCCATCGTATATTCCATTCACGTTACTCAATATAAACAAAGCTTCACTGTTCATCATTGATGATAATAAACCAGCAAGCTCGTCATTATCTGTAAACATTAACGCAGTTACTGATACTGCATCATTTTCATTAATAATTGGAACGATTCCGTTTTGGATCAATGTTGAAATACAGTTTTTCATATTCAGGTAATGCTCACGGGAACGAAAATCTTGTTTTGTAACCAAAACCTGAGCACACTGAATGTTATGTTTTTCAAATAAAGCCGAATAGGTATTCAAAAGCTTTACTTGTCCAACAGAAGAAAGTAACTGACGAGATGATACGGTATCGGTTTTTTTGTTGATTTTAACCATAGACCTACCAGCAGCAACTGCACCTGATGAAACAAGAATTATTTTCTTGTTTTTTTCATGTAATGCAGCAATCTGATCAACCAGATGAGATACTCTTTCCTTGTGCAGCATCCCATTTTCATCAGTCAATACGTTTGATCCTATTTTTATTGTAATTGTTTTAAACACAGGAGATCTTATTTACCGTTTTCAATTTTATTAAAGGAGGTTATAAGTCCTTTAATAAGAGAAGAGCTAAATCCTTGGTGTTCCATTTCGTTTAATCCGGAAATGGTTACACCTCTTGGTGTAGTAACTTTGTCAATTTCATGTTCCGGATGTGTTCCTGAATTGATTAAAAGATCTGCAGCTCCCTTTACAGTCTGAGATGCAATTTTTAAAGCCAGGTCTGCACCAAATCCAATTTCAATACCGCCTTGAGTTGCAGCACGAACAAATCTTAGTGCAAAAGCAATACCGCATGCTGCCAGAACTGTTGCAGCAGCCATTAATTCTTCAGGAATGATAAGTGCTTCACCAACTTGTTCAAAAAGAGTAAGAACAACCTGGCTTTGATCTTCACCTGCATTGTGAGCAGAAATACAGGTCATTGATTGACCTATTGCAATAGCCGTATTAGGCATTGCTCTGAAGATCGGTAACTTTTTATCAAAGTATTTTTCAATAGTAAGAGAGTCAACACCTGTTGCTAAAGAAATAATTATTGTGTTTTCGGTAACACAATCTTTTATTTCAGTAACAATATCTTCAACCTGATAAGGTTTTACTCCCAGGAAAATAATATCAGCACCAGTGGATGCTGCTTTGTTGTCAGATGTAATGTGAATACCTGACTTTGTTAAGTCTTTTATAAATTCTACCCTTCTACGTGTAACGGTAAGGTTAGAAGGATCTATTACGTTTGAGTTTACAATGCCTTTTGCTATCGCCTGGCCTAAGTTTCCGCCACCGATAATGGTAATTTTCTTGTTTTTCATAACACGAATTTATATGGGGCATTTAGTATTGCACTAAATGTACCAATGTCATTTCGTGCTAATATTCTACGCCATCTATTTCAACTTTGATGTGTCCCCAATTTTCACCAGATTTAATTCTGTATAGTTGCATTTCGCTAATGCCAAACTGTTTAGCAATGATTTTAAGTCGCGATTTGCGTTTGGGGTCAAATATTTTCTTTTTTAATCTAATAACTTCCGTTGAAGTGAGTTTGTGCCCTTCATCCTTTCTTCGTCCTTTTTGCTTTTTGCGGGCCTCAATTACGATTGGATTATCTTTTTGGTGTTCAAAAACTTCATCTTTAGTACACCACTTAAGGTTCTCAACGTAATTGTTATTTTTGTTATGATCTAAATGAATAACAAAGGTTGCATCAGATCTGTCGTTTTCAATAAAGTATTGAGCAACTAGTTTATGAACGTAAAAAGTTTTCGATTTTCCGTGTGGCCGTACCGGCAATGTTGAATAACCACGAAGTTTACCTCCTTTTATCAAGGTTCCTTCTTTGGGAACAGTTAAATAACTGATTACTCTGCCGTAATTTGAAATTGCATATTTCTTCTGCAGTGCGCCTTCTTCAAACCTTATTTCTTTCCACTCTTCATTCCAGAATGATTTAATCATAATTTGCCTGTTTTGTTGTATAAATATAATACGTATCAGGCACTTTGTTTTATAGTGATTCAGATAATTTTTGAATGAAAAAATCTGATTGCTCAACATTTAAGCTTAACGGAGGTAGAATCCTTATGGTATTTGCGCCTGATACCCCTGTGAAAATCTTATCTTCGAATAGAAGTTTCTTTCTCAAGTCGGCTATTGGTGTATCAAATTCTATACCAATCATAAGGCCTAATCCTCTAATTTCACAATTTTTAATGTTTTGGTTTAATTTTTTAATAATGTTATTACCAACAACTCTTGAATTTTCAACCAGGCTTTCTTTTTCCATGACTTCCAATACTGCCAGAGCAGCTGCGCAGGCAAGATAATTTCCTCCGAAAGTAGTACCTAACATGCCAAACCATGGTTTAAATTCATTGGATATAAGTACACCTCCTATTGGAAAACCATTACCCATTCCTTTGGCTGTTGTAACAATGTCAGGTTTTACATTGCTATACTGGAATGCAAAGAATTTTCCTGAACGTCCATAGCCGGATTGAATTTCGTCAAGAATTAATATGGCTTTGTATTTTTTACACAATTCTCCAAGTCCTTCCAGAAAAGAAGCATCAGGAACAATGATACCGCCAATTCCCTGAATACCTTCAATGATCACAGCGCAAACATCATCTTTTTTTAGTTCAGTTTCTACTGCATCAAGATTGTTTAATTCAAGAATTGAGGACTCGTGCTTGCTGTTAATTGGTGCTACAATTTTAGGATTGTCAGTTATGGCAACAGCAGCAGAAGTTCTGCCGTGAAAGCCTTTTTTGAATGAGATAACTCTTGTTTTTCCTGTTGTAAAGGAAGCGAGTTTTAATGCATTTTCATTGGCTTCAGCACCTGAGTTGCAAAGAAATAGATCGTAATCTTCCAAACCTGACATTTCGCCAAGCTTTTGAGCAAGCTCTTTTTGCATCTGATTTTGAACAGAATTGGAGTAAAAGCCAATGTTGTTTAACTGATCAGAAATGCGTTTGATGTAATGAGGATGAGAGTGTCCGATTGAAATTACAGCATGGCCGCCGTACAGATCAAGGTATTTATTACCCTCTTTATCCCATATGTAGCATCCTTCTGCTTTAACGGGCTCAATATCAAAAAGTGGATATACGTCAAATAGTTTCATTTCTATATTCAGTTAATGTTAAAAATAAACACTCCTGTAAAGTCTTGGCTTCTCTACAGGAGTGTTAACTGGTCTTCCTTTGTAAGTTAACACCTAATTTAAACCATCAATAAAATTCTCCTTAAGGTGGTTGGCTTATAAGCTAACTATTGGTTATGTTTTTGCTTACTTAAAAAGCTACCGGTTTAAGGCGAAGACCAGTTGTTTCTTCAAGGCCAAACATTAAGTTCATATTTTGAACAGCTTGACCTGAAGCACCTTTTACCAAGTTGTCGATCATACTGATTACAAACAACTTTCCATCATACTTCTCAACAAATACGATTCCTTTATTGGTATTAACCACCTGCTTTAAGTTTGGATTCTCATCCGAAACAATAACAAAAGGGTGGTCTTTATAATAATCTTTATAGAGCTGAACAGCATCCTCTACCGTCATGTCAGATTCAGTGTATGCTGTAGCCATAATACCACGGGCAAAATTTCCTCTTACCGGAATAAAATTAACCTCGTTGGTAAAATCATTTTGTAGCTGGCAGAGTGACTGTTTAATTTCTCCCAAATGTTGATGTGAGAATGCTTTGTAAACAGATAAATTGTTGTTTCTCCAGCTAAAATGTGATGTTGCAGTTGGTTTTTGTCCTGCCCCGGTAGAACCAGTAATTGCATTTACGTGAACCTCGTTTAGTTTTCCTGAAGCTGCTATCGGAAGTAATGCTAACTGTATGGCTGTAGCAAAACATCCGGGGTTTGCAATTTTTGAGGCTGACTTAATATCTTCTCTGTTTAATTCAGGAAGCCCATATACAAAGTCGTTTCCATCTGCTTTTAATCTGTAATCATGACTAAGGTCGATAATTTTGATGTGATCAGGGATTACATTTTCACTTAAAAATTCTTTTGATTTTCCATGTCCCATGCATAGGAAAATAACATCCACAACATCAGTATCTAAATTTTCTGCAAACACAAGATCTGACTCTCCAATTAAATCTGCGTGAACAGCACTGATTGGATTTCCTGCATTACTAGTACTTTGAATACATGTAATTTCAACTTCCGGATGAAAAATCAAAATTCTTAATAGCTCCCCGGCTGTATATCCAGCTCCACCTACAATACCAACTTTAATCATTTTATTATATTATTTTCAGGCGATAATATTTTAAGTTTACTATCGCCTGTGAATTTTTGGTTTATTTTATTTAATATCTAACTGACCTTCGTTAACCTTATTAAATATTTTTAATTGGTTACCTAAGATGTTAGTGAATCCTTTCACATCATCACCGCTCCAGCCTTTATTAACTTCACCATAATCACCGAATCCTGAATTCATTAAGTCGTTATCCGATTCAATTCCAACTAATTCAAAACGGTATGGGAATAGTTTTAAAATTACTTTACCAGTTACGTTAGTCTGTGTGTTATCAAGGAATTTCTCAATGTCTCTCATCACAGGCTCTACGTATTGAGCTTCGTGCAATAACATTCCGTACCAGTTGCTTAATTGTTCTTTCCAATACATTTGCCACTTGGTAAGCGTATGCTTTTCAAGTAGGTGGTGCGCTTTAATAATTAGCATTGGAGCTGCAGCTTCAAAACCAACTCTACCTTTAATACCAATTATTGTATCTCCAATATGAGTATCTCTTCCAATAGCATATGAAGAACCAATTGCTTCAATTTTTCTGATGGCATCAATAGGAGTGGCAAATGTTTCTCCATTTACAGATGCAATTTCACCTTTGTTAAATTCAATTGTTAACTCTGATGGTTCTGTTTCTGTAAGTTGACTAGGATAAGCTTCTTCAGGTAAATTTTTGTTTGAAGTAAGTGTTTCTTTTCCACCTACACTTGTTCCCCAAAGACCTTTGTTAATGGAATATTCCATTTTCTTCCAGTCTTTCTCAACGCCATGTTTCTTTAAGTACTCAATTTCAGCTTCTCTGGAAAGCGTTAAATCACGAATTGGAGTGATAATCTCAATTTCCGGAGCTATGATTTGAAAGGTTAAATCGAATCTTACCTGGTCATTTCCTGCACCTGTACTTCCGTGAGCAATATATTTAGCTCCTATTTTTCTTGCATAATCTACGATAGCGTAGGCCTGAAAAATTCTTTCAGAACTTACAGATAGAGGATAAGTGTTGTTTTTTAGGATGTTACCAAAAATCATGTATCGGATACAGTTGCGATAGTAAACGTCAGTTACATCAAGCGTTGCATGCTTCGTTACACCAAGGTTGTATGCACCTTCTTCAATGGTTTTTAATTCCTGATCAGAAAAACCACCAGTGTTAGCAATTGCAGAGTAAATATCTAATCCTTTTTCATGTTTAAGGTACTTCACACAAAATGAAGTATCTAACCCGCCACTAAAGGCTAAAACAACTTTTTCCATTTTCTTTTATTTATTGTTAGAGCTGAGCTCTATCATTTTTACGAGATTAATTTTGCTTGCAGACGTTTGAAATAGGAGTGCTTGTTTTCTCCTTTATTCTTGTTAGGTCTTAAAAATACAAATTGCTTAAATTTAAGCCATCTGCTATATACTTTTAAGCTCTTTTCGTCCTGTTTCTTATTATCCTTTGTGGGATCATAAAGCATACCTGTACATAAACAATGTCGTCGGTTTGTTCTAACCAGAATATCATAGTTTACACAGCTCTGACAGCCTTTCCAAAACATTTCGTCGTCCGTCAGTTCTGAAAATGTTACGGGCTTATAACCAAGCTCCGAGTTGATCTTCATAACTGCCAGTCCGGTTGTTAAACCAAAAAGCTTCGCATCAGGAAATCGTTTTCTTGATAATTCAAAGGCTTTTGATTTAATCGCTTTAGCCAGACCTTGTCCCCTAAAGGCATCGGCAACGATCAATCCTGAATTAGCCACAAAACGATTGTGCCCCCAGGATTCTATGTAACAAAAGCCGGCAAATGTTTTGCCGTGCAAAGCAATAATAGCTTTTCTTTCGTTTATTTTTTGAATAATATAGCCAGGACTACGTTTTGCAATCCCTGTACCTCTCACTTTTGCAGCGTCTGCAATAGTAGTAAGTATGATATCCACATACTCGAGGTGCTCCTCATTTGCTACATCGATGTAAAAATCTTTAATCATTTTTAATTAACGCCTCAAAAATCAACTACAATAATTTATCCTTTAAACCGGGGATAAATAGTGATAAAACTTCAATGATATGTCCTTTTGATATCCCTTCTCTGTTAATTAATAAAATAGTGTCATCTCCGGCTATGGTACCTAAAATCTCGTAGGGATCATGACTGTCGATTACAGAAGCAATACTATTAGCAAAGCCGGGTCTTGTTTTAATTACTGCCAGATTTCCTGTAAAGTCTATGGAATCGATTCCTGAAACAGGAAAGTCATCATGAACTTCTTCATTGATCTTAGCTAACCCTTGGGGTAATTCATATACATACCCAAGATCAGTGTGTGGAACTTTAGCTACCTTTAAATATTTAAGGTCACGGGATAGTGTAGCCTGGGTAGTCATAAATCCTTCTTTTTCAAGCAAGATAAGTAACTCTTCCTGGCTGCTTACATTCTGTGAGCTAATGATGCTTTTTATGGTAGCTAGTCGCTGCGCTTTGATCTTCATTGTATAAATATTCAATTACAATGCAAAAATATTCACTTTTTTAAAATAATCAAAAGAAATTTGTAAAATATTTGTATTTTTGCAGCCGAAATGAATCCTGAGAAAGGACAAAACATACTTATATCCAAAGATTAGAGTTGTTGAGTCTTAGAAAGGATGGCGATTGTTAAAGAGTAAACGCATAGATAAAGTAAGACATATAGAATCAGATTGAAGATTTTTTCTGATTTTTTTTTGTATAAGAATACATTACATCAATTTCATAATAAGCCAGTATAACATGAATAAAGACATTAAAAAAGTAGTAATACTTGGATCAGGTGCGCTAAAGATCGGAGAAGCAGGTGAGTTTGACTATTCAGGGTCACAGGCTCTTAAAGCTTTAAAGGAAGAAGGCATTGAGACTGTTTTAGTAAATCCTAATATTGCTACTGTACAGACATCAGATAAAATTGCTGATAAAATTTATTTTTTGCCTGTAACACCTTATTTTGTCGAGGAGGTAATTAAAAAAGAAAAGCCTGATGGTATTCTGCTGGCTTTCGGTGGTCAGACTGCATTAAACTGTGGTACTAAACTTTTTGAAACCGGAGTGCTTGATAAATATAACCTTCAAGTATTAGGTACACCTGTTCAGGCAATTATTAATACTGAAGACAGGGAAATTTTTGCTAATAAGCTTAAAGAAATTGATGTTAAAACACCAATCAGTCTTGCTGTAACTTCAGTTGAAGAGGCTGTGAAAGCATCAAAGAAAATTGGATTCCCTATTATTGTAAGAGCTGCTTACACATTAGGTGGAATGGGAAGTGGATTCTGTTATAATGAAGAAGAGTTAATTGCTCGTGCAGAAAACGCGTTCTCTTATTCAAACCAGATTTTGGTTGAAGAATCATTAAAAGGATGGAAAGAAGTAGAGTATGAGGTGGTTCGTGATAAGTATAATAACTGTATTACAGTTTGTAATATGGAAAACTTTGACCCACTGGGAATTCATACAGGAGAAAGTATTGTAGTAGCACCTTCTCAAACACTTTCAAACTCTGAATATCATAAATTACGTGAGCTAGCCATTAAAATTATTCGTCATATTGGTGTTGTTGGTGAGTGTAATGTTCAATATGCGTTAGATCCTAAATCAGAGGATTATCGTGTAATTGAGGTAAATGCCCGTTTATCTCGTTCCAGTGCCCTTGCTTCTAAAGCAACTGGTTATCCGTTGGCTTTTGTGGCAGCTAAATTAGGTTTAGGTTATGGATTGCATGAGTTGAAAAACTCGGTAACTAAAGTAACTTCTACTTTCTTTGAACCAGCATTGGATTATGTAGTATGTAAAATTCCTCGTTGGGATTTAAATAAATTTAATGGTGTTAGCAAGCAGATTGGTTCAAGTATGAAATCTGTTGGTGAAATCATGTCTATCGGTCGTACTTTTGAAGAGGCTATTCAAAAAGGTCTTCGTATGATTGGTCAGGGAATGCATGGTTTTGTAGCAAACCAACCATTAAAAGGAATTGATGTTAAAACAGAATTAGCTGAACCTACTGATCAACGTATTTATGCCATTGCCGAAGCTTTTGAAAATGGAATGACAGTAGAGGAAATTCATGAGTTAAGTAAAATTGACCATTGGTTCCTTGAAAAGCTAAAGAATATTAGTGATATAGAAACAGAACTTAAGAAGTTTTCTAATCTGGAAGAACTTCCTAGTGATTTGTTAAGACAAGCTAAACGTTCTGGTTTCTCTGACTTCCAGGTGGCTCGTTGTGTATTTAAGAGCACAAGTGAAGTGATTAGTGATGACTTGTTAAAAGTAAGAGCTGAGCGTAAAAAACGTAACATATTGCCTGTTGTTAAGCAAATTGATACCATGGCCGGAGAGTTTCCTGCTCAAATCAATTACTTATACTTAACATACAGTGGAACCGAGCATGATATTGATTATGTAGATGATGGTAAATCTGTAATTGTATTGGGTAGTGGTGCTTATCGTATTGGTAGCTCAGTGGAGTTTGACTGGTGTAGTGTTAATGCGCTGAATACGATCAGAGATCAAAAATATCGTTCTATCATGATCAACTACAACCCTGAAACGGTGAGTACAGATTATGATGTTTGTGATCGTTTATATTTTGATGAACTTACTTTTGAGCGTGTACTTGATGTTATTGATCTTGAAACACCAAAAGGAGTGATCGTTTCTGTAGGTGGACAGATTCCTAATAACCTGGCTATGAAATTAAATGGTCAGAATGTACCAATTTTAGGAACTTCGCCTGAAAATATTGACAATGCAGAAAACCGTCAGAAATTCTCTGCAATGTTAGACCGCTTAAATATTGACCAGCCAAGATGGAGTGAGTTAACTTCAATAGAAGATATCTTTACTTTCGTTGATGAGGTTGGTTTCCCAGTTTTAGTTCGTCCAAGTTATGTGCTTTCGGGTGCAGCCATGAATGTGGTAAGTAACAAGGATGAGTTAGAGCACTTCTTAACATTAGCTGCTAACGTTTCAAAAGAATATCCGGTTGTAGTTTCTGAATTTATTGAGGAAGCTAAAGAGATTGAAGTGGATGCCGTTGCTAAAAATGGTGAGTTGGTAGCTTATGCAATTTCAGAGCACGTAGAGTTTGCAGGTGTTCACTCAGGTGATGCAACTATTGTATTCCCTCCTCAAAAATTGTATATCGAAACAATGCGTCGTGTTAAAAAGATTGCCAGAGAAATAGCTAAAGCGCTTAATATCTCAGGACCTTTTAATATGCAGTTGTTGGGTAAAAATAACGAGCTTAAAGTTATAGAGTGTAACTTAAGAGCATCTCGTAGTTTCCCATTTGTTTCTAAAATTCTTAAGGTTAATTTAATTGACCTTGCAACACAAGTAATGTTAGGAATGGATGTTGAAAAGCCAAATAAAAACTTATTTGATTTGGATTGTGTTGGAATCAAAGCACCTCAGTTCTCTTTTGCTCGTTTAGCAAAAGCTGACCCCGTGTTAGGTGTTGATATGTCATCAACAGGTGAGGTTGGATGTATCGGTGATAACTTTGACGAAGCTATCCTGAATTCAATGCTTTCTGTAGGTTATTCAATTCCACAAAAGAATATTTTGATTTCTTCAGGTCCATTACGTTCAAAAATGGAATTGTTGAAAGCTGCTAAGCTGTTAAAAGATAATGGTTATAACATTTTTGCAACAGGTGGAACTCATAAATTCTTTGCTGAAAACGGAGTTGAAACTACTCATATTTATTGGCCAAGTGAACCGGATCAACATCCAAATTCATTGGAAATGATTCGTGAAAAACAAATTGATTTGGTGGTTAATATCCCGAAAAACTTAAGTACAAATGAGTTGAAAAACGGATATAAAATTCGCCGTAGTGCCATTGACTTTAATATTCCATTGATTACTAATGCTCGTTTAGCAAGTGCATTTATTCAAGCCTTTTGTAAAATGGGTAAAGAGGATATCAAAATTAAGTGCTGGCAAGAATATAAGTAATAATATAGTCTAATTAGATATTAATGATTAAGGCCGTTGGGAATCTCTCAACGGCTTTATTTTTTTATATAAAGATAATTTTTGCATAAGTTTTGTTATTTTCGGGAGTTTGAACATAAAAAGTTTGAGAATGAAAATCAGAAAATCACTATTGTTAATTGTAAGTCTATTTCTTTTATATGCAGAAAGTAAAGCTCAGGATAAATTTGAGTTTGAAACTGTATTTGATAATAAAAACACTGCTGTAAAGAATCAAGGACATTCCGGCACTTGTTGGGCCTTTAGTACAATTTCTTTTATTGAAAGCGAAATCATCCGCATGGGAGGTCCGGAGTTTGATCTGTCTGAAATGTATATAGTAAATTATGCATATCAGGAAAAAGCAAAGCAGTATGTGATGCTTCATGGATTGGGAAACTTTAGTCAGGGAGGGCAAGCTCATGATGTGCTTAATGTAATTGCAAAGCATGGTTTTGTTCCGGAGAGTGATTTTCCGGGAAGACCTGATACCGCTTTAATGCATAATCATACCGAGTTTGAATCTGCCATGAAAGGATTGCTTGATAACTACATGAAACCAAGTGATACACACCCTTCAGAAGTTTGGTTTACCAATATTCAGTCTATTATTTCAAACTATCTGGGCGATATTCCAAAGCAAACGGTTTTTAATAAACGAACTTATTCACCACAGGAATTTGCAGCGGGACTGGGTATTGATAAAAATAATTATATCGAATTAACTTCTTATACTCATCATCCTTTTTATGAACCATTTGATTTGGAAGTTCCTGATAACTGGTCGCATGATGAGTATTACAATTTACCTATTGATCAGTTGATTGAGGTAATGAAAAAAGCCATTCAGGATGGTTATACTATTGTATGGGATGGTGATGTGTCTGAAGAGTTTTTCTCACATGGTAAAGGGGTTGCTTTAATTCCTGTTGATAAAACTAAAGGCTTTGAACCACAAGAAGAAGTGTATGTAACTCAGGAGGCACGCCAAAATGCTTTTACTTCATGGCAGGCAACAGACGACCACCTAATGCATATTGTAGGAATTGTGAAAGATCAGAATGGTACCTTGTATTTTAAAACCAAAAATAGTTGGGGTACAGACAGGAATGATTTTGGCGGATATTTATACATGTCAGAATCCTATATGAGAATGAATACAGTGGCCATCATGTTACATAAGCAAGCTTTGGGAAAAGATTTAACAAAGACATTGTTTAAAAAATGAATCAGCAATACTCCGATTTTTTAAGACAGATTTCAGATTATGTAAATCATAAAATGGAATCTGTTGATGCAGGTCATGATGTTAGCCATATAAATAGGGTATTGCATAATGCCAAAGAAATTAATAAGAAAGAAAAAGCAGACGAGTTTTTTGTAGAAGCCGGCGTGTTGCTTCATGATATTACTGACGAAAAATTGTTTGATAAAGATCAGGCAGAAAAAGAATTGATGCAATTCCTGCAAGGTATTGGAATGAGTCCGATTGATATTGATCGGATTCAAACTATTATCAGTGTGGTTTCTTTTGGCAAAGAATTTGATAAAAAAAGTGATTTGACTCCTGAACAGAAAGTAGTTTGCGATGCAGATCGCTTAGATGCTATTGGTGCAATTGGCATTGCTCGTACTTTTCATTATGGGGGCAATAAAAACAGGGAAATATTCAATCAATCAATTCCTCCTAAAAAATACAATTCAACCGAGGAATACAGAAATAGTGAAAGTCCAACCATCAACCATTTTTATGAGAAGTTATTATTGTTGAAAGATAAAATGGAAACAGAAACAGGCAAAGCTTTGGCAAATGATCGCCACCAGTTTATGCTCAATTATCTTAAGCAATTTTATAACGAAATAGGAGTGGATGGTTTCTAGGTATTATATGATAATATGCTGGATAAAAAGAAAACTCAAATAACACCTAAATGGCTGTAAAAAAACAATCAACACACAAAAAACACAAAAAGCAGGTTTCTCCTAAAAACAAAAAATCATATAAAAAATTAATAGCGCTTTCCATTAAGGGATTATTGGGATTCATAGCTGTAATATTTTTGTTTTTACTGTTTGTATATCTAGGCGTATTTGGTCGTTTACCTTCCTACGATGAATTGGCTAAAGTAGACAATGATGTTGCTTCAGAAGTTTATACTGAAGATGGTACTTTAATGGGAAAGTATTATCACCAAAACCGTATGAGTATTGAAAATAAGGTGATTTCCAAGCATGCTATTAATGCTTTGGTGGCAACTGAAGATAAACGTTTTTTTACGCATAAGGGTTTTGATGTAATTAGTTTAGGAAGGGTACTTTTCAGAACAATATTACTGCGCGATAAAACACAGGGAGGAGGAAGTACAATTAGTCAGCAATTGGCAAAAAACCTGTATCCCCGAAAAAAGTATGGTCCGTTGTCGATGTTGGTTAATAAATCGCGAGAAGTTTTTATTGCCTCCCGGTTAGAAAAGGTTTACACTAAGGATCAGATATTAAATCTGTATTTAAATACGGTACCATTTGGCGAAGATGTTTATGGTATAGAAGCTGCATCAATGCGCTTCTTTAGTAAACATTCATCAGCTTTAAAACCTAATGAGGCTGCTGTTTTAGTTGGTATGTTGGCAGCAAATACGGCATACAATCCTCGTTTAAATCCTGAAAGATCAAAGAAAAGAAGGAATCTGGTTTTAACCAGAATGAATGAGTTTGGTTTTTTATCTGATAAGGATTTGTCAAAATATACCAATGCTGATTTAGAATTAAACTATCATAAAATAGACCATAATACAGGTATTGCTCCATATTTTAGAGAGATGGTGCGTATTCAGGTTCAACAAATACTAGAGGATGAATATGGCGATCATTATGATATTTATAAGGATGGACTAAAAATTTATACCACCATAGATCCAACGCTTCAAAATTATGCAGATGAGGCGGTGCAAAAACATATGGCAGCGCTTCAGAAAGAATTTAAGTACCATTGGAAGAATCGTGACCCGTGGAAAAATCACCCATCAGTTTTTGATAACGCACTTCACTCCTCACATAGATATAAAACCTTAAAAGCACAAGGTAAGTCAGAGGATGAAATTTTGGCAGAGATGAAGAAGTTAAGTAAAATGACCATCTTTGCTTACCCCAATGAAAAAGAAGTGAACCTGTCACCCCTGGATTCAATCAAGCATTATTTAAAGATTTTGAATACTGGTTTTATGGTGATGGATCCACAAAACGGTAAGGTATTAGCCTGGGTCGGTGGGGTAAATCATAAGTTTTTTCAATATGATCATGTTACTTCGCGCAGACAGGTTGGTTCAACATTTAAGCCAATCGTATATACTGCAGCTTTAATGGATGGAATGAGTCCGTGTGATTATATATCAAATGAAAGAAGAGTTTACGAAGATTATCAGGATTGGTCACCGGCTAATGCTGATGGTGATCATGAAGGTTACTATTCATTAAAAGGAGGTTTAACCAATTCTGTAAATACCATTACAGCTGAAATAATGGTTAAAACAGGTGTTGATAAGGTACTGAGTCTGGCTGAGGATATGGGAGTGGAGTCTAAATTGCCTGCTGTGCCATCCATAAGTTTAGGTACTGGTACTATTTCATTACAGGAAATGTTAACCGTATATTCCTGTTATGCCAATTATGGTGTTAAAAAAGAACCTTATGGAATCGTTAGAATTGAAGATAGCCATGGAAAGGTATTGTATGAACGCGAGCAGGAAGAGGAGGATGTAAGGGTTTTGGATGAAGAAACAGCAGAACTGATGAATTACATGCTGCAGGGAGTGGTACAAAATGGTACGGGAAGAGGCTTAAGGACAGTTTATGGATTGAAAAGTCAGATTGCTGGTAAAACAGGGACCACTCAGGATAATGCTGACGGATGGTTTATTGGTTTTACCCCAAGGTTACTGGCAGGAGCGTGGGTTGGAGCAGAAAGTCCGGTAGTTCATTTCAGAACCACTGCTCTTGGTCAAGGTGCGCATATGGCACTGCCCATTTATGGCTTATTTATGCAAAAAGTGGAACGGGATCCGAAATATTCAAAGTATACCAGAGTACCATTTAAAGACTTAGATAATGATATGCTTGCTATGGTGGATTGTGCTGATTTTTCAATTACAGATCCGGATCGAAATATCTTTGATCTATTCCGTTTCGGAAGGCGATCAAAACCTGATACTACAGGGTTAAAACTTTCTCCTGAAGATAGAGCGCGATATGAAGAGCGTATGAAAGAACAAAGAAAGGAGAAAAGCAAAGGATTGTTGAATAGAATGAAGGACCTGTTTAAAAGAAAAAACTAGTGTTTCTTCAATTGAACACTTATTGTACGTAAATAGGATTCATTGCGTTTATTTTTTGATATTACAGGTTACGATACGTTTAAGTAATGTGTGAAAAATCGAATATATACGTCAAAAATCTAAAATCTTCTCTACATAGCAGTTGGTGAATATGATATAATTATTATATTTGGCTAGTTTTCAATGATTTATTTGTTTGCTTGTTATGGGAGAAAAAGCAATATGTGATGAAGATCTTTTGAACTTGGTAATTTGTGCGGGAGAAGAAGATAGTGTAGAAGGGATTCTACGTAAAATAGTTCAGGTTTTAAGTAAGTTGTTACATAGTAATTATGCTTTTGTATTAAAAAGAATACATACAACGAATTCATTTCAGGAAGTATATCTGTTTCCTGATGAGGAGATAAACCTGTTTCATTCTGAAGTTGTAAAATCAGCTACAAAGACTATTCAATGTGGATTTGATGCTGTAAAATCCTTTAATTATAAGGAACAATCTTATATTATTCTTTCGTTAAATCAATATGGCTTTATCGTCTTACAATACACTCCCGGTTTTGATTTAGATCAACAAACAAAACTGGTATCGGTGCTTTCTCACCTGGGTAAGTTGATGTTGATTATTGAGGAGCAAAATGAGATTAAGGCACATGAGGAATCACTAATAGAACTGGAAAAATTTCAGCAGCTCTCCCTCGAAGTAAATCATGCTTCTGTTTTTCAGAACAATTTTGAAACAGGACAAGTGATTACTACTCCCCATTTGTACTATTATTTAGGTTATTCAGATGATGAATTGCCTAAAACGATTCCGGATACAACAAAGTTTATTCATAAAGAGGATATAGATAAAGTGATGGAAGCAGTGCATTCACATTTTTCAGGAGAAAATACAGAATACTATGCAGAATTTCGTGTCTTATCAAAGCGGGGTGAATGGACATGGGTATGTGGACAGGGTAAGGTGACTGAGAGAAATGCGCTAGGGGAGCCTGTACTACTGCTGGGAATATCGCAGGTTATTTCTCAGCGAAAAAAAGTTGAATTGGAATTAATTGAAGCTAAGGAGCGGGCAGAAGAGAGTGATAGACTTAAATCGGCCTTTTTAGCCAATATGAGTCACGAAATTCGTACTCCAATGAATGGTATACTTGGCTTTGCAGAGATATTAAAGGATCCTGAACTGGATGGTGATAAAAGAGGTAATTATATTGACCTGATTGAAAAGAGTGGTTTTAGAATGTTGAATATTATCAATGATTTAATTGATATTTCTAAAATTGAGTCAGGGCAGGTCGAAGTCAGACTGTCTGATGTAGATTTAACAAAAGCATTCTGGTATATATATGACTTTTTTAAAGAAGAAGTGGCCTGTAGAGATCTGGAATTAGTAGTTGAACTGCCACAAGATGAAGGTAGTACGATTGTGAGGTCAGATCTTGAAAAAGTGTATGCCATACTGAGCAATCTGGTAAAAAATGCCATTAAGTATAGTGATAAAGGAATTATTACGATTGGATATCGATGCGAGGAAGGAGCTGTGGTTTGTTATGTTAAAGATACAGGTCTGGGAGTGGAAGATTGTATGCGACAAAAAATATTTGATCGATTTGTACGAAGTACAAATACGGCAAAAACTAAGGTTGAAGGAGCTGGTTTGGGTTTGTCTATTTGTAAGGCCTATGTTAAAATGTTAGGGGGTAATATTTGGGTGGAAAGTATATTTGGAGAAGGATCAACTTTTTATTTTACATTACCAGTCCTTTAAAAATATATAGAAGCCAATAGTAGTTACTATTGAAATAACTGAAATTAAAAGAACCGTTTTTATCAATCGATTTCTCTGGTCTGTTACCATTCTTTGCTTTATGTCGTTTTTTAGTATCTGTATTTCTTTTTCTGAGAGCTTGTTTTTATCGTAGAAAGCACGGTGAATGTTTTTATGCTTTTGATAAGCATTTTCAATTTTTTGGTATTTACTTAGATTTTGTTCTTTAAGAGCCCGGTTATTTTTCATTCGGGCAATCATATCCAAAACATGTCCTGCAGAACTCATATGATAAGGTTTTTATCTAATTAAAAATATGATTAAAGATAATAAATAAGTGTCGACAATTTAAAATATATGTTCATTTAATCCACAACTACTCAATTGTAACCCTGCTATAACCCATCTACTAAACAAGTTTCCTGTTTTCTGTTCGCTCATCATCACTTTATCGTGCAATCATCGCAAAATCTATGGTGTAGCGGTTGTGTACAGGTTGCGTCGCGGTTGCGATCATTTGCGAAGCCGTTGCGTAGCTGTCTAGTCCCCTTTGCGATGCCGTTGCGATAAATTTGCGATAAAATGGCCTTGATTTGCGATAAACTTGCGTTGCCGTGCACAAAAAAAGTGTTAAAAAGGCCAAAACGTGCACAATTTTTGGCAAAAAATGGCAAAAACGGGAATATTTTTCCTCAAAAACGACAAAAATTGGAATAATTACCCTTTTTGAGTACAAAATCAACAATTCTTGTGAAAGGGTAAAAATATAATGTACGTATAATCAATGTGTTACAAAGGAAAAAAGTAACGGTAAAATTACCGTTATTTTTTTAAAGGAATTCATATTCTACTTTAGTTCATACAATATCGGCCGATCAATGTTTAACTCGGTTCTTTTTCATATCCGATCAATATTAAAAAGAACCACTAAAATTAAAAGTCATGGGAAAAATTGATAAAGGAATCTTAGGTGGATTCAGCGGCAAAGTAGGAAATGTGATAGGATCAACATGGAAAGGTATTTCATATATGAAATCGAAACCTGCTTCAAATAATAAGAAAGCAAGTGAAAAGCAAATTATTCACAGGGCCAGGTTTATGTATGCAGCAAAATTTTTGCAAAGGTTACAGCCTGTTATAGAAGTGGGTTACCGAATGCACGACAGGTGTAAAACAGCCAGAAACGAAGCCATGTCTGAATTTTTAAACTATACGCTTACAGGTGATTATCCTATGTTTAAAGTAAATTATAACAGGTTGCGCCTGGCAAAGGGATCATTAGAATTACCTGCTGATTATTCCGTAGCGCTTGTAGATAACAGAGCTCTGATTAAATGGTCTGTTGATAGCAATAGCGAAGATGATCAAAGCGAAGATAAATTACTCGCTCAGTTATTGGAAAATAACGTATTATTGGTAAGCATTGCTGATGGCTGTGAACCTAAATATACCATGCGAAAATTTAAACGTAAGGATGGTTCAGGTGATATTGGCTTGCCTAATGCACCTTCGGGTACTGAAGTACATTGTTACCTTGCTTTTATAGCCAATGATGACAGTATGAGAGTTAGTAATAGTATTTACGTAGGCTCTGTTATTGCACCATAATGATAATTAAGCAGTGCTTAGTATTAAAATACTTCCGGATCAATAAAAGAGGTTGTCTCAAAACGAGGCAATCTCTTTTTTATTTAAAGCAACGACATTCAGATCTTGTTTTGCAGGTGCATTTTTGTAGCTCGTGACTTTATAGTGTTATAACAAATCATACTTTGTTCGGCATAGCGTCTTGCTATGTCGTTTATCCCAGGCCTCTGGCCAAAATTTGCATTAAAATAGGATGGAGGTCTGTTTTGAACAGCGAAGCTTGACGCTTTGCTGAACAAGTGCTGTTTTATTCCATATATCTTCGCAGAATTTGTACTTTATTCTGCTAGACGTATTGCAGATGCGATTTTGTAGCTTGTATCTTTATAGTAATACAAAAAAAGCGTCCCTTTTACTTATAAATAAAAGGGACGCTTTTGTATAAAATATCAACTGTATTATTGTAAAGATGTTATTTTCCTGATTGAACCATAGCTTCAACATCTTCCGGATTGATAGGAATTCTCTCTCCTAAAACACGGCTTCCGGTTTCTGTAATTAATACATCATCTTCTATTCTGATTCCACCAAAACCTTTGTAAGTTTCCACCATTTCGTAGTTAATGAAATCAGTGAATTTCTTTTCTGATTTAAATTGATCAATAAGGTCAGGAATAAAATACATTCCAGGCTCATTGGTAACAACAAAATTAGGTTGAAGTCTTCTTCCTAATCTTAGCGCTGCCAATCCAAATTGAGTACTTGGCTGAATCTCTTCATCAAAACCTACTAATCTTTGGTCGTAATCTTCCATATCATGAACATCGAGTCCAATCATGTGACCTAAACCATGAGGCATAAATAAAGCATGGGCGCCTTGTGCTACAGCTTCATCAACATCACCTTTCATTAAGCCTAATGACTTCAACCCTTCGGTCATGGTTTTAGCTGCAATTAAGTGAACTTCTTTATAAGTAATTCCTGGTTTAGTTGCGGCTAATGCTGCGTTGTTTGTATCAACAACTATTTGGTAAATATCTTTTTGCTTGCTGGTAAATTTACCTCCAACAGGAGATGTTCTGGTATGGTCAGTAGCGTAATGTAATGGAGATTCACTACCTGCATCTACCAACAATAAATCACCTGATTTTAATGTGTTGGGATGAACATGGTTGTGTAAAGTTTCCCCTCTTACAGAACAGATGATTGGGAACGAAATTGGTCCGCCACCAGACATAGATACGCCTTCTAAAATACCAGTAATTTGTTGTTCAGTCACTCCCGGATGAGCCATTTTCATAGCTGTAGTATGCATTTGGTATGCAACAGCCATATGACGCTCCATTTCTTCAATTTCGCCAGGCTCTTTAATTGATCGTAAACTAACGCAGGCTTTGATGAATTCTATTGAATGCATCTCTTTTACCTTTAGCGGATTCACGTTAAGAAGATCTCCTATCTTAAGTATGTTTTCGCCTCTGTAAGGAGGTGTAAAATGAACCTTTCTTCCTTGTTGGTGAGCTTTACTAACGATTTCTTTTAATTTTGATAAAGGATGAGTTTGAGTAACTCCAACTTTAAGTGCATTATCTTTTAATTTGGGCTGTGGGCCCATCCATATAATATCATCAATATCAAAATCGTTTCCAAATAGTATTTCTTCTCCGCTTTCAAAATCAATTACTGCAGCTAATCCCTGGTAGTCTAATCCAAAAAAATAAAGAAAAGTACTGTCTTGTCTAAAGTGATAAGTATTATCCGGATAATTCATGGCGGCATCAATATTTCCTAAAATCAGGGCGATGCCTTTATTCATTTTATCTTTTAAACGTTGTCTTCTGTTGATGTATATATCTTTGCTAAACATAGTATTAAATTTTGTGCAATTTAATGAAAGTGGGGGCACAAAAATATGTTTTAGATCAGTAAAATGGCTGTTTTTCTATAATGGGCCTCATAAAATGGGCGTTAGCCGTGTTCAGATATCTGCACTAACTTTTTGTAAGATACAATTTCAATGGCTTTACCAAATATTTTAATGATACCATCTTTTCTAAACTCCGTTAGCGCACGAATAACATTTTCTGTCGTCATACCAATGTATTCTGCTATTTCTTTTCGGCTAACAGGTAACTCATAGTAATCGCTATTGTATATATCGTTTCTAAAATGCAATAGAACATAGGCTATTCTACCACGTAGATTGCGTTTTCTGATTTGTAATGATTCGTTGATAACAGCATCACTTACTTTACTCATTTTTTCAAGTATTCCCATTGCAAACGGTCCATTGTTTTGTAATAGTTTTTTTACATCGTGTATGGAAATATTGCAAGTTGTTGATTCGTCAATGGCCATTACTGAATAGCTGTAGGTGTTTTGAGAGAATACACTTAGAAGGCTCACGAAATCAAAGGGTTTTGCAAAGGATAGTATTTGCTCTTTGCCATCTGTGTTGGTTACATATAGCTTTACCAGTCCGCTCTTTAAATAAATAAATTCATTAATTGTAGTTCCTTGTTCAATGATGCAGTCGCCCTTGTCGTAATTTTTTTCAACACGACTTCCACAAAGACTCATGATTTCTTTTGAAGTTACATTATGAAAAAATAGCTCTTTAAGTTCGCATTTATCGCAACTGCATTCCTGATTCATAAGGTACGATTTAAGTATTATTTATAACGATGAATTGATATATATCATAAACTGATATTTATTACCTGTTGATGTATTATACAATTAAACTGAGTTAGTTAACTTTCATATGTGATATATCAAAATACACAAAATATTACAGAATTAAAAGAGATGGCGTTATTGGTTGAGGAGGACTTAGCGAAGAATATTAAAAGTGTTAACGATAAATGATAAACACATGAAGAAGATAGTAATACTAGGTGGAGGTACAGCAGGAACCATGATGGCAAATAAATTGCGAAACGCACTTGAAAGAGATGAGTGGGATATTACTATTGTGGACCAATTTCGTACGCATTATTATCAGCCTGGGTTTTTATTTATACCATTTGGAATTTACCATGAAAGAGATGTTAAAAAGCCAAAGAGCAGTTTTTTTCCTGTGGGTGTAAATGTTCTGTATACCGGAATTGATAAGGTGGATGCGGATAATAAAAAGGTGCTGCTGGAGGGTGGAAAAGTGTTGTTTTACGATTTCCTGATTATCGCAACAGGAACAAAAACATGCCCTGAAGAAACTCCGGGACTTAAGGAACAGCTTTGGTATAAGGATATTTTTGATTTTTATACCATTGAAGGTGCATTGGCTTTACAGAAGCATTTTAAAAGCTGGCAGGGAGGTAAGTTGGTAATGGCTATTACTGAAATTCCGTATAAATGTCCGGTAGCTCCTCTTGAATTTGTGTTTCTGGCAGAAGAGTTTTTTACCAAAAAAGGAATTAGGGATAAGGTAGATATCACTATTGTTACACCAATGGCAGGAGTATTTACCAAGCCTATAGCTACTAAGATGTTGTCGGAGTTGCTTGTTGAAAAAAATATAAATGTTGTTGCCGACTTTTATATCGAAAGGATAGATAATGAGAAGAAAGCACTGGTTTCATACGATGAGCGGGAAGTGCCATTTGATACATTAACTATTGTACCAGTAAATATGGGTGATAAAATGGTGGAAAGAAGTGGGCTTGGTGATGATTTGAATTTTGTATTTACCAATAAGCATACGTTGCAGCAAAGAGATCATGAAGAGATCTTTGTGATAGGAGATGCGGCCAATCTGCCAACATCTAAAGCCGGATCAGTGGCTCATTTTGCATCAGAAATATTGTTTGACAATTTAATGAATGCAATAGAAGGTCGTCCGTTAACGGCTCACTTCGATGGTCATGCTAACTGTTATATCGAAACCGGCTATGGTAAAGGTGCTTTAATTGATTTTAATTATGATACAGAACCACTTCCGGGAACTTTTCCTTTGCCTGGAATCGGTCCGTTTGGTTTGTTGAAAAACACCAAAATCAACCACTATGGTAAAATCATGTTTCGATGGATTTACTGGCATTTGTTGTTGAAAGGGAAAGAGCTTCCTGTGGAGGCAGAGATGACTATGGCTGGTAAAAAAAGAGTTACTTTTTAAATGGCCGGGTTATGGATGATCAAAATATGCAATCACAAATAAATGAACTTAATCGTAAGATGGATTTGGTTCTTGAATCTCTGAATCAGCAAAATAGAAAAGCAGAAAGCGTGGAAGATTTATTTGCTGACCTACAGATTGTTGGTAAGGATTTGTATGATACCGCAGTTGTTGAGCTTGAAAATCAGCAGGTGGAACTGGATATAGATCAGTTAAAATTTCTGGGATTAAAACTCCTGAATAATATTAATGATATAACAGTAATGTTATCTGTATTTGAAAGTACGGTTGATTTTGCCAGGGATGCTGGTCCGCTGGTGGGAGAGTCGATTATTGATATGACGAAAAAACTTCATGAATTTGAGAAGAAGGGTTATTTCGAATTTTTTGCAGAAATGGGTAAGGTCATTGATAATTTAATATCTCATTACTCCAAAGAGGATGTGACGAGGTTAGCTGATCATATTGTTCTTATAGTGGATACCATGCGCAAAATGACGCAGCCGGATATGATGTTGTCTATTCAAAATGCCTTGGATATCTATCAAACTATGGATCAGAAAAAAGTTCCGGAATATTCCCTGTTTAAATTAATGAGGGAAATGAATAAACCCGAAATGAAAAAGATGATGGGTGTGGCAGTCACTTTTATGAAGCGCTTATCAAAGGATAAAGAAATAAAGCAATGAGTTGGTTAATGGTTATTAATAGATAAAGTTTTTAAGTTATGGGACAAAAGGTAATTGCTAATAAAACTATTGATGTTAATGATGAGGGATATATGACAGATCCTTCTCAATGGGATAAAGATGTTGCTTCTGCTCTTGCAGAGGAAATAGGGATAGAGTTATCGGATAAACACTTTGAAGTACTGGACTATCTACGTGAAAAATTTAAGGAGGGAGAAGTATTGACTATTCGTAAAGTTGGAAAGTCTGGTATTGTTGATATTAAAGGCTTGTATCAGCTGTTTCCGGGAGGACCGCTAAAGTATTCATCTAAAATTGCAGGTATTCCTAAACCAGCAAGTTGTGTGTAAGTTTTGAGCTAACGTAAAGAATTGAGATGATGGTGAAAGAAGAACAACCTTTAAAGAAAGTATGCATTATATGTGCTAAGGGAGCAATTGAAGATGTATATGCAACGTTAGTTTTGGCTAATGGTGCTGTGATGGAAGGGATCGAGGCTAAACTGTTTTTTACTTTTTTTGGCCTGGATGCAATAACAAAAAAGTATATGAATAAATTACATACAGCCACAGTTGGAAATCCTGCCATGCGAATGCCCGGAGGACTTGCATTTCCTACATGGTTAGGCGCTATACCTGGCGTTGAAGGTGGCGTGTCGTCAATGATGAGGAAACAAATGGATGAGTTGGATATTCCTCCTGTTGACGAATTTTTAGAGATGATTACAGCTGGAGGTGGAGAGATTTATGCCTGTAAATTGGCCATGGATATGTTTAAATTGACAAAGGAAGATTTGTATGAGGATGTTAGTGCAGTGCTTACTGTGGGCGAGTTTTATGCTATGTGTGGAGGTGAGCATACTCAAATAATTTTTACTTAGTAGTGATGCTTGAGATTATTTACTGCAATAACTGAGATTTTAATTGTGTGATTGAATATAATGTATTCAAAGATGGATAGATGTAGTTTTGTTTTAGTAGTGTTTTTGCAAGTATAATCTTTTAGTATAGAATGGGAGGTTAAAAGCCGTGGCTGTTAAGTTGCGGCTTTTATGTTATAAGTGCCTGAATAATTTTTCTCGTTCTTTTAAGATTTTATGTGCGTAGTCGAGTTTTACATGTGTAAAATAAATTTCATCCGATGGTTTTAATTGTCCAAATAAGGGAAGGTCTGCAGTAATTACATTGGCAATCTTAGTGTATCCACCAACTGTTTGTCTGTCTGCAAGCATAACGATGGGTTTGCCATCTCCCGGAACCTGAATGGCACCGTTACATATGCCTGATGAAATAATATCAGCTCCCTGTTTGTGTTTAATTTCAGGTCCATCAAGTCGATACCCCATCCTGTCACTTTTATTTGAAATGGTATATGATGAGGTCAGAAAAGTTTTTATTCCCTCGAAACTGAATCTATTCATTTCACTACCTCCAATAACCCTTATCTCCTGTTCCGGATTATAATCAAGTAATAGTTCATTTGGAATAGAGCGATGTTTGAATTTTATGCTCTTTTTTAGTGTGAAAACTTCATCTCCAGCTAAAAGTTTACGTCCATTAAATCCACCAACATTAGCTCTGGCATATGTTGAGCGACTATTCATGATAACAGGAACATCTATACCCCCTGCAAATGCAATATAAACACGACTTCCTTTAGTAACAGGACCCATTTGTATCATGGCTCCTGCTTTAAGATGATGATTGCAATGGATCGGTTTTGATATATTATTAATGGTTAGTTCAGTTTGGCCTCCGGTTATTGCCATAATGGTATCGCTGATGATTTCGAAATGAGGTGGTAGAAAGGTAGTTTCCATGCAAGCTGCATGAGCATCGTTGCCTGCTAATTTATTGGCAAGTCTGAGAGAATACGTATCCATAGCTCCGGAAACTGGCATACCATATTGTTGGTAACCAAAACGTCCCAGGTCCTGAATCGTGGTGTATAATCCAGGATTTATAATTTTAAAGGTAGCTGTTGAATTCATTTTCAGTGATAGGATAAAATTCTATATAGTTACCCGCTTCAATTAAAAAGGGATTATCTGAAGAGGGATCAAAAAGATGAAGCGGTGTTCTTCCGATGATTTGCCATCCTCCCGGACTTTCAATTGGATATATGCCCGTTTGTGAGCCTGCAATACCAACCGATCCGGGAGCAATTTTTTCAGATGGTTTGTCTTTTCTCGGAGTAGCCAGTTTTGTATTCATTCCTCCCAGGTAGCAAAAACCCGGAGTGAATCCAAGCATATATACGAGGTATTTATTATTAGTGTGTAAGTTAATTATTTCTTCCATGTCCCGTCCAGTGTGTTTGCTAACTTCATTTATGTCTGGTCCGTATTCTCCTCCATATACTACAGGTATGCGTACTGTTTTGGGTTCAGGAAGTTTCAGATCACCTGTTTGCAGATATACTTTTTTGAGTTTACTGATTAATTTGGGATAGTTTATAATTAGCGGATTATAATGAACAAGTATATCACAATATGAAGGGACAACCTCGGTTATTCCTTTAATTCTTTTTTTTGAGAGAAGTATTAAATATGCACGAATACGTAAATGAATGTCTTCCGATATTTCATTCCCAAACTTTAATAAGAATGCTGAATCTCCCGATGGATAAATATTAAACATGAGCAGTAATCTTAATATTATTTTGAATGAGGTATTCGTATATATTTTTTGCTACAGCAATAGCATGAGGATTATCGCCATGGATGCAAAGTGATTGAGCGTTGATGATGATTTCTTTTTGATCAATTGTTTGAATCGTTTTGTGCTGGGCTATTTTCAGGGCTCTTTCTTTGCTATATTCTACATTTGTTATAACAGCACCAGGTTCCTTTCTGGGAACTAATAACCCCAGGTTTGTATATGCTCTGTCAGTAAAGGCTTCAGCTCTGAATTTCAGATTAAATTCTTTTGCAGCCATTTCCATTTTTGAATTAGCCAGGCCAACATAAATAAGATCTTTGTTAACGGAAGCTATTGCTTCGGCAATTGCTTTTGCGATGTCAATATTGCGTGAGGCCTGATTGTATAATGCACCATGTGGTTTTACGTGGTGTAAAGTAGCGCCTGCCTGTAAAACTTTTTGGTTGAGAATGTTGATCTGTTCTTTGGTAAGGTCTTTAACTTCCTTGTACGACAGGCTTATATTTTTTCTTCCAAAGTTCGGTTTGTCATTATAACCCGGATGTGCACCAATAGCAACCTCATGTTGCAGCGCCAGCTGAATGGTCTTTTCCATGATGATATCATTACCTGCATGAAAACCACAGGCTATATTTGCTGAGCTTATAAATGGCATGATGGCTTCGTCGTTACCAATACCTTCGCCTAAATCGCAATTGATATCAATTTGCATGAGAGTAATTACCTTTAAAAAATATGGAAGTGTAAATATAATATACTTTGATGGAAGGAGCTATCCTAGAAACCGAATAGCATAAAAAAACCGAAAGCTTTAGACTTTCGGTTTTCACTAAAAAATATTTTGAAAGATTATAAGCTGCTTACTCCAGCAACTTCCATCTTACGATCAACTTTTTTAACCAATCCTTGTAATACTTTACCAGGACCAACTTCGGTAAATAAAGTAGCTCCATCAGCAATCATGTTTTGAACTGTCTGAGTCCATTTTACCGGAGCAGTTAATTGTGCTACTAAGTTTTCTTTAATTTGTGCAGGATCAGTAAATGGAGTAGCGCTTACATTTTGATAAACCGGACAAGCAGGAGTGTTGAATTCTGTTGCTTCAATAGCAGCAGCAAGTTCTGTGCGAGCAGGTTCCATAAGTGGAGAGTGGAATGCTCCTCCTACAGGAAGTTTTAATGCTCTTTTTGCTCCTTTTTCAGTTAAGATTTCGCAAGCTTTATCGATACCTGCAAATGAACCTGAAATTACCAATTGTCCAGGACAGTTATAGTTAGCAGCAACAACTACTTCATCAATGCTTTCGCAAACTTCTTCAACAATTGCATCTTCCATGCCAACAATAGCAGCCATAGTTGATGGTTCTGCCTCACATGCTTTTTGCATTGCTAATGCACGTTGCGAAACTAATTTTAAGCCATCTTCAAATGACATAGCTCCTGCAGCAACTAATGCACTGAATTCACCTAATGAGTGGCCAGCTACCATTTCTGGTTTAAAATCATCACCCATTGATTTTGCTAATAATACAGAATGTAAAAATATAGCAGGCTGAGTAACTTTAGTTTGTTTTAAATCTTCATCAGTACCTTCAAACATTAAGTCTGTGATTCTAAAACCTAAAATTTCGTTTGCCTTTTCAAAAAGTTCTTTCGCTTCTGTTGAATTTTCGTACAGGTCTTTTCCCATACCTACAAATTGGGCACCTTGCCCAGGAAAAACAAATGCTTTCATTTTTTTATAAAATTAGTATAATATTATATGTCGGTCTGCTTAGCCCTTGGAATCCTTGGAAACAAGGGGAGATAATACATATAAATCAATACAGGTTTTTAATTGATTATGATGCTCAAATAAAGAAAGTTGAGCATAAATCGGCGCAAATATAGTAAAAATGAATAACACCCAAAGAATGAAGTTTTTGTGTGTAATGAATTTGAAAGAACAGATGTTTTGGAACATTTTCAATTTTTTTTCTTCAAATCCTCATATCTCATTCAGTCAATTGTTTTTAGATTATATTTCTTTAACAATCTTTTTCTAAAAAAAATACCTAAAGAATTGGTGTTTATTCATTGAAAATTAGTACTTTTGCATCGCTTTTTTGTCTAAATATATTAAAATGCGCTGAAAATCAGGGTGTTTAATATTTGGAAAGAGGCGTGTTATAAGCATTTTATAAAGAATTTTATTTAAACAATTTTAGTTATATGCCAACGATTCAACAGTTAGTTCGTAAAGGACGCACCCAGTTAGTTGAGAAAAGTAAATCTAGAGCGCTAGATGCTTGTCCTCAGCGTAGAGGTGTTTGTGTGAGGGTGTACACTACTACACCAAAGAAACCGAACTCGGCCATGAGAAAGGTTGCAAGGGTTCGATTAACTAATGGAAAAGAGGTGAATGCCTACATTCCAGGAGAAGGACATAACCTTCAGGAGCACTCTATTGTTCTTGTTCGCGGTGGAAGGGTAAAAGATCTTCCAGGTGTTCGTTATCACCTTGTACGTGGAGCTTTAGATGCATCAGGAGTTGAAGGACGTACTCAACGTCGTTCTAAATATGGTGCAAAACGTCCGAAGCCAGGTGCTGCACCAGTTGCAGGTAAGAAAAAGTAAGAATTGAATGATTGTTTTGTTTATTGGTAGTTGAATAGTAACGGTTGAGTAAAAAGTTGATAAGACTTTTGAAGACACAAATTTTACAGCCAATAAAAAACTAATAAACAAGGAAAAGATGAGAAAAGGTAAACCAAAGAAGCGAATATTGCTTCCAGATCCAAAGTTCAACGATACTTTGGTGACACAGTTCATTAACAATCTAATGATTGACGGTAAAAAATCTACTGCATACGGTATTTTTTACGATGCATTAGACCGCATGGCTGATAAAGCTGAAAAAGAAGGAAAGTCAGCATTAGAGATGTGGAAAAAAGGTTTAGAAAATATTACTCCTTCTGTAGAGGTAAAAAGTAGAAGAGTTGGTGGTGCTACTTTCCAGGTTCCAATGGAAATTCGTCCATCTAGAAAAGCTTCGATAGCTATGAAAAACTTAATTCTTTTTGCTCGTAAAAGAAGTGGTAAATCAATGGCAGAAAAACTATCTGCTGAAATTGTTGCGGCTTATAACAATGAAGGTGGAGCCTTCAAGAAAAAAGAAGATATGCACAGGATGGCAGAGGCTAACAGAGCATTCGCTCACTTTAGATTCTAATCATCTAATCTTTAAGGAATAAATAAAATGGGAAATTTAAAATACACCAGAAATATCGGTATCATGGCGCATATCGATGCGGGTAAAACCACTACTACAGAGCGTATTCTGTTTTATACTGGTATTACTCATAAAATTGGTGAGGTACACGATGGTGCTGCAACCATGGACTGGATGGAGCAAGAGCAGGAGAGAGGTATTACTATTACTTCTGCAGCTGTAACCACCAACTGGAACTATAACAATGAATCGTATAAGATTAACATTATCGATACCCCAGGACACGTTGACTTTACTGTAGAGGTAGAGCGTTCTTTAAGGGTGTTAGATGGTACTGTTGCCTTATTCTGTGCTGTTAGTGGTGTTGAACCACAATCAGAAACTGTATGGAGACAAGCTGATAAATATGGTGTGCCTCGTATTGGTTTCGTAAACAAAATGGACCGTTCAGGTGCTAACTTCTATGAAGTAGTACGTCAGGTAAGAGAAATGTTAGGTGCAAATCCAATGCCTATTCAGATTCCTATTGGAGCTGAAGATAATTTTGAAGGTGTTATTGACCTAATCGAAAATAAAGAGGTTGTTTGGTTTGATGATGCTCAAATGGGTTCTCGTTATGAATTAAGAGAAATCCGTGAAGAGTTAAAAGCTGAAGCCCAAGAGTGGAGAGATAAATTAGTTGAAGCAGTAGCTGAGTGTGATGAGGAATTAATGGAGCGTTATTTTGAAGATCCAGAATCTATCACAAAAGAGGAAATGATTGCTGTTATTCGTACTGCAACCATTAATCAAACAATTACTCCAATGATGTGTGGTTCTGCCTTCAAAAATAAAGGTGTTCAACGTTTATTGGATTCTGTTATTGCATTTTTACCTTCACCTAGTGATATTCCTGAAATTACAGGTACTAATCCGGATACTGGTGAGGCAGAATCAAGACCACATGATGCAAATGCACCACTTGCTGCATTAGCATTTAAAATTGCTACTGACCCATTCGTAGGTCGTTTAGCATTTATGCGTGTTTATTCTGGTAAAATTGATGCAGGTTCATATGCATTAAATACTCGTACAGGTAAAAAAGAGCGTATCTCTCGTTTATACCAAATGAAATCTAACAAGCAGATTCCTCAGGATGTTATCGAAGCTGGTGATATTTGTGCTGGAGTAGGTTTTAAAGATATTCGTACTGGTGATACTCTATGTGATGAGAAAAATCCTATTACATTAGAGTCAATGGATTTCCCAGAACCAGTAATCGGTATTGCTGTTGAGCCAAAATCTCAAAAGGATATGGACAAAATGGGTGTGGCTTTAGCTAAATTAGCTGAAGAAGATCCAACATTCCGTGTTCAAACTGACGAAGATAGTGGTCAAACAGTAATTAGCGGTATGGGTGAGCTTCACCTTGAGATTATTATCGACCGTTTAAAACGTGAATTTAAAGTTGAGTGTAACCAAGGACGTCCTCAGGTAACTTACAAAGAAGCTATCAAACAAACAGTTGAGCACCGTGAGGTATTCAAAAAGCAGTCTGGTGGTCGTGGTAAATTTGCTGATGTTGTTGTTACTGTTGGACCTAGAGAAGACGGTAAAGAAGGACTTGAGTTCATCAACGAAGTAAAAGGAGGTAACGTTCCTAAAGAATATATTCCTTCAGTTGAGAAAGGTTTTACTGATGCAATGTCAAACGGTGTATTAGCTGGTTTCGTTGTTGACAGTCTTAGAGTAGTACTTAAAGATGGATCTTTCCACCCTGTGGATTCTGACCAGTTGTCATTTGAGATCGCAGGTCGTCAGGCATTTAAAAATGCAGCAATGAAAGCTCGTCCTGTTCTTCTTGAACCAATCATGAAAGTTGAAGTTGTTACTCCTGAAGAATACATGGGAGATATCATTGGTGACTTTAACAAGCGTCGTGGTCAGGTAGAAGGAATGGAGTCTAAAGCTGGTGCTCGTGTTGTAAAAGCTAAAGTGCCTCTTGCCGAGATGTTCGGTTATGTAACAGTTTTACGTACTATTTCATCTGGTCGTGCAACTTCATCAATGGTGTTCTCACACTTCGAAGAAGTTTCTAAAGCCATTGCAATTGAAGTAGTGAAAGAAGCTGAAGGAAAAGTAGAATTATTATAATAAGATCTCAAGATGAGTCAAAAGATAAGAATCAAATTAAAATCTTACGATCACAACTTAGTTGATAAATCAGCTGAGAAAATCGTTAAGACAGTAAAAACGACTGGTGCTGTAGTTAGCGGTCCTATTCCTCTTCCTACTCACAAAAGAGTATTTACAGTGTTACGTTCAACATTCGTAAACAAAAAGTCGAGAGAGCAATTTCAACTATCTTCATATAAGCGTTTAATCGATATCTATAGCTCTACAGCTAAAACAATCGATGCTTTAATGAAGCTTGAGTTACCAAGTGGAGTTGAAGTTGAAATCAAAGTGTGAGACAAAAGAAAATAAGTTCATGCAGCCTGTTGGCCGAAACTTCAGGCTGTATGAATCGATTATTTAATATTTAATTTTTGTAACAATGCCAGGTATTATTGGAAAAAAAATCGGAATGACTTCCGTTTTCAGTGCCGATGGAAAAAACATTCCATGCACTGTTATCGAAGCTGGCCCATGTGTGGTTACACAGGTTAAAACTGTGGAAACTGACGGATATGAGGCTGTACAGCTGGCGTTCGAAGACAAGAAAGAAAAAAACACATCTAAGCCTGAGTTAGGCCACTTTAAAAAAGCTGGTGTAGCTCCAAAAAGAAGTGTTGTTGAATTCAAAGGATTCGAACAAGAATTTAACTTAGGAGATGAAGTAACTGTTGATATCTTTTCTGAAGATATTTTCGTTGACGTTACAGGTATCTCTAAAGGTAAAGGATTTCAAGGTGTAGTAAAACGTCACGGATTTGGCGGTGTTGGTGGTTCAACTCACGGACAGCACAACCGTTTAAGAGCTCCAGGTTCTGTAGGTGCTGCTTCTTACCCTGCTCGCGTATTTAAAGGGATGAGAATGGCTGGAAGAACCGGTGGAAACAGAGTGATGGTTGAAAGCCTTAGAGTATTAAAAGTGATTCCTGAAAACAACCTTATCATTGTGAAAGGGTCTGTTCCAGGAGCAAAAGGTTCATATGTAATTGTTGAAATGTAATGGAACTAAAAGTATTAAGCATAACAGGAGAAGAGACCGGAAAAACTGTTGAATTAGCAGATTCAGTTTTCGGTATTGAGCCTAACGATCATGCTATTTATCTTGATGTAAAACAGTTCCTTGCAAATCAACGTCAAGGAACCCATAAATCAAAAGAAAGAGCTGAGATCGCAGGTAGTACACGTAAGATCAAGAAGCAAAAAGGAACCGGTACTGCTCGTGCAGGTAGCATTAAGTCGCCTGTATTCCGTGGTGGTGGTCGCGTTTTTGGTCCTCGTCCTCGTAATTATGGATTTAAATTAAACCGCAAATTAAAAGAGCTTGCTCGTAAGTCTGCTTTATCTTATAAAGCAAGAACTGGTAGCATTATCGTTGTTGAAGATTTCAACATGGAAGCTCCAAAAACAAAAGAGTTTGCGCAAATCCGTAAGAGTCTTCAAGTTGAAGGAAAACGTTCATTAGTAGTATTAAAAGATGCTGATAAGAATGTTTACTTGGCTTCAAGAAATATTCCTAAATCGGAAGTTGTAACATTAGCTGAATTGAATACTTATAGTATTATGAAAGCCGGAGCGTTAGTTCTAGTTGAAAGTTCAGTTGAAGGATTAGGTAATCTTTAATTTAAAGCTTAAGGAGATTTTAAAATGCAAATATTAATTAAGCCAATAGTTACTGAAAAACTCAACGAGCAAGGTGAAAAACTAAATTGCTTTGGATTTGTAGTTAACAAAAACGCTAACAAGATACAAATTAAGAAAGCGGTTGAGGAAATGTACAACGTAACTGTTGAAAGAGTAAACACCATGAATTATGCCGGTAAAGTAAAAAGCCGTTATACAAAAAGTGGTGTGCAGGTAGGTAAAACTGCTGCTTACAAAAAGGCAATTGTTACTTTGGTAGAAGGAGATAAGATTGATTTTTATAGCAATATTTAATTAAAATGGCAGTAAGAAAGCTAAAGCCCACAACACCGGGGCAGAGACACAAAATTATTGGTGCATTTGATACGATTACCTCAAGTACACCAGAGAAGTCCTTACTGGAGCCTATCAAAAAAAGCGGAGGTCGTAACAACACAGGTAAGATGACCATGCGCTACATTGGTGGCGGACATAAGAGACGTTACAGGGTAATCGATTTCAAGAGAAATAAAGACGGTGTTGCTGCTACTGTTGAGTCAATTCAATATGACCCAAACCGTAGTGCACGTATCGCATTATTAGTGTATGCTGATGGCGAAAAACGTTACATTCTCGCTCCTAACGGATTAGAAGTCGGTCAAACTGTTGAATCAGGAACAGGCGTAAGCCCAGATCTTGGTAATACATTAACCCTTAAAGAGATCCCATTAGGAACGATCATTCACAACATTGAGTTGCGCCCAGGACAGGGTGGAATTATGGCTCGTAGTGCCGGAACATTTGCTCAATTGGCTGCTCGTGAAGGTAAGTATGCCGTTATTAAGTTACCGTCAGGTGAAACTAGAATGATCCTTACAACTTGTCGCGCTACTATTGGTGCGGTAGGTAATTCAGACCACGCGTTAGAAAGATCAGGAAAAGCTGGTCGTTCACGTTGGTTAGGACGTCGTCCACGAGTTCGTGGTGTTGCCATGAACCCAGTCGATCACCCAATGGGTGGTGGTGAAGGAAGACAGTCTGGAGGTCATCCAAGATCACGTACAGGTGTATTAGCTAAAGGCTTCAAAACTCGTGATAAGAAGAAAGCTTCTAGTAAGTACATTATTGAAAAGCGTAAAAAATAACGTTAATCAGAAGAACTTATGAGCAGATCATTAAAAAAAGGCCCATTTATAGATTACAAACTTGAAAAGAAGATTTTCGACATGAACGATTCAGGTAAAAAATCTGTAATTAAAACTTGGGCAAGAGCATCGATGATATCTCCAGATTTTGTTGGACATACTATCGCAGTGCACAACGGAAATAAATTTATTCCTGTTTATGTGACCGAAAATATGGTAGGTCACAAGTTAGGAGAGTTTTCACCAACACGTACCTATAGAGGTCACGGTGGTAATAAGAAACGTTAACCTAACTGTAATTTAAATTATTAAAGAGATTTAAAAAATGGGTGCAAGAAAAAGACTCAGAGCAGAAAAAACTAAGGAAGCAAAAAAGCAAGTAAGTTTTGCTTCACTTCGTAATGTGCCTACTTCTCCACGTAAAATGCGCCTGGTTGCAGATATGATCAGAGGTAAAGAAGTTAATTTAGCCTTAGATATGTTGAAGTTTTCTTCTAAGGAAGCTTCTCGTAGGGTAGAGAAATTACTTCTTTCTGCAATTGCAAACTGGAAGGAGAAGAATGAAGGGGTACGCATGGAAGATGCTAATCTGTATGTAAAATCAATCAATGTAGATTCAGCGAGAATTTTAAAAAGGTTGAGACCAGCTCCACAAGGGCGTGCTCACCGTATCAGAAAAAGATCGAACCATGTAACCATTTATATTGATAGCAACGTTGATAACCAACAAGAAATTAAAAGTTAGTTAAATGGGACAAAAAGTAAATCCAATAAGTAACAGATTAGGAATCATCAGAGGATGGGATTCTAATTGGTTTGGCGGAAAAAATTACGGAGATAAAATCTTAGAAGATACTAAAATCCGTAAATATCTAAACGCTCGTTTAGCTAAAGCTAGTATTTCGAGAATTGTTATTGAACGTACACTAAAACTGATAACGATTACTGTTCACACAGCTCGTCCGGGAATCATTATTGGTAAAGGTGGCCAAGAGGTTGACAAACTAAAAGAAGAGTTGAAGAAAATCACTGATAAAGAGGTTCAAATCAACATTTTTGAAGTTAAGAGACCAGAATTAGATGCTATTATAGTAGCTAACAACATTGCACGTCAATTAGAAGGACGTATTGCTTTCCGTCGTGCAGTTAAGATGGCTATTGCTTCTACCATGAGAATGGGAGCAGAAGGTATCAAAATTCAAATTTCAGGTCGTTTAAACGGTGCAGAAATGGCCAGAGCGGAAATGTATAAAGAAGGAAGAACTCCTCTACACACATTCCGTGCAAATATTGATTACGCTCAAGCTGAAGCTCTTACCAAAACAGGTTTGTTAGGTATTAAAGTTTGGATTTGTAAAGGAGAGATTTATGGTAAACCAGATCTTTCACCAAATTTTGCTACGCAAGATAAACCACAACGTAAAGGTGGGAACTTTAAGAAGAGAAGAAAGTAGTCATCAGCTAATGTAAATGAGTTAGAAAGATGTTACAACCAAAGAAAATTAAATACAGAAGAATTCAGAAAGGGAGAATGAAGGGCGAGGCTCAACGTGGCGCGCAACTTGCATTCGGATCTTTTGGAATAAAGTCGTTGCAAACAAAATGGCTTACAGGACGTCAGATTGAGGCGGCTCGTATTGCTGTAACACGTTATATGCAACGTCAAGGACAAATTTGGATTAGAGTGTTTCCTGATAAGCCAATTACCAAGAAGCCTGCAGAGGTACGTATGGGTAAAGGTAAAGGTAGCCCTGAAGGATTTGTGGCTCCAGTTACTCCAGGTAGAATCATTATTGAATGTGATGGAGTACCATTCGAAACAGCAAAAGAAGCATTGCGTTTAGCGGCTCAAAAATTGCCTGTTACTACTAAATTCGTTGTAAGACGAGACTATGTTGAATCTAAATAATTTGAGTAAGGAATGAAGACTTCGGAAATTAAAGAAATGGCGATCAGCGAGATCATCGAAAGAATCGAGACCGAAAGAGCTGAACTTATCCGTTTAGAACTCAATCATAGCATATCTCCATTGGAAAATCCATTGCAGATAAGAGGCTTACGTAGAAATATTGCGAGATTGCAAACTATTTTGCGTCAAAAGCAGTTAACCGAAAAATAGTTTAGTGATGGAAAAAAGAAATTTAAGAAAAGAACGTATCGGTGTTGTGGCTAGCGATAAAATGGATAAGTCTATTGTAGTAGCAGTAGAAATCCGTGAAAAGCACCCTATCTACGGAAAGTTCGTGAAAAAAACTAAGAAGTTTCACGCACATGACGAGAATAACACCTGCAACGAAGGCGATACCGTAAAAATTATGGAAACTCGTCCGTTAAGCAAAACGAAACGTTGGAGATTTGTAGAAATTATCGAAAGAGCTAAGTAATCATGATACAACAAGAATCCAGATTGGCTGTTGCCGATAATAGTGGTGCCAAAGAAGTACTTTGTATTAGAGTGCTTGGGGGTACTAAAAAAAGATACGCCACAATTGGTGATCGTATCGTTGTAACTGTTAAGAGTGCCATCCCTTCTACAGACATGAAGAAAGGTACTGTTACAAAGGCAGTAGTTGTTCGTACAAAAAAAGAGATCAGAAGAGCCGATGGTTCTTATATCCGTTTTGATGAAAACGCATGTGTGCTTTTAAATCAAGCAGGCGAAATGCGTGGTACTCGTATCTTCGGCCCAGTAGCCAGAGAATTACGTGACGGTTATATGAAAATCGTATCATTGGCTCCTGAGGTGCTATAAATTTTAATAAGAGATAGCAATGGGTAAATTACATATTAAAAAAGGCGATACAGTAATTGTAAATGCCGGAGAATATAAAGGACAAGAAGGTAAAGTTCTTGAAGTTCTTGTAGGTAAGAATAGAGCTATCGTGGAAGGAATTAACATGGTATCAAAACATGCTAAGCCAAATGCTGACAATCCTCAGGGAGGTATTGTGAAGCAAGAGGCTCCGATCCACATCTCTAACTTAAACCTTAAGGATCCTTCAACTGGTGAAGCTACTCGTATCGGTAGACGTGCCGGTAAAGACGGAAAGTTAGTAAGGTTCGCTAAAAAATCAGGGGAGGAGATCAAGTAATGAGCTATACACCTAGTTTAAAAACAATGTACAGAGAACAAGTTGTTCCTACATTGATGAAGGAATTTGAATACAAATCAGTAATGCAAGTTCCAAAATTAGAGAAGATTGTTATCAACCAAGGTATTGGTCAAGCAGTTGCTGATAAAAAAATGGTTGATATTGCAATTAATGAGCTTACCGCTATTACCGGTCAAAAAGCTGTTCCTTGTCTTTCTAAGAAAGATGTTTCTAACTTTAAGTTACGTAAAAAAATGCCTATCGGTGTTAGAGTAACTTTAAGAAAAGACAACATGTATGAGTTCCTGGAAAGATTGATTCGTGTGTCTTTGCCAAGGATTCGCGACTTCAAAGGAATCAACAGTAAGCTTGATGGACGTGGTAACTATACCTTAGGTATTGAGGAGCAAATTATTTTTCCTGAAATAAATATTGACAATGTTAGTAAAATTTTGGGTATGAATATTACCTTTGTGACCTCTGGAAATACCGATGAAGAAGCATTTGCTTTATTAAAAGCATTTGGTTTACCATTTAAAAAATAATAAAAAGAGTAAATATGGCCAAGGAATCAATGAAGGCTCGTGAAGTAAAAAGAGCCAAGCTTGTTGCCAAATATGCTGCAAAAAGAGCGGCGCTGAAAGAAGCAGGTGATTACGAAGGATTACAGAAATTACCTAAAAATGCTTCCCCTGTACGTTTGCACAATCGTTGCAAAATTACAGGTCGTCCTAAAGGATACATGAGACAATTTGGTCTTTCTAGGATTCAGTTTCGTGAAATGGCTTCTTCAGGTTTAATCCCTGGAGTAAAAAAAGCCAGCTGGTAGAAAATTAGGTTTCAAGTATAAATATTGTCCCGTTTGCGGGATTAATTTAAACTTTTTTTAAAATGACAGATCCAATAGCAGATTTTCTGACAAGAATCAGAAATGCCATTATGGCAAAACACAAAGTTGTTGAAATTCCTGCATCAAATCTGAAAAAAGAAATGACCCGAGTTCTTTATGACAAGGGTTATATTCTTAATTTCAAATTTGTTGATGACAACAAGCAAGGAATTATTAAAATCGCTCTTAAGTATGATGCTGAGTCTAAAAAATCAGCAATCAAACAATTAAAGCGAGTGAGTACACCAGGTCTACGTCAGTATGCTGGTTATAAGGATATGCCTAGAGTTTTAAATGGATTGGGAGTTGCCATCCTATCTACTTCTAAAGGTGTTATGACCGATAAAGAAGCTAGACAAGCTCAAATAGGTGGTGAGGTTTTATGTTACGTAAGTTAATAAAGGAGAAAGTATTATGTCAAGGATAGGAAAACAGCCCATCTCAATACCAGCCGGAGTTACAGTAACAGTTAAAGAAAACCTTGTTACCGTAAAAGGCCCTAAAGGAGAACTTGCTCAGCAAGTTAATCCTGAATTAGAAGTAGAGGTGAATGAAGATCAAGTATTGGTTAACAGACCATCTGATTCTAAAGAACACCGCTCTCAGCACGGTTTATATCGTTCGCTAATTAATAATATGGTTGAAGGAGTTTCACAAGGCTTTGTGAAGAAATTAGAATTGGTTGGTGTAGGTTATAGAGCTACAAACCAAGGACAACTTCTTGAGTTAGCTTTAGGTTACTCTCACCCAATACATATGGAGTTGCCAGCCGAGATTAAAGTTGAAGCTGTAACCGACAGAAAGAGTAATCCGATTATTACATTAGAGTCTGCAGATAAGCAATTGCTTGGACAAGTTTGTGCAAAAATCCGTTCACTTCGTAAGCCTGAGCCATACAAAGGTAAAGGTGTGAAGTTTGTTGGAGAGCAAATCAGACGTAAAGCTGGTAAATCTGCAAAAGTTTAATCTGATTAAAAATTAAAATTATGGCTTTTTCTAAAGTAGAAAGAAGACTTAGAATAAAAAGAAGTATCCGAGGTAAGATTTCGGGTACTGCTGAGAGGCCAAGAATGTCGGTTTTCAGAAGCAACAAACAAATTTCTGTTCAAATTATCGATGATATTAACGGAAAAACGCTTCTATCAGCCTCATCTCTTGAAAAAGAAGTTGCCTCACAAAAGGGAACTAAAACTGAGCAAGCTGCATCAGTAGGTAAATTAATTGCTGAAAAAGCAAAAGGTGCCGGAATAGAATCTGTGGTATTCGATCGTAATGGATTTTTATACCATGGAAGAGTTAAACAATTAGCTGACTCTGCTCGTGAAGCAGGTCTTAAATTTTAATAACTATGGCAGGAGATAATCAAAAAGTAAGAAGTAATAACGACCTTGAATTAAAGGATAGGTTAGTTGCCATTAATCGTGTAACTAAGGTAACCAAAGGTGGTAGAACTTTTAGTTTTTCTGCTATTGTTGTAGTTGGTAACGAAAATGGCATCGTAGGTTGGGGGTTAGGTAAAGCTAACGAAGTAACAACCGCAATTGCAAAAGGTGTAGAAGCTGCAAAGAAAAACCTTGTTAAAGTACCAGTTCTTAATGGAACAATTCCTCACGAGCAATATTGCAAGTTTGGTGGTGCAAGTGTTTTCATGAAGCCTGCTTCTCACGGTACCGGAGTTAAAGCCGGTGGTGCGATGCGCGCTGTACTTGAAAGTGTTGGTGTAACTGACGTTTTGGCTAAATCAAAAGGTTCATCAAACCCTCACAACCTTGTAAAAGCTACTATTAATGCACTTAAGGAATTAAGAGACGCTCAAACTGTGGCTAAGCATAGAGGTGTTACGTTAGACAAAGTATTTAACGGTTAAGAAGAACAAAAATGGCTAAGATAAAAGTAACACAAGTAAAGAGCAAAATTGGCTCAACTGCACGTCAAAAGAAAACTTTGGCGGCTCTTGGTCTAACAAAAATAAATGCAACTAATGAATTTGAGGCAACCCCTCAAATTCTTGGTATGGTTGAAAAGGTGAGACACCTTGTTAGCATAGAAAAATAATTTATAACGATTTAAGAAAACTTAGATATGGACTTAAGTAATTTAAAACCTGCTGAAGGTTCGACCAAAACAAGAAAGAGAATTGGTCGTGGACAGGGTTCAGGCCGTGGTGGTACATCTACTCGTGGTCATAAAGGTGCCAAGTCCAGATCTGGTTATTCTAAGAAAATTGGTTTCGAAGGTGGTCAAATGCCATTACAGAGACGTGTTCCTAAATTCGGTTTTAAAAACATCAACCGTGTAGAATATAAAGCAATTAATATTGCAAATCTACAGGAGTTAGCTGAAAAGAAGAACCTTACTGTAATTGATATTGAAACACTTCAAGAAGCTGGTTTCATTAATAAGAATGACCGGGTTAAAATACTTGGTAATGGAAATATTACTGCCAAAATTGAAGTGAAAGCTCATGCCTTTTCTAAATCAGCGGTGAGCGCTATTGAAGCTGCTCAAGGTACCGTTGTTAAACTGTAAATCAATGAAACTGATCGAAACAATTCGCAACATTTTTAAGATTGAGGATTTAAAGTCCCGCATCATTACAACTATTGGATTGGTATTAGTATACCGTTTAGGTTCATTTATTGTATTGCCTGGGATTAATCCTACTCAATTAACAGAACTTAAAGCCCAAACTTCACAAGGAGTTATGGGATTATTAGATATGTTTTCCGGAGGTGCATTTTCTAATGCATCCGTATTTGGTTTAGGTATTATGCCTTACATATCTGCATCTATCGTAATTCAACTTTTAGGTATCGCTGTTCCTTATTTTCAAAGGTTACAACGTGAAGGAGAAAGTGGTAGACGTAAGATTAACCAAATAACCAGATATCTAACTGTTATAATCTTATTGTTTCAATCACCGGCATATTTAGCTAACTTACCAGAAGTAGCAATTTCTTCACCAGGATTGATGTTTAAAATTACATCAATAATGATACTTACTGCGGGAACAATGTTTGTAATGTGGTTAGGAGAAAGAATTACTGAGAAAGGAATAGGTAATGGTATTTCATTAATTATTATGATTGGTATCATTGCACGTCTTCCTTTTGCTGTGGTAGCTGAATTTGTATCTCGTTTTGAAGAAGGTGGTGGTTTAGTGATGTTGTTGATTGAGATCGTGGTTCTATTTTTTGTATTTGCAGGTACAATTTTGTTAGTACAAGGAACCCGCCGTATTCCTGTTCAATATGCGAAGCGTATTGTGGGTAACAAACAATATGGTGGTGTTCGTCAATACATACCTTTAAAAGTAAACGCTGCAGGTGTAATGCCAATCATCTTTGCTCAGGCAATTATGTTTGTACCATTAACATTAGCTGGATATGTAGGAGGTGATAGCGCGAACAACTGGTTTACTGCTATGTTTTCAGATTATACCGGTTGGGGTTATAATGCAGTATTCGCATTTTTAATTATTGCATTCACATATTTTTATACAGCAATTACAATAAATCCAACTCAGATGGCTGAAGATATGAAACGTAATGGTGGATTTATCCCAGGTGTTAAACCGGGTAAAAAAACTATAGAGTTTTTAGATTCTGTAATGTCAAAAATTACATTACCAGGATCGGTATTTTTAGCTATTGTAGCAATTCTACCAGCTTTTGCTTCTATGGCAGGAGTAGATAGAATGTTTGCTCAGTTCTATGGTGGTACATCTTTATTGATTTTGGTGGGTGTTGTTTTAGATACCTTACAACAAATTGAGAGCCACTTGTTGATGAGACATTATGATGGATTGATGAAATCCGGAAGAATCAAAGGTAGAACTGGAGGCGGTCCTGCTGTTTATTAAAAGAGAGTCGTTCGATAATGATATATCTTAAAACAGACGAAGAGATAGAATTACTTCGAGCAAGTAATATGCTTGTAGGTAAAACACTAGGTGAGATTGCTAAAGCAATAAAGCCAGGTGTAACAACTTTACAATTAGATAAACTTGCCGAAGAATTTATTAGAGATAATGGCGGAATCCCTGGTTTCTTAGGATATCAGGGGTTTCCTAATACTCTATGTACTTCTGTAAATGATCAAGTAGTACATGGTATTCCTAATTCCACTCCATTAGAAGACGGTGACGTTGTTTCTGTGGATTGTGGTGTTTTAATGAATGAGTTTTATGGTGATTCAGCCTATACTTTTGAAGTAGGTAACGTTAATCCTGAAATCAAAGCATTACTTAAAGCAACTAAGGAATCTTTATACAAGGGTATTGAAAAAGCAATTGCGGGAAACAGAATTGGCGATATTGGCAACGCTGTTCAACAATATTGTGAAGAAAGAGGATATACTGTTGTAAGAGAAATGGTAGGACATGGTGTAGGAAGAAATATGCACGAGTCGCCTGAAGTACCTAATTATGGTAGAAGAGGGAATGGTACATTATTAAAACCAGGAATGGTCATTGCCATAGAGCCAATGATTAATTTAGGAAAAAGAAATATTGTACAGGAAAACGACGGATGGACTATCAGAACCATGGATAAAAAGGTTTCCGCTCATTTTGAACATACTATAGCAGTACAAAAAAATGCAGCAGATATACTTTCTAGTTTTAAATTTGTAGAAGAAGTATTAACTTTGCAGTCTGAAAATTAAAAAGGTAATTAGTTATGGCTAAACAAGCCTCAATAGAACAAGACGGAACGATAATAGAAGCCCTATCAAATGCTATGTTTAGAGTAGAGCTTGAAAATGGGCATGTGATTACAGCGCATATCTCAGGTAAAATGAGAATGCACTATATTAAAATTTTACCTGGAGATAAGGTTAAAGTGGAGATGTCTCCATATGATCTTACTAAAGGAAGAATTTCTTATAGATACAAAAATTAATTCTATAATACAATGAAGGTTAGAGCATCTGTTAAGAAGAGAAGTGCTGATTGCAAAATTGTAAAACGCAAAGGGCGCTTATACGTGATTAACAAGAAGAATCCCAAGTTTAAACAACGTCAAGGATAAAGAATAAATAATTATGGCTAGAATTGCTGGAGTTGATATCCCTACCAATAAGAGAGGTGAGGTTTCATTAACTTATATTTACGGAATTGGGCGTAGTGTAGCTCAAAAAATCCTTGGCGAGGCAGGGATTGATGTTAACATCAAAGTTAGCGATTGGACAGACGAACAAATAGCAAAGATTCGTGAAATTATCTCTGAACAATATAAAATCGAAGGTGAACTTCGATCAGAAGTTCAGTTGAATATTAAACGTTTGATGGATATCGGTTGTTATAGAGGAATTCGTCATCGTATCGGTTTACCATTACGTGGTCAGAAGACTAAAAACAATGCACGTACACGTAAAGGGAAGAAAAAAACTGTTGCTAACAAGAAAAAAGCAACTAAATAATAATTGAGATATGGCAAAGAAGACAGCGAGTCAAAAGAAAAGAGTCGTTAAAGTTGAGGCTCAAGGAGAAGCTCATATTCACTCATCTTTCAATAACATTATTGTTTCTTTAACAAATAAAAATGGTCAGGTTATTTCTTGGTCTAGTGCTGGTAAAATGGGTTTTAGAGGTTCTAAAAAGAATACTCCTTATGCAGCTCAAATGGCAGCTACAGACTGTGGTAAAGTAGCTTTTGATCTTGGTTTAAGAAAAGTAAAGGTGTATGTGAAAGGACCAGGTAATGGTCGTGAATCTGCAATTCGTTCAATCCACGCTGCTGGTATTGAGGTTACAGAGATTGTAGATATTACTCCTATGCCACACAATGGATGTCGTCCTCCAAAAAGACGAAGAGTATAATTATTTACTAGTTATTAACCATAAATTGAGTCTTTGGATTTTGAATTATGAATGATTATAATAGAACCTCCTCTCTATAATCTCGCGGCCTTCATATTCATAATTTAAAAACAAAAATTTAAAAACAAAAATTTAGAAGAATGGCTAGATACATTGGACCTAAAACGAAAATTGCCCGTAAATTCGGTGAGGCAATTTATGGTTCGGATAAAAGTTTCGAAAGAAAAAACTATCCTCCAGGACAACACGGTAACAACCGTAGAAAGAAGACTTCAGAATATGGTCTTCAATTGAAAGAAAAACAAAAAGCTAAATACACATACGGTGTATTAGAAAAGCAATTTAGTAACTTGTTTAAAAAAGCATCACGTGCTAAAGGTATTACTGGTGAAGTATTACTTGGCTTGTTAGAGTGCCGTTTAGATAACGTAGTATATCGTATGGGAATTGCTCCTTCAAGAGCAGCAGCACGTCAGCTTGTATCTCATAAGCATATTACTGTTGATGGACAAGTTGTAAATATTCCATCATATTCAGTAAAAGCTGATCAAATTATTGGTGTTCGTGAGAAATCTAAATCTCTGGAAACAATTACTGATTCTTTGGCAGCATCTTCAGTGCATAACTTTTCTTGGTTAGAGTGGGATGGTGACACAAAAACTGGTAAATTTTTAAATGTACCATCAAGAGAAGATATTCCTGAAAATATTAAAGAACAATTAATTGTTGAATTGTATTCTAAATAATATATTCTTATGGCAATATTAGCATTCCAAAAACCTGATAAAGTAATCATGCTTGAAGCGGACAATCAATTCGGTCGCTTCGAATTTCGTCCGTTAGAACCAGGATATGGTATTACAGTTGGAAATGCCTTAAGAAGAATTTTGTTATCCTCATTAGAAGGTTTCGCAATTACATCTGTTAAGATTGAAGGAGTAGATCATGAGTTTTCAACTATTCCAGGAGTAATTAACGATACAACCGACATAATTCTTAATCTTAAGCAAATTAGATTTAAACAAATTGTAGAAGAGGTAGATAGTGAGAAAGTTACTATCAACGTGTCGGGTAAGGAAGAATTAAAAGCTGGAGAATTGAATAACTTCATGACTGGCTTTGAAGTTTTAAATCCTGATCAACGTATTTGTTTAATGAACCCTGATGTTAACCTTAAAATGGAATTAACCATTAATAAAGGTAGGGGTTATGTTCCTTCTGAAGAAAATCATTCAGCAGAATCTGAGTTCGGTGTTATTGCGATTGACTCTATATATACTCCAGTCAGAAATGTAAAATATTCGATAGAAAACTATCGTGTAGAGCAAAAAACTGACTACGAGAAATTAATTATTGAAATAGAAACAGACGGTTCTATTCATCCAAAAGATGCTTTAAAAGAAGCTGCTAAAATTCTTATCTATCACTTTATGTTGTTCTCAGATGAGAGAATTACATTAGATTCAGATGAGAAATTTGGAAATGAAGAATTCGATGAAGAAGTTCTTCACATGCGCCAGTTGTTAAAAACTAAATTGGTTGACATGGATCTTTCAGTTAGAGCATTAAATTGTTTAAAAGCTGCTGATGTGGAAACATTAGGTGAGCTAGTTCAATTTAATCGTAACGATCTATTGAAGTTCCGTAACTTTGGTAAGAAATCATTAACAGAGCTTGATGACCTTTTACAAGTGATGAACTTAAATTTTGGTATGGATATTACTAAGTATAAATTAGACAAGGAATAATTGCGATGAGACATAGAAAAAAGTTCAATCATTTAGGAAGAAAGAGCTCTCACCGTAAAGCTATGTTATCGAATATGGCTGCGTCTTTAATTCTTCACAAAAGAATTAAAACTACAGTAGCCAAAGCCAAAGCATTGCGCATGTACGTTGAGCCTCTTATTACTAAATCTAAAGATGATTCTACACAACAAAGAAGAATTGTTTTTGGATACCTAAATAACAAATTTGCTGTATCTGAACTATTCAGAGAAGTTGCTGGAAAAGTAGGAGAAAGACCAGGTGGTTATACTCGTATTTTAAAGCTTGGTAATCGTTTAGGTGATAACGCAGAAATGTGTTATATCGAATTAGTTGATTATAATGAAAACATGTTGTCGGCTAGCAAGCCTCAAGCAGATAAGAAATCACGTCGTACAAGACGTAAAAAAGCTACTGCTACAACTGAATCTGCTGCTGCAGATGTAGAATCAACAGAAAATTCAACTGAAAGTGAATCTAAAGAGTAGTTATATAAATAGTTATTATATGCTATCTTAAAACATAAAAGGATAATTGCCTCGTGCCGTTATCCTTTTTTTTTCAGAATTGTAAACTCAATTTTTAAATAAGTCAAATTATGGGACAAATTTCAAATGTTCATGCTCGTGAGATTCTTGACTCACGTGGAAATCCTACTGTTGAAGTAGAGGTAACTTTAGAATGTGGTGTTGTAGGTCGTGCTGCTGTACCTTCTGGAGCATCTACTGGTGAGCACGAAGCACTAGAGCTAAGAGATGGTGATAAAAGTCGTTATTTAGGAAAAGGTGTACAAAAAGCCGTTGCTAATGTTAACGATGTTATTGCTCCTGAATTAGTTGGTTTTAGCGTATTAGATCAAGTTGGTGTTGATACTAAAATGCTTGAAATGGATGGTACTAAAACTAAGAGTAAGTTAGGTGCTAACGCTATTTTAGGTGTATCATTAGCTACAGCAAAAGCTGCTGCTGAGTACCTTGAAATGCCATTATACCGTTATATCGGTGGAACTAATGCTTGTACTTTACCTGTTCCAATGATGAATATTATCAATGGTGGTTCTCACTCAGATGCTACTATTGCTTTCCAAGAGTTCATGATTCGTCCTATTGGAGCTCCTACTTTTAGAGAAGGTTTACGTATGGGTGCTGAAGTATTCCATGCATTAGCTAAGGTATTAAAAGGAAAAGGTCTTTCTACTGCTGTTGGTGACGAAGGTGGTTTCGCTCCAATGTTAGGTGGTACTGAAGAGGCTATTGATTGTATTTTAACAGCTATCAAAAACGCTGGATATAAGCCAGGTCGTGCAGAAGACGGTGGTGATGTTTCTATCGCTATGGACTGTGCTTCTTCTGAATTCTACAAAGAAGGTGTATATGATTACAGCATTTTTGAGCCAAACGGTGTTAAAAGAAATTCTGAAGAGCAAGCTGCTTATTTAGCTGATCTTGTTGCTAAGTATCCTATCGATTCTATCGAAGATGGTATGGATGAGAACGACTGGGACGGATGGGTTGCATTAAATGCTAAAATTGGTGACAAATGCCAGTTAGTAGGTGATGACCTATTTGTAACTAATGTTGATTACTTGAAAAAAGGTATTGAATTAGGAGCTGCTAACTCTATCCTTATTAAAGTAAACCAAATTGGTACTTTAACAGAAACTTTAAATGCAATTGAAATGGCTCACAGAGCTGGTTATACTTCAGTAACTTCTCACCGTTCAGGTGAAACTGAAGATGCTACAATTGCTGATATTGCTGTAGCTACTAACAGTGGACAAATCAAAACAGGTTCATTAAGCCGTTCTGACCGTATGGCTAAATATAACCAACTTCTTCGTATTGAAGAAGAATTAGGTGCTAGCGCTGTTTATGGTTATAAAAAAGTGAAAAAAGCCTAATTACTCATAGTAATTAGTTTATAATATAAGGAGCATCATAATGATGCTCCTTTTTTTATGCATTGTCCTTTGTGAACTCGCTAGGTAATTTACCAAATTGTTTATGGAAGCATTTAGCGAAATATGAGGGATTGTTAAATCCAACTAAAAAGCATATCTCATTAATTCTATATTCTCCTTCAATAATTAATTTCGCAGCTTTCTTAAGCTTACAAACTCTCAAATAATCATTGGGTGTCATCCCTGAAATTCCTTTAATTTTACGTTGTAAATTAGATCTGCTCATTGATAAAGCGTTTGCCAGGTTTTCTATAGAATATTCAGGATCTAACAAACTGCTTTCAATTTCTTTATTAAGCTTGTTCAGAAATTCTTCATCTTTTTTGTTATTGGCTAAGCTACCATAAGGAACAAAAGGCGTATTTGCGAACTTCTCCAATAGAATTTGACGGTTTTTTAGGAGACTGTTTACTTGAGCTTTTAAATAATCTCAGAGCTGTCCTAAACGTTTTCTAAATTAGTTAGTCATAATTTAAAAATCACGCATTGGGACAGATTTTTATCTTTTTTGAAAATCAATCCCC
>NZ_JAPDPJ010000110.1 GCF_026013605.1 Plebeiibacterium sediminum
TTGAGGTACGAAAGTCAAGTTTCAGCGCTTTCGACGAAGGCATCGTAGTTTTTTGAGCGAGGCAGGTGCAGCCGGCGGCTCTTTTGTCTACTTTTCGAGCTGTAGCGAAAAGTAGAAGCCCAGCGGCTTGAGCGAAAAAAAGAACAAGGGAACAAGGAGAAAGGTATTTGAGCGAAGAGCTGTGTGCAGAGAGCTTAGTGCAGAGGGCTTAGTGCAAAGAGCATAGTGCGAATGCAAAAGACAGAGTAAAAGGTGGTAGAATATTGTATTATAAGGTCCGAGTTGCAAACTCGAACCAGCAGTGGTTGAGGAAAATGGTTATGAATTATTGTAATATAAAAATCTTTAATCATAGACTCTTTTTTTAATTACATATTAATAGGACTGAAGGTCCGAAATCTTTTAGCTTAGTCTGTAAGGGCTAAGCAAGTATAAAAAACCACTCAAGTACCTCAAACACCTAAACCCTATAGATAAACAATGATTATCAATTCATTAACCACCCCATACACTCCATTTATCAAGAAAATAAACTCATTCATCACAATTACCCATAACGTTTATGAGTTAATGTTACAGAAAGGACTTATATTAGAATAGTTATTTGTCATGTTTTAATAAAGCAATGACTAAATAATAAAGCAAATACCTAACTAGCCCTAAATATGAATATCATTGGAGGATATGGGTATTAGGTTTTTGTACATTATAAACCTTAAAACATCAGTACAATGAATTTTGAAGAGGAATTCGAACAATGGAAAGACCAGATTGAAAATCTGGCAAAAGAAAATGTAAAACTACCAAACAATCCTATTGATGAGTTTACTGCTTATGCCGAAAACCTGGCAATAGAAGCTTTAAAGGATAAGGATAAACTTGAAGCTGCAGGTTTAAATCCCACATACATTGATGATTTAAAATCGCTGAGCGGCGCACTACGTTATTGTCAGGCAATGTGGACTGCTGAATTTAAAGCCATGGGAGAAGCTCGCCAGCAATGGAAAATTGAATCACCGGAAGCATTTCAATTAAAAAAAGAAATGCTTCACCATCTGTCGTTTGCATATAGAAACATGGATGATGTAATTCAGAAAGTTAAACGGATACGAAAAGGTAGTGGCAATGCTGATATGATTCAGGATTTACTTGAATTATCGGTATTGGCAGAAAAGTATCCGGAACCATTAACTAAAATAGGTTTTGATACTACGTTAGTAAGCAAATCTCGAACAGTATCAAATGAAATGCGCGAATTACTGGCTCAGGCTAATGGAGGAGATACGGCAAGTGTAATAAAATTGAACAGAGACAAAGCTTTTACATTATTACAAATTAGAATTACGGAAATATGCGAAGTTGGCAGATATATTTTCTGGGAAGATCCGGATCGTTTGTCAGCTTATAAATCGCTGAAATAAAACTCCCCGTATATATTGGTCCCGAGGCATATTTGACCCTCCCCTCGGGACTTTCACCCTCTTTTTCAGGATTTTAGTATCTCAACATAAAAAATAACCATCTTCATCAGGCCTTATGACCGGCCACACAGCGTTTTTAGCGGTTCATTTGGACATTTTGCCCATTCTTTTTTCAATTTTTTTGATCCACACCAAAAAAAACGGACTTAATCAGCAAAATAACAATCTTCATCAGGCTTTATGACCCGCCACACGGCATTTTTAGTGTTTCATTTGAGCTTTTTTCCCATTCTTTTTTCATTTTTTTTGTTCCACACCAAAAAAAACGGACTTAATCACCAAAATATCAATCTTCAACAGACTTTATGACCAGCCACACGGCATTTTTAGCGGTTCATTTGGACATTTTTCCTATTCTTTTTTCATTTTTTTGTTCCACACCAAAAAAAACGGACTTAATCAGCAAAATAATAATCTTCATCAGGCTTTATGACCCGCCACACAGCGTTTTTAGCAGTCCATTTGAGCATTTTTACAATTCTTTATTCAGTTTTTTTTGTCCACACCAAAAAAAATGGACTTAATCACCAAAATATCAATCTTCAGCTGGCTATATAACTCACCACAACGTAATTCCCTAAATACCTGTTGATATTTTTAATTACAATCAGTTAATTCTGATACTCCCGCAAAGAATAGCTCCCTCCAATCAATTAACATAAGTCACAAACCAGCTGACTTCATGATATATGCAGAACTATGTGATCCATAATTCGAGGTTAAAAGCAAATAACATAGTATTGTGGAATATATCTTTTCTTAAGCTGCTACTCTTTCTCCAGCTTTATTGTTTTTAATACACAAAAAACGCCATCACCACCATATATCACTCAAATTCAACGCCATTAGTATTTTATTTATGATGTATACTCATATATTACTATAGTAAACAAATATAATAGTGGTATAATTTAATCCGTTAGGTAATATTTTAGCGTAAATAATAACTACATTAGCAAAAAATATAACCCAAATACATAAACAAAATATGGCCAAGTATATTGGGATTATTGAAATGTTGGCGATAATACAAAAAACTACATTTAATGAAACTTAGCTTAAAACAAACAAGACAACAACTTCAAAGCATTTCTAAGAAATTTAATTGGGAAATAGATTATAATAACGGAAGAGGAGAATATAATGCAAGCGGTTTAATTTTAGCTAGAGAGGTGATTAATGAAATTGAGTCTCTAAACCTGTTTGAAAATCTTATAAATCAATTGAAATCTTCTGTTATCTTCACGTCTGCAAATGACAATATGAATATTAAAACACAAGAGGGAGCAGAGATTGTAAGATCACTTGAGTTATTGAAAGAACTAATAGAGAACTTCCTTTCTGTACTTCTGAAAACTATTCCAGAAGAAAATGTAGACTCTGTAAATATTAAATTACCAGAGATATCAGATTTTGATGAACTTTCAAAAGTATCAAGAGATATTCATTTAGCTTTAACACAAGTAATATTAAATGACGAAATAAATGGAGAAACAAGAATTGTTAGCGTTGAAAATGGTTCTATTTGGTTAAATGTATTTGTAGGAGCAACTGCAGTAAGCGTAGTTGCAAGTCTAGCTTGGTCTGCCGCTGTTGTTTATAAAAAAATTCAAGAAGGTAAACTATTGGAACAGCAAGTCAGAGGATTAAAAGTAAAAAATGATAGTTTAGAAGATATTCTTAAAGCACAAAAGGCAGAAACGGAGTTATTAATACAGGCAGAAGCTGACTTTATCAATTCAGAGCACTTCAAAACAAATGAACCCGAAAACATTGAAAGAATAAAAAGTTCTTTATCTACACTTTCAAAATTGATTGAAAAGGGAGCCGAAATCCAACCTGCACTGGTGGCACCAGAAAATGTTGCAAACTTATTTCCTAATCCAAAGAAGATATTAAATATTGAATCTAGAATTAAAAAGCTTGCCGATCCAAACGATAATTAAAGTACCTAGCATAATTAGGATGCAAATACTATAATTAGCAATAAATTAATAAACAAATATTAAAAATATGAAAAGAGTAAATATCTATGATGCCAATACTAATGATTATATAGCGTATTTAAATTTGGTTGATGAACCTAATGGCAGGATAAAGTCTAATGAATATATAGCATTTGGAAACATTAAGAATAACTGAATTGACATACATAATGCTAGTTCAAATGAATGGATTGAATATAGTAATTTAAATGGAACTCGTTTAAACCTGTATAGTGCAAAATAAAATGAATATATTAAATATGCTATGTATTTGTAATCTACAATATATCAAGTAAATGGACCTAAGATTTATAGATATACCTAAAATTGAGAATGATGTTCTATTCGAAGATTTAACAAAGGCAATAGCAAAAGCTAGTGGCTTATATGAGAATGTGAATATTAATGGAAGACCTGGTCAAAAACAAGATGGCGTTGATGTCTATGCACGTAAACAAGACGATTCGAATTGGATTGGCATTCAATGTAAAGTTCGTTCAACTAATAAATCATTTACAAAACAAGAATTACTTTCAGAAATAAATCAAGCTAAAAATTTTAATCCAAGTTTGTCTGAATATTATCTATATACAACACTGAGTAGAGATAGTATTACTCAAAGTAACGTGAGGGAAATTTCAAATGATTTAAATAATAGTAATGATTTTTTATTTGAAATTTTATTCTGGGATGACATTGAAGAATTATTGAGAGAAAAAGATTATGAAACTGTTTATTATCAATTTTATCATACTTTTTTTAGGGATAATCTAACATTAGGTCATTCAATAGGAAAATTAGTTAATCTCCACCTAGGTTTTGATAACAAACTAGATACTCAGTATGACTTAATGGTAGGAAAAATACCATCTTATAATGGAGAAAAGTCAAGAACTGATTATTACAGAGGTTCATATTATATTGTAAACTTAAATGAATACCGAATTGAGTTTTTTCAAAAAAGTTATAACTCAAAAAAAGCTCAATGTTTTCCTTCTGATATATCCAATGCTTTTCCTAATCAAATAGATTGCTATAGAGTGAGTAGATGGATTGAAAATTTTGAGGTGTTTGATGATTTGATATACAATGACAAGCACAACTATAATTATTATTTATCAAAAGAAGAAAGGAAAGAATTTAATGAAAAATATTATGTAGAGGAGGAATAAGTAACTACACACAATTATAGATCGCCGATAGGCTAAAGCCTACCGGAGGACCTCTCTCACCACCGTACGTACGCGATCTTCGCTCCTTCCTTCCATTTAAAAAGTCCACTGAACTTTCAAAATGGAGGAACAATACGGCGGTTCTCTACTTCATGGGGAATAACGAATTAGAAGCTATAGAAGAGTGGAGTTGATTATACATATTAGATGAAGCAATATAGCCACGTTTTTGAAGTCGTTCCTCTGTAATGGTTGTTCCTAACAAGAACTTTGGATGTGGGTGCACTACTGCTCATGCAGGGCACCACAAACTGGCATAAAGCATGGCTCGGTTTGCTCGTCCTGACACCTTAGTCTACCGTCTTAGTCCCCCTATCGGGTGACACGACACCACGACTAACGCGCCAAAACTTCTTCCAGCAAACGTTGCAGGTCATTTGAATAACAAGATTTAAACTCACAAATAAGCATAAAAACAAAGGTAAATGAGAAGTATTAGAAAATACCTAAGCAATTTTCAGACTGGACTAACTCTAATCTAACAATGAGACAGATTCTATTTATTTTGTCAATAATATTGACCGTGTCATGCAGTCAATCAGACAACTATTCGACTTACACAAAGTTTATTGACGGATATTATAATAAGGGCTTTAGAAGCATTTCTGAATATCTGAGTGATACAATCACAATGAAAGATGGCGAGTATGAAAAGAAATACTCAAAATTAGATTTTCAGGTGTACTATCAATGGGACACAGTTTTTCAACCTGTACATGAACTGTTGAAAGTTCATAGATGTGACAGTATTGTAGATGTTGTGGTATCAATATCCTCAAAGAGGTTTGATTTTCTAGAAAATAATCCAATGATAACACGTCAAAATATACATTTCAGAGAAGGAAAGATTAGTGGAATAGAATTCGTTGAGAGTAAGAATGCCGACTGGGAAATATGGACAAAACGACGAGATACACTTGTGAAGTGGATTGATAATAACCATCAAGAATTGACTGGATTTATATATGATATGACAAAAGAAGGTGCTGAAAATTATCTAAAAGCGATTGAATTATATCAAAACAAAAAATAAAAACGCCCTGCAATCGTAGATCGCCGATAGACTAAAAGCCCACTGGTGCACCTCTCTCACCACCGTATGTAGGCAATCTTCGCTCCTTCCTTCCATTTAAAAAGTCCACTGGACTTTCAAAATGGAGGAACATATACGGCGGTTTCTTACATCATGGGGAATAATAAATGAGTATTTGAAGCCAAAGAAGAGTGCCATTGATTATACATATCAGATAAAGCAATAAAACTTATTATAAGAACTAAAATCTTTCATACTTTAATCATTGTATGGTTTAATTGTTTTATGTAATTATGCGTTTGTTGAAATAAAGTTGGGTTTACATCACCAACAATAGCATTGCTACAAATGGAAGATACTTTTAAAATAGACTTAGTCAATGAAATTGAAGCCGGAAAAATAGACCCTGCTGCCTACGAACCACATACTCACGATTATGAAGAACTTATTATTGGTACAAATGGTCAGCTGGAACATTTCATTGATTTTAAATCAACATTATACGATGCTCCCTTGATTAGCTTTGTTACCAAAGGGAAAGTGCATTTAGCAAAACCCAAAATAAAAGATGATAAATGCCTGATGTGGGTGGTTCGGTTTAAAAGTGAATTTATTCCGGAATCAACTTTTCAACTTTACTCATTTTACCATAACAATGCTTCGTTTTCTATTGGAGAGGGCTTATGTATTAATAGATTAAACGCTTTATGCGAAATGATGTCTGATGAAATGAAGCAGGATGCTCCGGATTACGGCATTATCAGACAATTACTTAGCTCACTGTTTACCATCATCAAATCAGAGTGGCAAAAACAGCATGCTGAAGAATCGCAGGTGCAAAATTCAAAAAGCCTGGCCTTTAGTAACTTCCTTACCATACTCGAAGAACATTACAAAGAAAATGTTGGGGTTGACTTTTATGCAGAAAAGCTTTTTATGACTTCACGAAACCTGAACCTGATCTGCCGCCACATCATGCAAAAAAGCCTTTCCGAAATTATTGAAACACGAAAACTACTGGAAGCAAAAAATCTGCTGTCTACTACCGATAAAACCATTACAGAAATTGGATTTGAGCTGGGATTTAATGAAAAAGCCTATTTTACAAACCTTTTTAAAAAGAAAACAGGACAGACTCCATCTGGTTTCCGTACCGACATTAAAACAATGATTTCCTAAAATCACAACTCTTCTTCCGAATAGTGTTACCCCTGCCTTTGTTGCCTGATTTAACTTTGTATCATAACATTTAAGTAAAGAAAAAATGAAAAAGTTAAATTTAATTCTAGCCGCATTAGCACTAATTGGAACATTAACTGCAAATGCACAATCGAAAAAAGAAATTGCAAACGCAAAAAAACAACTTAACGAAATATTAGCCGGCAAAAAACTGACTGAAGAATACTTACAAAAATTCGACACCCTTGATTTTGTAGTTTACAGTAATCAGGAATGGGAAAGATTACACGAAAGTCATGCCGAAAACATTCTTGTTTATTATCCTGACGGAAGCACAACAGTTGGTTTAGAAGATCACATTGCAGCCCTTAACCCTATGTTTGTTTTTGCACCCAACACTAAAATTAATGTTCACCCAATACGTTTTGGTACCGGACAATACACTGCTGTTACCGGTTATATTGAAGGAACATTTTCAAAACCGATGCCTTTACCTGATGGAAGCTCCGTTCCTCCAACCGGAAAATCATTCAAATTACCTATGGTAACTATTGGTTTATGGAAAGATGGTGTGATGTACGAAGAGCACCTGTTTTGGGACAATATGGCCTTTATGAAACAGATAGGTTTAGCAAAATAAATAATATATCCTGATTTTTTAATCATAACCCAGAGGCGATTTAATTACAAGTCAAGTCTGGGTTATATAAAAGTACTGCCATGAAACGAACCTATAAATTAAACATACTATTCTCGATAATTACACTATTAAGTCTATCGTCATTTACAGCTAATAGTCCAACAGTTTGGACCAATGACCTACCCCACTCTCAATTATTTTTTACCGTAACCCACCTGGGCATTAACGATGTAAGCGGAACATTTGATGACATTACTGTTCAGGTAAAATCGTCAAAAAAGGATTTTAGTGATGCTGTATTTACTTTAACAGCAAAACAAATTCAATTAACACACGTGTTGAAGCACGAAACAATCACCTGAAAAGTGCTGACTTTTTTGATGTTGAAAAATATCCGGAGCTGACTTTTTCCAGTACAGGAATTAAACCTGCCGGAGAAAATAAATACAAACTAACAGGTGATTTAACCATCCACGGTGTTACAAAAACTGTTACGGTGGATTTATTGTACCGGGGGCAAACAACAAATCCCATGTCATCAAAACTAACTACATCGTTTCAAATTAATGGCACCATTAAACGTTCAGACTTTAATGTGGGTGGAAAATTTCCGGAAGCCATAGTAAGTGATGAAGTAAGAATTGTTGCTAATGGAGAATTTGTACAAGCTGACTAATAATTGAACAATGATTGATTTTTTAACAGATTTATTGGAAATAAACCAGAGTGCTACAAATATTTATGTTGCACTTCTGGTTTTAAGAGTAGTTATTGGAGTACTCATGTTAAAACATGGAATTCCAAAAATAAAGAAGTTATTATCACCTGAGCCAATACATTTCTTTAAAACATTTGGCTTAAGTGAAAGAAACTCCTTAGTTGTTGCAGCCTTTGTTGAAGTATTTTTTTCAACGCTATTAATCCTTGGCCTGGGAACAAGAGTTGCTGTACTTCCTTTGCTGGGTACCATGGTAATTGCAGCCTTTTATACGCTGAAATCGGAGCCCTATGACAAAAAAGAATTACCTATTTTGTTTATGTTGATCTACATCACCATACTAGTAAGCGGCAGTGGAATGTTTTCATTGGATTACCTGATATTTGGCTTGAATTAATTTGTATATGTGATTGTTTGTTTATGGCCATAGACCAGTTATATAAAAAAGACTCTTGTGTATTTCATCATTAAGTTCTGGTATTTACAATGTTATTATTACGTCTAACAATCAAAGCACTGTTAAAAAAGTAGTAAAAAAATAAAATACAGCATACCAATTTGTTCAAACGCAGTTCATTAGTTGAGCTGCGTTTTTTGTTTATTTTCAATGTGTATCATTTGTTTTTAAACAGAGCTGTCCTAATTATATTAGTCAACTGGTGCTTCGCCCAGACCTGACTTCATTTTTTAGTTCACAAGGTCTGTTTCTTTATTGTGTTCATGATTTCCGCTGCGCTATAATTGTCATGCCACAAAAAACAGAAGCAAAAAAAGGCTAGGCTGCACCCACTTCTCTCAAAAAACTACGATTATTTGACTGAAATCGTTTAAACTCG
>NZ_JAPDPJ010000111.1 GCF_026013605.1 Plebeiibacterium sediminum
CTTTGGTATTTGTTTGGTTTTCTTTGGTTGTTCTTTGGTATGTGGTTGGGTTGTGGTTGGTATGTCTATGGGTTGTCTTTGGTATTTCTTTGGTTCTTCATTGGTTCTAAGGAACCGAAGAAATACCATAAAACAGGCCTGGTAAAACCATAGTCAATACAACGTCATACCATGGTCATACCATAGGAGAGTAAAGGGATTGTTAATAAAAAGCATTTATCAAAGAATCCTAATTTCGCAATAAACTATAGGTTTTTGGGTGATTGGCGGCATAATTATTGTTTTTGAGCGTATTGAATTACAGCCTTTAATCACGGTGAATAATAGAGTAAATAGATTTTGGAATTATAACTGACTGATTAATTGTAAATGAATAAGATTTTCTTTTTTTGGGTGATCAAGCAAATATTGAAAGTCAGAGCAACTTAAGTAAACAAAGGTATTTAAGGGAGCACTGGTTTTTATTAAAAGTAACAGTAGTGTTAATTTGTTATGATAGTTATCATATAGTGCGGTTTTTAAGTGGGGTATATGTTTGTAAGTTTCGTATAATGAGATGTTTGTAAAAGTTTTAAAATTAAATAATAAGTTGCTAAAAGTCATGTATTGGATATAAGTAAATATCTAATTTTGATTTGATAAAAATCTATAAAAGTATTGACCATGGATGCTAAAATAAAAGAGTTCATAGATACAGTAAGGATGAAAAATCCTGGAGAAGACGAGTTTTTACAAGCTGTTGAGGAGGTTGTTGAAACTGTTTGGGATTTTTACCAGGAAAATCCACATTATCAAAAAGCAAAAATACTTGAAAGAATGACCGAACCGGAGAGAGTTATTATGTTCCGCGTTCCATGGGTAGATGATAATGGAGAAGTACAGGTAAACAGAGGGTATCGTGTTGAATTTAATAGTGCTATAGGACCTTATAAAGGAGGTTTACGTTTTCACCCAAGTGTTACATTGAGTGGGTTGAAGTTTCTTGGATTTGAACAAACATTCAAAAATAGTTTAACCAGTCTTCCTATGGGAGGTGGCAAAGGTGGATCTGATTTTAATCCCAAAGGAAAATCTGATTACGAGATCATGCGCTTTTGTCAGGCTTTTATGAGTGAGTTGTATCGTCATATTGGACCAAATACAGATGTTCCTGCAGGAGATATTGGTGTAGGAGGTAGAGAAATTGGATACTTGTTCGGCCAGTATAAAAAGTTAAAAAACGAATTTACCGGTGTATTAACAGGTAAAGGCTGGGAGTTTGGCGGAAGTTTAATTCGTCCGGAAGCAACTGGTTTTGGTGCTATTTATTTTGTGCGCGAAATGTTACAATTGAAAGGACAGTCGTTACAAGGTAAAACAATTGCATTATCTGGCTTTGGAAATGTAGCCTGGGGTGCTGCTTTAAAAGCTGTAGAATTGGGTGGTAAAGTTGTTACACTTTCTGGACCTGATGGTTATATTTATGATCCGGAAGGTATTTCTGGTGATAAAATTGATTACCTGTTAGAGTTAAGAGCCTCAAATCAGGATGTGATTCAACCATATGCTGAAAGGTATGGCGTTGAGTTTTTCGAAGGTAAAAAGCCTTGGGAACAAAAAGTGGATATTGCTATTCCTTGTGCTATTCAAAATGAGTTGAATGAGGAAGATTGTAAGACTCTTATTGATAATGGATGCCAGTTGATTGCAGAGGCTTCTAATATGGGCTGTACGGCAGAAGCTGCATTTTTAGCTACCGAGAAAATAACATTTGCTCCGGGTAAAGCTGTAAATGCAGGAGGAGTTGCCGTTTCTGGTTTAGAAATGAGTCAAAACAGCATGCGTCTTAACTGGAACGAACAGGAAGTTGACCAGAGATTAAACGAAATTATGGTTAATATTCATAAAGTATGTGTTCAGTATGGAACTGAAATGAACGGAAAAATAAACTATATTAAAGGTGCCAATGTTGGTGGTTTTGTTAAGGTAGCAGATGCCATGATTGCTCAGGGTGTAGTTTAAATATGTAGTATAGAGTTTTTAGAATTCCATATAAATAACTGAAACCTTAAAGGAAGATCTTCCTTTAAGGTTTTTTATATTGGTCTTTTTAAAAAATGTAAGAACTTTGTAGTCTTGAAGTAAACTACATAAAATATTATGGGAATAATTGATACGCACTCTCACATATACCTGGAGCAATTTGACGATGATCGTGAGGAAATGATGCAACGAGCTTCGGAGGCAGGAGTGAAAATGGTATTAATGCCAAATATTGATGCCGAATCTATACAGCCAATACTTGATGTTGAAAAAAAGTATCCTGAAATTTGTAAATCAATGATGGGATTGCATCCTACTTCGGTGGATGACAATTATAAAGAGTTATTGGATAAAATGTATTCGCTGTTTGCGGAACATAAATTTTGTGCAGTAGGGGAGATTGGTATTGATTTATATTGGGATAAAACTTTTTTAAAGCAACAAACAGAGGCTTTTAAAATTCAATTAAATTGGGCAAAAGAACTTAATTTGCCTGTAGTAATTCATGCCCGTGACGCATTTGATGAAATCTTCGAAGTTATGGATCACTTTGATTTGGAAGGCATGTCAGGTGTGTTTCATAGTTTTACAGGATCTGTGGAACAAGGGAAAAAAGTATTAAGCTATCCAAATTTTTATTTAGGAATAAATGGAGTGGTTACTTTTAAAAACTCCGGTTTAGATAAGGTAGTTGAGGAGCTCGGACCAGATAAGATTGTTTTGGAAACTGATGCACCTTTTTTAACACCAACACCGTATAGAGGAAAGAGAAACGAACCCTCATATCTAAGTTTAGTAATAGAAAAGTTGTCAGCAGTTTTTGATATACCTAAGCATAAAATAGTGAAGCTTACAACACAAAATGCCACTAAATTATTTAATCTATAATATACAATTCAATTGAAAAGAAGGATATTAATAATATATACAGGAGGAACCATTGGGATGGTAAATGATCCCGAAACAAATTCACTGGTTCCTTTTGATTTTACCATGATAGAAGAAACTGTTGTTGAATTAAAACGATTCGACTTTAAAGTAGATAGTACCTCCTTTTCTCCTATCCTTGATTCATCAGATATGAACCCTAAAAGATGGATCAAACTTGCTATGATAATTGAGGAAAATTATCATTTATATGATGGATTTGTGGTATTGCACGGAACAGATACAATGGCCTATACTGCCAGTGCAATGAGTTTTATGCTTCAAAACTTAGCAAAGCCTGTGGTGTTTACCGGAAGTCAGCTACCTCTCAGTTCCATAAGAACTGATGGAAAGGAAAATCTTATCACCGCACTTAATATTGCATCAGCCTATGTTTATGAGGATGCCGTAGTTCCTGAAGTATGTATCTTCTTTCAGGATAAATTATATCGGGGTAATCGTACTACAAAATACAATGCAGAACATTTCAGAGCATTTAGAAGTGATAATTATCCACCATTGGCCGAAGTTGGCATACATATAAAATATAACTATCCATATATTTTTAAGGCAGACCACTCAAAAGAATTCCATGTTGCCAAAAAAATGGACAACAATGTGGGGTTGTTGAAAATATTTCCGGGTATGAGTCAAATTTATTTTGAAACGATGTTAAAAACTCCTGGTTTAAAGGCTTTGGTGTTGGAAACATTTGGATCAGGAAATGCGCCTACATCAAAATGGTTTTTGGATGCAATAGAACGCGCTGTTAAAGAGGATATTGTGATTTTAAATGTTACACAATGTCTGGCAGGAAGTGTTGATATGGGAACCTATAAAACCGGAATACACTTATTGGAGTTAGGAGTTTTTAATGGAGCGGACATCACAACAGAAGCTGCTTTGACCAAGCTTATGTACTTATTAGGTAATACTTTATCTTTAGAAGAAGTAAAGATTAATTTAAATAAGTCATTAAATGGTGAAATCTATATCTAATATCTTTGTATTTGCTGATTTTTTTGTATTTTGCACACCTAAATTTTTTAGAATTTCAATTATTAACTTTGTTTATTGCGATAAAAAGGGAATTATTAGCAAATAAACTATAGTATTAACAAACTAATACAAACAAAAATTTTTTACAGACTATGAAAAAGCTATTTGCGTTTTTTGCAGTTTTCGGTATGATGACATTTGGTGCATCAACAATGTTTGCTCAGGAAGGAACTGAAGCACAGGAAGAACAAGCTGTTGAACAAGTTACTGCTGCTGAAACTGCAGTAGAAGAAGTTGCTACAGATGCTGCAGCAGTAGAAGCTCCTAAAGGAGTTCACAAACAAATTAAAGCTAAATTCATCGAAGGTGGTGCTATCTTTATGAGTTTCGTACTTTTATGTTTAATCTTTGGATTAGCATTAGCAATTGAAAGAATTATTTACTTGAATCTTGCTTCTACTAATACAAAAAAATTACTTCAAAGCATTGAAGATTCACTAAACGAAGGTGGTGTTGAAGCTGCAAAAGAGGTTTGTCGTAACTCTCGCGGACCAGTTGCTTCTATCTTCTATCAAGGTTTAGATCGTATTGACGAAGGTGTTGAAGTAGTTGAAAAATCAGTTGTTTCTTACGGATCAGTTCAAATGGGTCTTTTAGAAAAAGGTTTAACTTGGATTTCATTATTTATTGCTCTTGCTCCTATGCTTGGGTTTATGGGTACTGTAATCGGTATGATCGAAGCTTTTGATAAAATTCAGGCTATGGGTGATATCTCTGCAACTGCTGTAGCAGGTGGTATTAAAGTAGCACTTATTACTACTGTATCAGGTTTGATCGTTGCTATTATTCTTCAAGTATTTTACAACTACATCGTATCTAAAATTGATGGAATTGTAAACTCTATGGAAGATGCTTCTATTTCATTACTTGATATCTTAGTAAAATACAACATGAAAAAATAATTAGAACATGACAAAGCTTTCAAAAATATTAAACATTGTATTATATGCATTGATAGCTGTGACTGTTGTGTTTACTATCATGTTTTATACAGGAGGAGATGTTCCAGGTGAAACATATCAGACTCCAGTGTATACAGATATGATCTTAAACTGGGCTAAATTCCTGGTTGCAGCAACAGCTGTTATAGCTATTTTATTTGAGATTTTTCATTTAGTGCTAAATCCAAAAAATGCTACAAGAACTTTAATTTCAATAGCAGCATTAGTTGTTATTGCTCTTGTTTCTTATAGCATGGCAGATGGTACTCCAATGGAATTAGGTGGTTACGAAGGAGCCGATAATGTACCTTCAATGTTAAAACTTGCAGGAGCATTCCTTTATGGTACCTATATTTTATTAGGAGTTGTTTTTATTTCTATTTTGGTAGCAGAGGTATCAAAAATATTTAAATAAGGTAATATGGCAAAAAGAGAAACACCAGAAGTGAACGCAGGATCTATGGCAGATATTGCTTTCCTTCTATTGATATTCTTCCTTGTTACTACTACCATGGATACAGACTCAGGATTGGCAAGGCTTTTGCCTCCACCGGTACCTGAAGATGTTCCACCGCCACCACCAATTAAAGATAGAAACGTTTTTACTGTACTATTGAATAGTAATAACCAGTTATTGGTGAAAGGTAAACCAATGAAGGTAGAAGAACTCAAGGATGCAGCTAAAGAGTTTATCCTAAATGAGAATAACGATGAAAAATTACCTGAATTTAAAGATGTTGAGGTAGATTATTTCGGACTTGTTCCTGTTACTAAAGGGGTAATCTCATTGCAGAATGATAATGGAACTCAGTATCAGGCGTATTTGATGGTTCAAAATGAATTACAAAGAGCCTATAACGAAGTTAGAAATGAGTTAGCCAGAAGAAAATGGAGTAAGGATTACGATGATCTTGATGATGATCAACAGAAAGCGATTCGTCAGATTTATCCACAAAAGATTTCTGAGGCAGAACCTAAAAATATAAGTAATTAATTATTATGGCAAAGTTTAGAAAAAAGGGCTCAAAAGGGCTTCCTCCAATTAGTACAGCGTCTTTGCCTGATATTGTATTTATGCTTTTATTCTTTTTCATGGTATCAACTACTATGAAAGAGGTTTCTTTAAAAGTTAAAATAAAAGTTCCTCAGGCAACTGAGTTAGCGAAACTTGAAAAGAAAAGTTTGGTTACATACATTTATGTTGGAGTTCCAACTACTCAGTATCGTTCATTATACGGTTCTGAACCAAGAATCCAGCTAAATGATCAGTTTGCCACTGTTAGTGATATTCAAAGTTATATCGCTCAAGAGCGTGAAAGTATGAAAGAATCTGATCGTCCTAAGATGACCACTTCTATCAAAGCTGACTTTGATTGCCCAATGGGTATTATCACTAGTATTAAGCAGGCATTGCGTAAAGCTCAGGCGTTGAAAATTAACTATTCAGCGGCTCAGAAATCAGAGTATTAATAGACTCTACTATAAATTAAAAGGGGATCAATTTGATCCCCTTTTTTTATGCTTTCTATTGTAATTAATGTGGAATAGCGATTTACAAAACTCTGATGCCTTGATCTGTTGTATCGGTAATTTCAGCTTCTTCAAAACTTGTCATATTGTTAATCATAGCAACAGCTCCCTGAATAATAGGATAAGCTATGGCAGCACCTGTTCCTTCTCCTAGTCTTAAATCCAGATTTAACACAGGTTCTGCTTTAAAATATTCCATCATTAAAGCATGACCTCCTTCTTTTGAATGGTGGGAGTGTATAACGTAATCCATCACGTTACTATTGATAGCCTGTGCAGCTAATAAAGCAGAAGTAATAATAAATCCATCATTAAGTATTAGCATTTTTAATTCTGCTGCTTTTAGCATTCCTCCTGCAATGGTTGCAATTTCTAATCCGCCAAATTGCGCTAGTATCTCAATTGGATCTGTTAGGTTAGGATGATTATCAACCGCTTTTTGTAAGGTCTCCAGTTTCTTTGAAACACCATTTTTGTCTAGTCCGCTACCGGCACCAACACATTTTTCTAAAGGAATATTGCAAAACAAATGCATTAAAACTGAAGCAGGAGAAGTATTCCCAATTCCCATTTCGCCAAAACCTACAACATTGCACCCCTGCTGATGTAATTCCGATACAATTTTAGCTCCGTTTGCTATAGCGTTATTACATTCTTCAAGAGTCATAGCAGAGGACTGAAGAAAGTTTCCTGAACCATTTTTAATTTTTGCATCAACAATATTGTCGATACCACTGAAGTTGTAATTTACACCTGCATCAACCACTTTTAATTTCATATTGTAAACATTGGAGAACAGGCCAATTCCACCACCTCCATTGGCAAAATTAAGCATTTGTTGCCAGGTTATTTCCTGAGGACATGGACTTACTCCTTCTTCACATATAGCATGGTCTGAGCCAACTAATACAATGTGAGGATTGGATAATTCAGGAGTTGTTGTTTCTTGAATTCTGCAAATTTGGTATGCAATTTTTTCTAATAGTCCTAATGAGCCAAGTGGTTTCGTTTTATGATCTATTTTGTATTTAATTTCACTGTCTAGCTCATTAGAAAGAGGTTTAATATTAAAATCTATCATAATATACACGTAATTTTATTTTAAGTGTACAAAGATGATTAAAATAAAATTCTCAATACCAGATTAAAACATGTTTTACAATAAGGTATTGAGAATATATTCTGATTTTAATTCCTTAAACGGCGCCTTGATCTATCATGGTATCAGCCACCTTAACAAAACCACCAATGTTAGCTCCATCCATATAGTTTACAAAACCACCTGGTTTTGTTCCGTATTTAAGACAGGTACGATGAATATCTTTCATAATTATTTTAAGTCGGTCATCTACTTCAGCACGGGTCCAGTTCATTCTCATAGAATCCTGACTCATCTCTAATCCAGATACTGCTACACCTCCGGCGTTTGCAGCTTTACCGGGTCCATATAGAATTTTATTTTCGATAAATATTTCAATTGCTTTAGGAGTGCAAGGCATATTAGCACCTTCTGATACACAGATACAACCGTTTTTTACTAATACTAAGGCATCATCCTTATCTATTTCATTTTGTGTGGCACTAGGTAGCGCTATGTCTGCTTTTTCGTTCCATGGTGTTTTATCTTCTACATATTTTACTTTATAAAGCTCAGCATATTCCTTAATTCTTCCGCGTCTGAGATTTTTTAGTTGCATGATGAATTCTAATTTCTTTTGATCTATGCCATCCGGATCGTATATATACCCATTGCTATCAGACATGGTAACAACTTTTCCGCCTAATTCTATTACTTTTTCAGCACTATATTGAGCTACATTACCAGAACCGGAGATTAATACCGTTTTTCCTTTAAAGCTTTCATGAATTGTATTCAGCATTTCCTCTGCAAAATATACATTTCCATAGCCGGTTGCTTCAGGTCGTATGTTACTTCCTCCCCAGTTTATACCTTTACCAGTAATTGTGCCTGTAAACTCATTTTTTATTCTTTTATACTGTCCAAACAAGTATCCTATCTCTCTACCTCCAACACCAATGTCTCCTGCAGGAATATCTGTATTATGACCTATGTGTCGATATAACTCTGTCATAAAACTCTGGCAGAATCTCATCACTTCATTATCAGATTTTCCTTTAGGATCAAAATCAGAACCTCCTTTTCCTCCTCCAAGAGGAAGCGTTGTTAAGCTGTTCTTAAAAACTTGTTCAAAAGCAAGGAATTTTAATATGCCCAAGTGGAACTGCTATCTTTACCAAGACACAGAGTTAAGCTTGTAATGATTAAATTTACAAGCATATGAAAAAAGAAAGAAGACAATTTGATAAAGCC
>NZ_JAPDPJ010000112.1 GCF_026013605.1 Plebeiibacterium sediminum
CTTTGGTATTTGTTTGGTTTTCTTTGGTTGTTCTTTGGTATGTGGTTGGGTTGTGGTTGGTATGTCTATGGGTTGTCTTTGGTATTTCTTTGGTTATTCATTGGTTCTAAGGAACCGAAGAAATACTATAAAAAAGGCCTGGTAAAACCATAGTCAATACAACGTCATATCCTTGTCATACCATAGGAGAGTAAAAGGATAGGTGGAAAATGGGGGTTGGTGGTTAGTACCAGTTATTATTAAAAGAAAGAGGTGGGTATTTTACTTTTTAATACAGTCAGTTGAATATTTATTTGACATAATTGCTATCTTTGTTTCCTTTAATTAAGGAATATTATGACAGAAAAAGAGTTAATCGTAAAAATTGTTGAGTATTTTGAAACATATATCTTCAAAAACCATATTGAAGCATCCTTAAAAAACAATGCCAAGCTGAAATCTTACAATATAAATCCAATTGTTGTAAAATACTTGTCTAAAGTATTGGAAGGGGATTATACAGCAAAGGGTGTAGCCAAAGCTTTATTTTACCCTAGAGTATTAGGAACTTCTATAAACACATCATTTGGGACAAGAATCCAAAATATGTTTGTAGAATTAGATTTAGCAAGTGGTTCTTTGATTAAAGGAATGGATATTGAGTTTAAAGATAAGGTTGATAATAGGAAAAAATGGTGTCAACTAAAATCTGGACCAAATACAATAAATTCAGAAGATGTAAAACCTCTTCTAAATAAATTTACAACTACAATAAATTTAGCAAGGACAAATAAAGCATTTAAGGGCGTTAATAATACTGACTTTATTGTTGGTGTTTTGTATGGGGAAGCAGATGAACTTAGCATGCACTACAAAACTATTGATAAAACACACCCTGTGATTATCGGAAAAGATTTATGGCATAGAATTACTGGGTTCCCAAATTTCTATGATGGATTAGTTGAACAGTTGCATAAAAGCATACTTACCATTGATACAAAAGATTTGATAAATAAAGGATGTTCGGATTTAGAAGAGGAAATCAAGAAATCTCCTCTTTTTGATTTTTAACTAAGTAATAATTATTCAAAAAATTAATAATAGAGTACCCAAGTTCACAACCTAAATTAACCGGAACAGCATTTCCTATTTGTTTGTACTGTTGAGCAATTGAACCGTCAAATTTCCATTCGTCAGGAAATGTTTGTATTCTAGCATATTCTCGGACTGTAAACGGACGAGTTTCATCGGGATGACATCGTTCAGTTTGCTTTTGTGCAGGACTACAAGTCAAAGTTAGACTTGGTTCATCCCAACCGATTCGGCGAGCCATTCCAGTTTTTCCGCCACCAAGATAAAAGCTACCGCCCATATATTCTTTTTGAATGTCTATCGGTAAGTCGCGCCAATAACCTTTAGGAGGAACTAAATCAAGGACATCTTTCTTTGATTGAGGATATTTTGCACCATCAGATTTTGGAACATTTGTGTCATATAATTCACCTTTTTTAAGAGCATCCGACAGATTGTATATTCTTTTATAAGGCTTTGGGTATTCATATTTAATGTCAATGTCTTTTCGAATGCCAACTAGGATTAAACGCTCTCTTTTTTGCGGAACTTTATAGTTAATAGCTTTTAAAACTTGAACAGGCACAACATTATAACCGATTTCATCAAGAATTGAAATCATGCCTTGTAAGGTTTTACCTTTTTCATGGCTTAGTAGACCTCGTACATTTTCGCCGATACATATTGCAGGAGATACTTCTTGAACAACGCGCGCAAACTCATAAAACAAGGTTCCTCGTGCATCTTTAAGACCTAATTTTTTTCCTGCATAACTAAAAGCCTGACAAGGGAAACCACCAGTAACAACATCAACTTGATTTTTATATTTTGAGAAATTAAAATCTTTAATATCGCCTTCAAGGACGTTCCAATGAGGTCGATTTTTCCTTAAAGTATTGCAAGCCCATTTGTCTATTTCATTTAAAGCAACACATTTTAGACCTGATTTTTCAAGTCCAACAGCAAGTCCACCAGCACCTGCAAAAAGCTCAAGGACTGAATAATTATGATTAGGTTTTACATAATTGGAAACTTCTTCTTCTTTTATATCATCAAATAGATTTCCTAATAAAGCATGGACATCTGATTTTTTATAAACACGATAATTGGAAACAGGCTCTCGAACGGCATTAAGAATACCTTCATTATCCCATCTTCTAAGGGTTTCTTTACATTTTCCGACTAATTCTGCTGTTTCTGAAAGAGATAAATATTCACTCATAACCACCTTGTTAAACCTTATATAATGGTTACAAATATATAACGAAATGATTAACAAAGAAAGGAAAAAGAACGAACCGCCAACAATGTATATAAAACATTTGGCGGAAAGTGTTATATTTGAAGTGTTTATAAATGAAAATATTTTTTCGTATTGTGAAAGATAGTGCAATAAATGCCAAGTATTTCATATATGAGCCGTTGTGTGCTAGTTGCTCGATGAATAATAGATTGATGATTAAGTATTTTCTTGTTTTAGCAATTGTATTAACATCTTGTTCTTCTTTGAATCGCAATTTGGAATATTCTACATATCATATTATTAACAGGCAAAAGTAAATAATTAATTACGTTTTTAATTTAGATACTTAAACTACTATATAACTCGGATTATGTAATAAACTATCTAATGTATAATTCGGGTTAAATATTTACAATAATATAGCATATCAAATGGGATTAATAATTGTCATACCAGTAATAGGAATTTTTATTTTAATATTATCCAGACAAAGACAAGAAAAGGAAGTTAAGTCAACATCCGTGGTTGATAGGATATTTACCATAATTCTTATCTCTTTAGCCATATTCCAGTCACCATTTTTCTATTATTATACCTTTGGCTTATTCTCAATTGTTATTGTGTTCCCTTATTTAATTATAGCTCTAATACTTACCATTTATTTGCTTATGCCATGGATTCAAAATAAAGGCGTAACAAAATTTCATAAAATAGGGCTATCCATCTCAATTATAATTGGTATTTCAAGTTTGATATTTGGTTCTGATCTTATTGAAAAACTGGATTGGGATTTGAGATTAAAAGAAAGAGAACGAATAGTTGAAAAGGCAATAAATGGGGAGTTTGAAGACTATAAAGTAAAACTCAATCATTTTCCACCTATTTCAAATGGAGGAAATGAAATATTTGTTGATGATAAACCATCCGGGAGTATTACCGTAACGTTTTTTATCGACCGCGGATTTATTGATCATTATTATGCATTTATTTATACAACCGATACTACGAGAATAAGAACATATGATGCCAAAACAAAATCAGATCATCCTAAAATCAATAAAAAGCTAAGTGAAAATTGGTATCGTATTGCAGAGTAGAAATGTTATTGAATAATATCTACATAAATATACAACATAGCTTGTAAAGGACTGCAATGAATATAGAAAATGAGCTACTTAAAGAAGGATTAATTGAGTTTTTACGAATGATATTGATGGCACATTCTATATCCATAAAGATTCTGGTAAGGTTTTCTTAAATGGTAATGAGGATATTTATGCAGAATCTTTCTCTTAGTTTGTAAATAAAATGGTTGAAGAGTAAGTTTGTGTCAATAAGTAGTATCCTGCAGGCTTATATTGTCAAGATTGTTATCCAGGATTGCGCTGCACTAAATCTTTTCAAAAGTCGGAATCAGATATAGAGAAGATTGCATAATAATTTAAATAAGATTAGTTGTAATTATAGCAGAGTTAAAGGTTGACGAACTAAGTCTACCAACAGGTATCGCCAAATTAATAAATGTTACTTTGTAATATGTTGGTTAATATATTAGCTAAAAAATAAAAATATAGCTATATTTGGCTAATATATTAGCTATATGTATTCGATTAATCCAACACCTCATGAAATTGGAAAGGAACTGGCTAAACGCCATAAAGCCTTACGTAAACAATTAAAGTTATCTCAATCAGATATGGCAGAGAGATCTGGTGTCTCTTTAGGTAGCTTAAAACGTTTTGAAACTACCGGACAAATATCTTTGGAATCATTGCTTAAGTTAGCTCACCTTCTTGATCGATTAGACGATTTTAAGTCAGTTTTTCAACCCAAAGAAGACTTAGGCAATATTGAGCATCTTTTTTCAACTAAATAGTAGGTAAAGAAATTGTTATGAAAAATATCAACAATATCTTAGTGTCTTTGGAGCTTGAAGAGCAAAGTTATGAGGTAGGAGAAATGGTAAGGGATAACCGAACAATCTACTTTCGCTATAATGCTGATTTTTTGAAATCAGGTTTTAATATTTCACCCATTAAGCTTCATTATAATAATGAAATCAATTTCGCCGGTTTTGAACCTTTTGATGGGTTATATGGAGTTTTTAACGATTCGTTACCTGATGGTTGGGGGAGGTTGTTGTTAGATCGCTCCCTTGCATCGAAAGGTGTAAATATGCAAAATATAACTCCATTGGATCGATTGTCTTACGTTGGTGATAAAGGTATGGGTGCTTTGTGTTACAAACCAAAGTTTGATGAAGAAGTTGCAATTTCATCTGAAATAGAACTGGATATGATAGCCAGGGAGATGGATCATATCTTAAGAGGAAGCGATTCGGATATAATAGACGAGCTTTTTACTTTAGGTGGTTCTTCAGGTGGAGCACGTCCTAAAATATTTGTTGGATATAATAATGTCACCAAAGAATTAATGCATGGTCATCAAAAACTGGCAGAAGGTTTTGAAGATTGGATAATAAAATTTCCATCGTCATCTGACCCTAAAGAAATTGCTAATATTGAATATGCTTACCATAAAATGGCATTAAAAGCCGGATTGGAAATGAGCGAATGTAAACTATTTACAGGTCGGTCGGGACAAACATACTTTGGTACGAAACGTTTTGATAGAATTAAGGGGAAGAGGATCCATATGCATGCCGCTAGTGGGTTGATGCATGATAATTTTAGAATGAGTACCATGGATTATGGTCATTTAATGGATTGTGCCTTTCAGCTAGAGAAACATGTGAAGGCATACGAAAAAGTATTGCGTCTGGCAGCTTTTAATGTGTTTGCTCATAACAGGGATGATCATAGTAAGAACTTTTCTTTTTTAATGGATGCTAAAGGCCATTGGAGTTTCGCACCTGTATATGATCTAACTTTTTCAAATTCAGCATATGGCTTTCACAGTACTATGGTTGCTGGAGAGAGTAAAAATCCGGGAAGGAAACAGCTTTTAGAATTAGGAAAGCATTTTGGAATAAAGAAACCTGAATTGATATTGGAACAAGTACAGGAGGCCGTCTCACATTGGGATTCAATCGCCAAAGAATGTGGTGTGTCTCAATCAACTATTAAAAAGGTTGCAAAGGCTATAGATGAGGTACATAAAAATGAATAATTTTCCTTTCATTAGAGGATTTTATAATCTTGGCAATCCTGTTAATCTTGTCTAAATATTTTTTATCGAGATTTGTATTCCTTATTGCAACGTAGACTTTAAGGGGCGGGAGTATTACAGTAACGTTTTTTATCGACCGCGGATTTATTGATCATTATTCTGCATTTATTTACACAACTGATACTTCAATAATTAGAACATATAATACCAGAACAAAATCAGATCATCCTAAAACCAATAAAAAGCTAAGTGAAAATTGGTATCGTATTGCAGAGTAGAAATCTCATTCTTTATACAGAGCGTATAAAATAGACAGCTAATATATCTTATTCATGAGTTGGAGTACATCATAAATACTTACTTTTCGTGAATAACAATTACTTCTTGTGTAGTATCTGAAAAACAATTGCTGTTTTGTATAAAATTGGTATGAAAAGCAGCTTTTAGGTGTCTTCTATTCGTTTAATAAAGATGATTTTAGTATTTATATCCTATTCAGGGATAAACAGCCTAATGTAGCTACGAATTACACCGGAATCGGTACTCTAAATACATTTAAAGCCACTCAAACTTAGTTCTAATTAAGCATAGTTTTCGGGTTGACAATTTTATCCTGAGAATCTTGTTAATCCTGTCTAAATATTTTGAGCTATTTTAATTTCGGCATTGATCCTCTAATGTCTTAAATGGTGAGTAATAAAGATATAAAATAAAAAAACCGTTAAAGCTATAATTTGCTTTAGCGGTTTTGTGCGGAGAGGGCGGGATTCGAACCCGCGGTACCCTTGCGAGTACACAAACTTTCCAGGCTTGCACAATCGGCCACTCTGTCACCTCTCCGGAAAATTAAAGATACAAAAAAACCCGACATTTATGTCGGGCTATGCACGGGTTAAGAGACTCGAACTCCTGACACCTGGTTTTGGAGACCAGTGCTCTACCAACTGAGCTAAACCCGTTTGAAACATTTGACTTTTCAAATGCGGTTGCAAAAATAGAATTAAATTTTACAATACCATCAAAAATTATCAAAAAAAATTACCGGAATTACTAAAAGTACTGGCTTTCAACATGCTTTTTTTTATCTTTGCCAAAAAGAAAATAACACAACACATACATATTTTTAAGTATCATAATTATGAAAATTTAAGTATGTATTTATCCCAAATATTAAAACACAACACTTTACGAATATGAAATCATTAAAAAACATAATAGTAGCTGCTTTATTAGGATTAGGACTTTTTAGTTGTAACCCATTAAAACAATTACAAACAGAACAACTGGGAGCTGAAAACCAATATGCACAAGGAAATTTTGCTGTAGCCTATGAAAAGTATAGTTCATTAATAGAAAAGTATCAGCAGGCTAATTTAGAGGTTCCTTATAGTTTTTATGTTAATGCAGCAATTAGTGCTTCCAAATTAAGTAACTATGAGAATGCTATAAAAAACTATAATTTTGCATTGATAGACTCTGTAACATTAAACAGTGTTAAGGGGCTGATTGATGCAACGGAAAATACATCAGGAAATAATCTTTCAACAGTATTGAATAAGTATGCAGATTATTTGAAAGCAAATGGAGCAGCGGAATATTATAATACTAAAGTTTTTGATAACGAAGTTAGGAATGGTAATCAGGATAATATCGTATCATCTTTTGCAAATTTAAGTAAGCCTACTGAATCACAAAGTATGGTATATATCAATGCATTAGAAACATTGGGAAAGAAAAAAGATGCCATTCAATTTTGTAGTGATTTAGTAAAAGAAAATCCTGATTATTATAAAGCCAGAGAATATAAAGCAATGTACTATTACGATTTTGCTGAAAATTGGTATAAAAATGAAATGGCTAAGTATAATAAGGATAAAAACTATACAGCTTATGTTTATCTTAAAAGAGAATTAAAAAAGGTTTCAGCTAATTTCAGAATTGCAAAAGACGAATTTGAAGTACTGCATAAGCAATATCCCGATGAAAAGAAGTATGTAAGATATTTAAAGAATACTTATATACGTCTTGATATGAAAAAAGAAGCTGCCGAGTTAGATAAACTTTTATAGTAGTTTTGTTGTTGATAAGGCATGAAAGATTTAATATTCTTTCGTAAAATAAAATTGTAACATTAAGTTTAATTATAATAATAATCGAGAAATGAGTAAAGCAATTGTTCAAAACAATTTTCAGTTCCCTAATCAAAAAGGGCATTATGTTGGAAAAGTTAGGGATGTTTACAATATCGACGACCAATATTTAGTAATGGTTGTTTCAGACAGGATTTCTGCTTTCGATGTAGTTTTACCGAAAGGAGTTCCATTTAAAGGTCAGGTTTTGAATCAGATTGCTGAGAAGTTTTTGGATGCCACTTCAGATATTGTACCAAACTGGAAAATTGCAACTCCGGATCCAATGGTAACAGTGGGTCATATGTGCGAACCATTTAAAGTAGAAATGGTAATTCGTGGATATTTAACAGGACATGCATGGAGAGAGTACAGTGCTGGTAAAAGAAGTTTATGTGGTGTGGCACTTCCTGAAGGAATGGTAGAGAATCAAAAGTTTGATACACCTATTATTACACCAACAACAAAAGCTGATGTGGGTCATGATGAGGATATCTCAAAAGAGGAAATTTTAGCACAGGGTTTAGTGGCTAAAGAAGACTATGAAATGTTGGAAAAATACACTCAGGAATTATTCCAACGTGGAACAGAAATGGCTGCAGAAAAAGGATTGATTTTAGTGGACACTAAATATGAGTTTGGTAAAAAAGATGGTAAAATCTATTTAATAGATGAAATTCATACACCAGATTCTTCTCGTTATTTCTATACTGAAGGATATCAGGAAAGATTAGAGAAAGGTGAAAATCAAAAGCAATTATCTAAAGAATTTGTTCGTCAGTGGTTAATTGAAAATGGATTCCAAGGAAAAGAAGGACAACAAGTTCCTGAAATGACAGAGGAATATGTGGATTCAGTTTCTGAAAGATACATTGAGTTATTTGAGCAAATTACAGGTGACAAATTTCAAAAAGCAGATGTTGAAGATGTTGCTGCCAGAATAGAAAAAAATGTAAATGATTATTTAGCTTCTTTATAGAACTAAAGTCATTAAATTAGTATCAAAGGGTTGTCTCATAAATTGTGGCAACCCTTTTTTGTATTAAGATATATATTAGGCAACATCTGTCCTAAATAATATTTTAATTCTTTAGTAGGTTCTACATCGGCCTCAGCCAGTGAACCAAAAAACAAGATTAGCTAGACGATTAAAAATCGTTTTTGTTTGAGTGCAACGAGTTTAAACGATTTCAGTCAAATAATCGTAGTTTTTTGAGAGAAGTGGGTGCAGCCTAGCC
>NZ_JAPDPJ010000113.1 GCF_026013605.1 Plebeiibacterium sediminum
ATTATTGGGAGCAATGCGTATCGCTTCTAATTGATTATTTGGGCTTTCTGTAAAATGGTTGTTTAAGTAATCAACGGTCATTTTACCTGCGTTTTCTAAGACTTTCTTAATAGTGGTAACGGCATTGAAGTATATATAAAGTATCATTCTCAACTTTATACACTAATCTATCAGAATGATTAATTCTTCTCGACCACCAACCTGTAAGGTTATTCTTTAAAGCTTCAGGCTTACCGATACCAACAAAAGGCGTTCGTTGACATTCTTTTATAAGAAGATTGATTTTTTTGAGTATTTTTTTGTCTTTTGTTTGCCAATAAAGATAATCCTCCCAAGCTTCGGGCATCCAAACTATTTTCATAGGATTTAATCTTCAATTAATTCATGTTCTTCCCCTTTACCTTCATTGTAGGATTTAAGAGCTGAGTTGATACGAGCTGCATTATTAGGACTAGATAACAGATGTAATGTCTCTTGCATTCCTTCATAATCAGACATTGACATAACAACAACATCTTCACCTTTTGAACGTTTAACAAATAAAGGTGCATGAGTTTTTAGAATTGAATCCAAATGACTCTTTAAGTTTTGTCTAAAATTTGAATAGGTTGTTATTTCCATTTCTTATTCGTTTAATTTATTTAACAAATATACAAATTAAAACCACATTGTACAAGTAGTTGTACAATTATATAGAGCGTTATATTTTTCTATAGTTTAATTATGATATTTCGAGATTGTTTATAATGTAAGTAAGTATGCATACTTACATTTCGTTAATTAAATAAGAGTGACTTTCGTTCTATTTCCCTCGTTTTGTTGAGACTCTATTCTTAACGAAGTAACGGTTTCTTTAAATTTATTCATTATTATGATATTAAATCTACGTTGGCTGATATTTGGTTAAATATCTATGTGTGAATCTATTTGAGGCTATTTTGTGTCTACGCATATACACGTATCATAAAATATGATATTATACTGTTCTAATTCTCGGATTTAGAATAAAACTTTGTGCAATGAAATCTCTCACTCATTTATTAAATAAAGATGTTCGGCTTAAAGAAGGACTGAATGCATGTATGAATTGCGGTATTTGTACTGCCATTTGTCCTGCTGCTGAGTATTTTGAGTATGACCCCAGAACCATTGTTAATGCTGTTCAATCTCATAATGAAGAAATGATTCAAAAGTTGATTGAAAGTGATACAATATGGATGTGTGGTCAGTGTATGTCGTGTAAAACCCGTTGTCCCAGAAATAACTGTCCGGGATTGATTATAAATATCCTGCGCAAAATTTCTCAGGAAACCGGGGCTTTTATTAAAAGCAGATTGGGCCGCCAACAATTCTTACTTGTGAAAACTATTGGAGCAAATATTCTTAAATACGGCTATTGTGTTAATCCTCATAGTGTAATTCCTTCTGGACATCCCGAACAAGGGCCTGTTTGGGAGTGGATTTACGAAAACAAAGAAAAGGTATATGAACGGGTAGGTGCAAATTTGGATAAGGAAGGTGCCGGAGCCATGCGAAAAATAGATCAGGAGGATTTAAATGATCTGGACTACATATTTACCGAGAGTGGAGGAAAACTCTTATTTCAGACCATAGAAAAGTACAGTATGAAAAAGGCATTTGAGCTGGGATTTACCGATAGTAAAGGGAATCCTGATATGGAAAGATATATTGATTATTTACAAAATGAGGATGATGAAGAATGATCATACAAGCAAGGTAATAGCTGAGGATAACTATTACTTTTTACGAAGCTGTATCCGTCAGAATTTTTTCCCGGGAGCAGAAAAAGTATTTCTGGATATATTAAGAAATAAACTGGGAAAAACGGTCATTGACGATCCGCATCATACCACTTGTACCGGTATAGGCTATCATAGTGATATTGTACCTTTTGATACCTATCAAACTACCGTAGCCCGACAATTTGCTTTAATGACAGAACTGGGAGTGAAGAATGCTGCAGTTTCTTGCATTACTTCCTATGGAGGATATAATGAAGTGCTGGAAACCTGGGAGCATTTCCCTGAACAGGAAACTCAGACTCGCGAATTTTTAAAAAAAGCTACAGGAAGAGTATTTGATATACCCGAGAACATCTCACATGCGTGCGATATTATTTATAAATACCGAAATGAAATTGCTCAATTAGCAAAATATAAACTGGTTAACAAACATACAGGTACACCTTTAAAGGTAGTGGATCATATTGGTTGTCATTACGCTAAAATATTCCCTGATAAAGGAGTAGGAGGTGCCGAGAAATCAACTGTATTAACTGCTATGGTTAAAGCGTGGGGTGGTGAATCGGTTGATTATCCTGAGCGTCGCCATTGCTGTGGCTTTGGTTTCAGGCATTACCTGATTAAAAATAACAGAAGTTATTCCATCTCAAATTCTAAAAAGAAGTTTGAAAGTATGGAGCCATACAAACCGGATTTCATTGTAACCAATTGCCCTGGCTGTAATATGTTTTTAGACCGATGGCAATATGCTTTGGCGCAGATTGAAGGAAAAACATACAGTGGAGATAAAAATGGGATTCCAGTATTGTCGTATGAAGAGTTAGCAGGTCTTGTTTTAGGGTATAATCCATGGGATATGGGTTTTCAGATGCATCAGGTAAACATTGAACCATTGTTGGATAAAATAGGTGTCGTGTATAATCCTGATGAAAAATATCTCGATATTAAAGGAAATCCCATAGGTGAACCATTGTTTTCAGGTTGTTTGAATGAATAGTGTAAGCATTAGAATATGAATATAAAGAAACAAGTTGCGATTATTGGTGGAGGCATTGCAGGATTAGAAGCCGCATCTGTATTAATAAAACAAGGTTTAAGCGTTACTATATTCGAAAAGCAAAATAGGGAAGGAGGAATGTTGAATCATTGGAGTAAGTTATTTCCTGATTTTGCTTCATCCAATCAAATATTAGATCAATATAAAGTAAAAAGAAATAATCTGAATGTGTTTTACAATACTCAAATATCATCCATCAAGCCAAAAGATAATAAGTTTGAAATTTCTGATAACTGCAATTTGAAATTTTATGCAGATTCTGTGCTTTTGTCAACCGGCTATAAAGTATTTGACGCTACATTAAAAGAAGAATACGGATACGGATTATTTTATAATGTGATTACTTCTGTTGATTTTGAAAGAATTCATAAATCAGGTGAGTTATTAAAAACAGCATCAGGAAAACAACCTAAGCGAGTTGCTATTATTCATTGTGTAGGCTCCAGAGATGCCAAAGTAGGTAATACGTATTGTTCAAAGGTTTGCTGCATTACAGGTGTAAAACAGGCTATAGAGATCAATAAAATGTTGCCCGATTGTGAGGTGTTTAACTTTTATATGGATCTGCGTTTGTATGGTTCAAAATACGATGCTCTTTATCTTGAAGCTCAAAAACGACATAAAATACAATTCATCAGAGGGCGTTTATCCGAAGTGTCTGAAAAAGAAGACATGAGTCTTCAGATTAAAGCAGAAGATACACTGCAAGGCAGGCCTCTGAGGATGAATGTGGATATGGTCATCTTACTTGTAGGAATGGAAGCTGATGAGCTGAATCCGGATTTATGCAAACAAACCAATTTACAGCTTGATGAAAATAGGTTTTTTAAATCAAAGAACATGCAAACAAGCAGATGTGGTTCAACACAGATAGGTGTCTTTTTATCTGGTTGTTGTATTTGTCCCATGACTGTGAATGAAACGCTGGATAATGCCAGATCGGCAGCCTTTGAGGTGGTTAATTATTTAAACTCAGACGCACATGAATAATCTGGATTTTCTCAAACCCAAATCGCGTCAAATTGACTTTGATAAATTTGATAACCGGATATTGGATTATGTGTTAGAGCGGGAAGAATCCTTTTTAACCTGTATGTCGTGTGGTGGTTGTACTGCAACATGTAGCGCCGGTAATTTAACGAGTTTCAATATCCGAAAAATTGGTTTGTCCTTACGCCGGGGAAACGTCAAGGATCTGTCAGAAGAAATTGAGAAATGTATGTTCTGTGGAAAATGCACTTTAGTATGTCCGCGTGATATTAATATTCGCAATGTGGTTCTTTTAATTAAAAAGCGTATTGCTCAATTGAAATCAGATAATGCTTTATAATACAATGGATATACTTGTTAGCTTGCCGTTTTTTATTGGTTTGATATATCTGGTATTAGCCTTTTTATATCGAAGTGTAAAATGGATCAAAGGATTATCGAAATTTGATAAGCTTCGGTTGATGCAATCAATGATTAGCAAACGATTATTTAATTCCATTCGTGAGATATTCTTAGAATCTTTATTACACCGAAAGATATTTAGAAAAAACAGAGTACTGGGCTATATGCACATGAGTTTAGCTTTTGGTTGGTTTTTATTGATAATTGTAGGTCATGTTGAAACCATGATAGCTGATCAATCCCTTTTGGTTCCATTCCATAAAGCTGTATTCTTCCGCTTTTATAATACTAATGAGGATTTCCAGTTAACGAAGTTTTTTGCTTTTGCAATGGATTTTCTTTTGCTGTTTGTGCTTTCCGGGTTAGTACTCGCCATGCTTAAACGTTTTAAAAAGAAAGTATTTGGACTTAGACGAACAACAAAGCTAAAATCAGGCGACAGAATTGCATTAACCTCTTTGTGGTTAATATTTCCGTTACGATTACTGGCAGAAAGTAATACTGCAGCTATCTACCATAATGGTGGATTTTTAACTTCAGGAGTGGGACATCTGATGTCATATTTAGTAAATCCAGATGTGTTATACATAGCATTATGGATGGCTTACTCAATGGCACTGGGTTTCTTTTTTGTTTCCTTGCCTAACTCAAGGTACATGCATATCCCTACCGAGGTTGTTTTAATATTTTTGCGAAATGCAGGTATCAAGCATAAAAAGCAAAACGACACGTATACTGATGTTCAGGTATATTCATGTTCGCGCTGTGGATTGTGTTTGGATAGATGTCAATTATCCGTTGCCGGGATAGATGATTCACAGTCGGTTTATTTACTTAAAAACATTAGAAATAATAATCTGAGTGATGAAAAGTTATTTAATTGCCTGATGTGCGGTAAATGCCAGATCGATTGTCCTGTGGGTATTGAAACCATTAACTTAAGAATCACACAACGCATTGAATCAACCAGGCAGTATAATTCATCATACGAGTATCTTAAAACCTATGAATCCCCAAAAGCCGATGTGATATATTTTGCTGGTTGCATGACGCATTTAACTCCCGGGATTTTTACTGCAATGAAACAGATTTTTGCTTTGTCGGGTCAGAATGTATGGTTTATGGATGAGGATAAAGCCCCATGTTGCGGGCGACCGCTCATTTTAGCAGGACAATACGAAGCTGCAAAAAAGTTAATAGAAAACAATACCCAAATGATATTGGATTCAGGAGCATCAACATTGGTGGTGTCTTGTCCTATTTGCTACCGGGTATTTAAGGAGGATTATACATTGCACAATGTTAACGTTGTATTTCATTCAGAATATATTCAAAATCTGATTTCAGCCGAAATTCTACCTGTCCAAAAATCAGAACTTAAAATGGTTTATCATGACCCATGTGAGTTAGGCCGTGGAATGGGCATGTATGAACAACCCCGCGAATTATTAAAATTAGTAGGGAATGTTATTCCATTAAATGAAGAAAAGGAAAATGCTTATTGTTGTGGAGGTAGTTTAGGTAATATTAAAATCAAAGCAAATCAAACTCATCTTTTACGAGATCAGGCTTTAAGTGAATTTAAAGCCCTTAATCCTGATATATTAGTAACCACATGTCCTAAATGTAAAAAAACATTTGCAAGCGGACGAAAAATTAAAGTTATGGATATTGCCGAGATAGTTGTTGATGTATTGGTTAAAGGTGAAGATAAAAGAACAATTATACCAAGAGAAGAAATTATAGAGGAAGCATCGTTAAAATCTGATTTGGTGAAATTATAGAACTCTACAGATCATGGAAAATAAATGATTTGCAGCTCGCTTTTTCTGTCAACGTATTACGCTAATTATCACGAATTAATAACATCTTTATATTTTATGGAAATTCATCAAACATTACATTGTATGTTAAAATAATTCGCATTAATTCGATGATAAGCATCAAATCTCAAAATACTTATTCTTAATGGCAAAAATCACCAGCTCAGCTGTATTACCACATTGAGTTTTAGATAAAAGGTTTTCTCTGTGTTTATCAACAGTTCGTTTGCTGATATTTAGTTTCTCACCAATTTCCTGGTTCGATAAACCCAGACAGATGTTGAGCAATACCTCCATTTCTCTTTTGGTAAGCTCGTCAATATCCGGTTGATTTTGTTTCCTATTCATTTTGGTAACAATGGAGGACAAGATTTCAGGTGAGAAGTAATTTCTATCGTTATATACCTCTAAAATAGCCGTTTCAACATCGTTAAACTTTGAGTTTTTGACTAAAAAACCTTTGGCGCCGGCTTCAATCATCTCGGTATAAAAATTCTCATCCGAATACATCGAAAGCGCTATGATTTTTAAATCCGGGACTAGTTTTAATGCCTGTTGAGTAGCCTCTATACCATTTAAAACCGGCATATCAATATCCATCAAAACCACATCCGGAAAATACTCGCTAACATGATCCAAAAAATCCTGTCCATTAACAGCCTCCCTGATTTCAGATATGTATATGCTATTATTCAATAAAAATTTTAAGCCTTCTCTAAACAGAGAATGATCATCTACTAGATATATTTTGAGTTTATGTTCCATTTTATTAGATCAATAGGTTTTTAGATCATTTGGTCATTAGATTAATTGAGCTCTATAGAATTGTTAAGCTGTTTATTTGTCGAATTGTTGATTTGTGATTAATCACCAAATCATTATTTAAACCTTTCACCCTCAACTTTTCCACCTTTCACCCTCTTATTATAAAGGTAACTTAATGCTCGCTTTAAATCCGTTATTAAAGCTACTTGTAATACTAATAGAACCGTTTAAAGATTTAACACGGGATTTAATATTAATGATACCCATACCTTTTTTAATATTAGAAGTGTCAAAACCTTTACCATCGTCTGTGTAATTAAATTCAATATGGTTTTTGTCTTCTGTTATTGAAATATCTACTTGTTGTGAATGGGCATATTTAAGTGTATTATTTATTAATTCGCAACAAATCCGATAAAGAATCACTTCAAGATCTGAACCATACCGTAGTTTTTCAATGTTGGTAGATAGGTTGATTTTTATTGATTCTTTTGATACAATATTATTAATAAAGTTTTTAATGACCTTATGTAATCCATAACGTTCCAAAACGTGGGGAGTAAGATGATTTGAAATTTCTCGCGTGGTGTCAATGGCATTATCCACCATATTTTCAACCTTGTCTAACAATAGCGTATTCCTTTCCGAAATATTAGTTTTGTCGATAGCTGAAATGGTCAATTTAGCCGATGATAAAACCGGACCTAAACCATCATGTAATTCTTTGGAGAAGTATTTACGTTCTTTTTCTTCAGTTCTGATAATGGCAGAAAGCAGTTTAGCCTCGCTTTCTTTACGTAATTGATGAATTCGGTTTAAAACCTCAAATATCTTACGAATATAGATGGAAGCCACAAGCATGGTCAATGAAATAACGACTGCAATCCAACTATTCAAAATTGATATATCATCAGAGGGAGCATCTTTATAAAAGTAAAGTAGTTCAACAAACCTACGGATAGCCATCAATAAAAAGCCAATAGAAATACTAATCCAGGCTATATTAAACCTGGTTTTTGGTATTAAACTGATCGTAAAGAAAAATGCAACAAATTGAGCAACAACAGCAACAATTAAAGCAATTTGAATTTCCATACCACAAAGTTATCAGAATAGTACTTTAGAAATATACGTTTTTATGCGTATTTGGGATTGGGTGGATTTGAGGAATGGTATATTTTAATATAGAATGGGTCTAAATTTCGTTAATTGACGAATTTGTTATTTATTTATTGAAGGGAGAAGTTTAACCAAGTTCCGGTGGTTTTGCGTTTTATGAGACTATCTTAATATTAATTTCTTACATAATATCTAAAACCTTTTTTTTTTATTTCTGCTTTCTCTTTAGTTAATTTGGATTGAACCCACATAGGTTCATTTTCCCAATTTTTAGTAAACCCAAGAGCATTTTTATCTATAATAGGATATTTATCAAATAAAATATTTAGTTTTTCTAGAAATGTATTATTAGGGTTTATTGATTGTAAAAGATATTGAATCATACAAATCGCAAAATATGTTCGATTTTTAATAGATGATGGATCTTCTGTTCTGCTATCAATAGTTTCAAAATTCACAATCCATGGGTATTTAGTTTTTTTGGGAAATTCGGCTTTAATAGCTAGTTTTTTATTCCATAGTCTACTGTGATGAGCACATGTATTTCTTAGATATACAATTGAATGAAGCCAAGATTGGAAGACCTTATCGTTAAGGCCATAAGTTTTTGCAATGTTTCGTTTAGTCATACCTGGCTTAATGATGCTGTATACCCAGGATAAGTTACCAAATGAACAAACTTCTAAAGTAATCCAACTTGGAGGGAATTCATCAATATAAGTATTATTAAACTCCTCTAAAAAAACTTCCTGACTTCTTTTTAGTTCCCCAAATATTTTACTAACAGTAGATGT
>NZ_JAPDPJ010000114.1 GCF_026013605.1 Plebeiibacterium sediminum
CTAATATCCTTGCAATTAAGAACGAATAAATATCAATATTTATTCACATTCACTGTTGATAACTAATGACTTATGATGTTATTAAGGATTAACTAATTAGGACAACTCTGGTGTTTGATCACTTCTTTTTTTACTAATTTGTATCATTTATATGAGTTATAATACGCTCTGTACCTTTGTGTCAGTGTTATTTTTTTCAACTATTGATTCGCATTCTTTTGTATACAATAGATGGTGTTGAAAAGATTTATGTGACTTCAGTAGTTTGCTTAAGCCTTATTTGATGTCAATAATCAGGTGGTTTTTATGGTTTTTGAAATCATTTTGTCCAGAATAAGAATCATTCCAATGCCAATAAAAATAATGTAAACCAGGCTGGGTATATGCGAAAAACTACTGCCAATTACCTCAAAGGTTTTGTTGAATGCTTTCAAAGATTCTGAAATATTTAAGGATTCAGCAATAGTTGTGCTTTGTTGTGTAGCATTTTTAAAATCGATTAAATAAACTAAGATAGCAGCACAAATAACACTTACTGAAATCCATATTTTATTTTTAGTATTTAATATGGATTTATGGGTTACAGGTTGTTTCGACCATTCCTGAAAAACCTTATTCATTGTGTTTTTTGTAAAATCCCCGGTAGGTTTATCTGGTGTAAAATCAGCGAATAGATCTTCCAGAATTTTATCCTTTTCTATATATTTTTGTTTGTCGTTCATAACCTTAGTTTTGTAATAAAGTTTTGGCCTCTCCGTTCATAATGATCTGCAGATTGTGATATAAATTCTTTCTGGCTCTATAAAGCTTTACTTTTACATTACTCTCTGTGTACGCTGTTAAAGTACAAATTTCATCGATACTAAGCTCTTGATAATAGTATAAAACCAGTAAAAAACCTTCATCTTCATTTAGTTTATTAATGGCAATTTTCAATATTTTCTTCTTATCGAGCCTTTCTAAATGATCTTGTTCGTAAGTGCCAAAATTTATATTTCTGTCTTCGTTCTCATCTGTAGATAACCAATTTTCTTTTTTTATTCTAAGTTTACTCAGCGCTGTTCTATAAATAATTTGATATAGCCAGGTGCTGAATTTCGATTTTCCTTTAAAAGTATCTAACTTTTTATAAGCCTTTACAAATGCATCCTGAGCAACTTCTTCAGCATCTTCTTTGTTTTTTGTAATACTATACGCCAAAGTAAAGGCCATATTTTGATAGCGGTTTACTAAAGAAGCGTAGGCAGATATATCTCCTTTCTTTATCTGATTAATTATTTTTTTGTCAGAATGATTCATCTGTTTTATTTGACGCCTGAGTTGCACTTCAAGTTACAGTTGATTTAAAAAAATGGCAAAAAATTATTTAGTGATATTTTTTTCAAAAAAAATGCAGATTGTAAATATCCGAAGATTAGGGTTGTAGTTTGTTTTGTGAAAATTTTTAATAAAAATATTGAAAAAAGATTTGTTTGTTCGAAACAAATGCCCTACATTTGCAACCGCAAAAACGAAATGAATGTTTTAAAGAAAACAACGTTTAGCAACAAAATGCCGAGGTAGCTCAGCTGGTTAGAGCGCAGGATTCATAATCCTGAGGTCGGCGGTTCAAGCCCGCCTCTCGGTACTTAAAATAAGCCACTTACAATTTGTTTTGTAGGTGGTTTTTTTATTTGATACATTTTTTCATACATCAGAGTAAAATTAAGACATAAAAAAAAGGATACTCATATTTGAATACCCTTTCTAATCTACTGAATAATTGTTTCAACAATTTTCTTCCAGAACTCTATTAATACGAATTATCTCGTCATCATCTACAAATAAAGGTTGTTCCCCAAATACAGAACTAAACAAGGCGTATAATTCGGATTTTATAAAATATCCGTTTCTTAATCCATTTAATAAAGCGACTTTCATTTCTTTAGTTAATATTATTTTATCTTTCATGTTCTAAAGGGTTTTTCATTGTGTCTAATCCGTGAACTCTTCTAAATTCGCTTATTGCTTCGTGTGGTTCGATTGGTTTACCTGTTCCGAGGTCTATAATAGTTAACGGTATTATTGTTTTTAGTTCCTCCGTTTCAAAATAACCTCTGGATAATGATTTAATAATTATTGACTTTGCTTTTTTATTATTTATTGGTATCCGCATCTTCTTTACTTTTGGGTTTATCTTCACTTGTGACTGATTTCATAAGCTCTTCAAAGTCTTGTCCATGCTTACTTTGAAACTGTTTATAATCTTCTGTTAAAAAATATCCTCGCTTCATGTCCGATAACATTTTTCGTTTTATTTCGGGTGTTGCTTCTACTCTCATGATTCAATATTTTTACTAAGTTCATCTATTATAGTGTTTAACTCATTTTCGCTTAAAGAATCAAAATTTATTGTTTGCTCCACAGCCTTTTGCTTTGCCACGCAATAACTCATAAACTTTTCAAGTATCGTAATTCTATCTTTAGGCTCTAAGGCTTCCAGATCGGAAATAATTGTTTCCCTATTGTCATTAATTAAATCGGTTAAAAACTCTTTTATTTGTCGATTGTCGGCGTTTGGAGTACCTTTTTTTCTTCCTCCAAACTTTTTACCTGTCGTATTTGCCATATTTAAACTATTTAAACTACTTTAGAATATGCCCAGACTATTAAGTCCAGGCGTTAATTAATTATTTATTCACCTGAACCATGTGCAAGGGATTTAAAATCTAGTAAATCATTTTTCATTACTAAATGAGCAAAAGCCTGAACAGGTGTACTTGCTATTCTATTAATCTTAATTAGGGAGCAAAACTTGTTAAATTCGTTTAGGGCTATTTCTTTTTGTTGATACAGTTTTATTTCGGCTTCGTTTGCTAGAATCTTTGAATGTTCTTGCCTTAACTTATCAAGGTAGCCCTCATTAAAATTGTATTCGCCTAAATCCGATACATTACCAAAACTTAACAACCTTTTTAATCCTGAATATTTTAAAATCAATTCATTTAATAATTGTTTGCTTTGCTCAAACTGTTGCTTTATGGCTTCTTTGCCAGTCATTAAGCGCACCGCTTTAATATCAGCGTTATAGGCTTTAGTTATTTCCTTCAAGGCTAGTTTACCATTGCTTAAAACAATATCTTCAAAGGTTTTTGTAGTTAGTTCTATTGCAAACTTATTTGATAATTCAAATTTAAGCTCTGGTACTTGTTTTGATAATTCAATTAATACTTTGCTATCTGCCTGAAACTTTGTTTCGTTGCAACCCAGATTAATACTTTTATTTTCCATGTGATTACTTTTTTAATTGGTTCAACTTCTTGTTATGTTCTTTTTGAATTTCCAAAGCCCTTTGTATTTCTGTTTTTGGCTCTTGGTTTTTAATACCATCTAATAATGCAAGCGCACCTGCGTTATTACCTTGTTTTAATAGCTCTCTTAAAGCTTCTGTTTGATTTTCTGTTAACATGATATTTATTTTAATTTATTAATAATTTAATTGTGCTATTCTCTTTTTCTCCTGACTTATTAAAGCCATGTTATCAAATAAACTTGGTGTACTTGTTAGCTTATTTATTGCCCTGCGTGTGTTGTTCCTGTCGTTATTTCGCTTATTAAAATCAACGGCACGAATGCGGTGTGCAATCTCTTCAAATCTCTTTTCTAAAGATTCTTTTGTGTAGTCGATATTCTTATAAGTTCTAGTGTTAAACCTCTCTACTAAATCGGTGTAAATATCGGTGTAAATATTGGTGTCATATTGGTAATAATATTTGATGTCGGATGCAGTTAAAAAACGCCCTTTTCGGTTGCTTATAATCTTTGGGTAATTGGTTACTTCGCATGACTTGATTTTGTTATCCTCTATTATGCGATTTGATACACTATTTAAAGGGTAATACTGCACCAAGTTTTCACTTTTAACCTTAGTTTGCAGGTCGGGCAAATTGCACCAAGTTTTTAAAAGCATATCCTTTTCAGTTACCATCAAATCTTTAATTTTATGGAATTGATATTGTCCGTATTCACGTACTATTTTTTGAAACTTAGATTTGTTATGTCTGTATGTATTTCGGTGCAGATTCTTATTGCTCCAATACCTTGAATTATTGCCTTTCTCCAATAGGTTTAAATCTGCTTTTTTAAGTTTGTTAGATAATTGTGTCATCGTAATAAATTAGGTCATCAAAACTATCTATAAGCACATTTAACAGGCTTTCAATTTTGTTCCTGTCTTTTAGGTCTGCCAACGTTCGTACATTGTATTTGTGTGCGAATTGCATCTTATCAAAGCGAATCTCTAACCTCAATAGATTATCTGTTAAGCTGTATTGTTTAGATTTAGAATAGACTTTAAATGTTAATTGACTATTGCGGAATTGCACATAACACTCTTTTTTACCTGTCCATCTTAAAGGCTCGATTCTATTCCATGATAAGAGGTTGTTTAAAAATCTATCAGGGTCAAAGTTGACCTTTATGTTTAAGCCTATTTCTAAGCCGTTTAATACATTATCATCTGGCTTTGTCTTGAATAGCTTACATAGTTCATCTATTGAGTTTGATACTTGGTCGAATGATAGGTTTATAGTGTTATCGCCATTGATAAAAGTTGTAAGGCTTCCAGATAAACGCATACGTCCATTTGTGTATGAAGCAATATGTAATCCTCTGTACAGTGCCGTTTCTTTTTCAGATAAAACGCCTGTTTTAGTGCTTACTATCGTTTTTGTATCTGCATCATCAGGAAATACACCTTTGAAGTCATTTATTTGAATACCATCTACCATACTAAAACAATTCTCTTATAGCACTATAATACTTAGCCCTGTGCTTACTAATTTTGCACAGTCGTTTATCAACTGCCATAATCTTATTTTCACGCTCTAGTTCGGCAATATGTCTATTTATGTTTGCTCTGAATATTCCTGTATATTGTTCAAGCATTAAGCTTGTTTGTGGATATTCACACAGAGCTTCATAAACTCTATTTTTCTGAATAGGATATTTTTTATCTTTGTCGTAATGGCGGGCTGTGGTGGTTCGCTTTTCTTTTTTCTGCATCTCTTAATCCTCCAATTTTAAACCTCGCATACTCTTACCATTCTCTAACCATAAGTCAATATGATTAAGATTAAATACCAATTCTTTAGAGTTTTTGTGCTTGATAAATGGAATTTTGCGAGAACTAACCATTCCATAAAGAGTTTGGCGTGCAGGTTTCTTTCCTGTTTGCTCCTTTAGATAATCTTGTAATCCTGTTAAATTTGTTTTTGTTGGTCTTGGCTTAGGAGGTGTCAGATTGTTAATGAAACATTCCATTAAAAGCTTTTGATTATGAATTACACTTTCAATTGCTTTTGGTAGGTTATTAAAGTTGACATCATCAAATGTTGCAAGCTGAATGTTTTCCATTTTTTTTATTTTTTAATGTGATTATTATTTCTTTTCTCCACATCAAAAATAAAAACAAGAATTACGTAAAAAGTTGAAAATCAGCATTATAATACGCAAGCATCGGGTGCGTAAACTATAATTATTCAATTGTATAAAAAGAAAAAAGCCCCTGATATTCAGGAGCTTCATAATGCGAAAGTATGGTGCGTATTTTTTATTTAATCCATGGAGAAAACTTATATTCCCAAATAGTATTCTTATCGTCAGCTTGACCGCTAGTTGTTTCTATTGAATTACCTTTTTTATCTTTAAAATATTTTCGAGCTAATGGCTTAATCTCTTTTGGTGATTGAAATATAAAAATCGTAAAATATCTTAATGCAGTTTTATTTGGATTTTTACCTCTATACTCTAACCATGTAATTTCTTTACACTCTTTTCCTCTCAACATATCAAAGAAATTAGTTTTTGAGGTTTTTATTAATCCTTCTTTTGTCGCATTATTATAAATAGTTTCTATTTGAGCATCTGTAAAAGTCGTACTAATTCCGATAAGACCAATTTCTTTATAGTTCTTTTCAGCGTTTAATATTGCCTCAAAATATCCTTTCTCCTTCCTTAATAAATCTAACATTTCGGTATAATACCAAGGATATGTATGTGGGTTGTTTTCTACCTTTTCAAATTCGTTTATTGCACGAATTACAAACTTAAATTTTTCTATATCTGATTTATCAGCAACGGCGTTCATTAATTTTTCAAACTCTCTTTTTGTGTTTGGTTTCTCCATTGCCTTTATAAATTGATATGTTTCGTCTGATATTTGTGTGTCAAAAGGTTTTTTACTTTCCATCTGATTATAAATTAAAACTATTATAGCAAAAGACTAAGAAATAATATAGGCATACAAAATAATGGCTATTACTAGAATAATCCAGAAAATAGGACTCTTCATTAATTTCCATTGAAATTCCTGTGAGGCTTTCTGTGCTTTTGCTTTTTCAATGCGTTTAGTCATGGCATTATCTGCATCTTCGCCTGGCAAAAACTTATGGCCACAATTTAAACAGGTAATTTGAACTTTATTACTTCCAATTGCTCCGGCTAATATCCCCACACCTCCTGCAAGCACAGCTCCTGCCACTGCTTTTCCTGCGCTAAATCCTTTTTTATTATCAGTAAGTCTTGTAGATTTACATTTCGGACATTTTAAGAGTTTCTCATTGGGAGTAGTTTTAGATTCTGATTCATTTGTTTTGGTGCCACAATGACTGCAAAACGCTACTCCTTCATTTATTTCTTTTCCACAATTTTTACAATACATAATTTCAATAATTTATTGGTTTAACTAATTGAAAACAAAAAATATAATAAAGCAAATTACTCTTTCTTTTTTAAAGCTGGACTGCTTTTAGTAAATCTAATAATAATTTTTTCTGCGCTGATTGAAATATTATCCAACTCCATTAATAATACTAACTAATTTATTTGCGGTTTTTTCTCTTTGCTTATCGTCAATAGATGACAAATACTTTTGCGTGGTTTTAATATCTGTATGTCCTAAATACTCGGATATTTCAGCAATAGAAACCTTATTGTTTTTTAATAAAGTAGCGAAAGAGTGACGGGCGTAATAGCTTGATATGTTCTGTTGTAAATCTTCGTCAAAATCACAATCCTTTGCAATTTTCTTTAATAGTTTATTTATTAGCTTGGTTATGCTCTTAATTTTTGCATAGGCTTGTTTTTCATCCATGTTATTATTTAGGAATGGAAATAGGTGTGCATCTTTATTTAATGTCAGCGTTCCATGTTTCCTTATGATTTCCTGTAATGGTTCAGTAAGTGTGATTGTTATATTTATTTCCTCCGGTGTTTCGTCTTTTGTTTTATATCGGGTAAATTCAATACTGTTGTTCTTAATATTGCCATGCTTAAACCTCAATATATCACTAATATTAGCACCGTTGCCGTATAGACTAAAAAGAAATAAGTTTTTATAAAGCTCTTCTTGTGTGCCCTCCCGGGTTTGGTAGTCTCTAATTGATTGTATTTGCCCAATGGTTAATGGTCGCTTTTTGTTAGTTGCTGTTTTGGGTTTGAATTTTCCCTCAAATGGGCTTTCGGCTTTTACACCCTCTTTGAGTGCTTTATTAAAAATCATTCTAATATTTCGCTCTTGTATTCCTATGGTTGAAGTGCTACTCTTCTTTTTATCCTGTAAATACTTTCTAAATTTTTTAAGCCATTTTTCATCAATATCAGCAATCATGATGTTTTTATATTTATTAAAGCCGATATGCTCTTTGGGCTGTTTACGTGAGTAGATCTTATTTTCAGCAAAATATTTAATATTGGTTAGTGTACCATTTAGTGAGCTGGCATAACCTAAACGATTGTCATCCTTTAGTTTCTTGATTTCAGCTTCAAAGGCCTTGTGCAAAAAATTGTATGTAGTTGTTTTACCCGTGAAAGCATCCTCAAACTTACTGAATGTAAAAACGGGCAGCTCCTTTATTATTGTGTTTGCTTTGGTTCTTACTTCTCTGTAATCATCAATTAAATTCTTAATATCCGATATTTTAAAACCTTGTGGCAATGTTAACCCGGCTTCCTTTATTTTTTCTTTACTATCTAATCCCATTGTAACTATCTCAAATTCTAATGGGCTTAAAAAATTAAGGCTTGGATTAGTTAATTCTTTCCTGATAGAATAGTATTTACGTTTGGTTTTATCGGTTAGTCTTAGTTTAACCGGGTACTTCCCATCCTTGTTTGCTGTTCGTGTATCTAAGTAGATAGCTGGTATAATTGCCATGGTATTTTAGTTTATGTATCAATTTTGTTATTTGATACATTTTTTGATACACAAATATAGTAAATATTTGATAAGTTTAGAATAAGTATAAATAAGAATAATTGATGAATGCCATTAATATCAGCGTTCATAGATAGGTTTTTGATAATATTCTACTTTGTAGGAAAAACGTTAAGTCATGATTCATAATCCTGAGGTCGGCGGTTCAAGCCCGCCTCTCGGTACTAAAAGAAAGCCATTTACAGAAATGTAAGTGGCTTTTGTTTTTTATGGGATACACAAATCTTGTAAACTCATATCGTTTTACCTGTTCCTGTTTTCTATAACTCGCCAGTGCTTGCTTTCTTAAAATAGGAGAGTAGTGAATCCACAGATAAATTTCCTGAATTGTTTTGTTTTTTTACTTTTATAAAAGTAGACACTATCAACCGACTAAAGTCTGGATATTAAAAATTATCTTCTGTAACGCCCATAAACAGGGCGTTCGTTTTTTAATTAAAAATCAGACCCCAT
>NZ_JAPDPJ010000115.1 GCF_026013605.1 Plebeiibacterium sediminum
AATGATCCTATTTACCAGAATACACGAAATTTCGTTTGGAGTAAAGATAATCCATACTTCTTTACGGGTTCTGCAGGAGAAGGTATCGGTGGACCGCACATTGGATATGATATGGTTTGGCCTATGAGTATTATGATGAAAGCTTTTACCAGTCAAGATGACGAAGAAATAAAGACATGTATAAAAATGCTGATGGATACAGATGCAGGTACAGGATTTATGCATGAATCGTTTCACAAGAATGATGCTACCAATTTTACCCGTGAGTGGTTTGCATGGCAAAATACATTGTTTGGAGAGTTAATTATAAAGTTGGTAAATGAAGGAAAAGTAGAGCTATTGAATAGTTTGTAGTATTAGCCTCAAAATAGATTAGAGTATTAGAATACAATTATTAGTGTAATCATAAGTAATTAGTTTTTTAATCCCTGCAGCATAGTAAGTTGCAGGGAAAATTTTCGACCTATCGCAATTTGTTAATTTAAGTAATAGAAGATTAATTAAGATTAATGATTAAAGAAATCCCCAAAAACTAAATTCAAATTTTAAAGCATGAATAAACAAATGAGCAAATTATTATTGTTTATTGGTTTAATATTTTCGTTTTCCTTTTGTGAAATAACTGCAAAAGCAAATGAAAAAGCCAGTATAACGGAACAATCTGAGCAACAAATATCAATTAGTGGTATTGTTAAAGATAGTTCAGGAGAGCCTTTAATTGGAGTAAGTATTCAGATTAAAGGAACTACCAATGGTACCATTACTGATATTGATGGTAAATTTTCAATGACCTGTAATGAAAATGATATTCTGTTATTTTCATACATAGGTTTTAATAATCTGGAAGTAAGAGCGGGAGATAATGCATTCCATGATATTGTGTTGGAAACAGATTCTGAAGCCATTGATGAAGTTGTGGTGATTGGTTACGGAACAACTACAAAAAAGCATGTGATTGGTGCTGTTGATAAAGTAGGTGAAAAGATGATGAAGGACAGACCTGTTGCCAGTGTTTCACAAGCTTTACAAGGTATGTCACCCAGTCTTACCATTCAGCAACGTAGTATGAATCCAAACGATAACTCAATGAATATTAATATTCGTGGTATTAGCTCCATGAATAATAATGACCCATTAATTGTTATTGACGGAATGATCTCAAATGACGTTCAGGCGATGAATAAGATTAATCCCAACGACATCGAAAATGTATCTATTCTAAAAGATGCCGGAACTGCTGCTATTTATGGTTCAAGGGCAGCCAATGGTGTTATCCTGATCACTACCAAAAAAGGGAAAAAAGGTATGAAACAGGTCATCTCTTTTAACTCTTCCATTGGTACACAAAATCCGGAAATTTTAATACAGCCAGTAAAAGGATATCAAAATGCATTGTTGCGCAATGATTCATATGTAAATGCAGGTTTGCAACCAATTTATTCGCCTTCACAAATAGCTGAATTTGCTAAAGGAGACAGCGAATGGGGATATGAAGCTATAATGAAAAATGCATTACAGCAAAATTATAATATCAATGTTCAGGGAGGATCCAGCACAACTACGTATAATGTGTCTTTTGGCTATTACGATCAGGAAAGTAATTATAAAGGACAGGATTTTGGTATTGGCAGATATAATTTAAGGAGTAACATTGTTACTGAAATTAGCAAGCTAAAGCTAACTACATTATTGTCTTACGACAGACAAGAAGGACGTTCTGACAGAGGTGGTCTTTGGTTATCCGATGCGATGCGTGTTCCTAATTATATGATGTATGATCTTTATCCTGATGCAGATGGTAAATACTATAATAACGCTATTACCACCAATGGAAACATGTTGGCATCATTGTATCACGGAGGTTTAACAACTACAGATAATGACCATTTTCAGGGAATTGTTTCTGGTGAGTTAGAACTTATTTCAGGTCTGAAAGCTAAAGCAGTTATTGGCTATGATTTAAATACAGATCATAGGTTTATTAATAGAAAATGGTATCCTGTATATGATTATATTAACAGAAATGATGTAGTCAATCAGGCAGATGATAAGGAATTTCATCAGGAAGATTATAATTCTAAATCAACCATGCTTAATACGCAGTTTCTTTTAAACTATGATAAAACATTAGGAGCACATCATATTTCAGGATTAGTTGGTTACACAACAGAATCTTATCGTAGAAAAGCAAATGAAATAAAGCGTTTTTATGTAGATCCTGATTTAGGATTGGATACAGATGAAACAATTTATGACACTGGTAGTTATAATTCACCCCAGGCTACTACCGAAAGAGCGCTGCATTCCTATTTGGGAAGACTTTCGTATTCATACATGGATACTTATTATTTAGAAGCAAGTGCGCGTTATGATGGATCTTCTAAATTTGCAAAAGACAACCGCTGGGGATTTTTCCCATCAGGAACTGTGGGTTGGAGAATCTCAGAAGAAAGTTTTTTCAATTTTTATAAAGATAAAATTGGTGACTTAAAATTGAGAGCCTCCTATGGATTATTGGGATCGCAGTCGGTTAATGATTACCAGTTTTTAACTACCTACGATATTTATAATAATCAGTATGGTTTTAACAATTCAAGTGTTACAGGTACAGGGTATACCTATGGAAATGAATTGTTATCATGGGAGAAAACAAGAACCTTAAACCTTGGGTTTGATGCAATATGTTCTAATAATCTTCAGGTAACTTTCGACTTTTTTAACAAGAATACAACCGATATTTTATTAACGCCTCAAACGCCAAGTACTTTAGGTGGAGCAGTGCCCAGAGCAAATATCGGAGAAATGCGAAACAGAGGTTGGGAATTGACTTTATCTTATAATCTTAAACATTCAGGATTTGCTCACTTCTTTAGCTTTAATATTGGTGATTCTTATAACGAGGTGGTTAAGTATGGAGATCAGTCTATTGCAGCTTCCGATGAAATTGAACGCTTAATTCGTGAAGGAGTGCCATACTATAGTTACTATGGTTATAAAACAGATGGTTTATATAAAAATCAGGATGAAATCCGCAATTCAGCAACATTTATTGGAGCCAACCTTCAACCTGGAGATGTGAAATATGTGGATCGTAATGAAGATGGTGTTATTGATGATAATGACAGATATATTTTAGGAAATGCATTTCCAAGATACAATTACGGTTTTACATATAACGCAACATGGAAAGGCTTTGACTTTAATATGTTATGGCAAGGTGTTGGTAAAAGGGATATGGCTTTACGTGGCGAAATGATAGAACCATTTCACGGCAGTTATTACTATGTTATGTTTGAGCATCAGTTAGATTATTGGACTCCGAATAATACAGATGCTAAATATCCAAGGTTAATTAATAATGCGGCATCTTCATCGTACACCAATAATTACGGACATGGTTCTGACCGAAATTTATACAATGCAGCCTACCTGCGTTTAAAGAATGTACAACTAGGTTATACTTTACCAAAACGACTTGTTCAGAAAGTCGGGATGCAAAAATTTCGTTTGTATGTGACAGGTCAAAACTTGTTAACATTCACCAAAAATAAGTTTATCGATCCGGAATCTACAGAGTTTGGAAATAGTATGAATGCAAGTGGTGCAAATAGTGGACGAAATTATCCAACATTGAAATACTATGGTGGAGGAATCGATATTGAGTTTTAGTAACCTTTAATCAATAGTAATAATGAATAAAATATTTAAAGTATATATCATAATAAATGTACTCATCTGTATGTTGTTATCTGCTTGTGTTGATTTGGATGTGGAGCCAACAGATAAATTTACAGATGAAACATACTGGACATCTCCTGAAAAAGCCTCGTCGCTTTTGAACATGGCGTACCGACAAATGAATAGTGCGGGTAACATATTTCGTAATGAGAGGTTAAGCGATAACCTTTATAATGGTTATGGAGGAGACGATGTGAAGAATATTGTTAACGGACAAGCTAATGCTTCAACTAATCTATTTAATAATGTTTGGGGCGATTTGTATTCTGGTATCAAAACAACACATACGTTTCTTGAAAATGTGGATCGTGTTGATATGGATGAAGATTTGAAAAACAGAATGAAAGCCGAAGCGCGTTTTATTAGAGCCTTTTTATACTTTCAACTAACCAATTGGTATGGCGATGTGCCATTCTTTACGCAGGATATTGATTTGGATCAGGCCAAAAGTATCGGAAGAACATCTCAGGCTACTATCGTACAATGGATTCATGAAGAACTGGAAAGTATTTCAGAAATTCTTCCAACGAAAGAAGAATATGCAGATGAGGACAGAGGACGAATTACATGCGGAGCTGCCATGGCCTTTAATGCCAGAGTTGCCTTAAACTTTAACGATTGGAATAAAGTGAAGCTTTATACTGAAAAATTGATTAATGGAACATCTTATGGATCCTATTCATTGCATCCAAATTATCAGGAAATCTTCCTTAAGGATTATGAATATAATGACGAGATTATTTTAGATATTCAATATGTGCCAGAGGTTAAAACATGGAGCGAGATATCAGTTTATGTTCCTTTTAGCTTAAATCTTGTTCAATATATTATGGCTTGTCCTACTCAAAATTTAATTGATACCTATTTAATGCTTGATGGTAGCAAGTGGGATGAATCGAAAGATGCATACGAAGGTCGCGATCCAAGAATGGATATGACTATTGTACGCAATGGAAGTATAATGGAGCAAAAGGATGGAACCACTTACGTTATAAATGTTGATCCTAACGATCCTGATAATAATACCAATGATATCATTGGTCGTGAGAACGGAAGTCAAACAGGTTATTTCTATCGTAAATATTATGATTCAAATCCCAATGCATGGACAGCAGGTACTTCATGGTCTTGTAATATCAACTTTGTAACCTTACGTTATGCCGATGTTTTATTAATGTATGCCGAAGCTATGAATGAGTTGGGAGAGATGGATGCTTCTGTATGGGATTTAACAATTAAGCCTATTAGAGAGCGAGCAGGTTTTGAAACAAGCTCAGCAGCATTGGATTTTCCTTCAGGTAACTTACAACAAATTATCAGAGATGAAAGAAGAGTTGAATTAGCCCTTGAAGGTACCCGAATATATGATATCCGTCGATGGAAAATTGCTGAAGTTGTACTAAACGAATCACTACGAGGAGCTAAATTTAATTTGGTTGGTGGAGAAGCGGATTACTATTCTTTTAATGAAAATTCGTTTAATAAAGATCGGGATTATTTATGGGCAGTGCCACGTCAGCAGCTTATCATCAATCCAAATTTGGGCCAGAATCCCGGATATTAATCAAATTGTAAAATCAAATAAATATAATGAAACATTGTTTTAAAAGTGTTCTGCTTTTTACCAGGAGTTTCATCATGTAACTGAAAGAAAAAATTAAACAAATGAAGAAAAATATATTTTTTGCATTAATCGCATTGATCACATTATTCACAAGTTGTGAGGAAGATAATGATTTTAAAGATGTAACAGTAACAGCTGTTAAAAATCTGTATGAGCCGGTTAACGATAAATATGTCGTACTACAGTCTGTATCAAATGTGTATTTCGAATGGGAAAAAGCCTATGCCGAAGATAATAGTGTGGTTTATTACGAGATATTATTTGATACTCAGGACGGGGATTTTTCAGATCCAATTTATGTAGCTTCATCAGACAACAGAGGGTTAAGTACAGGAGCTACAATGACTACTAAAGTGCTTAATAACATTGCTGCTTTAGCAGGAGCTGGAACAGGTGAAGAAATTACATTAAAATGGGCAGTACGTTCAAACAGAGGTTTAAACTTTGTTTTATCTGAAGAGACTCGTTCTTTAACCGTTGTTCGATTAATTAGTATCGAGAGTCTTCAGGCTGGTGAATTACTATACATTACAGGTGAAGGTTCAGAAGATGGTCAGCAGTTTAAGAAAGTGGAAGAAGGAAGTTCCACAATTTTCGAGATGTATACTCAGTTAGAAGCTGATAAACCTTATCACTTTTATTCTGATTTAGCTGGAAATCAAAGAGTATTTGCAGTAACAAATGAGGGAGATAAATTTAATGAAGTAACTAATTCAACGGTGCCTGATGTTACAGTTAGTGAAGGAGGTGTTTACAGAATCAGACTCGACTTTGAAACAGCAAGTGTAACTTTTGAAAAAATTGATAAGCTTGAAATACGTATTAGCTGGACTTCGGCCTTAGCTGAGTTTACTTATGCAGGTAAAGGTGTTTGGAAACTAATGGACTATAACGTTCAATTAACATCTACTTCGTGGGGATTTGACGAAAGGTATAAAATTGTATTTACCATTGATGGACAAAATGAAGAATGGGGACAGTTTGGACCATTTTATGATAACAGACCAGACATTGACAGACCTGGTTACAGAGATATGAAAGTAACAGGTACCGGACAGTGGGAAGGTGATCACTTTAAATTCCCTGAACAATTGTGCGATGGTGATAACTTAAACCGTTATACCTGTGATGTAACCATTTATATGACTGCAGATATTGAGAATTACACACACGATTTTGATAATATTAGAGAATAAATTTTAAGAATTTACCGCCTTGATCTTTAAGATTAAGGCGGAATAAAAAATATGTTTATGAAGAATCTTATTTTAAGTATTTTTTGCGCTCTTATATTGTTTTCATGCGATACTTATGAGGATGAATATATTGAGGTGAATTTATTTCCTGAATATTCGTGGCAATCAGCAGTAGATAGCAGTACAAATGCATTTGTGAGTCGTTACTGGAACTTAACGCATCATTGTTTTAATAATACTTTTGATGGAGAAGTACAGTGGAATGATTATTGGCCGGAAGCACATGGACTGGATGTTCTTGTTGATGCTTATGTGAGAACCGGAAATGCTGAGTATAAAGATGTAATCTATGATTTTTATGATGGTGTAAGAGCAAAAAATTACTACAGTGATAATTGGGAAGGTAATTTTTATGATGATATGGGATGGCATTGTCTTGCTCATATGAGAGCTTTAGAGGCCACTAATGACGACAGATATGCTCAATCTTCGAAAGATTTATGGAAATGGATTACAGAAGGCTGGTCTGATTACGAAGGTGGAGGTATCCAATGGAGAATTGGTTCTGATGATTTGGGTGATTCTAAAGGTATACCAGCTAATGGTCCTGCTTGTATCATTGCAGCCCGAAGATCTCAAAAATATCCGGATGAAGTTGTAAATGGTTTTACAGATTTTGAATGGGCACAACGTATTTACGAATGGATTAAATATAACAGAACAGTATTATCAACGGGAAGAGTTTATGAGGAGTATGATAATAGCAATGGTGATTATTCTTATGATGTAGGTACTTTTATTGGTGCTGCCCTCGAGATGTATAAAATTACAAACGAAAAGGTGTATCTTAACGATGCCATAAAAGCTGCGGATTACCACATATCTTCTAATATCAATTCCAATAATAGAGTGATGAGAGACTACGGAGAACAGGCTGGCGATGGCAGAGGTCATGATGTGAATTTATTTAAAGGAATTTTTGTGCGTTATTTTACACAATTAATTCAAAATCCGGATTTGCCGGAAATGGATCGTAACAGATATGTTAGATTTTTGGAAAATAATGCCAATTATTTATGGACATATGGAACTCAAAAATCACCGGTTATTAAGTTCTCTTATACATGGTGGTTAACTCCTGAAGAAGATGTGGTTTGGGGTGATTTACGTTCGGCAATCAGTGCTGCAACAACTATTGAAGCAATGGCTCTTCTTGAAAAAGATGGATATTTGAATTAGGTTAAAAATATTAGAATGACAATGATTAGATTATTAATATTATAATCTGATCATTTGTCTTTTTATAGAGTAGGTAGAAAATATGGGTAAAAAAATAATTAAAATAGTTTTTATAGGATTAATCATAGGTTTGGTTAGCTGTTCAAAACCATTAGTCAATCAGCATCTAACTGATTATGTTAATCCGTTTATTGGAACAACAACTTTGTGGGATAGTACTGATTTAGGTTTTCAGCCTACACGCCGGGCATGGGGAGCCGAGGCTTATCCGGGAGCAACATTACCAAACTCAATGGTGCAGGTAACACCTGTAACGCAATGGCGTAGTGGTTCCGGTTATCAGTATGAGGATACGGTGATTTATGCATTTGCCCATACGAGCAAGGGTCATTGGAATCTTTGTTATGCGCCTTTTATTGGAGTTTCCGGTCAGGTAAATCCATCAAATTATAGCTCAGCTTATACTCACGAAAAAGAATCGGCTGCACCAGGATATTATCAGGTGTATCTTGATAAATATGATATTAATGCCGAAGTGACATCAACATTACGATGTGCATTTCATAAGTATACATTTAAGCCCGG
>NZ_JAPDPJ010000116.1 GCF_026013605.1 Plebeiibacterium sediminum
GATAAATTATTTGAATTACATTGTTGCATTAAGGGCTAATGGAATGAAAATATTATTTAATACCATTAGAATTGGTATAATTAGTATTATCAATTGGAAAGATTAGACTATAAATATTACAAGAAATGAGAGTATTAGCTTTATATGGTGAAAGTAACATAAGAAAAACTTCTTCTTTGCTTCTTCTTTATAAAAGGTTATTGACTAATGGATATGTTCAGGTTAAGGATCACTATAGGTATATTAGTAACGGGGATATATTTGATGTGCTTGAAAAAGAAGGGAACTTGATAGGAATTATAACTCAGGGTGATTATGTTAAGGGTTCAAATTCAGTAAAAAATCACCTTAAAAATTTAAAAATAGCAGGTTGCCAAAAAGCTATATATGCAGCTTCTCAAACTTCTAATAAAATTCAACCTTTAGATCAGGTTAAATGCTATTCCTCACATATAATAATTCCTAAAACAATAGAGATAATGAAGTCTAAGCAACTTGCTGTTAATAGTAATGATGCTAATTTGATTTTTAACATGATATAAGTAATAGTCTCACAAAACCAATTCAATTGTATCTGTAATATTACAAATTCGCTAATTATCAGAAAATAGTGACCAAACGTAAATCATAAGGTAAAAATGGATATTTGGAAGTATATAATTGAAAATAAAATGGATATAATCCGGATATTCATTATATCCGTTGGTCTTGTTATTTGTACTAAAATATTTATAAAAATAAGAGACCTTAGATTAATAAAAAGAGTTACCTCTTTAAATCGTGGAACTAAAACAGAAAGGAACTTAGTTTTAAAACTTCTGAAAAAAGGGATTCCAGCCCAAACTATATTTCACGACTTATATGTTGTTAAGAGTAATAATAAATATTCTCAAATTGATGTAGTTGTTGCTACAACAGAAGGAATAATTGTATTTGAAGTAAAAGACTATAGTGGTTGGATATATGGTAACGGTAATTATTCACATTGGACAAAAGTTATGTCCTACGGTAAAAAGAAATATCGATTTTACAATCCGATCAAGCAAAATATCAATCATATAGAGGCACTTAAAAGGCAGCTTAAACAGTTTGAAAATATTCCTTTTTATTCAATAATAGTTTTTTATGGTGATTGTGAACTCAAAGAGATTAACTATGTCCCAAATGGTACATTCCTTGTTAAACCATCTCGAATATTTGATGTATTAAAACTTATTCGAGAAAGTAATACCCCTGCTCCATATACAAATAAAAGAAATGTTGTTGAGATTTTAAAAAAAGCAGTTGAGAATGGAACAAATATAGATTTGCAACATAAACATGCTGAAGATATAATAGATCTAGTAGGTAAGGATAGAATTTTCGATTAGCAATATAAAATTAATAAAGTCTCATCAAACGAATGTAAAAATTCTTAACATTACGGTAATGAGATAAGTGAAACAGAATCATTATTGTTATAACTTCTGAATCGGACATTTTACAAGGCTTATTGCGCGTATTTTTTGAGCTGTCCTCAGTTAGTTGATGTCCGGCGATTGCCTTATACCATTCATTGCAAAATTCATCTACATAAAAGAAAATTTCTGTAACTTTATCTTCCATAATAAACAAGTGTTTTGGTTGTTAAATATTTAAACTTCAGATACTTAAACATAATCAAAACCTTGTTTATTTCCTTGTATATCAGCTAGTTTTTTATTTCGAACTCAGGTTAATAATATTAATGTTACAAATTAATACTTGTGAGACTTAACGAAATTAATAGTGCTATTTTTAGACAGTCAGGCATCTATTTGGATGAAGCTGAGAGAAAAATAGATAATTTAGGTTAGTTATTCTTAAAAGAAATTGACTTTACTCTTCTTAACCACCCTTTCAAAAACTTTTGGTTCTGACCTCTTTGAGCAATGGTATTGTAGTAATGTATACGAGCAGATTTAATGGCATTGAATAACAATTCAGGCGGACAAATAGCTTTGATTGTGTTTTTACCAATAATTCCATCTAATTTGAGTTCACAATCAAAGAAGCGATTCAATACTTTTTGAACACCACAGCTACCCCAATAGCCAGGGGTGTTCAACGTGTATTAAACCAATTCTTTGATGCCGACTTGAAAATGGATGGTATTATCGGTAAAATGACACTTGCAGCAATTGCCAATTGCCAGCCAAAGGAACTGTTTTGGGAAATCAAAAAAGCTCGAATCCGCTATTACCACAAGATTGCCAAGAAAGGCAAAAATCACTTATTCCTTGAAGGTTGGTTGAAGCGGATTGATATCATTGAATATCAGGCTAACAATAAAGACATAAAGTAAAATATTTTTAAGAATATCAATTCGCATTTATTTATCTGAAACCATTTTCTAACTTTGTGAAAAAAATGAAATTGTGTCATGACTAATGAATAAATAGAAATGAAATATACTCTTACAAAAATATCATACGAGATTTTAAAGATTGCTAATCAAGAGGTTCCAAGGTCAATTTTTCTAAAGGAAATTTCAAAAATTATTAAAGATTGGTTGGAATGTTCTGAACTAACACTCTTGCTAAAGTTACAAAAAAGCGAAACGCAGTTTGAATTAATTAATAGTACCAAAAACGGTTTTGATTTCAAAATTGTAAACCTTGACGATTTAACAAATCATTTACAAGAGAAAGAAATATATAGCCTATGGATGTCAATATTTAAGGATAGATTTGAACATTCATCTAGTTTTTTCACTGACAAAGGAACTTTTTGGACAATAAATTTTGGCAATTTTGCCATTCCATACCGACAAAAATTAGGTATTACAACAAACAATAATAATGATAAGCAGAATGGTGATTATTCATTATTAATAATACCATTTTTGTATAGTAATGAAAGAGTTGGACTAATACAATTAAAAAATGTTAAACTTGAAATGTTTTCAAGTTTAGGAACTAATCTCCTTGAAGAATTTGCTCAAACATTAAGTGCTATTTTGATAAATCAATATACGCAATCCCTGCTGCAAGAAAGGGTGAAAGAATTGGCATTCCTATATGAATTAGCAAAAGTTACAAAGCAAAGAGATATTTCATTGGGAGAAATGTTAAATCAGATTATCAAATTAATACCTTCTGCTTGGCAGTATCCTGAAATTACCTCAGTAAGGATTACTATAAACGGAACTAAATATTCAAGCTCAAATATTGAAAATGAAACCCAAGTACTTGAATCTGACATCATTGTTGATGGTGAAAAGGTAGGTGTAATTGAAATAATTTATTCGAAACAATGCCCTGAAATATATGAGGGCCCTTTCTTTAAAGAAGAGAGAAACCTTTTGGATAATATTGCAGCAGAAATAGCTTCAATAATCAAACAGACCACTTAGTAATTTAATAATTTTATTTATGCAAATGCTTCAATGAATCCATTAGATTAGAGATTTCCGCAAAAGGTTTATCATAATGATTTAAGTAAATATTACTATGAAACTCATTTATTTCTCTTAATACTGATAGTGTTTTTTTCCATTTATTCGGACTGATACAAGCTAAAAACATATTTCTGGCTTCATCCATTCTTCTATTCGCTTTGTAAAGTACTTCTTCTCCTTCATTGGTCAGAATAAGTACTTTAGCCCTTTTATCCTGCTCATCAGGAAGTTCATTTAAAAGATTATTTTTTATTAATCTTCTTATTGTATCCATTCCTGTAGTATATTCAACTAAATGAATGTTTATCAAGTCTGTTTTTCTTGCTTTTTCAAGATTTTCTATTGTGAATAGAAATAGATACTCCAAACGAGAATTTAATGGTAAATCAATCAGATACTTTCTTATATAAAATTCTTCAAAACGAGCAATTCTCAATATATACTCTTGAAAGCGAGAATGAGGCTGTAATTTACTAAGATATTCAACTGTTTCAGGATGATAATGCAATTGACTTTTACTTTCGAGTTTGGTGTTGGTCACTTTCTTTTCTTTTATTTGCCCCGTTAACCATTCTGAAAAATTCAAAAGGTCATGTTGTTCTTGAGCTTCGTTTTCAAAAGCTTCCCACAAGTCAATTAATTCCTTTATTACTTTATAACTATTTTCCATTCAGCGAATTATTATCTGATTAAAACACATATAGCGTTTCCGATGTAAATTACATCACTAACGACACTTGGCATGCTATTTGACATTACAAATATAGTTTTTTAATACTTAAAAATGATATGAAAACAATTACACTTATTCCGCTTACTATTGGTACAGGTATTAGTCATTTTATTTCATCATTTGCAATGATTGAAAGGAATAATATGGCAATTATTGATTTCGATTATCATTCTATTGTGAAAGAAATCCTATTAGAGGATGAGGTAAATTATATTACTACAGAGTACATGCAAAAGCTGGATTTTGCAAATACTCGTTTTAATAATTCACTCATGTCATTTCCAAGCGATAAGTTAAATAAAGAAAACTTTAGAAGAGAGTTTTCCATAGATATATTAAGAGGAAATTTTTTGATTAAAAACACCGCGTTTCTTATAATTCATTATCCTATTAGACTTGATGATAATATTCTTTTTAGTTTGATGGAATATTCTGATTATGTGGTGTTTTTTGGGCATTATTCTTTAAAATCAAAACTAACACTTACAAAATTTATAAGTACTTGTTCGAAAAGCCAATTTGGGATAATTTTGTCCAAATCTGAAGATTTAACAATTTCATCAGAAACGCTACTCGATGATCCAGGGTTTAATCGAGTAAAGCTTATTGCAGACATTCCTTATAGTTTAAAATTCCAACTTGCTACCATACAAAAAAAGGCAATTCTTGAACTTAATGATAAAGGTCTGTGTAAAACAATTATTGACAGTTGGGAAAAGATAAAAACTGCGGTCTATTCTCATTCTTTTACTTTCGACTAATCAAAGTAATGAATTAGGTTATACAGCATTATAATTTCAATACTTAATATTGGAAATCATATAAAACTTTAGTAATTTTAAGTCGGTTACGATGTATTATAAATCGCATACGTTTTACGGTCTTTTTTTTTAGTTTAATTTAAAAGATTATAACATGGATACACAACAAAAAGAAATGCCTTTGCATTGGAACAAAAAGGCAATTACTGATATGGATTATGCAAGAATAATGAATCTTGTAGGTGAAGATATTGGGAAGAGCCATGTGCCACCTCAGAGTTTGCACAAGTTATATTTATTTGCTGCAAACAGCAAGAAATATAGACCTCAGGGAATTCCCAATAATTACGTAACTCTTAATTCCGAGATTATTCTGTCCAATGAAGAAAATCAGAAACAGTTAGTAAAAATTGTGCTTCCCCAAAATATTCATGGTAAAAATGATATTTCGGTGTACAGTCTACTCGGATTAGCCTGTATTGGAGCTAAAGAACACGATGTTGTTTATGTGCCATATAATAAAACCAACCAAAAGTTGTTCATTGAGGAAATAACTTTTCAACCAGAAAAGGAAAAGAAATTTAACCTATAGTAATCAAAAACAGAATGGGTTTAATACTAATTATAATTATTGCAATTATCGTTATAGAGAAATGGAGCAAGAAACATGAAAAAAGATATAGTCATGGAGGAAAAAATTAAAATAACAGAGCTGGATTACACTCGATTGAGTAATCTGGTTGGACTTGCCCGAAAAGAAAAGGGTATTGAGTTAAAAAATTTGGAAGCATTGGCGCACGAAATAAAACGAGCTGAAAAAGTTAATTCAAAAGAAATTTCATCGGAATTTATAACTATGAACTCCATTGTTCATGTTGAGAACATTGATACTCAAAAACCAATGAAAATAAAGATTGTGTATCCCAAAGAAGCAGATTTTACGAAAGGTCATGTGTCAGTACTTTCACCTTTAGGAAGTGCCCTGTTGGGCTACAAAGTTGGCGACACTGTGCAATTTGAAGCCCCTAGAGGCAAGGTTTCAATAAAAATATTGGCAATTGAGTATCAACCTGAAGCTAATGGAGAGTATGCAATTTAAATTAAAGTTTTACTATACACAGTTATACAACTTAAAAATATAAAGCTATGGAAATATTGAATAAAAAAAGCGTTTCATTATTTACGAAAAATAAAAGCAATCATAATTCGCATTTCGAATCGGAAACTAAAAACATATTGAAGGATAGATGGGATGAAAAAAGAATTTTAAATCAATATGAATATATCGTTCCTTGGCAGCAGCATGCACATCATTGTAATAAGTAACCATGTTCGATTATTATGCTTTTATCATCTTACCGATACTAATATTTTTAGCTCGAGTAGCTGATGTTAGTTTAGGAACTATACGAATAATTTTAGTTGAAAAAGGTTTTAAAAATTGGGCACCAGTATTAGGGTTCTTTGAGGTTTTAATTTGGATTTTAGCAATTAGTGAGATTATTGAAAACTTAGATAATTGGGTTTGCTATTTTGCTTATGCAGGAGGATTTGCAGCAGGCAATTATATTGGAATGAAGATAGAAAAAAGACTTGCACTTGGGCATGAGTTATTAAGAGTAATAACAAAACACGATGCTAAGGAATTAGTTAATGACCTTAAAGATGAAGGCTATGGAGTTACATTTCTTAAAGGGGAAGGAATTAAAGGAGCAGTTGGAGTAGTGTACATAATAGTAAATCGAAAGAAAATTGATAATGCTATAAAAATCATTCACGAACACAATCCAAATGCTTTATATACCATTGAAGATGTACGCTTTGTTAACAAAAATATTTTCTTTACACCCAATCCTTTAAAAAGGAAAAGGGCTGCTATACGCAAATAATTAATATAAATAATACAAAATCGCTATCATGGAAACAAAAGAAATTAAAACAAATCAAGTCAAAAGTAATTCTAAAGAATTACAAGGCTTATGTATTAACTGCGATAACAAAAAAGATTGCAATATTCGAGATACTTCCAAGAAGGTTATCCATTGCGAAGAATATATGTAGCTATCTTTTTTGTATTGATAAATAGTTATTAATGTTTTTGCAAGTTTATTTACGTTAAGGGGGGGTGTTTATAATGCCCCCTTGTCTTTTTTGTTGAGCAAAATTATGAACATAAAATCAATTTTATATACAGGTTTACATCCGAAACTGTATTCTCACTTGGGGAACGTTTATCATCACCCAATGATCGAGATAGCAGAATTAGAGGATTATGGTTTAGTTGATAAAGAAATTACCAGGTTAAACGAATATTCGATACTTATATTCACAAGTAGTTATGCGGTTATGTTTTTCTTTAAACGATTAAAGCAGATTGCCAATATTAATGATATAAAGCATCTATTTTTATTCTCCATAGGTAAACATACCTCTGCAACATTAGCATCGTTTGACATAACACCGAATTTTGAACCAATTGAAGATTCATCAGTAGGATTAGTAAAACTATTCAAGAAACTGTCTATAAGTAATGAAAAAATTCTTATACCACGTTCAAATATTGCTAGGTCGTATATGCCTGTTGAACTAAGAAAAAAAGGCAACGAAGTCAAAACCCTAGCTATTTACCGAAATATCTATCCTCAAACCATGGAAAAACAGAATCTCGATAAATTTGGAGCAATAATTTTCACCTCCCCCTCTTGTGTAGATAATTTTATGAAAACGTACGGACAATTGCCTTCAAATAAAGAGTTTATTACTAAAGGAAGGGAAACTCAAAAAAGATTAGATTATTACAAAATACATTGTTCATAATCTACCAATCCAACAATCGTTTTTCCCCTTCCAAAGCCTTAATGCCCGAAATTTCCTGAGAGACTTCAATAACGCCTTTGTAGTTTCCTTTTTCGTCATGAACAGCAAAATATTGAATAAGGATATATTCCCCACGCATTTTAATCCAAAAATCAACCTGGTCTTTTTCTCCACTTCTGAACGATTCTACAATTTGTTCAACTACATGAACACTTTCAGGCGGATGGCAGTTGCTTACTTCACGTCCAATAATAGCCGTTGTACGTGGAAAAATACGTTTAGGTGGTGTGGAGAAATAACAAACCTTGTTATTCTCATCTACAAATGTTATATCCACCGGAAGATGGTTAAAAATGAGTTTAATTTGCTCTACATTTACTTTACCTGTTCCCAAATTAATTACTCCATCATCAAATGCTGTTTCCATCTCGTCTTTTTTTATTCGTTTGGGTTGTATATAAGGAAAGCCAAGCTCAAATCCTTCCCGGTTCATAGT
>NZ_JAPDPJ010000117.1 GCF_026013605.1 Plebeiibacterium sediminum
TTATCGCAAAAAAGAGCCGAATCTGCGGTTACATATATGGTAAACAGAGGTATTGATAAAAGTCGGGTTATAGCAAAAGGTTATGGAGAAACTCGTCTGAAAAATAAATGTGCCGATGGTGTGGAATGTTCAGAAGCAGAACATCAGGCCAACAGAAGGAGTGAGGTTACCATTATTGAAATGTAAAATACAAAAACACTATATCAGAGGAAAAGGAGTCGAAAGGCTCCTTTTTTGTTTTAGTGAATCTATCATCTAAAATCTATGGATCTAGCTGTTCAATAACTCTTCAAAAATCCTGAAAAACTCTGAAATATGGTAACCATCCATTAATCCATGATGTCCCTCTACAGATACAGGCATAAGCAGTGCTCCATTTTCTTTAAAGAATTTACCAAATGAAATTCTGGGAACAGAATCTGTATTATCTATATTTGATGGATGTATAATCTGAGTAAAACTTACCCATGGGATGGTTGTGTATCTGATATACTCAACATTGTTCTTATCCGGATCTAATCTTAATCCGGTTGAATTTTTAACCGCCTCAATTTCTTTCTGTAACCTGCTATTAAATACATCAAAATCTTCATCAAAGTCTATGTACGAAAAGGCAAAAGTATGATCATCTCTGGCAATGGTTGATCCTGCATGATTTTGATCCAGTTCGTAAACTTTATGGTCAATAATTCGCAGCTTAAATTCTCTTATTGCATTTGCCGCAATAATTGATTTGTGAAAGTAATAGGCAAAAAATGAGATATGATTCTCCTTTGCTAGTTTATAAGCTTTGGTACAGTTAACATTTGCAGTAAAACCAAAATGTGGACTTTTAAATGTGGAGAAGAACTCATAATGCTCTTTTCTGTTCCAGGATTCAATGTTTATTTCTTTCATGTTTATGTGTCAACTGAATGCAGGACCATTCATTTTATAGCGTTTTCAAAAATAGGAAAAAGAAAAGGCTTTGTAACCATTATATCCTAATTTGAATGTGATATAAAAGTTACAAAGCCTTGCTATAGTTCAGTGTTACTTACAAGTAAGTGCTAATTTTTTATAATGTTTTAAGTACGGATATGATTTCTTTAGGTTCAGCTCTATTTCTATAATCCGCATCCAGAAAGGCATATTTAATCACTTTATCAGTTCCGATAATATAAGTTGCAGCTAATGGTAATTGAGCAGAACTATTTCCGTTGTATTTGCTTAAACCAAAGTTTTGTTCGTATGCATCAGCAACATCGCTTGTTAGATTAAATACAACTTTGTATTGGCCTGCAACCTTATTGTCAATATCACTTAATACATCAAATTTTAGTGCATTTTTATCTTGTGTTGATAAGGTGCTGTCAGGCAATTCCGGAGTTAAAGCCAATAGGTTTGCATTGTATTGTTTAAACTCAGGTAAAGATGCTTGCATGTGATTTAAGGTTAGGTTGCAATATGGACACCAACCACCTCTATACCACATCAAAATTACAGGACCGTCTTTAAGCTTGTCGTATAATGTAATGTCTTTATTTAATGCGTTTTTCAAGGTAAAGTTAATGGCTGTATCTCCTACCTGAAGCGCATTTTCAACAACATTATCATTAACTATGGATTGAATACCTTCTGCATAAATTTTCTTTGTGTAATCAGAAGCTTTTGCAGAAAAAGCTTCTTTTCGTTTGTTTAAATCACTGGCCAGTGAATTTTCTTCAGAAGAAATAACCTTTTCTTCAGTTTCTTTTTCCTTATTGTTTGAGATGGAGCAGCTTATTAATGTGCTTATCAAAAGGATGTAATAAATTTTTGTCATATAAATAATTTATTGATAATGTGTGTTTATTAGTAAATGATGGATATAAAACTAACATAGAAATCGACTACTTGTTGTTTGTAAATGTGTTAATTAAGTGTAAAACAATCTGATTTAATGTTTTTTAATAAGAAATAAAATCACGATTGATATTCTTTTCTCACTTTTGCAAATAAAAACATGCACATCAATAAGGTTAAAGGTCACGTAGCAATGATTGTTGCAAACATGGCCTGGGGATTAATGGCTCCATTTGTTAAAACGGTTGTTTTAAACAGTAATATCAATGCTTGGACAATTGTTGCCTTTCGTGTAATGGGGGCAGCTCTGGCATTTTGGACAGCCTCCTTATTTATTCCCAAGGAAAAGGTTCCTGTTAAAGATTTAATGTGGCTGGTTTTGGCAGCCTTATTTGGTATTATACTAAATCAGGGTGTGTTTGTTTTAGGCGTATCATATACTTCACCTATAAATGCTTCTATAGTAACCACAACATTACCTATTGTGGCAATGATTATAGCCGCATTTTATTTAAAAGAACCCATTACCTGGAAAAAGCTTGTGGGTATTGTGATCGGTGCCACGGGGGCTTTAACAATTATTTTGAACAGTTCGTCGACAAGTGGGAGTGAAGATATTGGTTTTATTGGGATTTTACTCTGTTTCTTGGCTCAGTTGAGTTATGCCATCTATTTCGTGTTCTTTAAAAATATTATTAGCAGGTATTCGCCTATTACCTTAATGAAATGGATGTTTTTATTTAGTTCTGTAATTTATCTGCCACTTACCTGGTCGCAGTTATCAACACTTGATTACCAAAACATGTCCGGTTCTATCATTGGGGAATTAGCATTTATCGTATTGGGATCTACTTTTTTATCTTATATGATGATTCCTATAGCCCAAAAATATTTGCGACCAACAGTAGCCACAATGTACAATAATGTACAACCTATTGTGGCTTCTATTGCTGCTGTTCTATTACAGATTGATCACTTTGGATGGTTTAAAGTTTTAGCCATTTTGTTAGTGTTTAGCGGGGTATACCTGGTTACAACAAGTAAGGCTAAAGAAGAAGTTTCTTCTGATGATTAATCAGAGAATTCTCATGCGGTAACTTTAACGGAATCAAAATCTAAATGATGTAATATTTCTCGTAAAATAAGAATAAGAGCAAACTCTTCTCCCGACATTTCTGTGGACATCATGGAGTTAGGTGACCCCATAATGATGCGTGCAAAATTGTTGAATAAATCTTCAATGGTTTTGCGCGAATAGATTTCTTGATTTAAGCCGTTTTTGATTAAAGCTTCTGCCAGTTTTTGATTGTTTGTCACAAGCAAGGCATCATTATTTATCAGGCTCTTATTACTCATTAGTGCATCCTCAATATCATTAATAGCATATTCGGCACCAGCTTCTGTCGGAATACCATTTTTGAAATATTTTTTGGTGATAGATTGATAACCAATGGGTAATGTAATCTGCTGATCTAATGCTCCATTCTCATAGAACTCAAAAATTGTGTTTTCTGGTTCAAATTCTAATCGTCGTACTTTGTTTGGGTAATTATTTTGTTTCATGGTTATTATATTCTACAATAAAAAAACTTCTGTTTGTCTGAATCTTTAATTATTCAGCAAACAGAAGTGATATCATAATGTTCAAAAACCGGATAGGGCTTTACTGTTTTTCAACAATAGCAGCAAAACCACCACCTTTAGCCATTTTGATGCTAAAATGATCTTTGTTTGTAAGCGTTAATTCTTCTTTTTGTGCATGCGATGGATTTTCGTTGGCATCATCTGCATCTTTAAAAAGGATCATCTTGTACGTTCCTTCATCTAAAAACGAAAAATCAATGTTGAATTCACGTTCGCTTGAGTCAGTCATGCCTCCAATAAACCAAGTGTTTCCTGATTTTCGTGCCATTGTAATGTAGTCACCCACAGCTGCATTAACAACTTTACTATCATCCCAGGTTGTTGGTACAGCTTGTAAAAACTCAAGACCAATACCTGTTTTATAATTATCCGGAGAGTCGCAGAATACCGTAAATGCACTTTCGTAAACTACAGGCATGGCTAACTGATGGCATCTGGTTGATTGAACCATGGGGGAATGATCTTTTGATTCTCCCTCAGACAAAAATTCTTCAGGAGTAACGTTTCTAAAAGCAACCGGAGTATAGTCCATTTCACCAAGTAATCCTCGTGTAAAAGGCAATGTAACATTATGTTCCGGAGTTACTCTGTTGCTCCATTTTGAATATTCATTGCCCATCACACCTTCCCTGGTAATTAAGTTTGGATAGGTTCTGCTTACACCTGTAGGTTTATATGCGCCATGAAAATCAATAACCAGATGATGTTCTGCTGCTTTTTTTACAACATCGTGATAAAAGTTTACCATTTCCTGATCTTGCCTGTCCATAAAATCGATTTTTACACCAGAAACACCCCACTTTTCATATAATGGAAAAGCTTCATTCATTTGCTTTTGAATGTGTTTCCAATGTGCCCATATTACCAGTTTTACGTTTTTTGAGTTGGCATATTTTACCAATTCCGGAATATTAATGCCATCAATGTATTGGGTAATATACACATCCGGATTGGCATCTCCATCGGCAGCAAAAGGCTCGCCATACCATTGCCAGTCTACAATTTGGTATTCCCAACCCATTTCAGCCGCAAAGTCTATAAAATACTTCATGGTTTCCTGATTTGGTCCCAATTCAAAATCTGCTGCGGGAGCATATTTATTACTCCACCACCAATCCCAGGCCGAAGCACCAGGTTTTATCCATGATGGATCTTTTATTGCCAGTGGTTCGTTTAGATTTGCGATGATATCCGATTCAATTAGTTTTCCGGGTTGATCTGCAAGCATAATAACACGCCATGGAGAAACGGCAGGAGTATTTCTTTTCACCGCCACCAATGAATCATTAGGATATGGAGCGAGTTCAGTAACCATAGTTTCGTCAATCTTTTTCAGAAAAGCTCCGGACCAATTGGTTAAATTTGCTTCGGTGATGGCTGCATAGCTTTTATTTTGCAATTCAACCAGTAAAGGCATTCCAATCAGCTGGTTTGGTTGAATGTCAGATATTGTTACATTTAAAAACTCTTGTTCCTGCGATGATTTGTAGGTTTTGTAATCTGCTCGCCAAACTTTATAATTCTGATCAAAAGTAAATTCAGTTCTTTCCTGACTCAATTCAAATTCTGTTAAATGATCTTGTTCAGGGAATCCATATCTCAGGGCAATTCCATCGTTATAAGCCCGAACATATAAATCAATTAAAATATCAGCTTTTGTTTCATGTAATTGCAGTTGTAATTCGGTGTAGTTGTTGGTAACTTCTTTGCGTTTTCCCCAAATGCGATCCCATTTTTCATTAACGATTTTGGTTGATGTAGTAAGGATTTCAAAATCCTTTAAGGTGATCTGATCTTTTAAAATCAATTGAATGCCAGAATTTTTAATGATAGTGTCCCGATTAAAAACCACAGAATAATTTAATTGATTTTTTACATCAACAAATGCCTCAATTTTATGGTTGGGCGAGAATACTTTAGTTTGTTTTTTTGATGTGCAAGATGCCAGTATTAAAATGGCCGTTAACAAGGTGTAGAATGTTTTCATATACGATTTAATTTCATTGATTTTCTATAGTAATATCGTCTTGCAAAGAAGAACAATTTATAGGGCACATTAATATTTCTTATTAAAATTAAGATTCTGAATAAAGGGTTTGTTTTACAGGGGCAAGTTGGGTTAAATTCAATTTCATCACTAATATAGTATCATTTTAAGAACTATAATTGGCTTATTGCATCAGATTTTAATACTTCTATAAACTATAGCTTTTTGTTTCTAATGTTTTCAGACTTTTTAGATGGGATATTTGTTTGATTACTATGTGATTAAATATAAAAAGACATGGTGTGTACTCTGGCCAAAATCCCGATTTGGTTGTAACTTTATAGATAAAACATATAAAAATTAAAAGTCATGAAAAATAAAGTACTGATTACAGGAGCTAGTGGCGGTTTTGGCTTTTTGATATGTAAAGAATTAACGGCAAGAGGTTACGAAGTTGCCGGAACCACACGAAACTTGAATAGGAATGAGGTTGTTATTAATGATCTGAAACGAATGGGCATCCATATGATTGAAATGGATGTAACTGATGAAAGCAGTGTGAATAATGGAGTAAATCAGGCCATTGAAGAAATGGATGGTCTGGATATTCTGATTAATAATGCTGGTGTTGGCGCTTTAGGAATGCAAGAGCATTTTACTCCTGAAGACATGAAAAAGGTTTTTGATGTGAATGTGTTTGGCGTTCAACGCGTAACCCGGGCTGCTTTACCTTATTTACGAGAACAGCAGCGGGGAACAATACTGTTTGTGTCAAGTTTGTTAGGACGAGTAGCAATGCCTTTCTATGGTATATACAATGCTTCAAAATGGGCTTTGGAGGCTATGGCAGAAAACTACAGAGTGGAGCTGTCTCGCTTTGGTATAGAATGCTGTATTGTTGAGCCCGGTGGTTTCCCAACCACTTTCAAAGAAAACTTAATTAAACCACATGACAGGAGTCGTAATAAATCATATGGAACTTTTATGAGATCAGTAAATGCAACATTTGAAGGTTTCCAGGAAGCGCTCACACATTACGCAGAACAGCGTCCGGAAAATGTGGCCATTGCCATTGCTAATTTATTAGGTATGCCTTTTGGCGACAAACCTATGCGCAAGGTTATTGATTTTATGGAAATGGGAAACTATGTTGAAGAGTATAATGAAAAATATGATAGAATGATGTATTCATTATATTCTGCCTTTGGAAATGAGGGTATGTTAACAGTAGTGCAACCAACAGTTAAAGAGCATTTATAAAAGTTTTATTCTTAACCACCAAGGCAAAAGGGCACAGAGAATTACAAAAAAAACTTAGCGCCGTTGTATCTTGGTGGTTAAAATTATTTTCAGCTTATATTTATTTTGCTTCAGGAGCTTTACCTTCGTTTAGCTCATAAGCCTTATTGGCAAATTGTTTTCCTAAATCAATAAAGCCAGGACTATCATAATGCCATTTGTCAGAGTATTTATAATATCTGGTGGTTCTTACAATACCAGCTTTGGCATCTGTTTTAGCAAATTTTTCCTCAGCATACTGAACTAATTCTCCCCAATCCCAAACTTTACCATCAGGATCATTCCATGAGTCTGAAATTTTACCAACCACTACAGGAAGATCATCAACACGTAAACTTGCTCTTAACAAGTTCATCAAACGCTTTAGGTTATAGTAATATCTTAAACCGGTTTCTTCTGAATGTGCATCCGATTCTCCTTGCATCCAAACAATGCCCATAGGAACCAACACATCTTCTTTACCATCATTATTAATATCATTTACACTAAATGCATTTTGTATGGTTTTTAAGCAATGATCGTATTGATTGATTCCAGTTTTTCCATTAAAATCAGGCTCCCAGCATCCTGCGCCACTTCCTACCAACGTGTCAATAGCAGTTCCTCCTCTGGAGTATTTAATAATGGCAATTTTATCGTTTGGATATAATTCCTGGATGCGTTGTGCAAAAGATAATTCAACACCAAAGCGGTCCGACAGGTTGTTTTTTTCGCCATCAGTATTAAAACCAACTCCATGCCCGGGTTTTAATTGTGCCCACATTCCTTTGCTACCCTTTTTAGTATCGTCATCGGCAGCTGAGTTTCCATGGAAAATCCAGATGTCCTTTTGAGTTTTACTTAAGTCTTTAGGTAAATCTTTTACATAGCCGTAGCCATCCATATTCGACTGGCCAGCTAACAAGAAAACTTTAATGGTGTCTTTTTTTGATTTTTGGGCAAAAGATACAGCAGATATCGTAACCAGAGATATCAGCAGTAAGCCAATAGATTTAAAATTCATGATATTCTTTTCGTTTAATATTGTTTTGAATAGTTTGAATTTTAAAACTAATACTTTTTTTATTAAATGAAGATTATTTAAGGGATGGGGCAGTTAAATGGTATACTTTAAAAACTACATCTGTCCTAAATAAAAAAAATATTTCAATTCTTTAGCAGGTTCTAGATCGGCCTCAGCCAGTGAACCAAAAAACAAGATTAGCTTGACGATTAAAAATCGTTTTTGTTTGAGT
>NZ_JAPDPJ010000118.1 GCF_026013605.1 Plebeiibacterium sediminum
TACACTTTTGATTGGAATGCAACATCGTTGAACATCCCAGCTGATGGAGGATTACAAGCAACTAATAAGTTTGATGTAGTGGTTACTCATAAAGCGACTGGTTGTACCAGTGAAGCTCATGTGACTGTATATGTCAACCCGGATCCTGCAGTTCAAAATGTGGAAGTTACCTATTGTGCTAACGAATTATCTGATTTTCAAATTGATAATTATAAGGCAGATATGCTTGTAAGTGGTCAGGATATTAGGCTATATGAATTTGATTGGGGTACCACTTCATTGAATATCCCTCAAGTTGGAGGAGAATCTATTACAACAGTTTTTAATGTTACAATTACTAATTCAAAAACTAAATCTACCAGCCAGGCTACTCTTTCTGTTATTGTTAATCCACAACCTGAAATATCAGTAATTGGTGATTTAGAGGCTTGTGAGGGAACTACATTGTCAGCTAATTCTACCAAAGATCATTTAACTTATCAATGGAATAGTACTGAAGCGTTAAATTCAGATAAGTTAGAGGTGAATGCTTCTGGAAATTATGCACTTGAAGTTTGGGATGAGAATGGTTGTTATAATTCAATTGAAACAGAGGTTGTGATTCTTAGAAATCCTGAATTAATCATGCAAAACGATACAGTTTGTTCAGGTGAAAAAGGTCTATTGACAGGACCTCAGGAACCAGGTTTGGAATATTTATGGAGTACAGGACAAAAGACATCTTCAATAAATGTTTCAGAAGGAGATTATTCTTTAACAATTACTGATATTAATGGATGTTCTGCAGAAGGTAATGTATCTGTTGTTTGGAGGAATAATCCGAATATTGATCTGGGACCCGACATGATTATTTGTCCATTAGATGAATGGATGCTTGATGCAGGTGCAGGTTTTAGTTCTTATTTATGGCAAAATGGTGAAACATCGCAGACTATTATCGCCAATATGAATGATACTGTAAACACCGTTATCGTTACCGATCAATATGGTTGCAACAGTTCAGATACTGTAATCGTACAATACAAGCAAGCAATAGATATCGATTTATGTTCCGACACGACTATCTGTTCAACTGAAACATTTTTACTTGATGTGGGTAGTGGATTTGTTAGTTATTTATGGAATGATGGAGATGATAGTTCCTATAAAGAGGTTAATGAACCAGGCATATATTCTGTAGAAGTATCTGATGGATGTTTTGTTTATAAAGATACTGCTCATATAGCATTCTTTGATGACCCGATTGTTGTATCTGTTGATTCTACAGTTTATGGTCAGTTGGTAGTGTTTGCAGAACAGGGTAGTGAACCATATTCATATACAATCAATGGGTCTAATTCACAATCCGAAAATGTATTTAGGAACCTTAAAGATGGAGAGAATGAAATTTATGTTACAGATGCTAATGGATGTAGTGCTATTGTGACAGTAGTGTTAGATAATACTTTTGATATTGATGTTCCTCCGTTCTTTACCCCAAATGATGATGGAAAAAATGATACATGGGAAATTGAAGGACTAGAAGCTTTTCCCAATAGTATAATTATGATTTATAATAGATATGGTAAGTTACTTGCTAAATATAAAGCCTCTGAAGAAAAAGGTTGGGATGGTCGTTATAATGGACAACCGGTACCTACTGATGATTATTGGTATGTTATTGAAATAGCTGGAACCTCAAAGGTTTTAAAAGGTCACATAACATTAAAACGATAAGTAAACAAAGGCTTTAGAATGTAGATTATGAATGAAACAAACCATGAGGGCGAATTCTCACACAAGAGAATTCAAAAATTGGCGAGTTCCATATGGCAATTAAAAGCAAATTTAGACATATGAAGAAAGTTAGTGTACTATCGATATTGTTTTTAATCTGTATTCTGGCAGGTGCGCAAAAATATTACATAACAAATTTATATATGTATGATATGTTTTTGCTAAATCCTGCTAGTGCTGGGAGTAATGAAAATTGCTATAGTTTTAGTGCTTTTTATCAAAATCAGTGGATGGGTATGGATGAATCACCAACTACACAAATATTAAATTTTCAAACACCATTAAAGGATAACCTTGGTATGGGAAGTTATGTTTATAATGATCGAAATGGAAATATGAAAGAGTTTGGTTTACATCAAGCCTTTTCATACGAAATTTTACTTGCAAAAAAACGTCGTTCTATTTCAACTATATCTTTCGGATTATCCTTTGATATAGAGCAGAGTAAAATAGATGAAAGTAGTTTAGTAGATCATCCTTCTGCATTGGGAGATCAAGCAATAACAGGAGGGATAACAGCTGGTTGGGGATATAATTCAAGTACAGGAATATTGTATAAATATAACGATTATCAATTGGGATTTGCTGTTACTAATTTATTCAATCAAAATAATCCATTGTATTTGAATTATGATGAACCTGATTTAGCAAGGGATTATAATATATCTTTAAGTTCTATGTATAAAATATCTTCATTGGGTATCTTTGTTGAACCAATCATTATGTACCGCCAAAATTCCAATAAAGATAGAAAGCTGGATTTAACTTTAAAGGGAATTTTTCCTACCATGGATCCCGAATATGCTTTGTGGGGACTGGTTTCTTACCGAAGAACAATGGATTATGACTATGGAAAAAGTCTTGGCTTAGGTACAACTATAGGAGTAAATTATCATAGAATTAGTTTTGGTGTGGAATGGCAATTGGGATTAACAGGAGCGCAGCAGGATTTGGGTAGTGCCTATCAGTTAGTATTAAAATATGTAATCTGTAATAATTTAAAAAAGAAAGCTATCCCTTGTTCTGAAGTTCAGAAATTCAAAAATGCTCGTTATTCTGGTATAAGTTGGTAATAAAAAATCGATTGTTCGTATATGTTATTGAAGCTTTATATAAGATTAATATAACCAGAGTTGCTACTTCAAACGATCATTGCGATAAGTCAAGTGTAAAATCATTAAGATTCTTTTAACAAATAGAATTTTTAGACATAAAAAAAGGCTCACTAAAAGTGAGCCTTTATATTTTATAGTAAACTGTAATTATTTTACAGAATCCATGTACTCGATAAGTTCACAAACTTTTGTAGAGTAACCCATTTCGTTGTCATACCAAGATACAACTTTAACGAAAGTAGGAGATAACTGGATACCAGCACCTGCATCAAAGATAGAAGTTCTAGAATCACCGATGAAGTCGTTAGAAACAACAGCATCTTCAGTGTAACCAAGTACACCAGCTAATTCACCTTCAGAAGCTTCTTTCATAGCTGCACAAATAGCTTCGTAAGTAGTTTCAGTAGCTAAACGAGCAGTTAAGTCAACTACAGATACGTCTGGAGTTGGAACACGGAAAGCCATACCAGTTAATTTTCCGTTTAATTCAGGAATAACTTTACCTACAGCTTTAGCAGCACCAGTAGAAGAAGGAATGATGTTTTGACCAGCACCACGACCACCTCTCCAGTCTTTAGCTGAAGGACCGTCTACAGTTTTTTGAGTAGCTGTAGTAGCGTGTACAGTTGTCATTAAACCTTCAACAATACCAAACTTATCGTTTAATACTTTTGCGATAGGAGCAAGACAGTTAGTTGTACAAGATGCGTTAGAAACGAAGTTCATGTCGTTAGTGTATGAAGTGTTGTTTACACCCATAACGAACATTGGAGTATCGTCTTTTGAAGGAGCAGACATTACAACTTTTTTAGCACCAGCGTCGATGTGACCTTGAGCAGATTCTTTAGTTAAGAATAAACCAGTAGACTCAACTACATACTCAGCTTCAACAGCACCCCAGTTAATGTCAGCAGGGTTTCTTTCAGCTGTAACACGGATCTCAGCTCCGTTTACTACTAACTTACCATCTTTTACTTCAACAGTACCGTTGAAAATACCGTGAGTAGAGTCATACTTTAACATGTAAGCCATGTAGTCAACGTCGATAAGGTCGTTAATAGCTACAACTTCAATAGTTCCTTTGGCAACAGCCTGACGAAATACGAAACGACCGATACGGCCAAATCCGTTAATACCAATTTTGATTTTTGACATTTTATAGGTTTTTTAGAAATAAAATTTACAACTCTCTTAAAAATGAGGTACAAAAGTATAAAATCATTAACAATTGGTCAAAAAATAAGGGCTTGATTTTTATAAATGAGTATTAAAAAATGTAAAAACACTAAGAAAGGTGTTGTAGAGCAGATAAATAAAAAAAGGAGCTATTCTATCGAATGCTCCTTGGGCCAACTAAATGTTACTTTTGCTAGCTTATGCGTTTTCAGTATTTTTTTCAACTTTAACTTTGCTATAAGCAGGACAATCTTGAGTTGATTTACAAGATGTTAAGCCTAATGCAACAAAAAACACAACAGTTGCTACAATAACGAATGCTTTTTTCATATCTTCTTTATTACAATATAATTAATGATAGTTTTAGTAACTTTTCTTATTTTAAATCTTTATATTCTTGTAACGTTAATTCTTTAATAGTGTTACAATATTTTAGGTATTTAATGACTAAAAAACAATATTTACTGATAAATAATATCATTTATTACAGTAAATAAAGGATGCTAAAAATATTATTTAAACTTTTCTAAAGCAAAAAAAATGTATAATTAATTACAATTATCCGTTTTGTTTCCAATTAGTATGTTTAAATATTGTATAATTTTCCAGGACGTTTCATTTTCTTTAATTCAGAAAAGGCCCTATCCACATCTTCGTCATTCACTAAAATGGTAAATTCATTGGTCGTTGAAATAACTTCTGTGATATTAATACCTTCCCATGCAACTGATTTTAATATATAATAGTAGAATCCGGGTATCCTTGAATTATTTTCATGTAGTTTAACTGTAATCGCAGATAAATTTTCGGTTTTATAAATGAGTTCCTCTTTTTCAAAGAATTTATCCACCAACTCAGAGTAATAACTTGTAATTACCAGATTTGATTCATGCACTCCTCTTACTAATGTATAAAAGATATCAGGATTTTCAGCAATGGATTCTATCACCTTCATATGACATCTGATAAGTGTTTTACTATTTCTGAAAGTACAGTCTGTTAAATCAGAACGAACAATAATATCACCCAACATGGTTCTCATTTTATCAATACTTTTATTGATAGAGAAATTAACTTGTGGCGAAAGTCTGTTCAGAGCCATAACAATAGCGCCATGTTTTGCCTCCTTTGAAATAATTTTCTCAATGTCTGGCTTAATTTTTCTTGCTAACGCAGATATATTAATTAACCCATCAGATAGAGCTTCAGATAAAAAGGGCTTTACTTTAACCACCATTTCAACGGCTTGCGGAATTGTTACCATATAATCAAAACTTTTTACAAATATACAAAATGTTAAAAAATTAACAAGATGTTATAAAATGGTTTTTTTTAGATATAAATTTTTCAATTAATTAAAACGCAACTATATTTGTAATCGATTTAAAAGAACAGAAAATTTGTCTTTTAATTAGAATCAATAAAATTGTTTTAAGATATAGAACACCATGGCATTTACACTTAAAGGATCAATAGTTGCAATTGTTACCCCTTTTTTAGAATCAGGAGAAATTGATTGGGATGCTTTTGATAAAATTATTGATTTCCATTTGACTAATAATACAGATGGAATTGTGGTATGTGGAACTACAGGAGAGACACCTACCTTATCAGATGAGGAAGATGAAGCACTAGTTGCTCGTGCAGTTGAACTTATAAAAGGAAAGATACCGGTAATTGCAGGAAGTGGTAGTAATTGTACCTTAACAGCAATTGAAAAAACTCAGAAAGCCAAAGATTTAGGTGCAGATGCTGCTTTAGTTGTTGTGCCTTATTATAATAAACCTACTCAAAAAGGAATTTATAATCATTTTAAGGCAGTTGCAGAGGCGGTTGATATTCCAATTATCTTGTATAACGTTCCTTCACGAACAGGAGCCGGATTAGAACCAGAAACTGTAGTTCAGTTGGCTAATGATTTTGATAATATTGTAGCAGTGAAGGAAGCTGCTGGAGTTATGTCTTATTTTACTGAGATTTTAGCTAATGCTCCTGAAGATTTTCTGGTTTATAGTGGTGATGATTTCCTTGCATGTTCTGCTAATTTATTAGGTGCTCATGGGTGTATTTCTGTTGTAGCCAATATTATTCCAAAAGACTTTAGTAAACTTATGGAAGCTTCGCAAAATGGAGATGTGAAAATAACAAGAGAGTTATTCTATAAATATCAAAAGTTAATGGATTTGTGTTTTATTGAGTCTAATCCAATTCCTGTTAAAACAGCCTTAGCTGAAATGGGAATGATGCAGGAAACTTTTAGAGCTCCTTTATGCACAATGGTTGATGATAATAAGCAAAAATTGATGGATGAATTAAAAGCTTTATCCATTATTTAAATAATATAATAAACCGTTTAAGGTTTAACGATTTTATATTTTGTTGGTGATGATGCAAAGGGGTCTTTCAGTTAATGAAAGGCCTTTTTGTTTTTTAGTATATCTTTGTATATAAATTTTTTTAAAAATGATGGAAACAATATTAAACCATAGATCTATTAGAAAATATACTTCAGAGAAAGTAAGTAGTGAAGTGTTGGAAGAAATTCTGAATGCAGGAATAAGAGCTTCAACTACTGGTAATATGCAGGTATATAGTGTAGTAGTTACTCAGGATGATTCAAATAAAGAAAAATTGGCACCTTGTCATTTTAATCAGCCAATGATTAAAGGGGCTCCGGTTGTTTTGACTTTTTGTGCGGATTATAACAGGTTTAATAAATGGTGCGAGCAAAGTAATGCTAAGCCTGGCTATGATAATTTTCTGTCGTTTGTTACCGGAGCTATTGATGCGCTTTTGGTTGCTCAAAATGTTTGTATTGCTGCAGAAAGTAAGGGCTTAGGAATATGTTATTTAGGTACAACAACCTATACTGCAGATAAAATTATTGACGTATTAAATTTACCTAAAGGAGTGGTTCCTGTTACAACCGTAACACTTGGTTACCCTGATGAATCTCCTGAATTAGTTGATCGTTTACCTTTAGAAGGAGTTGTTCATTATGAGAGTTATAAGGATTATTCGAAAGAGGATATTAAAAAAATATACTCAGAAAAAGAGCAGTTGCCTGAAAATATTGGTTTTGTAAAAGAGAACAAAAAGGAATCATTAGCACAGGTTTTTACTGATATAAGATATAAAAAACAAGATAATATTGTGTTTAGTAAAATATTGCTTGATGTATTAACTAAGCAAGGTTTTATGAATAACGAAGAGTAGATAAGTATTATAAATCAATAAAATATTGCATTAAAATTTGAAAATTAATTGATTTTTGATGCTTTTATTTTTATATTGCTAAATCATTTAAGATAAGTTTAAAATATTAACTATTCATTTGTTAAGTGTTGTGTGTTATTTATTACAAATGAATTTTGTGTGTTGTGTTAGTTGAGAATGAAAAGGCCGTTGTTTCCCCAAACATGGCCTTTTTCGATTTTATGCCTTTTATGTAAGCGCTACATTTTTAATTGTAGTTTGAGTTTATTATTCTGATTGAAGCGTTTCGTTTTATATATAATTATGCGTTTGTAAACGATTAATAGAACGTATTAGTCAAATTATTGTTAACTTAAGGGAACAATTTAACAAAATCATTTACTTTTGTTCACATCTGTCCTAAATAAAGCCAATTAGGTTCCAGTTTCCTGGAACAATTATTTTTGTGGTGTCTAATCATAAAAATACTAATTGGCTATGAA
>NZ_JAPDPJ010000119.1 GCF_026013605.1 Plebeiibacterium sediminum
AAGAATCGTAGTTTTATGAGTGAAGCAGGTGCAGCCTTGATCTTTTTGCTTCGTTTTTAGATCAAGCTAAAAATGAAGAGCCCAGCGGCTTGAGCTAAAAAAACAATAAGATTTTAATTCTAATACCACCTCCCCCTCATACTTCGGGTACTCCTCCTAAATTAGGAGGAGAGTTGATTTACAGTACTTTTATTCTTTTACTGACAAACATTTACTCTATTTACCTACTGGTTCGTAAAACTCGATTTCCAATATGCTAATATTACCTTTAGATTCCTCTTTTCCTGCCTGATCTACTTTTCCTGTAATCTCTACAATATTAAAGGCATCGTTATCTGTAGTAGCTCCGGTTAATTCAACCCTTACTTTTTTACCCGTAGTAGGCTCAAAATTAAAAGTGACATATCCTAAACTTCGTGGTGTTTTACCTTCAAATACTTTTTTATTATCAACATAAATACTGATTGGATAACTTGTTCTTCTCCAACCACTAAACTTAGCTACTACCTGGTTTATATTCCCCTCTTTTTCCAATTCATATTCAATAATTCCGGAGCTTAACTGACCATCATTACGCCAATCGGTAAACTCGTTATCATCATAACTTAATGCTGCATTCTCCTGATTTGATGCCGCCTTTGCTCCAATAATCCGAAGAGGAACTCTTGATATTTTATACGATAACGTTTCTGGCGTTGGTCCCATCTTTAAATAAGACTGCAAATTTGCATCTGGCATTACTTTCGAAAGCGCATGTGTATCTGTTTTCTCTGTTTCGATAGTAATCTGATCCTTTTTCAGATGATCTGAAGTTGCTGTAATATTTATTTTACCTGCTTTATTTTTTATTGAACGAACAAAAATTCTGTTTATACCACATTCTACCGGTAATTGTGTTGAACCAATATAATTATCAGGTCCCTGAGCAATTCCTCCAATAAATTCACCAGCTCCTTTTACTTCAAAATGAATCATATTTAAAGCTGTTGGACAACGTCTTCCTGATTCATCAACAACTTCAACCTGTACAATGGCTAAATCCTGTCCATCTGCTAACATTCCGTCAGGCCTTGCAATTGAAGTTAATTTTAAGGCGTATGGAGCTCCAACTGTTTCCTTAATATCTTCACATACCTTTATTCCTTCTGCATCATAACCTACAGCTTTTAAGGTACCTTTCAAAAACTTCACATCTTTAAAAGTAAAAAGGAATCTGCTACTTTGTTCTCCTTTTCCCAGGCTTTTACCATTTCTAAATAACTCCACATCATCGGCAGTAGAAACAACGGTAATATCCTTTGTTACATTATCATCATAGTTCCAATGTCCTAAAATATGAGCTCTTACAGTATCCGTATCAACCCAACCATCCCAAATTACTTTATGAGCCCAGTAGTTATCTTTAGGTATACGCATGGCATCCACTTCACCACTTCTACGGAAATTTTGCTCTCCACGATAATGTGTGTTCGTGTCACTGAAAATAATATTAGCACCACCAGAGCTTACTCTTACTCCTGTTCCCGGACGCATTTCCCAGTAATCATACCAGCGAACAACATCTTCAATAGCATGAGAATCCTGGTTATGGTTGTATGGAGAAGCATCTTTAATCTTACTTCCATTTACATTGTGACTGAAAGTTCCTCCTTCTCCATTTTTATGGTATGGAGCTGTATATTCATCCCAATATTTTCTTGAACCTTCATCTCTGCAATATTCCATAGCCCAGAAAGGGATATCTGCACTTTTATTAATGTAAAGCATTTCTCCTCCATATTCAGCTTCTTCGCTATCCAACATCTCTCTGCTACCTATAGCTCTTCCTCCAAAAGCATCATATTGATTACGAATGCTTTTCATCTCAGCCATATGATCCTCTGAGATACTTTCATTTCCGCACTCATAGAAAAGTATACTTGGATTATTTCTGTTGTAAATAATAGCATCACGCATTAACTCTTTTCTTTGTTCCCATCGTCTTCCTGTAACGTCCTTTTCTGCATCACCGGCAGGCATGGCTTGAATTAATCCCATTCTGTCAAATGACTCCACATCTTGTTTCCATGGAGTTACGTGCATCCAACGTACCATATTTCCATTTCCTTCTGTAATCAGACTATTTCCATAATCACTTAACCATGCAGGAACAGACATACCTACTGATGGCCATTCATTACTGGTACGTTGTGCATAACCTTTCATCATAATAACGCGATCATTAAGATAGATCATACCATCCGCAAATTTAGTTTTACGGAATCCGGTACGTACCTTAACCTGATCTACTACTTTTCCATCAATTTTTAGCTCAGAATAGATGTTATATAAATAACCATAACCCCAACTCCAAAAGTTTAAATTTGGAACCGTATCTGCTACATGCATTTCACGCATTCCATTGGGTGATAAGCTATAAACATCTCCAGAAAAAGTCTTTACGATATTACCATCTAAATCTTCAACTTTGATATTCATTTGAACATCAACCATTGAATCAGATTCATTTTTTACTTGTGAATCAACATTTATAAGAGCTTTTTTTCCTTTTAAATCGATATCGGTTGCATAAACATAAGTACCTGTAGTTCCTAATGACGTATATAATGGTAATGTTTGATACACATTGGATGTGGTATGTAAGAATACATTTTTAGGGATACCTCCGTAATTGGCATTAAAATTTTTATCATTCCACTGAAAACCACTTCCAGTATGACGTTCTTTATATTTCCAATCATTATCAGTCTTTACTGCCACAATATTTTCCTGTGGAAAAGGCTTTAAAAATGGAGTGATATCATATCCAAAGGCCATTACTCCATTTTCATGAAATCCAATATATTTTCCATTAACATATACCTCACCCATCTGACGAACACCTTCAAATTCAATAAATACTTTATCTACAGAATTTCCCTCTGGTAACTGAAATATTTTGCGATACCAAACTATACCCGTAGATAAATCAACGATGTCATTTTTAAAAGCCTCATCCTGATTCCAGGCATATGGTAATGTTATGTGCTTCCAATTGCTGTCATCAAAACTTGTGTTTTCTGCTCCTTTGGCATCTCCAACATATAACTTCCATCCATGATTAAAATTATACTTCATTCGTTGTGCAAAACAACTACCTGTACTCATTATTAATAGCACAAAAAATAACATTAGTACTATTGCTTTTTGATTCTTCATGTGTATAATATTTGATTCATTTGGTCACATGGAACTCACAAATACATTTAATCATCCTCTTGTGTGTGAATTTGGACAATCAAATTTACATGTTTGTTTCATCTGATTATTTATTAAATAACTAACCTTACTATTACTTGATTAAAAAATACATATACCCCTGCATTTGATATCGTAAAGTAAGTAAAATCAGTACAATTGAAGAATATCCAGATAAGACAACTCGTATCAATTAGCGACAAACAGCCATATCGGATAAGGACAATCTTAAAAAGATATTTCCTTGCAATAAAAAAACTAAACAGATATATTTCTTGCATTACAATCCCTCATGCACATCAATTCTAAAAGGAAAAAGAGATAATCCACCAGCATGAATTAGATTTGTACTTATTACTTTTTTATCCTTTATACTTTGATGGACTACAACCGAAATATTTTGAGAAAGATCGTGAAAAATTAGATTGTTCTGAAAATCCTAATTGGAAAGCTATTTCTGTAATATTTAAATTTGACTCAAGCAACAATTCTGATGCTTTTTCCATTCTTACTTTGGTTATATACTCATGAACTGTATTACCAGTAATAGCCTTAATTTTACGCGATAACTGACGTGTACTGATTCTTAATGATTGAGCCAATTGTTCTTGTTTAAAACCAACAACACTAAGGTTTTCTTCTATCAACTTAGAAGTCTTATTTAAAAATGCATGATCTATTGGATTCTCTGAGGTATTTAATTCAGATGCAAATTTACGTTCGGCCAGCTTGTCTTGTAGGCGTTGCCGATTTTTAAAAATACTTTCGATCTGGGCTTTGAGAACATCTATACTAAATGGTTTGGGAATATATACATCTGCTCCTGTTTTCAATCCGTCAACCTGTGCATTATTAGATGTTTTTGCTGTTAGCATAACAACTGGAATATGGCATGTTTTTTCATCATTCTTAATTTTTGAACACATCTCTATTCCATCCATTTCCGGCATCATAACATCCGATATGATTAAATCTGGAATATGATTTAGCGCCATATTTAATCCTTCTAAACCATCTTTGGCTTTAAGAATAAGATAATCATCTTTTAATTCCTGATTTAAATATTCCTGAATATCCAAATTGTCTTCAACAACTAAAATAACAATCTTGCTTTCTTCCTCAACTTCCTGACTTTCTTCCGACTGTTCACACTCCTTACTCTTCGCTATAATTCCAGATTGGACTTGTTCATCTTCACTTATAACCGGCAAATTAATTGTAACTATAGTGCCTTTATCAGGATTACTCTCAATAGCAATCGTTCCATTTAATTGTTGAATCCAATTTTTGGTAAGTGCCAATCCCATACCTGAGGTAGAACCCTGAAATGGTTTTGATCCAATACTATTAAAAGGTTCAAATATTTTATGAAGCTTATTTTTCGTAATTCCAATCCCGGTATCCTCAATTTTAATGATTAAATGCTGGTCTTCATGCTTTAAAATCACATTAATCACTCCCCTATCCGGAGTGTATTTAAATGAATTGGAGAGAATGTTTAAAATAATTTTCTGTAATTTATCTTCATCAAACAATCCAACATAAGCAGGTAAAGCCGTAGAAAAATTAAGTTTTATCTTTCGTTGATTCGCCATTATATCAAATGACTTCACTGCATCATAAATTATTTTTATGCCATCCTTCTCTTCATAATTTAGCTTTATTTTTCCTGCCTCAGTTTTACGGAAATCCAATATTTGATTAATTAATTGCGACAGTTGATTTACATTTCTATCAATGATATCGATATACAACTGTTTTTTTTCTGTGCTTATATCTGGTGATTTTAATTGCTTAACCGGATCTGAGATCAGGGTTAATGGCGTTCTTAGTTCATGAGACACGTTAGTAAAAAACTCAAGTTTCTCTTTATTTATTTCCTCTAATTTCTCAGCATTCAATCGCTCTACAAGAATCTTGTTTTTTAATTGCTGTCTGGCTTTTATCTCTAAATAAACTAGATATAAAATTATTAAGCCTACAACTATATAAATGATTATAGCTTGTATGGATGCATACCATGGTGAGGAAATTAAAATTTTCAGGCGTTTCTCATCAGACCATATACCATCCGGAGACAAGGCCTTAACTTTAAATACATAACTTCCGGAAGGAATCTTCTTATAATTAGCCATATTTTCCTTTGTCTCTTGCCAAATATCATCTATTCCTTCCAACATGTAGTAATACTTTACCCCTATCGGATTTTGATAATAAAGGGCAATCATTTCTATTGAGAAACTCCTGTTTTTATAGGGCAACTGTATTTCTTCTGTTTTAAATAAAGCTTTACTTAAAATCGTGTTTCCTTCAATATGGCCTTGGGGTTCCACCTTTGTTCCTGCAATATGTAGTGCAGACAAAAATAATTTAGGTATAGAACTATCTTTTTGAATTGAATCAGCTCTAAATTTAACGTACCCCTCTCGTGCACCAAAATAAAGCTGGTTATTATGATCATTAAAAACAGCCCCATTCTGAAACACCCATTCTGAGGTTTTTGTACCTAAATTATAACTCGTTACATATTTATTCTCTAATTCAATTTTAAACAAGCCTGATTTATGAGAAACCCAGATATTTCCATTGTTATCACCTGTTATAGCGCATACAAAACACGCTTTCTTCAGATCTTTTGGATATATATCCTTTCGATTTATATTGTTCGGATCAACGGCACTTAATCCTTCCGAAGTGCCTACCCATATCATTCCTCTTTCATCCTCGTAGAGTGAATACACCCTATTTCCTTTCACAATAGTATCTGAGATAACTATTGTATCTACAATTTCTTTATTTGAATTTCGCTTTAAATAGATTAAACCACTTCCTTCTGTACCTAACCAAACATTTCCTTTAACATCCTCTTTTATAGCCGTTATACTATGTTTGCCTATTAATTCTTCTAAATACAAATAAGATGTTCTATTCGTATGTATATTGATCTTTGCCAACTTATTAAACAATCCTACCCATATATAATCAGAATCGGCTTGTGCCATACTATACACAGACCACCTGTCAAACTCTGGTTTAATATTTTTATTAATAACCTGTATTTTTATTTGTTGATTCGAATCAAACTTTTCAAGCCCACTAACTCCCCCAATCCAAATATTACCATTCTTATCTTCAAGCAACGATCTGACTTGTTTTTGATTATCTGATAATTTATAATATGGATGTTCATTTTGTAGTTTCCCATCTTTATAAATGGATATACCTTCATGGTTTGATGCCAACCATAACGCTTCATCTGTTTTAAGAATAGTTCTTACAGATGTTTGAATCGACTTTTCCTTAAGAGGAACAAAGTTCAGGTTATAATCGAATGGTTTTCTATTGAGATTTACTTTATAAATGGTTCCCTCTCTTGTGCCAATCCATATAAAATCATGATTATCGATGTAAAAACTGGTAATATAATCTTCGCTTAAACAACCTGGCTTATCAAAATTTGATAAATAAGTATTACTTTGTTTTGTTCTTATATTAAAAGCTGTGAAATGATGATTTGATAAGTAAAATCGATTGTCATTAATAATTTTATTATAATTCAACCTGTTAGCATCAAAACTTAAACGTTCTTTTAAATTTTCATGGACCTCATCTTCCTTAATATGAGCAAAAATATTATCTGAATAATTATACTTGAAATAATGATTATCAAAATCCAATAACCAAACTTGATCTTCCTGATCCAATACTATATTTCTGATCCGATTACCTGGTATTGATATGGAGTCTGTTTCTTGATTTGCATAGCGTTCAAAATCTAATCCATTAAAACGATACAAGCCATTTTCCGTTCCAAACCAAATATAACCTATGGAATCCTTAACAATGCCATGTATTGATGTATTGGGTACTGTTGTTATCCCTTCAATTTTTTCAAAAAAAAGATTATTGGCACTTACTTTATGTACAAATAAAAAAGTGATTATTATAATAATGAAAGATTTACACCCAAAACTCATTTGAAAATTTTCTATTTATAAATCGAATCCAGCCTAAAAATCAAGATTTAACTCTTTATTCTGATGCCATTATGATTTCGTAGATTATAATTATAATAGCACCAATTGTCTAAAAAAACAAATGTAATGTTGTTTGAACAAATCATTTATACATTATGCAGAAATTATCTTAATGCATATAATTACTGTATAAGAAAGAAAAACAATAAAGGTATTGAGTGCTGTATCTATTTGAGGCCATAATTTAATTACATTTCAATAATGGTAACCTCACTCCTTCTGTTGGCCTGGTGTTCCGCTTCAGAACATTCCACACCATCGGCACATTTATTTTTCAGGCGAGTTTCTCCATAACCTTTTGCTATAACCCGACTTTTATCAATACCTCTGTTTACCATATATGTAACCGCAGATTCGGCTCTTTTTTGCGATAA
>NZ_JAPDPJ010000011.1 GCF_026013605.1 Plebeiibacterium sediminum
CTTCTTTAAACTTTTTGTAATCAAATTCTTTTGTCATGAGGCAAAGTTATTTTCTTTTTAATCTATTATGACACAAAGTTTTGAACACTCTCAATAAAAATGGTTGTTTCGTAGTAAATATGGATCATCCGGCCTATGTTAACCTCTTCCCTTTTAATGTAAATATATTCGCAACCAATGTAAACTGTCATTGAGGCAGTGTCAACTGACATTGAAGCAGTGTCAACTGTCATTGAGGCAGTGTAACATGACATTGATTCAGGTCCGAAACGCTTTGTAAGCGATGCGAGTGCTATCCCATCACGTGAAACTGTCATTGAGGCAGTGCGACCTGTCAATGATTCAGGTCCGAAGGCTTTTGCAACCTTTACGAAGGTCTTTGTAACCAATACTAGATTTATCGGCAAAAATTAAATGTGTTTACATCCATTACAGATCACTTTTTTATGTGAATCAATAGTTGAAAAAAAGAATGATACTGAGACACAAAGGTAGAGAGCGTATTATATACATCACTCATCTAAATTAGAAAAAGAGCAGTAATCAAACTCCATTATTAGATAATTATCAAGTAGTTCACAGAGGTAAATCCTTACGGATTTAATGATTTTTTTTTAATAAACTCAGTGTCTCAATACCTCTGTGTTCATTTTTAACACTTGATTGACCTTATTCATCAATTTAGAGAACATGGCTACCATTATAGATTTGACCACTATCACTTGAAGACGACTTTACCTGCCTGCAATTCCCTATCCGCAAATAACAGAGGAATTGTTTTAAACAAAAAAAGGCTGTCCTTAAACCAGGGACAGCCTTCAACATCATGTAAAAACAATATTTTACTTATACTCAGCAAGTATATCTTTTACATCTTCAGGAGCTACTCTACCGTAAACTTTTTCACCTACTGTAACAACAGGTGCTAAGCCGCATGCGCCAACACAACGTAAGCTGCTTACAGAAAACTTACCATCGGGAGTTGTTTCTCCAACTTTAACATCCAGTAAGCGTTTAAACTCATCCAATACTTTTTCGGCACCACGCACATAGCACGCTGTACCCATACATATTGAAATAGGATGCTCTCCTTTGGGTGTCATGGTAAAAAATGAGTAGAAGGTAACTACACCATAAACATGAGCAATATTTACATTTAGTTGCTCCGCCACCACTTCCTGTACTTCAGCAGGCAGATATCCGAAGATTCCCTGAGCTGCATGCAATACATTTATTAATTCGCTTTTATCGTAATTAAACTTTTTGCAAACTTCTTTTAATTCCTGAACCTTACTTTCAGCTAATTTTATTTCGGCCATAACTGTTAGTCGTTATTAATTTTATTTTTCATTTATCTGACAGATTTCACCAGAACTTATCATTATTCGTTATCAACGCGTATAACTAAAGTTACGGATTCAATTCAACCTTATTTTTCTTATCAAAATAATGCGTATGAAGCAATTTATGTGACAATTCACCACAAGGCTCACCCAAAAATTCATCGTATAACTTAACAATAAATGGATTTTCGTGTGACTTACGAAGCGCTTTGCCTTCATCCTCACGATAAATAGCAGCAGCTCTTTTCTTAAGAATTGAGGTATCGCCATGGTGATATGGCTGACCAGCACCACCAATACATCCGCCAGGACAAGCCATAATTTCAATGGCATGAAACTCTGATCTTCCGGCTTGTACATCCTCCAACAACTTACGTGCATTACCCAAGCCATGTGCAATTCCAATTCTCAAAGGTAATCCATCAAAATCAATTGTTGCCGCACGAATACCGTCAAATCCTCTCAACTCCTTAAAATCAACCTTCGACAATGATTTTTTAGTATAAACTTCGTAAGCAGTACGTACAGCTGCTTCAATTACTCCACCTGTGTTTGCAAAGATAACACCAGCACCGGTTGATTCACCCATTGGATTATCAAAATCCTCATCATCCAGCTCTTCAAAGTTAATATTGGCACCTTTAATCATTTGTGCCAACTCACGGGTAGTAATAGAGAAGTCCACATCAGGATTACCATCTACGGCAAACTCTGGTCGCTGCGACTCATATTTTTTAGCTAAACATGGCATGATTGAAACCACAACCATATCCTCACGTTTGATGCCCATTTGTTCTGCCAAATACGATTTTGCTATGGCTCCGAACATTTGCTGAGGAGATTTTGCCGTTGAAGGAACATCTAACATATCAGGAAAGTTACTTTCAAAGAAGTTCACCCATCCCGGACAACACGATGTTAAAATAGGAAGCTTTACATTTTCATCACCATCCAGATGCTTTTGTAAACGACCCAACAATTCTGTTCCCTCTTCCATAATGGTAAGATCGGCAGCAAAATCAGTATCAAACACCTTATCAAAACCAATTTTACGAAGTGCAGACGCCATTTTTCCTGTAACCAGTGTTCCCGGTTCCAATCCAAACTCTTCACCTAAAGCAGCTCTTACCGCAGGAGCAGTTTGAACAATCACAGTTTTTGAGGGATCAACCAATGCAGCAATTACCTTGCGAGTGTTATCCACTTCGGAAAGAGCTCCGGTAGGACAAACAGCTACACACTGACCGCAATAAGTACAGGTTGACTTTTCTAAATCCATTTCAAATGCAGGAGAAACAACCGACTCAAAACCACGATTAATAGCCGACAAACAACCCACTGTCTGAATTTCGTTACATGCCATTTCACATCTGCGACACATGATACATTTATCCATATCGCGAATGATTGATGGTGATTTATCTTCCTTATAATGAGATTGCTCTCCTTCAAAAGGAATTTCACGGATACCTAGTTTCTGAGCCATGGTTTGAAGCTCACAATTTCCGTTCTTCACACATGTTAAACACTCCGCAGGATGATCTGAAAGAATCAACTCCATCACGGTACGACGGGCATTAACAACTCGTAATGAATGCGTATTAATATTCATTCCCTCCGAACACTCTGTTTTACATGCCGGAGCTAAATTTCTTCGTCCTTCAACCTCAACCACACAAATACGACAACCTCCCGGATTGTTTTCGTAATTCATATCGTGCAGTTTCATATGACAAAGCGTAGGAATCTCAACACCCACAGACTTTGCCGCTTCTAACAACGTAGTACCTTTTTCAACGACTACAGATTTGTTATCTATATTTAATTTTACAATATCCATTGTTTTATGAACTTTAAAGATTACTGGATGCTGATCGCATTAAATTTACATTTCTCCATACAGGCTCCACACTTGATACAAACAGCTGTATCGATAACATGAGGCTGCTTTTTATCTCCTGAAATAGCATCAACCGGACAAACCCGTGAACATAAGGTACATCCCACACATGTATCCGGATTAATCACATACTCCATCAGGTCTTTACACTGACCAGCCGGACATTTGCCTTCCTTAACATGCGCCAGATATTCCTCCGGGAAATTATCCATGGTTGACAATACCGGGTTTGGAGAAGTTTGACCTAAACCACACAGCGAAGTATCCTTAATTACATTACCCAGGTTACGTAAAATACCCAAATCTTCTTCAGTAGCATTTCCTTTGGTAATTTTATCCAGCATCTCATACAAACGCTTATTACCAATTCTACAAGGTGCACACTTACCACATGATTCCTCTACCGTAAAATCCAGATAGAATTTAGCAACCGAAACCATACAGTCATCTTCATCCATAACAATCATACCTCCAGATCCCATCATAGATCCACAGGCCAACAGATTATCGTAATCAATCGGAATATCAAGATGCTTTTCGGTTAAACAACCTCCGGAAGGACCTCCGGTTTGAACAGCCTTAAATTTCTTACCATCCTTAATTCCACCACCAATATCAAATATTACCTCACGTAAAGTAATACCCATTGGCACTTCAATCAATCCCACATTATTGATCTTTCCTGCTAAAGCAAAAACTTTTGTTCCTTTGCTTTTTTCAGTTCCGATGGCGCTAAACCACTCCGCACCATTATTTATAATTACCGGGATATTTGCTAGTGTTTCCACGTTATTTACGTTGGTAGGCTTTCCCTTGTAACCACTTACCGATGGGAATGGTGGTTTAACAGTTGGCTCACCTCTTAATCCTTCCATAGAATGAATTAACGATGTTTCCTCACCACAAACAAAGGCTCCTGCACCATAACGCAATTCAACATCAAAATCAAAACCGGTTCCGAAAATATCTTTACCTAAAACACCTAATTCTCTGGCCTGATCAATTGCAATTTTTAAGCGCTCAATAGCCAAAGGATATTCTGCACGTATGTAAATTAAACCATGATTTCCACCAATACAATATCCGCAAATAGCCATTGCTTCAAGTACTGAATGCGGATCACCTTCAAGAATAGAGCGATCCATAAATGCTCCGGGATCACCCTCATCGGCATTACATACCACATATTTCTCTTTTCCTTCAACATTATGTGTAATCTCCCATTTTAATCCTGTTGGGAAACCACCGCCTCCTCTACCTCTAAGGCCTGAATCTTTAATGATTTTAATGGCCTCTTCAGGAGTCATCTCTGTTAATACTTTTCCCAATGCAGCGTATCCTTCTCGAGCCACATATTCATCCACATTTTCAGGATTAATGAAGCCACAATTTCGTAATGCAATACGAATCTGTTTCTTATAAAAACCCATATGTTTTGAATCAGTTATATGCTCATTCTTTTCCGGATCGGTATATAACAAGCGTTCTACTTTTCTACCTTTTACAATATGCTCTGAGATAATCTCTCCGGCATCCTCAGGTTTTACCTGAACGTAAAATGTATTATCGGGGATCATTTTTACAATTGGTCCCTTTTCACAGAATCCAAAACATCCTGTTCGAACCACTTGAATTTCATTCTCCAGGCTGTTATCAACAACCGCCTGCTTTAAGTTTTCTACAATTTCTTCACCTTGCGAGGCACGACATCCTGTTCCTCCACAAACCAAAATGTGACTATTATACTTGGTCATGATTCAAAATTAGTTTTCGTTATCGTCTTCATTTGCAGTTGTGTAACTGACTGGAATAATTCCATCAACCAATTCACCTCCAATAATATGTTTGGTGATGATTTCATCAGCTTTTTTTGTATCCACATGTCCATATACCACAGGATCAAATCCCGGAATATGTACTTCAATTGTAGGTTCTGAATGACAGTATCCCATACAACCGGTTTGCGTCACAACAGCGTCAATAGAACGATTATCTAATTCCTCAATCAGATAATTCATGGTTTCTTTAGCACCTGAGGCTATTCCACAGGTTGCCATTGAAACCTTAATCTGAACCATTCTTTCAGGATGATCACTTTTTTCGCGAAGGGTCAGCCTGGACTGAAGCTGATCCCTCATCTTTTTGAGATCCTCTAAGGTTTTAACTTTTGCCATTTTGCGTTTATTATAGTTTGTAAATAGTTTTCTTTAGATTTTAGATGTGATTTTTAAGGGGCTCTATAGCTCCACTCCTATTTCTGTCAGATTTTCATCAACCATTTGTGTTAAAAACCGGACTACATTGGGTTGGGTAATATCCACTCCTTCTAATATTTGCTTAATTTCCCTGCTGTCCAACACAAACTGTTCTTTATCCAGAACATGGGTATAAACAAATTCTACCGAAGGGTTTCCGGATATCATAAGGCTGATTGTTGAGGGTAAATCCCCAAGTGGTGGTCTGTCTATGTGCGATCGCACAAAGGTTGCTTCAAGCGTTGTGCCTTCACCAATCTTTGATTTGATGATTAAAGCTCCGTCCGATAACTGAGCATTTTGCTGAAGAAGAGGAATTCCCAGTCCTACTTTTCTTGTTTTCCTTGAAGTAAAGAATGGATCCAATGCATTGGCAATCATCTTATCATCCATTCCACAACCGTTGTCCTTTACGATTAAAACAAGTTTATCATCTTTTGATTTTTCAATCACAGATACTTCTATCAGCGTGGCCTTTGCCCGAACTGAATTACCAATTATATCAAGTATGTGCATCGCTATATCTCGCATTACATCAAAACTTTAAACTGATACTTATTATTTTACGCCCATCTTCATTATGCAGGGCTTTCTTTATCTCATTAAAACCTGGTGCTTCCAGCAAAAAAGTGGAGTAACCTGCACCTATATCCTCAGGTACATGAGCATCTGAGTTTGTGAGAACCGGATAATTCTTTATCCAGCTATACCTTTCCAACACCTCTTTTAAGTTGGCTATACGGCTTACTTCAAGTGCTGACACCTTTAAATCAGGAGAAATAAATCCAAGCTGACTACTGACACTATATCTCGGCCTGTCAACATGAGCCGGAATAAAAATCCCATTTAAAGCTTCAACTTTATCGGCTACCTCATCAATCGACTGATCTAATCCAACTATTAACAGCCGATCCTCTTCTCCTAAAATATTACCTTCTGCATCAACCCAAACCTGATCGCCAAAAAGTTCAGGTTTATTTTGAATATAAGGCAAATGCTGATCTAAATAATCCTGAAATTCATCAAGCTGTTCATCTGTTTCAAAAAATGCCAGACAATGAACTTCTTCTTTTGTGTTTACCTCTGCTCCGCAAAGTACAAATACATCGTTTTGTTTTCCAATCTCTTTTATTAACCGACTTTGCCTGGTACTATTGTGATCAGCAATACCAATAATATCCAGATCTTTTTCTTTAGCCGATTGAATAATTTGCTCAGGACTCATTTCTAAACTTCCGCATGGCGAAAGAACCGTATGAATATGTAAATCAGCCCTGAATGCTTTCATTTTTTAACCATTTAATAACTGAAATAAAGTACCCGAGGCTTCAAACGTTTCCATGTCAGTTCCTAAAATCGGAATTCCCTCCTCGTTACTTTGTTCTATTGCTGCTTTCTCAGGCTTGTAGCCCTTTACCAGAATAATTGCAGCCACCTCTTTTAAAGAGGCAATAGCCATAATGTTTCTATGCGTTTGCAAGGTTATCCATACTTGTCCCTCATCCACATTTCCCATTACATCACTAAGCAAGTCTGAAGTGTAGGCTCCTACTACTTCATTATTTATTCCTTGTTCACCACAAAAAACCTTTAGGTTTAGCTTTTCCACTAAATCACATACCTTCATTTTTTGCTCCTTTTTTTCTACAGTCCTTATCTAATCGTTGTTTACCCCAGGTTTTTTCTATAATCCTTGTGGCATGTTCACTACTTAATTTTCTGTTCTTCTCCATCATACGCTGCATAAAAACACAATTAGACAGGTTTGCTTTTCGTTGAACAATATCTTCTGCCAATGACTGGCAACTGGGCGACCCGCAAGCTCCGCAATCTATTCCGGGCAAATAACACATTAAGTTACGAATTCGCTCCATCTTTTTCAATGCTTCAGAAAAATCCTGATCCAATGACATAGCCGGAAGCGGGTCTATTTTTGTGATAAATAAATCTTTATCCTGAAGAATATCTTTATGGTCCTTCAACTCATCTCCTTCAATCTCATTCTCAAGCTGACTGGCACGTATCTTAATCCGTTCCACAGTTAAAAACCGGTTTCCCTGTAATAAAGCGCCACCTGCACATCCCTGATCACAAGCTCTTAATTCAAGAAAATCCACTTCGGGTATATCATCATTCTCCAGCATTTCCAGAAACTCAATTACATTATGAATTTCATCAACTGAAAGCGTACGACCTTGCATGTGTTCAGCTTCACCATGCGATAAACTCCACTTCATGGCTTTACTCGACAAGTGAGGTAAAACAGGTAAATCCTTGAGAGAATCTTTCCTGTTTTTAATTTTATGATAGAGTTTATTGGATATATAACTCATATTGATTACACCATTAATCATATCGTTTGTATTTTGACCAAACCCTTTAATGGCTGCAATTTTAGCCGCACATGGTGTAATATAGAATATACCTATCTGATCGGTTGGAATGCCTTGATTACTCAGCATTTTTTTGTAAAAAGCTGCCGATGCATCCACCGGAGGTTTTACAGACGCAATATTATCAATTAGCGAAGGAAATTTAACCTGAATCAATCGTACTACAGCAGGACAAAATGTTGAGATCAATGGTTTTTCTTCACTTTGATCTATCTGCTCATTCATCAGATTATTGATGACATCTACCATATACTCAGCCTGAAAAACATGGGTAAATCCCAACTCTTTCATTTCGCTGAAAATCTCCTCTTCGGTAATTTGCGTAGGGAATTGTCCTGTAAATACAGCAGGTACTAATGCAACACGGCATTCGTAATCAAATATTTTTTCAAGGTCATCCTGTTCTACATAGATAGCATCAACCGGACAAACTTTTAAGCACTCTCCACAATCGATACAACGCTTCTTTAGTATTAATGCATTCCCATCATTGATGCGTATTGCATCAGTAGGACATACATTCATACAGTGTGTACAACCGTAACAAATATCTGTGTCAACCTTTAAGGCATGATATATTTGCTGCTTTCCCATTAACCCGCTATCTTATAAATAAGTTATCATTTCTACTGTTGTACCTTTATCCACCTCGCTGCTGACATTTAATTCGTCCACATTTTTCTTCATATTCGGAAGTCCCATTCCAGCTCCAAAACCCATTTCCCTGACTTTTGAAGAAGCTGTAGAATAACCTTCCTGCATAGCTAAATCAATATCAGGAATTCCTGGACCTTTATCATCCAAAACTATATGAATATGCTCTGAATTAATGGTTACTTTGATGGTTCCATTATAGGCATGTGCCACAATATTAACCTCTGCTTCATAAAGAGCAACAACAATTCTCTTTACTACTTTTGGGTTAACATTTAATTGCTTCAGTGTTTTTTTAACTGCACTTGAAGCATTTCCTGCCTTTGTAAAATCTCCGCCTTCTACTTCGTAAACAAATTCCATTGCACAACTAATAAACGGGTTCTAATCCAGCCTGATATAGCTTTCCTACCGCATTAAACATTGAATATTTACATTGAAGCAAAACCATATTATGCTCCTGAGCCAGTTTCAACATATCTTCAGATATCTGCTTATTTCTTACAAACAGGATACATTGCACATCAGCCATCTCCACAGTCCTGATGGTTTGCATATTAGCAAGACCCGTAATCAATATCATTTTATCAGTGTCCAGAGTAAGAACATCACTCATCAGATCACTGGCAAAACCACGCTCAATATTCGTTTCGATATAAGCTTCTCCGCATGCAATTGATGCATTCAGAACTTTAATAATCTCGCTAATTTTCATGTGTGTATAATATTCTTCATTGATTAAATGTAATACGCAAAAAAAACAATCACCCGCTATGTTGATAACATACTTTGGGGGCTTATTTCATTTAACAATTCAGCTTAATTCATATAAAACAATCCTGAGAAATTCAATTAAAGAAATTTTTCAAGAATTAACCTGCAAAATACAATGTATCAGATGAAAAAAAAAAGCTGAAACATAGCTTAATCGCAATACATAAACAATCTAAATAAACTATAAAAAGATTTAAATTAAATTTTCAACCCAATATGAATAATATACGAAAACAGGCCAACGTCCATCAACAATCACACATCTAATCTTCAACACCTTACACACTATTCAAAACATGAACACATCAACATCTCAAACCTTTGTTATACTTATATTTATTTATTTTGAAACGATATAAATTATATGTACTCAATTGAAACTTCTTTCAGAAACTTGTCCTCTAACAAAGCAGCGATTCTTTTTACTACAGATCGCCTGATTTCCAATTCAACAGGAAGGTTAGGATCCTGATGGGCTACATTAATTCTTGTTCCGTTGATGATGTGAATCTGATCACTCTCTAAAAACATTTTTACAACCTGATGCGCTGGTCCCCGACCTAAGGACTGGTCTTTTTCAAAGTGCTCAAGAACTCTCACAACTTTTCCCAGGGTTAAAATGCCTTCTGTTACCAGATCAATACCTTCCATTTGAGCAGCCGGAGGCAAATCCGGATCTAACATCTCTAAACTTGCGGCAAATTTAAGTCCCAGCTCCCTGGCTATTATTTCGGCTGTAGTTCCGCCACTAACAATCTTCTTACCTCCAAACTGTTGAACTTTCAGAGAGAAATCAGCATCTTTTTCTTCATCGTACGGAGGTCCTGTTACAAAGAGTAATTTTCGGGGTTCTCTTAAATATATAATCCCACACGAAGTATCATCAAGCGGACTTCCTCCATCATTTAACGAAGCCATATTTACAATCTTCCGGGTTAATTTTGAGGCTGAAATAAAGGGTGTGTTTTTCACACTTTTAATCACGTAATTTTCAACGGCTTCTCTTCCCCATCCAAATGGTAAAGTCTTTGATCCCATTCCGGATTGAACAATTCCATCCGACCAAAAGAAAATCCGGTCTTCTTTTCGCGCCTTAAAGTGGCAGGTATAAAGTTTCTTGCCTTTATTTTTTTGACTATCTAAAATAATTTCTTCCCAACCCGGATCAAAAGGCCGGTGTGTACGCATTATTAAACAGCGGGGATTATCATACTCAACAATTGTTGTACTACCATCATCCTCCACATCAATAATGGTAAAAGTAGAATAACTCACCTTACGAACACTACACACAGGAAGGGTGTTCATAATGATTTCTGCAGTTTTTTGAACCTCTTTATGCTCAATGGTAAAGTTAACTGCCATTGACGCAGTCAGTGTTGCCAGTACGTTGGCCTTTACTCCACTTCCCATCCCATCCGACAAAACAGCGATTGTTCTGCCATCTTCTTTAATACGACGAGAAATAAAAACATCACCACAAATGAATTCACCTCTGTGGTTATTCTGACTGCAGTTGATATCCAAATAAAAATCAGGTTCCTTAACTTCCATGACTATCCCCAATTTTTTGTGCTTCAATAATTGAATTCAGTACCTTTTCTGTTTTGGATGCACTTTCTCCCAGTAAAAAAGCAATCTGCTGAACAGTCTGCAAATTATCGCGGATAACAGACCTTGCTCTGTTTATGATTTCTTCCTTACGAACTTCAGGAGCTGTTAAATCACGAATAATACCACCAACTATTTTGTGTTTCTTGATGGCAAAAATGGATACATTCAAAATATTTTCACCAACTGATATATCTCTGTTTTTTACTTCCTGCCCGGTTTGCAATACGCTTGAAAATAGTTTACCAAATGGTAAAAGCGTATTGATATCTGCCCCTTTTAATCCGGGAATCACTTCATCAAGTTGCCTGGCATCCTCTCCCATCATTTCTACAAAACTCTGGTTGGATTCAATAATATTAAGATTGGCATCTACCATTACAACGCCGGCTCTTAATTTGTTTAACATCGCAGTCATGGTATCAGCAGCTTCCTGAGCTGCCTTTCCTTCTTTGCGAGCCAGTTCCTCACTCTCCCGTAATGCTTCTTTGGTATTTTTTAGTTTTTCATTTGATGAATGTACTTTATTGATATAAGTATGAAGACTCTTTATGGAATAGGAATAACACATTTCAAAATTTGTTAGACCCTGACAATAAGCTACAGCAAATTCTTTACACGATGGATACCCACAAGCCCCACATCCTAATTGATCCCTTATATCACTTTTACCCATATCATGTAACACTCTGTTCACTTCCTCTTCCGAGGGTTTGGGTAATCGCCTGTCTGTAATTTTAAAGGAACGGGAAAGATCCAGTTCGATAAATTCCTTCATATCAGCCCGCCACTGATCACAATCAATATCCTTCAATCGCTTTTCAACATACCGTACAATATCAGATTGCCGTGTAAATTTTTTTCCCCCCTGAGTCATTCCTGGCCCCATGGAACATCCCTCACAATAGTATAAATCGATATGCTGCCTCAGGTTACTCACCTCTGCAAACTCTTTTAAAGAACTAATAAAATCATTTCTTCCATCTGCTGAAATGACACTACTCTCCAGTAAATCCTGCGACATATCAACAGCCTGCCATAATCCGTGACTAATGGGATATAAGCCTCCTTTTCTACCTACAGGCGGATCAAAATCACTAAACTCAACGGATGATTCTGTCACATTATAGTTTTTAAACAACTGACGCAACTCCGTAAATGTAATTACTGCATCTACTCTGCCGTCTGTTTTTGTAAAACTTTTCACATCATCTTTAGCCGAAACACACGAGGTGATATAAACTACTTTGATGTCTTCTCCGTAACGCTTACGCATCACTTTTGACATGGCAATAAATGGAGGAACTATGGGAGCTAGATTATCAACCAGGTTAGGTCGGTACTTCTCAACAAAAGACCTGACCGGAGGACAATGCGTGGTTAAATAATATTTTCCCTGAAAATTTTTCAACAGCTCCTTATATTTTTGTGCCACCAGATCAACACCAAATGCAACTTCTCCAACCAAGTCAAACCCCAGGGCTCTTATCATGGCTACAAATTTCCTGTAATCAGATATATCGATAAATTCGCCGGATAAAGCCGGGTCGCAGATTGCTGCAACTCTTCCTTCTTCTTTTAGTAATTGCTCTACGTCAGTTTCCTCATTTCTGAAGTTAATGGCATTTTGTGCACAAACCACCACACAATTTCCACAACCAATACATTTACTATTGATAATATTAGCATGCTTATCTGCAATTTTAATTGCCTTTGCAGGACAAGCCCTGATGCAGGTAAAACTTAAATTACACTTCTCTTTATCTACTTCTATTAGTGGGGCCATTATCAAATCGTTTTATACATGAAAGTAATTTGCCAGAATATCATAAATCCCATCAGGAGTTACTAACGAGAACTCTTCATCATCTATTTTTAAAATCGGTCCTTTTTCGCAGTTGCCTGTACATAATTCACCTTTAAAAAACACCGACTTTTCAAGTTGATGTTCCGCCAGAAATTTTTTAACGATGGGCAACACTTCTTTATTTCCTCTCGAAAAGCAAGAACTTCCCATACATATGGTAATTGAATGCTCGTTTTGCATAGTTTCAATAAAATTAAAAATCACGATGATTTTTTGACCCTTGATTCTGTATCATTCTTCAAGAAGTTCAAAATACAAAAAATGACTGTCTGCACAAGGGCAGACAGTCAAATAATCCTTCTTATACTAGTATATCCAATCAATATCTATTTCGGGGAGTATAGGTAGTATGTAATAATTCATGTGACTTATGACCCAAAGGCTTTTTAAGAAATTCTTCATAGAGTTTAACCACTTCTGGGTTTTCATGTGATTTTCGAATCGGCATACCCTCATCTTCTCTGTAAATGGCTTCTGTTCTCCTTTTTCGAATTTCCATATTGGTTGGAATTGGTTGTCCTCCACCGCCTAAACAACCTCCGGGACAGGCCATAATTTCAATAAAATGATATTGAGCTTTACCATTGACCACACTATCCATTACTTTTTTAGCATTTGCCAATCCATGAGCAACACAAGTCTTCAATTCTACACCATCCAGAAAACTCCATTCCGGTAACGGATTTTCTATTTTAATGGCAGCCTCTTTTACTTCATCCATGCCTCTGACCGGAGTGATATTCAATCCATCAAACGGAACTTCTCTTCCTGTTACAATCTCGTAAGCTGTTCTGAGTGCTGCCTCCATTACACCACCTGTTGCTCCAAAAATAACTGCAGCTCCACTGGAAACACCCATGAACGAATCAAACTCTTCATTCTCCAAAGCTTTAAAATCGATCCCTGCCTGTTCAATCATCCGGGCCAGTTCTCGGGTTGTCAATACCAAATCAACATCTTTATAGCCACTTGAATGCATTTCAGGTCGATTAGCCTCGTATTTTTTAGCAGTACAAGGCATTATTGAAACAGAAACGATGTCTTCGGGATCAACTTTAATTTTATTGGCATAGTAGGTTTTAACCAATGCGCCAAACATCTGTTGTGGCGACTTGGCTGTTGAAACATTAGGTAATAACTGCGGATACATATGTTCGATGTATTTGATCCAACCGGGAGAACAAGAGGTTGTCATTGGTAACTTTACTTCCGGATCTTTATCAACCAAAGCACCTTTTAAACGCTGAAGTAGTTCGTTCCCTTCCTCAATGATTGTTAAATCTGCAGTAAAATCAGTATCTAAAACGGAATCAAATCCCAAACGTCTTAATGCAGCCACCATTCTTCCGGTAACAATATTACCTGATTCCATGCCTAGAGCTTCTCCCAGCGCAATCCGGACTGCAGGAGCGGTCTGAACCACCAAGTGCTTTTGTGGATTGTTAATGGCCGACCAAACTTCATCTATATAATTACGCTCAATCAATGCTCCTGTTGGACAACGGTTAACACACTGTCCACAGTTTGTACAAACCACTTCATACATCGGTTTTTCAAAGAAAGAAGCAATCTTCATTTTCTCACCCTTATAGGCCACAGATAATGCCCCTATATTCTGAAGCTGATCACATGAACGTACACAACGCTGACAGCGAATGCATTTGGAATCATCTTTAATGATTGATGGAGAAAAATAGTCAATCGTATAATTCTTTAATGCCACTAAATCAATTAACCCATCTTCCCCAATTAAATATTCTGAAGATAAATGTTGTAACTCACACACTCCATTTTTATAACACCTGGTGCACTCTGCCCGGTGTTCCGAAACCAATAATTCGATAACACTTTTACGGGCATTACGCACTTTTAAGCTATTTGTCAGAATTTCCATTCCTTCTGAAGCTGGTGTGGCACATGAGGGAACCAAACGATCACTTCCCATTTGTTCCACAACACAAACCCGGCAATTACCTGCTACACATAAATCTTCATGATAACACAAGGTTGGAATTTTTATATTGAGTTTTTTTGCCGCTTCAAGAATTGTAGCGCCTTTATCAACGCTAACTTGTATATGATCTATTGTTAAGTTTATTTTACTCATCATTCATTCTTTTATGATTAATAAATCATTTCTTCTTTAAAGTTCTCTACAATTGAGGAAAAGGAATTGGCCACGGACTGACCTAAACCACATTTTGCTGTCACTCTCATATTTTCGGCCAAACCCAATAGCTTCTCTAAATATTCAGAAGACTTTTCGCCCTTTTTAACAGCTTCAATACCCAATAAAAGCTGTTGCGTTCCAACACGACAAGGTGTACATTGACCACAACTTTCTTCAACAAAAAACTCCAGGTAATTATGCAAAACATTATACATACTTCTTGAAGAGTTAAAGATCATCATCGAACCTCCGGTTGGTAATGATACTCCGGTTAATTTACCCTGATAGCCTATTTTTGTATTTTCAAATTTCTTTCTGGGAACGCAAAATCCTGAAGCACCTCCTACCTGAACAGCTTTAGCATCTCCATCTCCAAAGTCTTCTACAAATTTTTGGAGAGACATACCAAATTCAAGTTCATAAATTCCGGGAATTGGAGTATCGCCAGATACGCTAAATACTTTCGATCCTCTTGAATCCTGCACCCCAAGATCCTTAAACTTGTCGGGTCCATATTTAAAAATGGAATAAGTATGTGCCAGAGTCTCTACATTATTAATTACGGTAGGCATTTTACGATAACCAGCTTGAGTTGGGAACGGAGGTTTATTTCTTGGTTCTCCCCTATGGCCTTCCATACTCTCAAACAATGCACTTTCTTCTCCACAGATATAAGCTCCGCTACCCAAAAATATCTTCACTCTAAAATCAAAGCCAATTTTATTTAGCAATACATGAAAATCATCAATTATCTCAGTCAACGGCTCTACCAAAAACTTATATTCACCACGTAAATAAATATACCCCTCATGCGCTCCAATCACCTTTGCACAAACAGCCATCCCGATAAGAACCTTTACGGGTACCTGACTCAAAATCTCACGATCCTTAAATGTTCCGGGTTCCCCTTCATCTGCATTGCATATCACATATTTAAAATCACCCTCAGCTTCTGATGCTAACTTCCATTTTAAACCAGTTGGATATCCGGCCCCTCCTCTTCCTTTCAACCCTGATATGATCAGATCATTTACAATATCCTGATTAGATCTTTTAAATGTCTTTGTAAGAATCTGTTCTCCATCCTGCTCATTCTTAAAAATGAGGTCTAACCTTTGTAGATTTTTCTTTGCCATAGCTATTTAGTTTAAATCAGGGTTTGACGTTTTTGATGTATCATTTAGCTTAATAGACTGTATTATCTCCCTCACTTTTTCCGGATTCAACTCTGTATAAGGTTCATCATTAATTAACATTGCCGGCCCCTTATGACACTGTCCTAAACAGTTTGTCTCCAACAATGTAAACTTACCATCCAGTGTAGTCTCTCCTAACTTAATTTTCAGACTTTTCTCCAGCTCCTGAATAATTTGATTCTTTCCATGCATCATACAGGTAATTGTTTTACACACTCTGATAATGTATTTTCCCATGGGACGGGTATTTAGAAAAGAATAAAATGAAGCTGTCCCAAAAACCCGGGCTGCTGAAATATCAAGCTCTCGGGCTATCTCTACCATTGCTTCCTCCGACAAATATTTATGTTGTTCAACGACCCCTTGCAAAATAGGCAGTAGGCTCTCTTGATATCGTCCATGCTTATCAGCCAACGATTTAACCAGGTTAGTTATTTCAGACATAGTAAGTGATTTTGGTATTAAACAACTTAATTAGAGAATTACTTCTTTAATAATTTAATACTTTTTAACAGTTGTAAAAGTGACGATTGTCATGTATTCTTATTTAGAAGAGGTAAAAGCTAGGTATTTAGGGAATACGTCTTCTTATCGCTTACTAATTTGAGATAAACCTTAAAACTTATATTTTTGCGTGAAATCAGCAAGTAGGCATGAGGAATAAGATATTACAGGAAAAAATAAATCAGGGGGAACATCAGCAGCAGGATTTTAAATTTGCGATTAATGACTCCAAAAAGATTGCTCGATCGTTAGCTGCTTTTGCCAATACTGATGGAGGCAGTTTACTTGTTGGAGTTAAAGACAATGGTAAAATTGCAGGTGTGGCCTCAGAAGAAGAATACTATATGATTGAAGCTGCTGCAAAAATGTATTGTAAACCACCTGTAAATTTTGAAGTATTAGAGTGGAAAAGTGAAGGGAAAACGGTGCTGGAAATAATTATTCCTCAAAGTGATGAAAAACCACATAAAGCACCTACCAAAGATGGAAATTATAAAGTTTACATTAGAGTCAAAGATCAGAATCTATTGGCAAATAAAATCTTATTGGAATACTGGAAAGCTCAAAAAAGAAACAAAAACCAATTATTACAACTTAATCCTCCTGAAAAATTTTTACTGGATTATTTATCTGAAAATGAATCCATATCCTTTACGCGCTTTTATAAGAAAGCGAATATATCCAGATATAAAGCTGAAAAAATTTTAGTCAGCTTGCTTTGTATGAATATTATTGAAATACATTTTACTGAAAAAGAGATATATTATACGCTTTCTGAAGAGCCAAATGAAGATGGTTATTCTTCCTTTGAATAAAGTAAATATTTATCACGTAATAAGGAATATTTCTTTAAATCAACTGCCCACTTTGCTCTTATTTCCTGTTCGGATAATCCATTAATAATATCCTCACTAAGTTGACTTTTTCCTGCTAAAAGATTAAACCATTTTACATCAAACTTAAAACCATCATTAGCTTTCAGTGTATTATAAAATTGCAGAAAATATTTTAATGAAAACTGATGCTTTAAAGATTCACTTCTTAGATCTACACCATAACATACTTGATCTTTCTGTTTTGGTGTTTTACTCATTCCATCAATACTCCTCGGTGTAAAAGAAAAGGATCCCAAACTTGAATCAGGGTATCCTATAACCTGAAAAGGAAAATATGTTCCACGCCCAATACTAATATTTGTGGCTTCAAAAAAACATAGTGAAGGGTATAAACGAACAGACAAATAATTGGGTAAATTTGGTGATGGCTTAACAGGTAAATCATAAGACATTTTATGATCCCAGTTTTTCATTTTAATTACAGTCAAATCACAATGTGTCTGATTTTCTAACCAGCCCTCTCCATTTATCATTTGTGCCAGCTCTCCAACTGTTAACCCATGTACTATTGGAATAGGATGCATTCCAACAAATGATTGATATTTTTTATCTAAAACAGGACCATCAAAATAGTCTCCATTAGGATTTGGTCTGTCTAAAACTATAAATTTAACGCTTGACTTAGCACATGCCTCCATCATATAGTGCATTGTACTTATATAAGTATAAAATCTTACTCCTACATCCTGAATATCGAAGACAACTACATCTAAATCCTGAAGCATTTCCACAGATGGTTTCCGGTTTTTACCGTACAATGAAACAATAGGTAAACCTGTTTTTTGATCCATATCATTTGCTACATGTTCCCCTGCATCCTTTTTACCCCTAAATCCATGTTCCGGTGCAAAAATCTTAACAACATTAATATCCTGAGCTATCAAAGTATCCAAAAGATGAACTCCCTGAACAAGTGAAGAATGATTCACTAATAAACCTACCCGTTTATCCTTTATAAGGGGAATGTACTCCTGAAAACTACTTGCACCAACTTTTATATGATTATCTGATATTAATTTGGCAGAGCAGGCAGAAAAATGGAAAACAATAACTAATAGGAATATTATACGGCGTACCATAAGGTAATAAATTAGAAGTAGTGTGTGAATGAAATGTAGTAGGACTCAATACTCAGAACCCTACTTTACATAATTTAAGCCTCAGGAGTTGTTCCACCAAAATTCATGGGAATATTTCCGGCTCCAGGGTGACCATCTTCTATATTCTTGATTGGTCCGTGTAATGATTCATACCTTTGAATATTATCTTTAAGAGCCATCATTAACCTTTTAGCATGCTCCGGAGTTACAATAACTCTTGATTTTACCTGAGCTTTAGGAATACCTGGCATTACTCTGATAAAATCTAATACAAATTCAGAAGGAGAATGTGTTATAACAGCTAAGTTTGAATAAACTCCCTGAGCCACATCTTCATTAAGCTCGATATTAATTTGGTTCTTATTTTTCTTATCGTCCATAATATTTTTTTATAAAATTATAAATCTCATTAAGATAAAAAAAGGGAAGCATAAAATACTTCCCTTTTGAATTATGATTTTGTAAATCAAATCTTAGTCTTCTTCAACTTCAGCTTTAGTCACAAGTTTATCAAATTCTTCTTGTGATCCAACTACTAAGTTGCTTAATGCACGTTGACCTGTACCTGCAGGAATTAAGTGACCACAGATTACGTTTTCTTTTAATCCTTCTAATTGGTCAATTTTTCCTGAGATGGCAGCCTCATTAAGAACTTTTGTTGTTTCCTGGAAGGAAGCAGCTGACATAAAGCTCTTAGTTTGAAGTGCGGCTCTTGTAATACCTTGTAATACCTGACTTGAAGTTGCAGGAACTGCATCTCTAGCCTCAACAAGTTTAAGATCTCTACGCTTCAACTGTGAGTTTTCATCTCTAAGTCTACGAGCTGTAATAATTTGACCAGCACGTAAATTTTCAGAATCACCAGGTTCAACAACCACTTTCTTATTATAGATATGGTCGTTTTCATGCATAAATTCTAATTTGTCAACAATTTGTTTTTCAAGGAATTTAGTATCACCCGGATCAACAATATCAACTTTACGCATCATCTGACGAACGATAATTTCAAAGTGCTTATCGTTAATTTTTACACCCTGTAAACGGTATACATCCTGTACCTCATTAACAATGTATTCCTGAACAGCTGTAGGTCCCATGATATGAAGAATATCTGAAGGTGTAGTAGCTCCATCTGACAATGGAATACCTGCACGTACATAATCATTCTCCTGAACAAGTATTTGTTTTGATAATGGTACCAAATACTTTTTAACCTGACCATTTTTAGAAGTAACGATAATCTCACGATTACCACGCTTGATTTTACCAAATGTTACTTCACCGTCAATTTCAGAAACAACAGCTGGGTTAGATGGGTTACGAGCTTCAAATAACTCAGTAACACGAGGAAGACCCCCTGTGATATCACCCGCTTTACCAATAGCTCTCGGTATTTTAGCAACGATTTCGCCAACTTTAACTTTAGCTCCTTCATCAACAGAAACGTGAGCTCCTACTGGTAAGTTAAATGTTTTAAGGATTTCTCCTGAATCATCAACTACTCTTAAAGCAGGGTTTTTAGTTTTATCTCTTGTTTCAATAATTACTTTTTCGCGGAAACCTGTTTGTTCATCAGATTCCTCTTTATAAGTAATACCATCAAGCATATTATCGAAACTAATAATACCTGATTTTTCAGAAACAATTACGGCATTATATGGATCCCATTCACTAATTAAGTCTCCAGCTTTAACCTCAGCACCATTTTTAATATACAGTTTAGAACCATAAGAAATTGGGTGGTTTGCTAAAGCAATACCTGTATTTTTATCAATAATACGTAATTCAGCCAAACGACCAATTACAATATCAATATCTTTATCTGTATCGTCTTTTGTAGGAACAGTTCTTAATTCTTCAAATTCAGCAATACCATCATATTTTGCTACGATGCTGTTTTGAGAAGAAATGTTACCAGCGGTACCCCCTACGTGGAACGTACGAAGTGTAAGCTGTGTTCCTGGCTCACCGATTGACTGTGCTGCAATAACACCAACTGCTTCTCCAATATGAACAAAGTTTCCTGTTGCCAGGTTACGTCCGTAACATTTAGCACAAACTCCAACTTTAGATTCACAAGTAAGTACAGAACGGATTTCAACTCTTTCTAGAGGAGAATCCTCGATGATTTTTGCTTTAAATTCATCAATCTCTTCACCTGATTTTACAATCAACTCACCAGTAGATGGATGGTAAACATCATGTACAGAAACTCTACCAAGAATTCTTTCATATAATGTAGCAACTACATCTTCATTATTCTTAATAGCTGTTGCTGTTAAACCTCTTAATGTTCCACAGTCATTTTCTGTAATAATAACATCCTGAGATACATCAACCAAACGACGTGTTAAGTATCCTGCATCGGCAGTTTTAAGAGCCGTATCCGCAAGACCTTTACGAGCACCGTGAGTAGAAATAAAGTACTCAAGTACTGAAAGTCCTTCCCTAAAGTTAGAAAGAATTGGGTTTTCAATAATCTGACCACCCTCAGCTCCTGACTTTTGAGGTTTTGCCATCAGTCCCCTCATACCTGATAACTGACGAATCTGCTCTTTAGAACCCCTCGCACCTGAATCAAGCATCATGTATACTGCATTAAATCCTTGATTATCGGTACTCAATTGTTTCATCAGCGTATTTGTCAAACGGGCATTAACATGCGTCCAAATATCAATGATCTGGTTGTAACGTTCGTTGTTCGTAATGAATCCCATGTTATAGTTATTCTTTACTTCTTCAACTTCAGCATATCCCTCTTCAACCATTTTGGCTTTAGCTTCAGGAATAATAACGTCACCAAGGTTAAATGAAAGACCTCCTTCGAATGCCATTCTATAACCTAAATTCTTAATATCATCAAGGAAATCAGCTGTACGTGGAGTACCACAAATTTTCTGTACTCTACCAATGATATCTCTCAATGCTTTCTTAGTCAATACTTCATTAATAAATCCTGACTCTCTTGGAGCAAATTCATTAAATAAAATACGACCTACTGTTGATTCTATAATTTGAAGCTCAGGTACTCCGTCTTTATTTAAGTCGTAACCTTTCACTTTTACACCAGCATGTAAATCAACTTTTCCTTCATTATAAGCAATCTTAACTTCTTCTAATGAATAAAAAGTTAAACCTTCACCTTTTGCACCTTCACGAGCTTTAGTCATATAGTAAAGCCCAAGAACCATATCCTGAGATGGTACAGTAATAGGAGCACCATTTGCAGGGTTTAAGATATTCTGAGAAGCCAACATTAACATCTGAGCTTCAAGAATAGCAGCATGTCCTAAAGGTAAGTGAACAGCCATCTGGTCACCATCAAAGTCGGCGTTAAATGCCGCACAAGCTAATGGGTGTAACTGAATCGCTTTTCCTTCAATTAACTTAGGTTGGAATGCCTGAATACCTAAACGGTGAAGCGTTGGGGCACGGTTTAGTAGTACCGGATGTCCTTTCAATACATTTTCAAGGATATCCCAAACTACAGGGTCTTTTCTATCTACAATTTTCTTAGCAGATTTTACTGTTTTTACAATTCCCCTTTCAATTAACTTACGTATAACAAAAGGCTTGTAAAGTTCCGCTGCCATGTTCTTTGGAAGACCACATTCGTGCATCTTCAACTCAGGACCTACAACAATTACAGAACGTGCAGAATAATCTACCCTTTTACCTAATAAGTTCTGACGGAAACGACCTTGCTTACCTTTTAAACTATCACTTAATGATTTTAAAGGACGGTTTGCATCCGTTTTAACTGCATTAGCTTTACGTGAGTTATCGAATAATGAATCAACAGATTCCTGAAGCATACGTTTTTCATTACGTAAGATTACTTCCGGAGCTTTGATTTCAATTAATCTCTTTAAACGGTTATTTCTGATAATAACCCTTCTGTATAAGTCGTTAAGATCTGATGTAGCAAATCTACCACCATCCAAAGGTACTAATGGGCGTAATTCTGGAGGAATAACAGGTACAACCTTAACAACCATCCATTCAGGACGGTTTCTTCCTACAGATTCACGGAAAGACTCAACAACCTGAAGACGCTTAAGTGCTTCATTTTTTCTTTGTTGAGAAGTTTCAGTATTTGCTTTGTGTCTTAACTCATAAGAAAGACCATCCAAATCTAATCTTGATAAAATCATATGAAGTGCCTCAGCACCCATTTTAGCAATAAATTTGTTTGGATCATCATCTTCTAAATATTGATTTTCTTTTGGAAGTGTATCAAGAATATCTAAATACTCTTCTTCAGTAAGAAAATCCATATATTGAATTCCATCCTCGGATTTAATACCAGCCTGAATTACAACGTAACGCTCGTAATAAATGATAGAATCAAGTTTTTTAGTTGGTAAACCAAGTAAATAACCAATTTTATTTGGTAAAGATTTGAAATACCAAATGTGAGCAACAGGTACAACTAAAGAAATGTGTCCCATTCTTTCACGGCGCACTTTCTTTTCTGTTACTTCAACACCACATCGGTCACAAACAATACCACGGTATCTAATTCTTTTATATTTACCACAGTGACACTCATAATCCTTTACTGGACCGAAAATTCTTTCACAGAATAATCCGTCTCTCTCTGGTTTATAAGTTCTATAGTTAATGGTCTCTGGTTTTAAAACCTCACCACTTGATCTTTCTAAGATTTCTTCTGGTGAAGCTAACCCGATAGAGATTTTTGTAAAATTACTCTTTACTTTCTGATCTCTTCTGAATGCCATATGTCAACGTCTTCTATTAATTTTAAAACAAATAAGGCAATCATTGAATAATGCAATGCACTATCCAATGATAGTAAGGCTTTAATCTAGGTTTACACTTAAACCAAGACCTCTAAGCTCGTGTAATAACACGTTAAGTGATTCTGGTATTCCAGGAGTTGGAAGAGAATCTCCCTTAACAATAGCTTCGTAAGCTTTTGCACGTCCCATTACATCATCAGACTTAACAGTTAAGATTTCCTGTAGGATATTAGCTGCACCAAATGCCTCTAATGCCCAAACTTCCATCTCTCCAAAACGCTGACCTCCAAACTGAGCTTTACCTCCAAGTGGCTGTTGCGTAATTAAAGAATAAGGACCGATAGAACGAGCATGCATTTTATCCTCAACCATGTGGCCTAACTTAAGCATATAAATTACACCTACAGTTGCTGGCTGGTGGAATCTGGCTCCTGTACCTCCATCATAAAGGTAGCTCTTACCATATTGTGGTACACCTGCTTTTTCTGTATAAGAATCCATATCAGCAAAACTTGCACCATCAAAAATTGGTGTTGCAAATTTAAGTCCCAGCTCTTTTCCTGCCCATCCTAAAACAGTTTCGTAAATCTGTCCAAGGTTCATCCTTGAAGGCACACCCAGTGGATTCAATACGATATCAACAGGAGATCCATCCTCTAAAAATGGCATATCTTCAGCACGAACAATACGAGACACGATACCTTTATTACCATGTCGACCCGCCATTTTATCCCCGATTGAGATTTTACGTTTCTTAGCGATATAAACTTTAGCTAATTGAACAATACCTGCTGGTAGTTCATCACCAATAGTAAGATTATATTTCTGACGTTTCTCTTTAGCCTCAAATTCCTGGAATTTCAACAAGTAGTTATGAATTACTTTTTGAATTAATTCATTCTTATCTGTATCTGTTGTCCATCCATTAGGATCAATATTATGATAGTCAATATCCTGAAGGATTTTTTGTGTAAACTTCGTTCCTTTAGAAACAATATCAACTCCAAAATAATCTTGTACTCCTTGAGAAGTTTTACCGTTTACTAATGTAAATAATTTATCTACCAAACGATTTCTCAAGTCAGCAACTGATCTGTCAAACTCTTCATCAATTTTAGCAATTAATGGTTTATCTGATGATCTTGCTTTTCTATCTTTAATAATACGAGAGAATAATTTCTTATCAATCACAACTCCTTTTAATGAAGGAGAAGCCTTTAATGATGCATCTTTAACATCACCAGCCTTTTCACCAAAGATAGCTCTCAATAATTTTTCTTCAGGTGTTGGATCACTTTCTCCTTTTGGAGTAATCTTACCAATTAAGATATCTCCCGGATTTACATGAGCTCCCACACGAATCAAACCATTTTCATCAAGATCTTTAGTTGCCTCTTCACTAACGTTAGGAATATCTGAAGTAAGTTCTTCTAATCCTCGTTTTGTATCACGAACTTCAAGTGAATATTCATCGATATGTACAGAAGTAAAAATATCTTCACGTACTACTCTTTCTGAAATTACAATCGCATCCTCAAAGTTGTATCCTTTCCAAGGCATAAATGCCACTTTAAGGTTACGTCCTAATGCCAATTCTCCTTTTTCAGTTGAATAACCCTGAGTAAGAATTTGTCCAGCTTTTACTCTTTGACCTGTTACAACCAATGGTTTCAAGTCAATACAAGTACTCTGGTTTGTTTTCTGATACTTCGTGATTTTATATCTCTTAGTTTCATTATCGAAACTAACGAACTTCTCATTTTCAGAAAGATCATATTTAATTACAATCTCTTCTGCATCAACATACTCAATAACACCATCTTTTTCAGCAACGATGTTAGTTCTTGAGTCGCGAATTAATTTACCTTCCAATCCGGTACCAACAATTGGAGCTTCAGGCCTTAACAATGGTACAGCCTGGCGCATCATGTTAGATCCCATCAACGCACGGTTCGCATCATCATGCTCCAAGAAAGGAATTAACGATGCAGCAACTGATGCAATTTGGTTTGGAGCAACGTCCATTAAGTGAATCTCTTCTGGAGCAGCTACTGGGTAATCAGCTTCAAGACGTGCTTTAACTCTTGAATTAACGAAGTTACCTTCATCATCAAGAGGAGCGTTAGCCTGAGCAATAATTAACTCTTCTTCTTCCTCTGCACTTAAATATTCAATTCCTGCTTCAGTTAAATCTACTTGTCCGTTGGTTACCTTACGGTATGGAGTTTCAATAAAACCAAGGTCATTAATCTTAGCAAATACACAAAGAGAAGAAATCAAACCGATGTTTGGACCTTCAGGTGTTTCAATTGGACATAAACGACCATAGTGGGTATAGTGAACGTCCCTTACCTCAAAACCTGCTCTTTCACGAGAAAGACCACCTGGTCCTAAAGCTGACATTCTTCGTTTATGCGTAATCTCTGCCAATGGATTAGTTTGATCCATAAACTGAGATAAAGCATTTGTGCCAAAGAAACTATTGATAACAGATGACAATGTTTTACTATTAATTAACTCAATAGGAGTAAATACTTCATTGTCACGAACATTCATTCTTTCACGTATTGTTCTAGCCATACGTGCTAAACCAACACCAAACTGATTACCTAATTGTTCTCCAACGGTACGAACACGACGGTTACTTAAGTGGTCAATATCATCGACCTCAGTTTTTGAGTTGATTAGTTCAATTAAATATTTGATGATTTGAATAATATCAGATTTAGTCAATACCTTAGTATCCATTTCTGTTTCTAAACCTAATTTCTTATTCAAACGATAACGTCCAACTTCTCCTAAATCATAACGTTTATCGGAAAAGAATAACTTATCAATAACATCACGTGCAGTAGCCTCATCTGGTGGCTCAGCATTACGTAATTGACGATAAATGTGTAACACAGCTTCTTTTTCGGAGTTACATGGATCCTTTTGAAGTGTGTTATATATAATTGCAAAATCAGATAAATTCTGATTTTCTTTATGTAACAAAATTGTTTTAGCACCTGAATCTACAATCTCATCAATGTGCTCAGGTTCAATAATTGTTTCACGATCAATGATAACCTCATTACGCTCAATTGAAACAACCTCACCTGTATCCTCATCCACAAAGTCCTCAATCCAAGTTTTAAGGACACGGGCAGCTAATTTTCTCCCAACAACTTTTTTTAATCCTGACTTAGAAACTTTAATTTCATCAGCTAAATCAAAAATTTCTAAAATTTCTTTATCACTTTCGTACCCAATAGCACGTAAAAGTGTTGTTACAGGTAATTTTTTCTTCCTATCAATATAGGCATACATCACACTGTTAATATCAGTAGCAAACTCTATCCACGATCCTTTAAAAGGAATAATACGTGCTGAATAAAGTTTAGTACCGTTAGCATGGGTACTTTGACCGAAGAAAACACCAGGTGAACGGTGTAGCTGAGATACAACTACCCTTTCTGCACCATTGATGATAAAACTACCTTTATCGGTCATATATGGAACAGTTCCAAGATATACATCTTGAACAACTGTATCAAAATCTTCATGTTCAGGATCGGTACAGTATAATTTCAACTTTGCCTTTAATGGTACACTAAAGGTAAGTCCACGTTCGATACATTCTTGAATAGTGTATCGAGGAGGGTCAATACCGAAGTCAAGAAACTCAAGTACAAAGTTGTTTCTTGTATCCGTGATTGGGAAGTTTTCTTGAAAAACCTGATATAATCCTTCTTCGCGTCTTTCCTCTAGAGTTGTGCCCTGTTGAAAAAACTCACGGAATGATTTTAATTGGATTTCTAAAAAATCAGGATAATCTAACTGATTTTTAATAGAAGCAAAGCTAATCCTTTCGCTTGTGGTATTTGGAGTCATCTATCAGCAATATTAATTGAACTTAATAACATAAATGCATAAAAAGGTCTAGGAACTTATCGTTAGATAAGTCCCTAAACCGTTCCCTATATAAGGTAGTAATAATTACTTAAGTTCAACTTCTGCTCCAGCCTCAGTTAATTGAGTTTTTAATGCTTCAGCTTCTTCTTTAGAAACTTTTTCTTTTAATGGAGCAGGTGCTTTGTCAACTAATTCTTTAGCTTCTTTTAGTCCAACGCCTGTCATTTCTTTAACAAGCTTAACGATAGCTAGTTTAGAAGAACCAGCTGATTTAAGAATTACGTCAAATTCTGTTTGCTCTTCAGCAGCATCACCATCAGCACTAGCTGCAGGTCCAGCAACAGCAACAGCTGCAGCAGCAGGCTCAATACCATATTCTTCTTTAAGGATCTCAGCAAGTTCGTTAACGTCTTTTACTGTTAAGTTAACTAATTCTTCAGCAAGCTTCTTTAAATCTGCCATTTTTCTATTTATTAAATATTAATTTTTTACTTTTCTTATTCTCTTTCTGCTAATGTTTTCAATACGCCATGTATTGTTGTGCCACCTGATTGAAGTGCAGAAATAACGTTCTTCGCTGGTGACTGTAGTAGAGCAATGATATCTCCAAGTAGTTCGTCTTTAGACTTAATGTTAACAAGAGCTTCTAAATTCTCTTCTCCAACATATAAACACTCTTCAACGTATGCACCTTTTAAAATAGGCTTTTTATTAGCCTTAGCAAAATCTTTAATAAGTTTTGCTGGGGTGTTACCTACGTTTGAAAAGAAAATAGCCGTAGAACCAACTAAAGTATCATATAATGGTGCAAAATCTCCTTCTGTAACTTCAAGAGCTTTTTCAAAAAGGGTATTTTTAACCACCATCATTTTGATATCTTTCTTGAAACACTCTCTACGAAGATCACTAGTTTTACCCGAGTTCATACCTGCTGCGTCTACCACATAAAAGTGACTGTACTCAGCGATATTTTGGGTAAGTTCTTTTACAAGTAAGCTTTTATCTTCCTTATTCATGATTCCTTTTTTCTGTTAGTTAAACATTAGGCTTCAGCCGCTTTGGTTTCAACACGGATGCCTGGACTCATGGTACTTGAAAGACTAATGCTTTTAATGTAAGTACCTTTTGCTGCAGAAGGTTTAAGTTTTAAAATTACATTTAAAAACTCTTTTGCATTCTCAACAATTTTATTCTCCTCAAAGGATACTTTACCTATAGAAGCATGAATAATTCCGAATTTATCAACTTTAAAATCGATTTTACCAGCTTTTACTTCGTTTACTGCTTTACCAATTTCCATAGTAACAGTACCACTCTTAGGGTTTGGCATCAAACCGCGAGGACCTAAAACACGTCCCAACTGTCCAACTTTTGCCATAACACTAGGCATAGTAATGATTACATCAATATCAGTCCAGCCTCCTTTGATTTTTTCCACGTATTCATCCAATCCAACGTAATCAGCACCTGCAGCTTTTGCTTCTTCCTCCTTATCAGGAGTACATAAAACAAGCACACGTACTTCTTTACCAGTACCATGAGGAAGAGTACAAATACCTCTTACCATCTGGTTTGCTTTTCTTGGATCAACACCTAACCGTACATCAACATCTACAGAAGCATCAAATTTTGTAGTGGTAATTTCTTTTACCAATTTGGCTGCTTCCTCAAGCGTATATTGCTTTCCGGCTTCGATTTTATCTAACGCTAACTTCTTATTTTTTGTTAGTTTTGTCATAACTCCAAAATGGTATTAATTAATTATCACCAGGGAATTCACCGCTAACAGTGATACCCATACTTCTGGCAGTTCCAGCAACCATCTTCATACCAGAGCTAACTGTAAAACAATTCAAATCCGCCATTTTATCTTCAGCAATAGCTTTAACTTGGTCCCAAGTTACTGAACCTACCTTTTTACGGTTTGGTTCAGGAGAACCTCCTTTAAGCTTAGCAGCATCTAAAAGTTGAACAGCTGCTGGAGGTGTTTTAATCACAAAGTCAAAAGACTTATCTGAATACACCGAAATAACAACTGGTAAAACTTTACCTGCTTTTTCCTGAGTTCTGGCATTGAATTGCTTACAAAACTCCATTATATTTACACCTTTTGAACCTAAAGCAGGTCCAACTGGTGGTGAAGGGTTTGCTGCTCCACCTTTTATCTGCAATTTGATAAAAGTTTCTACTTGTTTAGCCATGTAGCAATTCTAATTAGTTATTTATATATATAAAGACACAAACTATTCATATTCCTTGTAGTGATAAAAGAATAACTTCTTTTATGGAAGCTTAACTTACAAGATGATATAATTTATGATTCTTTCTCTACTTGTAAAAAACTTAGTTCCAATGGTGTCTTTCTTCCAAAAATTTTCACCATTACTTTTAGTTTTCTCTTTTCCTCGTTAACATCCTCAATAATACCATTAAATCCATTGAATGGCCCATCTGTAACCTTAACTGTTTCTCCAACAAAATAAGGCACATCAAGTTCAGTATTTTCGGTATCTGATAATTCATCAACTTTACCTAAAATCCTGTTAACTTCGGACATTCTTAATGGAACAGCACTATTATCTCTGTCTCCTAAGAATCCAATCACATTTGGTATGCTTTTTAAGATATGAGGAATTTCTCCTACCAAAGCCGCTTCGATCATTACATAACCAGGGAAATAATTTCTTTCCTTACTTATCTTTTTACCGTTACGTATCTGATAAACTTTTTCTGTTGGTATTAATACCTGAGAAATATAATCATGTAAGTTAAGTCTTTCGATCTCACTCTCCACACTTTCCTTAACTTTCTTTTCTTTTCCTCCAATGGCTCTTAATACATACCATTTTTTATCAACATTACTCATTCTCAAAAATATTAGTAAAGTTGATTATAAACCATGTCAAGAACTTTTTCAAACGAATAATCCATGCCAAAAACAATAGCTGCAATAATAGCAGAAGCTGCCATTACAACCAAAGCACTACTTTGCAACTCAGACCAAGTGGGCCAAGATGTTTTGTTCACTAACTCGTTTTGAACGTCTTTAAAATAATTTACTATTTTACTCACAAGATCTCTCTTTAATGGTTATAAATACAAGAATCAATTCCTTAAAATTAATTCCTATTCACGAACTTGCCGGATAACAATCGCCTTACGATTTTTTACCCGGCTAAGCACGAGAGGAGAGACTCGAACTCCCGACACCTGGTTTTGGAGACCAGTGCTCTACCAACTGAACTACTCTCGTGTATAAGAAGGAAGGATAAACCTTCCTTCTGCTTTATATTGATTACTCAATAATTTCAGTTACCTGACCAGCACCTACAGTTCTACCACCCTCACGGATAGCGAAACGAAGACCTTGATCGATAGCAACAGGGTAGATAAGCTCTACAGTGATAGTTACGTTATCACCAGGCATTACCATTTCTGTTCCTTCTTGTAATGTAATTTCACCTGTTACATCTAATGTACGTAGGTAGAATTGAGGACGGTATTTATTGTGGAAAGGAGTGTGACGACCACCTTCTTCTTTCTTCAATACGTAAACCTCAGCTTTAAATTTAGTATGAGGAGTAATTAGACCAGGAGCTCCGATAACCATACCTCTTTTTACTTCGTTTTTGTCAATACCACGAAGTAATAAACCTACGTTATCACCAGCTTGTCCTTCGTCAAGAATCTTACGGAACATCTCAACTCCAGTACATACAGTCTTTTTACCAGCAGCACCTAAACCGATAATTTGCATTTCATCACCAGTGTGAATAATACCAGTTTCAATACGACCTGTAGCAACAGTACCACGACCTGTAATAGAGAATACATCCTCGATAGGCATCAAGAAAGGCTTATCAACATCACGTGGAGGAATTGGAATCCAAGTATCAACTGCATCCATAAGCTCCATGATTTTATCAACCCACTGAGGCTCACCATTCAATCCACCTAAAGCAGATCCTAGGATTACAGGAGTATTTTCACCATCAAATTCATAGAAATCTAATAGTTCACGAACTTCCATTTCAACAAGCTCTAAAAGCTCTTCATCGTCAACCATATCAACTTTGTTCAAGAAAACTACCAATCTTGGTACGTTTACCTGACGAGCTAATAGGATGTGCTCGCGAGTTTGAGGCATAGGACCATCAGTTGCAGCAACTACAATGATAGCTCCATCCATCTGCGCAGCACCAGTAACCATGTTCTTTACATAATCGGCGTGACCTGGACAGTCAACGTGTGCATAGTGACGATTTTCAGTTGCGTACTCTACGTGAGCACTGTTAATTGTAATACCCCTTTCTTTCTCTTCAGGAGCGTTATCAATTTGATCAAAATCTCTCGCTTCTGAAAATCCTTTATCTGCTAATACTTTTGTAATTGCAGCAGTTAAAGTTGTTTTACCGTGGTCAACGTGACCAATTGTACCGATGTTCACGTGAGGCTTTGACCTGTCATAATGTTCTTTAGCCATAACTCGAAATAATTAGACAATTAGATATTAACTTATATTTTTTTAACTTCCGAACCAGAATAGAGCCAATGATGGGATTTGAACCCATGACCTCTTCCTTACCAAGGAAACGCTCTACCCCTGAGCTACATCGGCTGTTAAGAGCGGGAGACGGGATTCAAACCCGCGACCCTTAGCTTGGAAGGCTAATGCTCTATCAGCTGAGCTACTCCCGCTTTTTTTTTGATTCGGGCTACAAAGGTAATGAATTATCGTTCAAAATCCTTGATTTCCCGATGTTTATTTCAATATTTTAATCTGGTTCTTGTGGGGAGAGCAGGATTCGAACCTACGAAGACGAAAGTCAGCGGAGTTACAGTCCGCCCCAGTTGGCCACTTTGGTATCTCCCCAAAAATTACCTTTACTTTTAAAGGTTACTTTATTTCATTTAATAGGCTGATTACTTTTCAACAACCAGCCTATCTTATGCTTTTATTTTAGTGTATTAAATTCACTTTCCTAAAACGGTGTGCAAATGTATAATATTTTTTTAATACAACAAAAATATATCAGTTTTTTTAAATTATTTTGCTTGTACCTTCTCCTTCTTCTTTATCAACTGCTTACGAAGTGCTTCACAAGAAAGATCTACAGACTCCTCAAATGTTTTTGACTGTTTCTTCGCAAACAACTCTGCTCCAGGTACATTCAAACTAATCTCAGCAACCTTATTCTCCAATGTTTCCGACTTATCCAACTTAAGTATTACTTCAGCATCAATAATACCATCAAAAAACACATCTAACTTACTTACTTTTTGCTCGATAAAGCTTTGTAGATGATCGGCAGCATCAAACTTCACTGATTGAATTGTAATGTTCATATTAAATCCTCCATTATTTAAGACCGCGGATGGGCCTGATTATATATATCGGTTAATTTCTCAAAACTATTATGAGTATACACCTGAGTGGCATTTAAATTACTATGCCCCAATAATTCTTTTATTGCATTTAAATCCGCGCCTGCATTCAACAACGAGGTTGCAAATGAATGACGCAATACGTGCGGACTTTTTTTATGCAAAGTAGTCACTAAAGTTAAATATTTATTTACTACCCTGTATATTAATTTATGATATACTGCATCTCCTTTTTTAGTAAGAAAAAAAGACAATACATTCTCTTTTCCAAAAATAACATTTCTATAATTAATATACTCCTCCACCAAAGAAATTAATGAAGAATACATAGGAATAATCCGAACTTTATTATACTTACCTGTAACTCTGACCACACCTTGCTTTAAATCAAAATCACGATCCTTCAGGGAGACCAGTTCCGACAAACGCATTCCTGAACCATAAAACAATTCAAGAATCATCTTATCTCGCTTCCCTTCATAATCATCAGCAAAAGGAATCTCATCTAACAAAAGATCCATTTCTGATTCACGAACAAATACAGGTAATTTTTTTGGCAATCTTGGAGTAGGAACTCCATCAACCGGATTGACTTCAACAATCCCCTCTCTCATCAGGAATTTGAAGTACGATTTTAGCGAAGTAACTTTTCGATTCACACTTTTGGGTGCCAACCCAGAATTCACCATATCTACAATCCAATTACGAATATGCTTCCTGGTAATCAGCGCAATCGATTCTATCCCTTTTTCTTTCGAAAAAGCAATAAATTGTTCGAGATCGCAGCGATAAGAAACCAGTGTATACTTTGAACTGCGCTTCTCGAACTCTAAATATTTTAAAAACGATTTTATTGAAATCATCCAAGACCTATTCTACTGTTTCTGTATAAACGAATATACTAAATTTTCCAGTATTTGGTCTCAATTATTTCTCTATTCCTCGTTTTGTTGCAATTTTTGTATATAAACTGCTTTTTTAACTTCCTCTCTTCTTACTACAGAAGGTTTTGTAAAGGCTTGACGTGAACGCAATTCTCTCATTGCACCAGTCTTTTCAAATTTTCTTTTGAATTTTTTTAACGCTCTTTCAATGTTTTCACCTTCTTTAATCGGAATAACAATCATAATCTTCTCCTTTGATTTTATATTTTCGCTATATTTTTAATACTAACTCCCAAATAATCAAACGATTTCAACATCGACTGCTATCACCCCTCAATTATTTGCGGGTACAAAGAAACTAAAGTTTATTCATTGCAGCAAATTTTTATATAATATTTTTTTGTAACAGACTATAAAACACGCTAAAACACTAGTTTTTACACAAAAAAATTATTGAATATTTAAATTCAAACTATCTGATTTCAAATACATTTTCATCTTATTCCACTCTTCATCTGAGATATTTTCAAACACTAACTCTTGATCCTCAAAAATATCAACACCTTTCCTCATTAGATTCTTTAATTCAACTGTTTGTTTGTAATTAAAATAGGGATGCTTACACACCTCACTGATTTTAGTATTTATAAGGTCTATTTTATGAATCTGTTCAGCATCTACTGTAAAACTTGAGCATATTTTATTATACAGTTCTTCTGTAACACCATAAACCTCTTGTAATTGTTTAACCTCAGTATATCCGCCAAGTAAATTCCCATATTTTAATATGCGCTTTGACAATACTTCCCCAATCCCTCTCACTTCCTTTAAAGCTGATGCATTCGCTGAATTTAATTCTATCTGTGAGTTAAAATTCTGCTTTTGATATTTTACTTTAGAATGTTGCCGGAGCCATAGAAGTAATTTCTCATCAGTAAATTCCTTTACTTTATAATTAGGTAAAGATTTAGCGATGTAATTTAAATGCAGCAATCCTATTATAGTATCTCTAATTTCATTTGATTCCACATTTGTATACCAAAAATCATCTGCAACTTTATTAAAGTTAATCCAAACAATATCATCTTCAATATCTTTTTGCTCCTGGCGAATTTTAACCTCATCAAAGTGAATAAAAGCTTTATACTTATTGATAAAAACAGAATCCACCCCATATACTTTCTGTAAATCATTTATTGAACTCAATTGCCCAACTTTACTGCGATATCCTAGTAATGAATTGATTTGATAGGAAGAGAAACCTAACATCTTCATATCTAACTTAGATACTGTATTTGGATCAAAAAAGAATAAGGAATCATGCCGAATTTCCTTTTCGCTTAATGATAGATTTATTTTATCTATCTGACTCAAAAATTGCTTTTGATCTTCTGAGATTTGAGGATTCAAGACAAGAAAGGGCAGTATAATACGAACAACAATAACTATTGCAACAATAATCAGAAGAACAACAATACCCTTTTGCTCATTTCGGGAGTAGTAGAAAAAGTCTTTCCACATCATTAATTAAGGTTTGGTTAATAGCAACTATTGCACGAATCAATAGTTGCATGTAAAGTAATATAACAATGAACTACCCTAAGGTAGTTAAATATTTTTGTACCTGCTCATATATTCCATAAACAGAAACAATCATAATAGCAATTGGAGCAATATACTTTAACGAAAAGTAAATGGCATCAAAATACCACAGGTTAATTTTGCCATGGTTAGACAACTCTGCTTTTGCTTTCTTATATCCATATTTCCATCCTATAAAAAGTGATATCAACGCCCCTCCAAATGGAAGAAAAATATTGGCCGCAAAGAAATCTAACGTATCAAAAAAGTTCATTCCCAGAAACACTTCTCCATCCATATCCCCGAGTGACAAAGAACAGAATATTCCTACAAAGGAAATGGATACCGCAGCCAATACTACAGATACCCGACGACTAATTTTTAACTCTTCGGACAAAAATGCAACTACAACTTCTAAAATAGAAATTGAAGATGTTAATGCTGCAATAGTTAACAAGATAAAAAACATTACAGAAAAGATGCTACCTCCGGGCATCTGCATAAAAACATTTGGCAATGTTTTAAAAACCAAACCAGCACCGGCACCTGGTTTTAAATCAAAAGCAAAAACAGCAGGTAAAATTACCAATCCTGCCAAAATTGCGATAACAGTATCCGCAATGGTTACCTGCAGCGCAGTTTTACCCAGATTATTCTTTTTATCAATATATGAACCATAGGTAATTAGCGTACCCATACCTAAACTTAAAGAGAAAAAAGCATGACCTAAAGCATTCAAGACACCATCCCAAGTTAATTTCGAAAAGTCAGGATTCAGGAAAAACTCAATTCCTTTCATTGCACCAGGCAACGTGACGGAGCGAAAAACCAAAATAACTAAAAGCACCACCAACAAAGGCATTAATACTTTTGAATATCTTTCAATTCCTTTTTGAATACCCATTAAAACAATTACAGCAGTTAAAACCATAAAAGCAAGTTGCCATAAAACTGGATTAAGAGATTGCGAACTAAAATGATTGAAGTATGCAGATATTTCCTGCGGTGTTTTTCCCACAAATGTTCCTTTTACGGATTCTGCCACATAATCCATAGCCCAGCCAGCAACCACGCCATAAAATGATAAAATCAGGTATGCCGCACCAACTCCTAAAAAACCGGTTACAAACCACACCGACTTTGGTGCTAATTTACGAAAGGCACCAAACGCATTTCGTTTTGCTTTACGGCCTATTACAAACTCCGACATCATAACAGGCAGTCCAATTGCCAAAATAAAAGCAAGATAAACGAATAAAAAAGCAGCTCCTCCATATTGACCGGTGATATAAGGGAACTTCCAGATATTACCTAATCCTACAGCAGAACCTGCAGCTGCAGCTATTACACCAAATTTACTACTAAAACCAGTTCGTTTATTTTCTTTTAATTCTGACATTTGATAATCATTATTGTTTTAAAGCAGCTAAAAAACAAAAAAAACACCTAAAAAAAAAGCCCCTGTCTATTCAACAAGGGGCTTAAATACAATTTTTTAATGTCTATTATAAAACATCTACACAATTAAGATCATTAAAAGCCACTTTTAATCTTTCGATTAAAGTTTCCTGACCTTTTCTTAACCATACACGAGGATCATAATATTTTTTATTTGGCTTATCATCTCCTTCAGGGTTACCAATCTGTCCTTGAAGATACTCACGATTAGCAGCCTCATACTTACGAATTCCATCCCAAGTAGCCCATTGTGTATCTGTATCAATATTCATTTTGATAACACCATAGCTAATAGCTTCTCTGATTTCTTCTAAAGTAGAACCAGAACCTCCGTGGAACACAAAGTTTACAGGATTACTTCCTAAACCATGTTTTTCTTCGATATACTTTTGTGAATTATCAAGAATTTTTGGTGTTAACACCACGTTACCTGGCTTGTATACTCCGTGAACGTTACCAAATGAAGCAGCAATAGTAAAGTTTTTACCTACCGAGCTTAATACTTCATAAGCCTGATTTACTTCTTCTGGTTGAGTATATAAAAGTGCATTATCAACATCAGAGTTATCAACACCATCTTCTTCACCTCCAGTAATTCCAAGTTCAATCTCGATAGTCATACCAATTTTATTCATTCTCTCGAAATATTGCTTACATGTAGCAAGGTTTTCATCAAGAGGCTCTTCTGAAAGGTCTAACATATGAGAACTAAACAAAGGCTTTCCTGTTTCAGCAAAATTCTTTTCACCAGCTTCAATTAATCCATCAATCCAAGGTAATAATTTTTTAGCAGCATGGTCTGTATGAAGAATTACAGGAACACCATACGCTTCTGCTAAAAGGTGTACATGCTTTGCAGCTGAAATAGCACCAAGGATTTGTCCTTCCTGACCAGATAAACCAACACCTTTTCCAGCGTAAAAAGCAGCTCCTCCGTTTGACAACTGAATAATAACTGGTGAGTTAACTACTTTTGCAGCCTCTAAAACACCGTTAATAGAATCTGTTCCTACTACATTTACTGCAGGAATTGCAAAACCATTATCTTTTGCAACTTGAAATAATTTAGCAACATCGTCGCCTGTAACTACTCCGGGTTTAATTACGTCTAGTACTTTTCCCATGATTTTATTTGTAATTTTTGAATTTATAATTTCCAAAGTTAATATATATTATAACGACATCCTTAACAAAAAGAGAAATATAATTGTTCAACCGCCGTAACAAACTATGTTCTAATTTAGAATCACAACAAATTTCATAACAATAGAAGCGAACTAATTATAATAATTGGATAACAATACAGGAATATCTATTTTTGCGCTCTCAAATTTCACTCTAGCAGATACCGATATATTATTGCCTCTTTTGCGACACATTAGAGATTTAGTATGCACAAAATTATAAACAAACATAATTTAATCAATAAATTAATAATCAAATGGCAGTTAATTACAAAGAGCTAGGCTTATCGAACACAACTGAGATGTTCAAAAAAGCTGTAGAAGGCGGGTATGCTATTCCAGCATACAACTTTAACAATCTTGAGCAAATGCAAGCAATTATCCAGGCTTGTGTTGAAACTAAATCTCCAGTTATTCTTCAAGTATCTGCAGGAGCAAGAAAATATGCTAATGCAACTTTATTGAGAAACATGGCTAAGGGTGCTGTTGAGTATGCTGAAGAGTTAGGTTATAAAATTCCTGTTGTTCTTCACTTAGATCACGGTGATACTTTTGAACTATGTAAAGATTGTATCGACAACGGATTCTCTTCAGTAATGATTGATGGTTCTCACCACTCATACGAAGAAAACGTTGAACTTACTAAAAAAGTAGTTGAATATGCTCACGCTCACGGTGTGACTGTTGAAGGCGAGCTTGGTGTTTTAGCTGGTGTTGAAGACGATGTTGTTGCTGAAGAATCAACTTATACAAGACCAGAAGAGGTTGAAGACTTCGTAAAAAGAACTGGTGTTGACTCATTAGCTATTTCAATTGGTACTTCTCACGGAGCTCACAAATTTACTCCAGAGCAATGTACTACAAATGAAGAAGGACTTTTAGTTCCTCCTCCATTGAAATTTGAGATCCTTGAAGAAATTGAAAAAAGAATCCCTGGATTCCCTATCGTACTTCACGGATCTTCTTCTGTGCCACAAGAGCACGTTGCTACAATTAACAAATTTGGTGGTGCAATGAAAGCTGCTGTAGGTATCCCAGAAGAGCAATTACGTAAAGCTGCTAAATCAGCTGTATGTAAAATCAACATTGACTCTGATGGTCGTTTAGCTATGACTGCTGCTGTACGTCAGGTAATGGCTGAAAATCCATCTGAATTTGATCCTAGAAAATACTTAGGACCAGCTCGTGATTTATTAAAAGAGCTTTATATGCACAAAAACATCAATGTATTAGGTTCTGCTGAACAAGCTTAATTTACACATTGAGATAAAATACAAAAGCTGACTGAAAATATTTTCGGTCAGCTTTTTTTTATGTCTTGTAAATTCTTTGATGCAATAATTAGAATGGATATCCTATAGCAAAATTCATCGCAAAATCATCCCATGTATATTTTCTATTCGTAGGGATCCATCGATGTCCTTTTTCTTCAACAGGATTCCTTAGTTTCATTCCTGAGTCCAATCGAAAAATAAAATACTTAAAATCAAATCTCAATCCCAATCCGGTTCCCACAGCTAACTTACTGGTAAAATTATTAAACTCAAACAATCCGCCCTCCGGACTAATATCTTTCCTAATCGTATAAATATTACCTACATCCAGGAATAAAGCACTTTCGAGAATCCAAAATAACTTGAACCGATACTCTATATTAAATTCAAGTTTAATATCACCTGTTTGATTATAATAATCAGCATCCTGAGAATCATAGGAACCAGGACCAATTCCCCGAACAGGCCATGCTCTGATACTATTAGCTCCTCCTGAGAAATATCGTTTCTCAAATGGTAACACATCATAGTTTCCGTATGGATATCCAACGCCCAAATAAAAGCGATAGGCCATACTATTAATTTTATTCAGATAATGATGGTACCTCAAATCAATATCGCTCTGAACATACTGCGCATATCTAATCCCTAAAATTTCATTATATCCCTCTGGATTTTTCTTTGATATTGAACTCGACCACAAATTTAAAAAATTACCAGCCTCTTCCAGATTCCAGTTTACATACAAAAAGTCCTTTCTCTTTTCAACCTCTTGTTGATTATAAACAAATGAGTAAGATGTATTTGTAATTAAGTGATCCTGATACGAGTAACCTAAAAAGGTACCTTCAATATCCTGCAAAAAATCGTTATCAACAGTTGGGATTAACACAAAGTTAACACCCAATGGCGTTACCTGATGCGAAACCCTTTTACTCGAATTCCACAAATAACTAATTTTTCCATTGGCTATAGTTCTTGTGTAATCCGGACGCTTCTGATAATTATAGGCTACAGATAATGATGTTTTGGGATTAAAACGCTGACGAAACTTTTTAATTTGAAAAGGCATCCAGAACTTTGGAAATATAATTCTGGATTCTACTCCGAACTCAGTTGTGTTAAACTGCTCACTCTGTCTGTTTAACTGATTCTGCATAGAACCTCTGATATTAAAAGTAAACTCCTCTGCTCCTTTAAATAGATTCTTATGCTGATATTCAAGATTACCTCCTGCCCCTAAATTACCAGAGGAATTTAAACCTTCCACATCAATGGAGTATGATTGAAACTTAGCAGGAACCAGCTGTATGAAACAATTCAGAAGTCGGCTACCATCAACTGTACTTGTGGCACCCTGAACCTCTTCAAATCGAATATTAATAAAACGATAAAGACGTAAACTCGACAGCAAGTTTTTTGTTTTATCAACCAAGTTTGCCTGAAACAATTGACCCGGTGTAATATATGTAGAGTTTACCAACACTTCAGGCTTTACCTTCAGCTTATCGATATACATAAACTGAAAATCACCATATTTTAAAGTGTCATACTGATCGTAATAACTTTCCTTTTCGTTTAAAGCCCTATGCGGATCAAAATTTGTCCTGAAATAAACATTATGTATACGATAAATCGGATGAACAAAGCTGGAGTCCCTATTCTTAGCAACCTCAGCACTGGCATTTTTAATTAACACAGAATCTACTACTCTGTTACCTCCAAGTGTACTATCAGCTTTAAAATAGATAAACTCCTTAGAAAAACTGAAATAACCTCTGTCTCTTAAATATTTGGTGATACGTTCACGTTCTGCATCATGCATAGAAACATCAAAAGGTCCACCCTCTTTAAGAATACTATTCTCCAGATCTTCCTCCACTAATCTTTGAATGGTTGTATCTTCGGCTCTATAACCTACATGCTCCAATACAAACTGCTTACCCGCTTCTATTACATATTTAACTTTAGCCTTTTTCTTCCTGTATTTTACCACAGTATCCACATCTGCATGGTAATATCCTTTGTTGTGCATAAAAAGCTCTAACTGAGACATGGTTTGTCCCGACAGGAAATCATCATACAAAACAGGCTCTTCACCTATTCGTTGTAACCATTTATTAAAACCTTTCGTGGTATCTTTCCCCGCCAGATTATACAACCACAAATGAAACTTAAACATCCCAAAAATCTGAATATTGGGATTTTGTTTCATATACGGCGCAAACCTTTCTTTGGGAATATTTCTGGCAGTATTATGAATATCAACCTTATCCAATAGATATTCGTTCTCTGGCACATGTTTTACTGTGCTACAACTACTAATAATTAGAACAAGAATGATATAATAAAGAACTTTCTTCAATGTACGTACTTACTTTTTATTGCTAAAATATCAGATTAGATTTAAACTTGGGATATTTTTTGACACCCTTGTGCAATTTTTATGCAAAAGTATCTAAATCCGATGGAATAAAGTAAATTTGCATCTGTTTAAACAGTAAAAAATGATTAGTCAGAGTAAAATAAAATTAATTAATTCACTTTCTAAGAAGAAGTACAGAGATATCAATCAGCTCTTTATTGCTGAAGGAGAAAAATTAGTATCTGACTTATCAGATTCTTCTATTCATATTAAATGGTTATTTGCCAGTAAACAATGGATTGAAGATCATTCATCTATAATTGCAGATGAAATAACTGAATGCGAAGAATCACAACTTAAAAAGATTACACAACTCAAAACACCGTCTCCTGTTATTGCCATTTGCAGCATACCAGACCAAAAGATTCAGAACCTGGATATAGACAAAGATTTAACACTTGCTCTTGACGATATTCAAGATCCGGGAAATTTAGGCACTATTATCCGACTTGCAGATTGGTTTGGCATCAAAAACATTGTATGTTCTCAAAATACTGCAGATGCTTATAATCCGAAAGTTATTCAGGCAACGATGGGTGCAATTGCCAGAGTCAACTTATTTTATACAGATTTGGAACTGTTTTTAAAGCAAGCCAGGGAAAAAAACAATTCCATATACGGAACATTTCTGGATGGGGAAGATATTTATAGGAAAGAATTAAATTCCTGTGGAATTATTGTTATGGGAAATGAAGGAAAAGGAATCTCCTCGAAAATAGAATCACTGGTTTCAGACAAACTATTAATCCCATCCTTTTCCACAAATCCAATCCACTCTGAATCATTAAATGTATCTACAGCAACAGCAATTACATTAAGTGAATTCAGAAGAAGATTCTAGTATAATATTTTATTCGGATCTATAAAGCTTAGAAAGTTCCCTCGAGCATTTGGTTGACAGCATCTGCACATTTCTCACCATCAATAGCAGAAGATGCGATACCCCCGGCATATCCGGCACCCTCTCCACAAGGAAAAAGTCCTTCAATCTGAGTATGCTGAAACGTATATGGATCACGAGGAATTCTCACAGGTGAAGAAGTTCTGGATTCTGTTCCGATGACAATAGCTTCCGGATCGATAAAACCTTTAGCCCATTTTCCAAACTGTTTAAATCCTCCCTGAAGTCTGCTCGTAATACCCTCCGGCAAAACAAAATGTAACGGAGATGCAATTGCTCCGGGCACATACGATGTTGGAGGCAAATCAAATGACAATTTAGAATCCACAAAATCGGTTAATCGCTGAGCAGGCGCTATCAGATTACTTCCTCCATTAACATAACATAATCTCTCAACCTCTTTTTGATATTCTAATCCAGCCAAAATACCATACTTTTTAAATTCTGCAGGAATATCTTCCGGACGAATCTCTACCACCATTCCCGAATTAGCAAAAGGAGAATTCCTTCTTGATGGAGACATACCATTAACAACCATCTCATTTTCACCAGTCATGGCTGGCACCACAAAACCTCCGGGACACATACAGAATGAATAAACACCTCTCTCCTCTACCTGACAAGAGAAACTATAAGATGCTGCTGGCAAATATTTACCCCTTCCTTCAGGTGAATGATATTGTATCTCATCTATTAATTCCTGCGGATGCTCAACTCGAACCCCCATTGCCCAGGTTTTGGCTTCAAGCTCAATAGCCTTATCATGAAGCATACTATAAACATCTCGTGCTGAATGACCTGTAGCCAGAACTACTGCTTTCGATGCTATTTTTGTACCATCTTTTAATACAACTCCAGCTACTTTTTGCCCATCAAGCATCAAGTCCACAACCTGTGAATTAAACAACACTTCACCCCCGGCTTCAATAATGGATTGACGCATTGACTTGATCACACCCGGAAGTTTATCGGTTCCGATATGAGGATGTGAATCGATTAATATATCATCCTGTGCTCCATGAAAACGCAACACATTCAATATCTTATTAAAATCTCCTCTTTTGGTACTTCGGGTATATAACTTCCCATCAGAGAATGTTCCGGCACCACCTTCGCCAAAAGCATAATTTGATTCGGGATTAACAGGATTATTTCTGTTTAATAAGGCAATATCTTTCTTTCGCTCATTTACATCCTTACCTCTTTCAAGCACAATTGGTCTTAACCCTAATTCAATCAATCGAAGAGCAGCAAACAAACCTCCAGGTCCGGCTCCAACCACAACAACCTCTGGTTTATTGGAAACATCTGGATATTCAAATTTTACAATTTCAGGATCCGGCGCGGGTGTATTGGCATATACATCAAGATATAACTGAACCATTACCTGACGCTGACGTGCATCAATTGATCTTTTGCGAATTCTCATCGCCGTGATCTTATCCGGGCTCACCTTCATCTTTTTTGCCACTAATGATTTGTAGTACTTTTCATCAGAAGCCTCTTGTGGAGTTAATCTTAATGCTATATCCTTCTTCATCCTCTCTTAAAATTGTGGCGCAAAGATAGTAAATTTACCCTTATGCTAAACACTGTATGAAAATGATGTTATTTTTCTGTAAACTGATGATTGAGTATACTTTATTAGATTTTTAGACTATAGTTAAGCCTTACGTTGCAAAAAGGCGCACATTTAGAAATCTTAAGCAGGGGTCAACTATATTAGTATACTCACCAAAGGGCCGTTAGGCCTGTTTTCTTAGTAGAAAATAGATGATGTATGTAATCAAGGGGCGTAGTCCTGTTGTCTTAAACCGGACTATACCATTCAAAAAGATATTTAGGATCAAAGTTAATATCAAATTTTTTAAGAAATGATAGATACTCATCTTTAAAACATCTTTTTATATGATGTTCTGGTTGATTTAATATATATTTTATTACTCTGTCGGTTTGTGATTTAGAATATGTAAACGCACCATATCCATCCTGCCATGAAAAATGCCCAGATAAAAATCTTTTATCATTAATCCATTTTGAAGAGCCAGCTTTTATTTGTTCAATAAGCTTTGAGATCGATATAGTTGGATGTAGCCCTACAAAAACATGTGTATGATCTGGATTACAGAAAACAGCAAGAGGTTTTGATTTATGTTTGGTTGCAAGTCCGCATATTATTTTTTCTAATTCGTTTCTGAATTCTTCACTTATTAAATTTTCTCTACCTTAAACGGCAAAAACATATTGAACGAAAAGTTGGGTATAGGTATTGGCCATAATAAAAATTTAAGATAACAGGGCTAACGCCCCTTAATCTATTATATAAGAAATAAATATATTTAAAACAATAAAAAAATCTGAATGTAGAAAGAATTTCTATCCTCTATGTTTTCTATATTATTTCATATACTCTAATTAATTATTTTCATTGGTCATATGGAACTCATCTAGAAAACAATCATTTTTCCCCATAAAACGATACAGGCAACGTGTGATAGCTTCTTAACTTTCAATCTCACGATTCTCATACTTGTTTCATTTAATTAAAAGTTAAATACATTACCAGAATTGGCCCTAAAAAACTTTTTAAGAAAATGCAACGCATTTGTAAACTACACAGAATTTCTATTCAAAATAAAAAGATAAGACAAAGATTCTTGAGGTAAGCCTGTCTATTGCTTCTGTGTATTTGGCATCTAAAATATCACCGGTTCCTTGATGATCCAAAACATCCATTGTACCGATTGATATTTTAAGCTCTGTAGAAAGTCGAAAGTAGTTTAAGTAGGAATCGAATCCAACTCCAACCTCATAATATAAGTCAAGATTTTTAAGCAACATTCTATCTTGCTTATTCTTAGCTAAATCAAAGCGAGGATTTATACCTGCAACCAGATATGGCTTGAAATTATGCATCCGGTCTGAACCATATTTAAGCATAATCGGCATTTCCAGAAAAGTGGATTTTATTTGTAGTGGATCTGCCATGTCAATACTACTCGTTGCATTTGGCTCAGGATTATCATTTAATGTTTCTGGATCACCATCATTATAAATGTAAGTCAGATTTCTTTGTCCAAATGCAATACCAGGAAGCACTCGAAGGTTTAAATTCTTCCTCAGCTTTAGACTGGAAACAATACCCAGATTAATTCCCGGAGTTAAGTCCAACACTTCGGCATACATTGGTACTCCATTATTATTAGCATTACTTACCCCGGTATGCCTTACCGAGAAATTCATGGTATTGAAACCTATGATAAAACCAAAATGAATCTTCTTTTCATCAAAAGTAGTCAGGTTAGGTACCTTTTTATTTGTTTTTTGCGCAGAGGCATTAACACATAAAAAAGAAATCAAACCCAAGAAAAATATGTACATGAACTGTTTTATCATTTTTTGTTTTTGAAATCAACCAGACTCATAAAATATGAATCTTTTAACAAAACTCAATAATATAAAATTTATTGTATTTCTTTTTGAGCAAAATAAATTGTAGCAATTCCAAATGTTTGTCGCCAAACCTTTAAACTCTTAAAACCTGCTTTATTTAACTCTTTAACAAAAGCATCCCCTTCAGGAAAAGCGGCAACTGATTCTGGTAAATAAGTATATGCTGCTTTATCCTTTGATAAAAGACCTCCCCACCAAGGTAATATTTTAGTAGAATAAAACTGATAGATTTGCTTAAATGGAAATTTTGATGGATTTGAAAATTCCAACACCATAAATTTACCTCCATCCTTCAACACTCTGTTAATTTCTACCAACCCCTTATTTAGGTTCTCGAAATTTCTCACTCCGAAGGCTACTGTGGCAGCATCAAACTCATGATCTTTAAACGGTAAATTCTCGGAATCCCCTTCTACCATAGAAATAACTTGATCCAGACCTTTCTTTTTAACCTTTTCCACACCTACTTTAAGCATTTCGGCAGATAAATCTAAACCAACAATTCTTTTGGGATTTAATTTCATGGCAGCAATAGCTAAATCTCCGGTTCCGGTTGCAATATCCAACACTTCAGGACGATCTAAATCCTTCAGAAGTTTAATCGCTCTTCTTCTCCATATCTTATCAATCCCCATTGATAACGAATGATTCAGAAAATCATATTTATGAGCAATATTATCAAACATTGCTTTTATCTGCTTCTTTTTACCGTCAGAAGATGCCTTATATGGAGTTACTGTCATGAATTTTAATTTGAAATTTCAAATGCAAAAATAACAAAGTTAGCCTGATGACAAAACAAAGAAAAAAAGAACATATGGAGACATTCGCTACAGTTTGGCATATAAACAAATGAATACTGAATTTACTTCAAGTGAAAATAATTTAATTGATCAATAGATAACTAAGAACCTCCTCCCCCTCATCCTTCCGGTACTCCTCCTAAATCAGGAGGAGAGTTGATTTACAGCACGCCTATTCTTTTCATCGTAAGATCTAGAATTTTCTCCTATTAACACTCCCATCCATTAAAAGTAGGGGTGGCAGATTTGATGCACGAAAAGCTGACGGTGTGGTTGTATTAAGTCAATTACGACATGAACAAATTAAAAGCCCTATAGCTTGAGCAAAAGTATTTTGAAACGTAATATGTTATATATTATTCTTTTGACATCTCCCAAAAGAACCAAAAAGTCTAGGCCAATTGAACTGGCAATCGTACCTTGTTCATATTTCATAAGTAACAATCTTATATTTTATATTATATCCTATTTATGTAAATATGGAATTAACAACCTCCTTTTACTAGTTCAAGTTTGCAACTTGGACCTTTATTAAAGCTTTTTTACCAGAGAACGATATCAACATGTACTATAAATTATTATGAGATAGGGTCACAAGATACAATCTTGCGACAGCAATGATATAACTTGTTAAAAATAATGTATTGATTTGTACCACCTCCACCTCATCCTTCGGGTACTCCTCCTAAATCAGGAGGAGAGTTGATTTGCAGCACATCTATTCTTTTCATCGTAAGATCTAGAATTTTCTCCTATCAACACTACCATCCCTTAAAAGGAGGGGTGGCAGATTTGAGACACGAAAAGCTGACTGGGTGGTATTATTAAGTCTACTATTGTCCAACACAAAATAAAAAATTCTGCTGTTTGATTATAACTTCGAATTTATCAATAGACTACGCGTAAGGACACGCGTAGTTTCCTTGAAAGGAATTAGGATCACTAAATTAGAATAGTACTATACTTCTCTATCAATCCATTTTTTTAACTGAGTAGATATCTTCTCTTTATAATCATCAATAAAACCATATGACTCATCATCAATACGAATCTCTCCTTTGGTAACATGCCCTAATGCTGAAAATGGAGTATCTGCTTCAAGCATAAAGTCAACGAAATCATCTTGTTTTTCAGGAGATACTGAAACCACCACCCGACTTTGAGCTTCCCCAAATAAAAATGCATCCTTACGAACCTCTGCATCTGTTGTTATATCAAAACCAAAACCTAAAGGTAACGATGATTCTAACATATTAAAAAACAAACCTCCTGATGAAACATCATGAACAGAACGAACTAACTTATTCCTAATTAATTGCTTAACCACTTCCTGAACTTCAAGCTCTTCTTCCATATTAAAATATGGAGCAGCATGACTCTTCATTTTATGATAAAAATTCAAATACTCAGACGCATTAATATCATCTTTTGACTGTCCAATTAAGAAAATCATATCGCCCTTATGCTTATAAGTCAAAACGGTATGATGATCCTTTGATTCAACAACTCCAACCATTCCTATGACAGGACATGGAGATATTGCCTTAAGTCTTCCTTCCTGAGAACTTTGGTTGTAAAAACTAACATTACCACTTACCACAGGCGTATTTAAAGCTTTACAAGCATTAGACAACCCTTCTACTGATTGTGTAAATTGCCAAAAAACTTCAGGGTCATACGGATTACCAAAATTTAAACAATCTGTTACTGCCAGAGGAACTCCACCTCCACAAATAATATTTCGAGCAGCTTCTGCAACGGCAATCTGCGCACCTACATAAGGATTCGCTTCAACATAATATGAATTACAATCTACAGTCAGTGCAAGAGTTTTATCTGCTTCCTCAACTTTAACAAATGCAGCATCCGAAGGATATTTATTACTCATTGAATCTTTATGTAAAGCCTGATCAAAAGTATCCATCAAATAACTCTTGGAAACAATATTCAAACTATTCATTAAATCAGCGATCACTTTAGGGTAATGATCCGGCTCCGGAACATCGTCAATCATCAACTCTTTAATGACATTTTCACCGGGCTCCTGAATTTCTCTTTCATAAATAGGAGCCTTCCCCCCTAATCCCACATACGTAACAGGGATTTCAGCCAACAATTCTCCATCTGATTTACAAGTCAGCTTATCAGTTTTATTTACTTTTCCAATGACTGAAAATGCCACTTGCATCGGTTGTAAAATTTCGGAAACTTTGGCTAAATCATCCTTATCAATACAAAGCAAAATCCTGCCCCATGTTTCAGAAAGTAATTTCTCTCTTTCATCCAGATTGTCTTCTCTTACCGGTATTTTACTGCAGTCAATCTCCATACCTGAGTTCCCTCGAGCGGCCATTTCGGTTGCTGCACCGGCAATTCCCCCAGCTCCTATAGTTTGGATTCCTACAACAAGCTTCTTTTCATTCAGAGATTTTACGGCTTTTAGTAAACTCTTTTCGATATTTGAATCCAACATCTGATCATAAGTAATAGCCTCAGTTCCATTTCCTGAGATCACATCAGCAGAAAACACATCATTATCCACACCTTCTTTGCCTGTTAGAGCACCCACAACAAGAATTAATTGACCTTCCTCTGCTGCCACGCCTGAAATCAGATCTTCTTTTTTAGCAATCCCTACTGTCATATTATTTACAATAGGATTTGAATTAAACCCTTTATCAAAACCAACCTCTCCACCAACAACTGGCACCTTCATATTTTCTTCAAAATCTTTTATGCCATTGATAACTTCTGAGAACAACCAACGTGCAGTATCTCGCTCCCCATCACCAAACCTTAATGAATCCAGAAATGCAACAGGCTTCGCTCCCATTGAAAAAACGTCTCGCGTTACAACACGCATTCCTGTTGAGGCACCCAATCTGGGCTGTATGGAACAAGGATGATTGTGTGACTCCATTTTAAACACACATACATAACCATCTCCAATATCAATAGCTCCAGCTGACTCATCTCCGGCCTTTACAATAACATTATCTCCTGTCTTTGGTAGCTTTCCCAACCATTTTAATGAATTTTTATAAGATGCATGTTCCGTCCACAGTCGCGAAAACATATCCAATTCCAATTGATTCGGTTCTCTTTTAAGAATCTCAGAAATTAAATCTATTTCAGCATGGGTTAGGTCTATGTTTTCTGATCCACTGGAGGTAATATTACTGTTCATCTTAATATTTTTTTAAGTTCCTACTAAAAATCATTAATTATTAATGATCCTGTTTTTATCTTTGGAAAACTTCAACATACAAATGGCCTGTTTTCTATCAGGATAACATTTTTTAACTTTTTGAATGTATAAAAAAATTGTGTAAGATAAAAGACTGATCTTTTGCTTTTGATGAATAAATAAAACTTGTACAGCAAATAAATTTTTGGACTAAAATGAATAAAATAGCATTAATCACAGGTGCTACATCCGGAATCGGTGAAGCAACAACTATAGTATTGGCAAAATTAGGGTACAACACCATTATTACAGGTCGTAGAGAGGAGAGACTAATAAAATTAAAGGCTACTTTAGAAAACGAATATTCTATTAAAACACTCCACCTTTGCTTTGATATTAGAAATCAGGAAGAGACTTTAAATGCAATTAATAGCATTCCTGCGGAATGGCAAAATATTGATATTCTTATCAACAATGCTGGCTTAGCTTCAGGAACTGAAAAAATGGACGATGTAAGATGGGATAAATGGCAACAGATGATTGACACCAATATTACTGGTTTATTATTTCTTTCTAAGGAAATTATAAAATTTATGGTTAAAAACCAATCCGGTCATATCATAAACATATCCTCTATTGCTGGTATAAATGTATACGAGGGAGGAAGTGTATATTGCGCTACTAAACATGCAGTAAATGCCATTACCCAGGGAATGAGAATAGATTTATTAAAACACAATATTAAAGTGACATCTATTGCTCCGGGAATGGTAGAAACAGAATTCTCCTTAGTTCGTTTTGGTGGCGATCAACAAAAAGCTGATGATGTATACAAAGGTGTCACTCCTCTTTCTGCTCAGGATATTGCTGAAACCATTGAGTTTGTTGTTACACGTCCTGCTCATGTTAATATCAATGACATATTAATCATGCCAACTCAGCAGGCTAATGCTTATTATACGAATAGGGGTTAAGTAGTCAACGGTCGGCAGTTCTCAGTCGGCAGTCGGCTGAGAACTGATGACTATATGAAGTAAATAGTCGCATAAGCAAAATTAAGCAGAACGCTTTATCAAATTAAAATATAAAAAATCAAACAGATTTACTTTGTCCTCTTCATTCCGTATATTCTGTAAAAACACATACCAACATATAATACTTACGACAACCATTTCCCCACCATCTTCAATTAAACCCAATAAACCTTTAATTACCTTATTTGCATTAATTGAAGTATGTACAACATCCACTACAACACCACAAAATATCAAAACAGCAATCAACAACACCATATCATGACTCAGTTTTCTGAATACTTTAGATCCCAAAATATAAGTTAATAAAACTAATAATAACAATACTAAACCTACAGTACCAGATACCATTAACTCACCAATATCCTGAATTCTAAGTCCGGCAAATGAGACATTCGGAAGTCCACGAGCAACAATAGCCCCAGCAATCTCATGAAACTGCAAAGCATCATCCAATAACAGGTAAGTAAAAAACAATCCCCATACATTATAACTAAAAGATCGTTTTTTAAATGATAGATATACCAATAGAAATATGATCCAAAACCATTTTATATATTGGTATATTTCCGAATATCCTCTATCTGTACCTAAAGAAAGCATTGAATCATCCCAATAAAAGACTTTATTTATTATATGTAGCATTAAAAATACTATGTCGGTACTAAAAAGCAACACAAGTAAAAGAGTGCTTGATTGCTCATGAAATTTTCCCTTGAGTTCAGATATCATTTTCAGTTTATTAAATTAAAAGAAAACCATTATAAATATTTTAGTAGAGGAATAAAAAGAGTAACATTCTAAATGTTTCCTTTCTATCACCAATATAATTACGGTAAGCTCAATTATTTACTGAGTTAATATAAAACTAATAAAAATGGTAATACGGTAGTATTTCATGCTCTTTAATTTTTTACAAATATTTTATCAATACAATTAAAACTAGTGAAGCAATGCATCTATTGAATAAATAAACCATTTAGTGCTAATTTTAATAACGACTACGAGTATAAAATATGATAAATTGGTAATTCCAAGATACTTTTTTCTATATTAAGAAGTAATTTATTAGAGAACCATTTTTTTTTAGAAATTCAGATTGCTTATTTAATACAACTAAAGTTCTTATTGAGTTACTTGGAAATTAATTTATAGTTTAATAATATTCTTAAGAATTTAGGAAGAAGTCCATTGGGTTAATGGGAAAATTAAGTAGAACTGCTTCATCCTATTATTACTATGAGATTGTACATTCTGAATTAATTTAATCTTCTATGTTTAAATTAGAGAAGCAGGGAGATTTTGTTACATATCAGATATCCCATAATTATTAAAATCTATCTTTAATAAGAATAAATTGGAATTTTATCAATTATTTCTGACGTTTAAACAAAGTATTATCATTACAATTTTCAAAAGCAGTACCTTAAATAATGTTATATTTAAGTGTTTATCAATAGTTTTTTCTATAGTTAAACTAATAATCTTTAATAAATTAATTATAGTATTATGAAAGAAAAAATTAGAAGTTTTATTGCTGAAATAACATTTAATGATTCTTCTTTAATTAAGGATGATACAATGATTTTTGACGAAGGAATTTTTGATTCTATGGGATTATTGGGACTCATTAACTTTATTGAAAGTGAATTTAATGTTTTGGCTGAAGATTCAGATCTTCAGGAAGAAAATTTTGGATCAGTAGAGAGAATTGTTGCTTTTATAGAAAAGAAACAAACTCAAGCTGCTTAGTTTATCTTTACTCAAAAAGCAAGGAGTGATCTTCTGCTAGAAAAGAACATTAGTTCTGTTGGAAATAATTTTACGTACTACATATATAATCTATCACTTTTATAACTAGTGATTCTAGATTAAATAAGCCTCTTGTAGCTATTGGCTAATACCCAAAAGCTAACTGTCATTAGTGAATAGTTTTTATTACATATCAAGAAGCTAAAAACTAATAATCAAAATTCAATACTTATGTGTGGAATAGCAGGTTTTGTACCAAGAAATTTTGTCTCCAATCCCGAACGCACATTAAATGCGATGTTGACTCGCATTCAGCATCGGGGTCCGGATGAGTGCGGAACATACCTATCTGATAGGCTATGCATGGGGAACGTAAGATTAAGTATAGTTGATCTTGCATCTGGGCAGCAACCGTTATCCACTCAGGATGGTAGATATTGGATTGCATACAACGGTGAAGTTTTTAATTATCTGGAGTTAAAAAGAGATCTGGAAATTAAAGGACATACTTTTAAAACCAATTGTGATACTGAGATTGTTGTTCATATGTATCAAGAGTATGGCTCTGAATGTCTTCAACACCTTAACGGACAGTTTGCATTTTCAATTTGGGATGAAGTAAAGGATGAATTATTTCTTGCCAGGGATAGAATGGGAATCAGACCGCTTTTTTATTCCTATCAAAAAGAAAATTTTGTTTTTGGATCAGAAATTAAGTCTATTTTTGAATTTCCTGAAATAAACAGAGCATTAAATCATCGTGGTCTTCAACAAGTATTTACATTTTGGACAACACTAACACCACAAACTATATTTGAAGATGTATATGAATTACCTCCCGGACATTATGCTATATTTAATAGGGACAAAAGTTTAACCATTCATCGTTATTGGGATTTAAAATATGAAAAAAATAATTCTTTGACGATTGAAACTGCAAAAAATCAGTTTCAATCTTTATTTGAAGACTCCATAAAGTTGAGAATGAGAGCAGATGTACCTGTAGCAGCATATTTGAGTGGAGGTTTGGATTCAACAAGTACAACGGCATTTATAAAGAAAATGTTTCCTGAAGCCTTAAATACTTTTTCAATAGGTTTTGAAGAGCAAGATTTTGATGAAACGATTTTTCAAAAAGAAGTGGCAGATCATCTGGACACAAGGCATCATTCAGTCATATTTAAAAATGATGATGTTATAGATTTATTCTATGACGTAATTTGGCATACTGAAATACCTGTTTTACGTTCAGCTCCTTTCCCTATGTATAAGCTTTCTAAGCTAGTTAGAGACAATGATATAAAAGTAGTTATAACAGGAGAAGGAGCAGATGAAATGCTTGGGGGCTATAATGTTTTTAAAGAAGCTATTATCAGGCATTTTTGGTCAAAATATCCGGATTCTAAGATTAGACCAATGCTTCTTAAAAAGCTGTATCCATATTTACCTCAATTACAGGGTGCCGGCAATAGTATGTTGAAATTATTTTTTGGATATAAACTTTTGGAAACGGATTCCCCCATATACTCTCATCTCTTAAGATGGAATAATACCAGCCGAATTGCCAACCATTTTTCAGAAGACCTTAGAAAAACTTTAAATGGGAAAGATATAGTGCGTAAATATGAAGAATCTGTTATAGAAAAAATTAAGAATTATTCTCCTTTATCTAAAGCTCAATATATAGAATCTACAGTATTTATGTCAGGTTATTTATTGTCTTCTCAAGGTGACCGTATGGCCATGGGTAACTCTGTTGAAGGCAGATATCCTTTCCTGGACCACAGAATTATTGAATTTTGTGCATCCTTACCTGATGATTTTAAGTTGAATGGATTAAATGAAAAATATTTATTAAAAGAAGTTGTTAAAAATGTGATTCCTCAATCAGTTTTAAAAAGACCAAAACAAGCATATAGAGCCCCAATTGCTCAAGCATTATTAAACAACAAAAATGGATTTGTAGATGATACACTAGCTTCTTCTGCTATTAAGTCTTTTGGAGTTTTTAATGAAAAAAGCATTGCTGGTTTAATTACAAAAATGAGGAAAACCCCAAATATTTCAGAAATTGATAATATGGCTTTAATGGGTATCCTATCAACTCAAATATTATATAAACAATATATTGAAGAATTTCGATATTTAAAGGATGAGGAGATTAGGAAGGGTGTGGTGAGAAACTAGTTATCTGTCTTTATGTCTCTGATAGTAACTTTTAGTAATCAGGCAGAAGGGATAAAGGAACATAGAGAACTGTGATTAATACTTATTAGAGTTTATGCGCTACAAAAAATACTTAAAGAGTTATAAAACTTCGATTCTATACCAATAGTAAAATACTAACAACTAATAGCTAATAGTAAAATATAACCAAATACAACATTATGACTAAAAGACCATTTTCAAAAGATATACTTCACCTTGAAAATATTGATGAAGTAATTGATATGATTTGTGAAAAATTAAGAGAGGATGTTTACAAACGATTTCGTCGCTATGGCGGTGTAATTGGAATAAGTGGTGGTATTGATTCCTCAGTAACTTTAGCGCTAGCCGCAAAAGCATTCGGACCAGAAAAACTCCTTGCAATTATGCTACCAGAAACGGATTCCAGTCCTGAGAGTGAACTATTGGCCATAGAATTGGCTGACAAATTTGGAGTTAAAAGCATTGTTGAAAATATAAGTGGAGCTCTGGAAGGATTTGGTTGTTACAAACGCAGGGATGAAGCCGTTAAAAATGTGATTCCTGAATTTAATCCGGCAACGGATAAAATGAAAGTAATCATACCTGAAGAATTTGTAAACAAAAACCTTCCTCCGGTACATTTTGTATCCGTTATTCTTAAAGACGGGACAAAGAAAAGAGCCCGTTTACCGCTTAAGGAGTATTTACAAATTGTAGCTGCATCTAATTTTAAACAACGAAGCAGGGCTAACATGTTATATTATCATGCAGAAGCTTTAAATTATGCAGTAATCGGAACTCCCAATAAACATGAAGTTCAACAAGGCTTTTTTGTTAAATATGGAGATGGTGCTGCTGATGTAATGCCAATAGGGAATTTATTTAAAACACAAGTTTACCAAATTGCAAAACATTTAGGTGTGCCTGATGCTATTATTCAAAGAACTCCAACTACGGATACTTATTCTGCAGAACAAACTCAGGAAGAATTCTTCTACCAAATGCCTTTTGAAAAAATGGATTTGTTATGGTATGGTTGGGAAAATAATTATGCTGCTGAAGAAGTTGCTCCTGTAATGGAAATGACTGCTGAACAGGTAAATAATATTTTCAAGAATTTTGCCCGTAAAAAGCAGACTACAGAATACTTAAGAACTCCTCCTTTACATGATTATTATATTAAGAAACAATTAGTAAAAATGTAATTTGGAGCTAGGAAGTAAATTTAAAATGTATATGGTTTAATTTAAATATTTGACTTATGAACTGTATTGATTACTTGTTGCCAAATGATATTAATAATGGAGAGATATTTGTTTTAGGAAAAAGAGAGCCATTAAGCTTTTATGAACTGAGATCACAAGTAGCATCTTTAGCTGTTTATTTGAATCAAGAATATGGTACAGGAAATAAGTTTATTTTATTATCTCCTAACAGTAATTATTTTATTATATGTTATTTGGCTATAATGAAATCTGGGAACGTGGTAATTCCTTTAAATCCTTCCATTGAAAAAGATTCATTGCAATATATAAAAGACCAGGCTGAAGTTAGCCTGGCATTTATTCCTCATATTTTACATAAGCAAACATTAGTCACTTTTGAGAATATTTGGGACGAATATAAAATCAATGATATTGTTCAAGAAAGAATTGAATATGAGAATCATATAAACTTTGAACCGAATACTCTTGCTCAAATCATTTATACTTCCGGCTCAACTGCTATGCCCAAAGGAGTTATGATTTCTCATAAAAATATAATTGCAAATACTACTTCAATAATAGAGTATCTAAAACTCACTGATAAAGATATTATGGAATGTGTTTTGCCTTTCTTTTATTGTTATGGACTTTCGTTGCTTCATACTCATCTGAAAGTCAAAGGTAAAATTGTTTTAAACAATAATTTTATGTTTTTAGGTTCAGTAATTAATGATCTACAAAAATATAAATGTACCGGATTTGCAGGCGTACCCAGTCATTTCCAAATTTTACTTCGGGTATCTGATTCTTTCAAAAATGAAGATTTCCCAAATTTACGATATGTAACTCAGGCTGGCGGAAAATTACATACTGCTTTTATCGCTGAATTTCGACAAGCAAAACCAGATACAAAATTTATTGTAATGTATGGTCAAACAGAAGCCACTGCCAGGCTCTCGTATTTACCTCCCGAGAAATTAAATGATAAATTAGGATCAATAGGAAAGGGAATCCCCGGAGTTGAATTAAAAGTAGTCGACAGCAATGGTGAAATAATAAAACCAAATGAAATAGGAGAAATAATAGCCAAAGGCGATAACATCATGTTAGGCTATTTTAAAGATGAAAAGTCTACAAAAGAAACACTAAAAGATGGTTGGTTGTATACAGGGGATCTCGCAAAGGTTGATGAAGATGGTTTTATTTACCATGCTGCCAGAAGAAAAGAGATTATTAAGGTTGGAGGAAAAAGGGTAAGTCCTAAAGAAATTGAGGAAGTAATCGTTTCTATTCCCGGTGTCGTAGATTGTACGATAGAGGCAGTCTCTGATGAAGTTTTAGGAGAAGCAATTAAGGCGATTATTGTCAAAAACGAAACAAATGAAGAATTAACTGTTGACAAAATAAAGTCTTCATGTAGTGCCCGTCTATCGACCTATAAGATACCAAAATTCATTGAGTTTGCTTCAAAAGTTAATGTTAATGCAGCAGGGAAAAAAGTAGCGAAAAGCCATAACTATTAAATATTTTTACGGAAATACAAGTCCTTTTTCACGTGTTTTTAATCAGTTATCACATTTTTTAGGTTGTTAGTGTAAATAAGTGGACTTTTAATAATCGCCTTTGTACCTTGTTTAATGTATGTTTAAATAATAGGCTTATGAATTCACTAAGTACAAATGCATCAGTTAGTTTGGGTTCTAATGTTATTTACGAGGAGGTTGGTGCTCATTTAAATATATCTTTAGATCCGGATAAAAAACAATTGTTAAAAAATCTGGATATCTCCGAATATGAATATATCTCTAGGCATCTCATTCCCGAACGTGCAAGCACTAAAGTTAAGCAAGTGAATAATGCATCTGAACTTAACATTAGTGAATTTAGCAAATCAACAAGTTTGATAAACCTTAGCCTTATAAATAAATCCCGTTATATTAATCAATTTTTAATACAAGTAAATAAATGCTTACCTGATGCAGGCATTTTTATTGGTTGCTTAGAAACTGTTGAACAAAAATATCAGAATACTCTTGGTAAAAAACGTAGCATTTTCAATTTATTGTATTGGTTATATTGTTTTATAGTACATCGAGTGTTTCCTAAAATGCTATATATACAAAAATTATATTTCTTCTTAACACAAGGAAAATTTCGTTGGATTTCTCAAGCCGAAATTTTAGGGAGGCTGGTTAGTTGTGGGTTTGAAATCATTGAATTTAGTGTCGTAAATAATAAATTTTATTTCGTGGTAATGAAAGTCAGCGAACCTGATTCCAGTAAAAAACCGTCTTTTATGCCATTTTTTCCCATGAACAGAGTAGGTAAAAATGGTAAAATGATTAAAGTATATAAATTGAGAACCATGCATCCTTATTCTGAATACTTACAGAGTTTTGTTGTTAAACTCAATGGTTATAATGAATATGGAAAACCTGCAGATGATTTTAGATTAGCTATTTGGGGTAAATTTTATCGAAAATATTGGCTGGATGAACTACCTCAGTTTATTAATGTTTTTAAAGGTGAATTAGGATTGGTTGGTGTAAGACCTTTAAGCATGACCAGATTTAAAGAATTGCCTGAGGATGTTCAAAAAATGAGAATCAAATTTAAACCCGGATGTATTCCTCCTTATGTTTCTCTTAATATGCCTGATGAAAATGGAAATATTGAAGCTGAACGAATTTATATGAAAGAAAGACTTGAAAATGGTTTTACAACTGACATTAAATACTTTTTCCTAGCTTTATTCAATATTCTTTCTGGAAAAATAAAGAGTTCTTAATAAGAACTTTTTAGTGTATTAATATACTACTTCAAGACCAACCTCATAGGTGTTAACTACAATAAAACATTAAATTTTACACACAACACTATTTGTGAAAAATAATTAACAGCACCTTACAAATTACACAAGTACTACTATACTCGAATTATTCAAACATTACAAACTTTAAAGTACTAGGAGTAAAATATAGGTTGAATATCGACTTTTAAAACTCTACATTCATAATCTTTACTCAAATAAAACTAATGAAATATAAATATCTACATGAACCATTCTTAGATTCTGCTAAATTATACAGAAATAAAATCGCTATAATTAACGATGACAAACAAATAAGTTATCAACAACTAAATACCTATTCAAAAATATTAGCAAATATATTACTCTCTTTTGCTACAAACAAAACAAAGATTGTTGCTGTATGTTTAGATAAAGGTTGGGAACAAATTGTAAGCGTGTTAGCCATTTTAAAAGCAGGGTTTACTTATCTTCCAATATCACCTGAATATCCATTAAATAGGATCTCCAAAATTATAGAACAGGCAAATATTGATATTATAATTTCTGTAAATGATTTTAAAAATCTTTTTTCTAATGAAATATATTTTATTGATTTCAACAAAATAAATTTAATAGCTACTGAAAATAAAGAATTAACTGTTATTAATAAGGAAGAATTAGCTTATATTATTTGCACATCTGGTACAACAGATATCCCCAAAGGTGTAATGATTGAGCATAAGGCTGCTCTAAATACAATTCTCGACATAAATAAAAGGTTTAAAATTAATAATAAAGATACAATCCTATCTTTATCTGAATTAAACTTCGACTTAAGCGTTTTTGATATCTTTGGTGGATTAGCAGCTGGAGCCACTATTGTCATTCCAAGAAAATCTAGCAAACGATTTTCCTTGCATTGGTATAACCTTATTATTAAACACAACATAACAATATGGAATTCTGTTCCTTCATTCATGTTGTTATTTATGGAATGTGCAAAAAAATTTAATCATTCTATCCCAATTCGATTAGTCATGATGAGTGGTGACTGGATTCCTATAGATTTACCATCTAGAATAAAAGAACAAATTCCTAATGCAATTATTGTAAGTCTAGGAGGAGCTACCGAGGCTTCAATATGGTCCATTTTTTATATAATTAATAAAATTGAAGAAAATTGGAATAGCATACCTTATGGAAAAGCTTTGACAAATCAGGAAATGTATGTACTCAATGACAACCTGGAAGAATGTGAAATAAACGAAACTGGTGAAATATGTATTTCTGGTTTAGGCTTAGCTAAAGGCTATATCAATAACACAGAGCTAACTGAAAAAGCTTTTATTGTTCACCCTACATCGAATAAACGTATTTATAAGACAGGGGATTTAGGTAGATATATGCAAGATGGAAATATTGAGATATTGGGTAGAAAAGATCTTCAAGTCAAAGTTAATGGCTATAGAATAGAATTAAAAGAGATAGAATATATTTTAAACCAACACCCTTACATTTTTCTTACTATTGTTAATATCTGGAGTAAAAATTTATTATCTCAAAAACACCTAATATGCTACATAAAAATGAATCAGGGATATATATTATCAGTCAAAGATATTAAAAAATACTTAAAGACTAAGCTACCTGAATACATGATCCCTAATTTTTATTGTTTTATTGATGAAATACCATTAACTACCAATGGAAAAGTAGATAGAAGTGCTTTTTCAATTCCTGACATACTATTATGTGTTAAATAGAAAATCAGGGCTACAAATTTAGATACATATACAAAACAAATTTAAATGAGATTAAGAATATGAGTTAATTCTCAATAAATATAAAAAACAATTAAATTACCTTTTGATGAAAACCTCTTTAAAAAATTTTATATTTCTTTATTTTATTACTGCTAGACCTATTTTATATTTGTAAATATGCATTAAAAAAATACTAATAGGGAATATAAATTTTACCATCCCAGCATTAACTAAATAAGTGTTATTTTTAAGTAGAACATAAGCAATATATTTTTCGACTAAAAAACTGAATCAAATCAATCTTGTCAAAAAATCACTATTACTATTTTTTACCTCTGACAAACAATTAAATACAATAAAAACCCTATACATGTAATTGCATTTTATTTCATTTGTCACTACCTTTGGCATTAGTTTGCATATTATCATTTTTATTTCTAGAACTTAAAATTGTCAAATAACTAAGTTTATTATCATAGATAATTTAACATGTAATACTTGACAATTCTCTCAACTTTTATGGTGACTAATATATAGTTAGTGTATTTTTTTAATCATCAAAAGTTTTTATTAATGGTAAAAATTAAACAACTCATTTTTTTTGTGTATTTCATCCCAATTTTACTTGCTTTTTTATCAGGTGAAGTTAATGCACAAAAAATATTTCCAGGGGCAATGGGTTTTGGATCAGATTCCAGAGGGGCATATAGCGGTAGTTCAACACCGACTATATTATATGTAGACGTACTAGATGCAGGTTCTGTTCAATCTTCAAGCAACTCCGGTTCTTTTGAATGGTGTATTGGCAGAGATTATCCTAGAATTATTTTATTTAAAGTTGGCGGTGTAATTGATTATTCAAAAACTAGTACACGAAGAATTACCATAAGAAATCCTTATGTGAATATATATGGACAATCAGCTCCATCTCCTGGTGTTACTATTTTTTCATGTGGTATATATGTACAATCACACGATATTCTAATTCAACATTTAAAAATACGATTTGGTGATTACCCATTACCAAACGGGAACGTTGATATTAGAGATTGTATTGCTGTAACAGATGATGCAGAAAACGTTGTAATTGACCATTGTAGTATATCTTGGTCTCAAGATGAAATCGTTTCATGTTACGCATCAAATACAACTTTTTCTAACACTTTATTTTATGATCCACTACATTATTCAGCACACGCTGATGAAAGTGGAGTTCATAATCCAGAAGCTCATGGCTATGGGCCTTTAGTTCCATTATATGAAGGTAGTTTTTCTTTTATTAGAAACTTTTTAGGATGGACCACTTATCGTAATCCAGCATATGATGCTGTAACTCTAGTACATGCCAATAATTTTATATATACATACTCTTATAGGGCTACTGAAATAAATGGTTCTAAAGGAGGATCCTGGGCTTGCCTGGTTGGAAATGTTAATTTTCCAACAGAAGGCAGAATTGGAAGTTCCTTAGCTGAACACTCATGCTATTTAACCAGTTATGTTCCTGAGAATTCCAGAATATATTTAAATGATAATCTTTGTGTACGAAAACAGGAAGGCCATTCTGATATTGATAATGCATATACAGAAAACTGGTCAAGTACAAAACGAAGTACTGTTTTAGTAACGAATCCTGCTAGTACAGGTCTTAATTTAAATGATTATGACATACTTCCTTCTTCAGATGTAGAACAATATATATACGATCAAGTAGGAGCATTTTATTGGGATAGAGATAAATATGATATTGATGCCTTAAACCGACTAAAAAACAGAACTGGTAATTTCACAAATAGTCCAACAGACCTTCCTGCAAGAGCATATAACATGGACCCATTTTTTGGGTGGAGAACAAAAGATGGTAACATGGAAAACGGCTATAATTTTTCCAGCAATCCGGTTTCATTTTCAGTTAATGGTACAAACATAAGATTAAATGAAAATTTAACATCAGTAACTGCAGTACTATCTGCCATTAACAATCAATTACCTTCAGGTACAGTAGCAATTGACCACCCTCATAAAGATTCTCATCACATAATTATACAAACTACTGCAAAAGGAAGCTATGCTACTCTTACTGTTAGTGGAGATGATCTTCGCGTATTTGGAATCTATCCCGGTACATATTATGGCAGTGATGGCATTGGTTACCCGGATTTTCAGGAAACAAATCATGAAATAAATCTTCCAAATAATCCGCACAATGATGATAATGGCAATGGTTACACTAACCTTGAGGACTGGATATTTGATAATAAATGCAATCTAAGTATAGAAAGTCAAATTACAGACTCGGAAAAAGGGACTAACAACGGATCTATTACATTAGAAGTTTCTGGTGGTACTGAACCATATTCTTTTTTATGGTCCGATAACAACGTAACTGATCAGAATCGGGATAATTTAAGTGGAGGATCATATTCTGTTACAGTAACAGATGATAATGATTGTCAAATTCAACAAACATTTGAAGTAAATGAGGACAGTATCTACATTGATAATATTGATATAAATAATGGAATTATTACAACATATTTTAGTTCTACAGGTTCATGTTCTACTGCAACTATTATTATTGACGACAATTCCGGAAATAATATTTATACCACAACGTCAGATGTTCAATCTGGATTTTCAATAAACTTATCTTCGGAATGTACTGATTGTGTTACTGACTCATATAATTTATCAATTACATGTGGAAATCTTTCTGACAGTGAAATTATAAATTATTCTAAACCTTCGATAGGAAATACTGAGTCTGACCCTTGTATTAACTTTAATTTATCCGGGAGTACTACTAATGAAGATTACCAACAGAGTAATGGTTCGATTACATTAAATATTAGCGGAGGGACAGAACCATATACCTATAATTGGAATGATGGCAATACAAATAAGGATCGAACAAATTTAATGGCAGGAGACTATACCATAACTGTTACAGATAATTCTAATTGCTCCATAAATGATACATTTACAGTAGAAGAAAACTCAATTGATATAATATCCTCTAATATTACAGATGGAATTATAACAACAGAGTTTACTGCTTCTGGGGAGTGCTCAAGTGTTTCTTACGCTCTTATTTTTGATGGTAATACTGTAATTGGTCCAATTTCTGATATTGTAACAGGATTTAGTATTAACATTCCTGATGAATGTCCATCATGTACAAACGGAACATATAACCTCATCTTATCATGTGGAAATGTGTCTGCACAACAAAGTATCAATTATGCAGTAGCCACTGATCCTTGCAATAATTTTACTATTGATGGTTATATTTCCAATTCAGACTTCGAACAGCAAAATGGGACTATTACTTTAGCTATTGAAGGAGGAACTCAACCTTATCGTTACTTATGGAATGATACTTCAACTGAAGAAAACAGAACTAATTTAGATGTCGGAATTTATACAGTAACAGTAACTGATGCTAATAATTGTTCTGTTAATAGGTCCTTTGCTGTAAAAGAAAATAAAATTGAAATTTCAAGTGTTCAAATAAATAATGGAGTATTAACTACATATTTTACAACTTCAGGTGAGTGTAACAACATAACATACATATTGTATGATGCAGGTAATAATGTTATCGATAATTCTGAACAAATTGTTCAATCTGGATTTAGTATCAATATTTCTAATATCTGCTCAACTTGTAATGACGGAACATATCACATAGATCTAATATGTAATAATTTAAGGGATTCTGAAAATTTTGATTACATTTCAACTTCAGATCCTTGTGAAAACTTTGTTGTTACTGGAGAAAAAACAGACACAGAATACGATAATGAGGTTGGTATTATTAATCTTACTGTAAGCGGAGGATCAGAGCCATATACATTCACATGGAGTGATGGTGCTGTTTCTCAAAATAGAGATCAACTTAGTAATGGAACCTATACTGTTGAGGTAACTGACGCTAACAATTGCAGCCAACAATTAAGTTTTACAATAGTTAAAAAATCAATCCCACTCGAAATTTTAAAATTCTATCCAAATCCAACAACAGGTCTGATCGCTATTGAATATACAAGTCCAATTGTATCAACTGTTGAAATAATTGCTGAAAGTAAGAATGGAGATACTATTTTAAATTTTTCTGAAACAAGTATAATCGGGAAGAATAAGATTACTATTGATATCTCTGTTGATAAAAATGGTAACTCAAATCCCAATGGCCCATATACAATCATATTGAGACAGGAAAATGAAGAAGATATAATTGATATAATTAAAATAAAATAACCTTTCAAAAACTCATAAAAAGAAGAGGCTGTTCGTAAATATTAACAGCCTCTTTCTTCTTTATTTTTGTCTAGTCCTGAAATACAGTTTACAACAAAAGCATTTTAAATTAGAACTTTTTAATCATTAAAGACTTTATAAAGAGTATTATACACTAACATATCTGGTCTTAAATTTTGTTGATAATAAAGCCAATTATTAAGCATCATTGATTCTCGAATGCTTGGATTATCAATTAGTCTTTGTATATTTTCAATTAACTCATTTGGCTCTCTAAACTCTAAATAATTTTGATTTTTTTTAAAATCTCCTGGTAATTCAGAAATAAACTCCTCGCTAACAATTGCTTTAGATTTTGCCACATATTCACCCATTTTCCAACCGATAGACTTATGTAATCCCATTGTTGATACACAAATTGAAGATTCATCCAATACTTTAAAATAACCTTCTTTAGAGACAATTTTAGAATTATTTACACAATATTCTTTATAAAATTTATCTGAATATTCACTATTTGCAAAACCACCTAAAAAGATATCTCCAAATTCTCTTCTACATAAATCAATACACTTAGCTCTTGTATCATTTATATAACGTCGTTCATCCTTCTTTTCTTTTGATTCTGAAATTTCTTCAGGATTCCATGTTCTTGTTAAAAATAGTATTTTAGGGTCTGATAAGAATAAAGGCATTCTTTCGATATTATTAAAATTACAAACATCCCACTTAAAGTCATTCATCCAGCTACTAATAAAAGTATGCTTTAATATGTATTTAAGCATGCCTGGGAATTTAATAATATACTTAAATTCTAAACCAAAATTTTGATCACTTGTAACCAGATAATTAAATCCTAAAGGAAAAATTTTCTCTGATATGTCCAAATCTTTAAAATATTGTCTAGAGCAATCTCTTTTAAAATAAAAATCAAATTCAAAATCAAAATATTCTTCCGGTATGTTATAATCATCCCTTACATCATAAATAATTTTTACTCCATTTACTATTGCCATTAAGGTTTGATTATGTTTCAAGTCCTTTCTTTTATTAATAAAGACTTTAAAAGAACTAAAAACACCTTTTTGATTAAGCTCACTAAAACCAGTATAAACTTGTTGAAGGTGCCTATTTATAGAATTTAAGTATAATTCGCATTTCATACATTACTTTTTGAATTGCCTATCTATATCAAAAACATTTACTTACTAAACAAATTAATAGAAATTCTTTCTTGAATTTTTGTATTGAGAAAACATTATAAAATTAATAAAACTCCATAATCATTAATGATTATTATGCGTATCAGATTAATAATTCTTAAAACAATCTTACCTCTAATTCAACATGAATAGTTATCCACAACTTATCTTGCTCATACACTAAATATAATAATATCAAAGATGATAAATATTACAATTATGTATAAAATACAATAATTAATTAAAACAGATTAATTACTGCACCACACCTTCATCAATAAGTTTTTCTGTAAATAATAATGCTCCCTTATAGCTTAGATGTACTAAATCATTAAAGCACGAATCATCTAATTTCATTCGTGAATAATCATAATAAGGTATATCGGAATAATTCTCATTAATAAAGTTATTAAAATAGGTTTCTGCATCCATAGTATGGGTAGAATTTTGTAATGCGCTATGAATAGGTGTATCCAGAAAGATCAGTTCTAGATTCTTGTTTTTACAATAATCATAAATATCTTTTAAATTATTTGCTTCTAAAACTGAAATATTATACATCTTTGCCTCTGTATTTTCATTTAATGATTTAATTTCTTTTGTTAAAATATTCCGATTATCTACTTTAAATCCTCCTATATTAAGTATCCTTATATCCAAATTTCGGCTTTGCACCAGTTTTTTTATCATCTTTAATGTATACAATGGAGATCTCATAATACCATGTATCAATGACGCTTTATTATATTCCCATGTTTTATAATATTCCTTATTTGTATAAAAATGGATATATTGAGGTAAGCGTGATTCTAAATGGCTAGGACTTGTTAACCATCGAGTATCAATTTCATCGGATAAGTTTCGAGAACCCAAACAAACTATAATTCTTTTCAAATTTGGATTATTACTATGTAAGGTCCTTAACTTAATATAGGAATAAAACAAAGCATCTGCATTAGCGGAAATGTTGGTTGTTTGAGTCAACATGTGATCATTTACAGAATATACAGTTCTGGATGCACCTAAAACAATAGTATTTACTTCGTTTTTAAGTTTTAACAAACCTGCAGCATTTATAAAAATTTTATTACAAATAACTGAACCAACTACAATTAAACTAAATGCCAATACATACTTTATAATTTTTTTGAGAAACTGCTTCATATCAACAATTTAAAATTGGAAATACACAAATGGAGCCTGTTCTCCTCCATAAATAAGAATTGAAAAAGTAATGGCCAAATATAATCCCCACCTAACTACTATTGGCTTCATCTCAAAAACGCCATGTAAACCGTGTGGCTTATCTCGATTAATCCACTCTACTAAAAATAAAATAGAAGTAAAAAACATGGCCTTAAGAAAATCTTCCAAATTATTCTCTATAAACCTAAAGGATTCACGAATTTCTGTATTTGATAAAATACTCAGAAAATACTGCTTAGAATGTTGAATATTATCTGCCCGAAAAAATATATATGTAGTTGCAATAAGCCAAAATGTAGTAAAAATTTGAGTAAACTCTTTAAAAGAAGGAAATATTTTACTTTTACTAATAGGTTCTAAATGGCGTCTGTTACGTCCCCTCAACATTGATGGAGCAAAGTATAATCCGTTCAATAAACCCCAGCAAATAAAAGTCCAGTTAGCTCCATGCCAAAATCCACTAATTGTGAATAAAATTAATGTGTTTTTAAACTTATTCAGATTGCTACCTCTACTACCTCCCATTGGGATATAAATGTAATCCCGAAACCAGGTTGACAATGATATATGCCAATTTCTCCATCGTTCACCTATACTTCGAGCGAAAAGAGGATATCTAAAATTAATCTTTAAATTAAATCCGAGTAGACGACTTATACCAATTGCAATATCTGAATAACCTGAAAAATCAGTATATATTTGAACAGAAAACAATGCTAATCCCAGAATTAAAACCAATGAGGACATTTCATCAGGATTATTATAAATTGGATCTACAATCTTACATAAATTATCTGCTACTACGACTTTTTTAAACAGCCCCCACAACATTTGCCTTAATCCATCAATAGACTGTTCTAAGTTAAACTGTCTTTTTTTATAGAATTGAGGTAAAAGATTTGTTGCTCTTTCAATAGGACCAGCTACTAATTGTGGAAAAAAACTTACAAAAGCAAAAAAGGATATAAAATCATAACTTGGTTCTAACTTTCTTCTATAAACATCAATTGAGTAACTTAATGTTTGAAAAGTATAAAAACTGATACCTACAGGTAATATAATTCTTAATGTATGAATATTGGGTGAATGTCCAAAGGCTGTGAATGCATCAATAAAACTTTCTATGAAAAAATTATAGTACTTAAAAAAACCAAGCAATCCGATATTAATGAAGATACTTATAAAGAGCAACCACTTCCTGTTTAATTCTTTTTTCGCACGGCCTAACTGTAATCCAACTGTAAAATCAATAATAGAGCTAAAAATTATTAACGATAGAAATCGCCAATCCCACCAACCATAGAATATATAACTAGAAAGTAAAAGTAATAAATTCTGAACTTTTAAATTTCTATTTACTACAAACCAATAAATTACAAAAATAATTGGCAGAAAAATTGCGAACTCTATCGAATTAAATAACATTTTATAACAATATAATATATTGATTACATAATAGTCCCTTTTTTTCTAGTCTTCAACACACCGAACTGAGAATCCATATGACTTTCCGTATAAGGATGTATAAACACCTAATGTTGAATTTGATAAACTAACAGCATAAGCATCATATTCTGTATTTTCAGAGCTTGACCACCAATATCCTACAGATGTAATTCTATCAAAAGTACCATCATATAAATATCTGCTCCCACCAGGTAAGGCATTAAAATAATACTCATTGGTAACATCTGATTCAGTTTTTTTCCAATGAGATGTACCTGTTTCTTTTAAATAACCACCTGCAGTAACCACACCTCCAACGTAGTCAAACAATTCATGCCATTCACTTTCTGATGGTATGTGCCATCCATCCGGACAAACCCCCTGCGTATTTACTTCAATTAAAGGAGCTCCATTCATAGCTGCAGCATAAGTATAAAGAGCACCATAATCACCCCCATACTCTTCCTCATCATTATCATAAAAACAATATGCCTTATCTACATTACCATCCTGTAAATCGCCCCAAGCATTATTCTCCACTACAAGAGGAATTTCTGTACCATCCGAATACTTTGTAACTCTTAAATTTTCTGCCATCCAGGTTTGATTACCTATAACGATAGTTTCATAAACATTTCCATCAACATCAACTAAAGATCCGATTGTTAAAGGTTCCTTTTCTTCTGTTGGATCATCTGAACATGATGATACACTAAAAATCACTAATAAAGCAAGAATTAAATTTTTAAACATATCTTCTATTATTTGGTTAAACATCAATCTCTAATTAAGATCAGAATTTATATTTTTATACTAATAAGATAATCTTTATATATTTAAAATCAAATCAATATTTGACTAATGGTAGAAATTTAAAATTAGTGATAAAACTTATGTATCTATTGCAGACCAATCAACAGCAATAAAATTTATACATTTAAAAATCATTTGTTTTGGAACAAATCTGACATCAATATAAAATATGTGATTTCAAGATTAATTCAATTAGGCAATAAAATATTATAATTATAGAAGTACAACTATATGTTTCTATATGCCTTATCTCCTTCAGTATATTGCATATACCATTTATTAACATCTACACCTAGTGTTTCTAATATATTAGATGGCTTTACAAAGATTGGTTTATCTTTTAATGTATAATCTATATAGCTAGAAGCTTTTGTGACTTTTAATAAGTCCCTATCCATCAGAGATAAACTAATTGATACACAACCTTTTTGTTGTAAAAACCTTGTTAAATATGCTATTAATTCTCTTGCTTGTAACCAATTATGACCAAAATTTGGCATATAGACAATCCTACCTCTATTATATTTATTATTTATTTTATGGATATAACATACACTATATCCTATAAATGCTTCATCTTTAAAAATCTCAAATCCATAGGACTCATTAACAGGACAATTCAGTAACCACTTGATGAAATTTGCTGTCATATATTTTTCCATATATGTCTTATGAATATATGGAATATCCTTATTTACACTATTAACATCAACTTCTTTTATTTTAAGAATATTTTTTAGCTTAGGTGTTCTTTTAATATAACTTTGCAACATAATTGTTAGATTACCAATTCTTTTATAAAGAGATTTGTTTTCTAATGTGAGATAATATTTTAACGGTTTGATCAATTTCATACAAGTATGAGAATAACCTATATTTGTTAATCCAAACATCGAATACATTGATTGAGCTATTTCTGATCCCTCAATAGTCAGATTAAATTCACCATGTTGTAAAACCTTCTTGAATAGTTGTATACCTGCTAATCCTTTATACCCATCTTCTATTTTCCATGACATAGGAATTACACCTACAATTTCATTGTCTCCATATTTATATATACTGGATATAAATCCAATCATACCAACAATACGTCCTTCTTTATTTTCTGCAACATAACCATTAAGTTTATCAGGAACATCAGGATCTTGCAGTAACCAATTTAATTCAGGTACACACTTTCGTTTCTTATACAATTCTTGTAATTGAAACAAGTCAGAAGCTTTTACCGGTCTAATTTTTTCAGACATTCTTATTTAGATATTTGAGATAAAAACACTAATAATTGTTCTCCTAAATAATCCTCTCCAATAGTATTTAAATGTCCTCCATCATATGTGTAATCGGGAACTAACGTATAACAAGTATCATTACCTACCTTTATAAACGCTCTTTGGTTATTAGGTTTTGTTGATTCATATAATGCTATATCAAAAATAGCAGCATCATTTTGATATCTTTTCTTTAATAATTTATTAAACTTATTTCGTGCAATATTATCTTCAAGTCCAATAGATCGCCCAATCATTTTCTTAACAAAAGCTTTAAATCCACTTTGAAGTTTTCTTAAAGGAACTGTAGAATGTGTAAAAATAATATCTGGATATTTACTCGAAAGCGAATCCATTGTTTCTGTATATATCTTAAAAACTGATTCAACATCTGTTCCCTCAATAAAATCCACATAACAAAATTTAAAAAATGCCACATCTATGTTAGTTGATAATTCACTATTGATTTTAAATTCAAAATCCTTAATTTTTGAATAAGGATTTCCATTTTTACCAATTTGAGTATGATATATAAAGCCATTCTCAATATTCAAATCTGTCATTGGGATATTATCTACTATTTTAATATCTAAACTATTGTTAGATATGTATCTCGACGTACCACTTAGAATATTTCTTCCTACAGACATATGTCCAAAATAGATTCTTTTAGATGCAATTCTATTTATAACTTCAGGATTTAATTGAAAATAAGTATTGTCTGTATTTTTTTCCATATCATTTTTACTATTACACCCGATGTTAATTAAAAGGACTATTATGATTTGTAATATAAATCTTGTCATAATTTATTCTTATATAATATGTTGGAGTTTAAAATAAAACCTGAGAAATGATTTCAATTCATCCTTAAAAGAAAATATTAACCGCTGGTTAAATTATTATTCAATTCGAAAAGGAAGTTATTTTATATACTTATTAATAAGATCTACTGTTTGATCAATATGACTTTTCTTTGACATTCCAACTACAACCGATTTAATTTCTGGAAATTGTCCTATAAACTCAAATGCTTCTTCCGGAGGAATCGCCCCTGCTGCTAACGTACTCATTGGAATAAAATTCATTCCAGGTTTCTGCACTGCTTTAATAGTTGCATCAAGTGATGGGTTTAAATAAAAACCTGTTTTATTGAATGCTGCCATTATTAAATAATCATCCCACCCTCTTTCGTCAAGTCTATTTCGTAATAGTGGGACATTTTTAGATATTAATCCTCCAGGTACACCATATTCCTTTTGAATATGATCTCTAAATACATCAAACGCCTCATCACACCCCAACCCAAGAGCAAGATCAACAAGGGCATCATGCATAAAAATTGCACCTATTTTATGACCTTTAAATGGTAACATCTCAATATCAATTAAGATCTTTATCATTTTATATAAATTACCACCAACTAGACCTGTCATACCTGTAAGCATCATTGATAAACTTTTACCCGCTCCAGCTTGTGAAAGTAAGTCCGTTAAAACGTTAAACATTCCCTTTTCATTAGCCTGACGCACATACTTTACAATGTAAGGTAATAAAGGATACACTGTAAAATCATCTTTCAAAACAGGATCTGTGGATAAGATATCCAGTATAACTTTTGATCTTGGGTGAGTTGACATCATCATAGCCTTAACTCCTTTACTATGAGCATATCTTAACACCTCAACTAAAGCACTTTTGTTCTCAAATTTTTGTTGTTTTGCATTTCCCCTTTCTTGAGATAAGTGATCTACACCAAAAAGGGGATTGTGACCTAATAATATCTTATCTAACTGTTTCATATATATCAAACTTACTTTAAAATGGATTAGAGAAAATCTTATCTTTTATTTATCACACAACTAAGATCTTTGTCTGGCAGAAAGCCTTTTTTGTTGACCTGCTTGCATGAATTATTATAATTCATCAGGAAATTAAAACTGGCTTACCTTGATCATTTGCCGATTCATAACATGCATCAACAACCTTTTGTATATGAAAACCATCAAGTATTGATGGAGATGATTGACGATTCTCCCTTATCGCATTAATAAATTCAATATCCTGATTTGTAAACTTAGCTCCATTAATATCTATACATACACCCGTAAATAGATCATTTGCAGAATAAAATATTTTACCAGAATTATAATCACCTACTGCTTCATCCAGAAATAGATCAACTGTATCATCCGTTATTATTAAATTTCCATTTTCTCCCAGAATTTCTAATCTTAACTCCATCTTTCGTTTAAACCTAACACTCCATGAAGCATCCATCCAGCCTTTTAAGCCTGATTTAAAATTTAAATTAACGTGAGCAAAATCTTCTATACCAGGAGAGTATACCGATAAAACATCAGCATTAACACGTTCAACAGGGCCGAAATACCAATAAAGCAGATCAAGCAAGTGAGAACCTTGACTTTCCAACACTCCTCCTCCTGATATTTTTGGATCATAACGCCAACCTTTCCCTTTTTTAAATAATTGAGAAACATATACACTACCCTTAACATTGATAATATTACCAAGAGCTTTTGCTTCTATAATTTTCTTACCTTTTTTAAAACTATCAATATTTCTTGCCATATATCCAATCATATTTGGAATCTGGCGTTTCTCCAATTCTTGTAACAGTTTTTCTGCATCACCTGCTTTAACAGCTAATGGTTTTTCCATTAAAAATGGAATATTATGCTTAATACATTCCATTGCATTTTCAATGTGATATCCAACAGGACTACCAATCAACACTCCATCAATAGTTTCTTTTTTAAGCATCTTGTCGATGCTTTTATACACATTAATGCGAGGATTTAGCATATTTAGAGGTTTTGCAGGAAACATGGCAGGATCAACAACTGCAACAACCTCACTATCAGGAAGTGAATTAAATATAGCAGCATGCATTAATCCCATTCGACCTAATCCTATTATTCCAATTTTAAGTTTTGGTTGATCCATATTATTTACTTTTTATTTAATAATTGCATTATATTTCATCATCTATTTAACTGATTATAAATAGATTTATATTCTTCAGCTATATTATCCCAATTATATTCCTTTAAAAATCGTTCTTTGGCCTTATTTGCTTTTTTCTTCATTTCTTCGATATTTGACAATGCCCAGGATACTTTATTAGCAATATCATTTACATCTCTTACTTTAAAAAACAGTACTTCATCTTCATTCAAAATGTCTTTATTCCCAATTATATCACTGCACACAACAGGACAATTGACCGTTACCGCTTCCATAAGCATCATAGACATTGCTTCTACATATGAGGGATAAATAAATAAAGTGGCCTTAGATAAATAACTTAATAACTTTTCCTTTTCCTTAATCATACCCAGAAAAGTAACATTTAAATCACCTTTTAATTGATACAATTCCTCTGAATAATCTTTTATTTGGTTCATATCTCCAGCAACCAATAAATGGCCCTTATAATCAATTTGTCGCAAGGCTTGTATTAAGTCATGCAACCCTTTGGAGCGAATAATTCTTCCTGCAGCAAAAAATATATAATCTTTATGGTCGATGGAAGGAAGCAACGCTGCGTTAACTGGATCAATACCGTTAGGAATTAATTGTGCATCTAGTTTAAATAAATCTTTATATTTTCGTTTTTCAAATTTTGAAACGCAGCATAATCGATCAGCCTTTTTTACATAGAATTTATTATTCGCATTCCAAAACCACTCAAATTTCTTCCATTTATCTACAATATTGAAACTTCCATGTGTAGTTAAAACTACTCTATACTTCGGCTTAAGAAAAAGTAATGAAAAGGCGGCAAAACTATTATGAAGATGAATGACATCATAATTACCTTTAAAACGAGCATGTAATGCTGAAATCAAATAATACCAAAATCCATTTAGTTTTAGAAATGGTAATTTTTTAAATACCTTTTGATATACGCCATTATAAGGACCTGATTTTAAATGAGTATGTGAAGAAATTGAATAAACATAAAAGTCAAAGTCATTTTTTAGATTATTAATTATATGCTCACCAGCAGTTCCTGCACCTACAAACGATGGCAGTCCTTTGATTCCAATTACAGCAACTTTAGGTTTTCTAGGCATTATCAATAATTTTTAAATATTCATTAGTAAAACGTTCTACACTATACTCTTGAGATATTATCTGATAGGAATTTCTTCCGTAAGCATCCCTCATATCAAAATTTAAAATTAAAGTTTGAAGTGCATCTGCTATTCCATCTGCATCTTTCATTTTTAGTATAAAACCATTTAATTCGTTTTTCACAAGTCTTGAATTATCTCCCACATCAGTAACTACACATGGTAATGAATAACTCATTGCTTCCATTATCGTATTTGAAATTCCTTCAAAAAGGGAGGTAGATAAGTATATTGTAGCCCTTTTATAATAATCCAGTATATTCGTTGGATTAATTACTATACTTACATACTGTTCTAATTGTAATTCAACAATCCAACTTCTAATTGTATCTTTCAATTCACCCCAGCCAATTATTGTATAATGAATATTATTAATACCTTTCTTTACAACCAGACTAATAGACTTTAAAGCTGTCAAGTAATCTTTCTGAGGAACAAATCTTCCTACCGTTAAAATTTCTACAATTTTATCATCTTTTCTTTCGATTAAAGCTGGAGATATAATACAATTGGGTATTACAACAATTTTCTCTTTATTGAATTTTCTCCTTGAATAAAGCGCCGCACCGGATAAGTTATTAAATATTGTATAGGTATTAAAATGGTTATGCATCACACGTTCAAATATCTCTTTATGAGGTTTTAAAAAAGCATTTCTAACCCCACCTATTCGTACTTTTACTCCAGCCAAAAATCCAATTACACCACATAAAACATTCCCTTTAAACAGATATGAGATTAAGACATCTGTATGATATGCTTTTAAGGCTTTAAACAGAGCAAACAAATTAAAAAATAAGCTGCCATTCAGAACTTTAATTGGAATATTATTTTCTTCAATATACCTAAGATTCCTGTGGTGTATTATATTTTTAAAAACAATTACATAAATATTATGATACTCATTTAGGGTTTTGGCCAGCATTAAAGCTTGTTTCTCTGCCCCTCCTGCAACTAGATCTTTTGAAAGAATACAAATATTTTTCTTCTGTTTCTTCATCAAATACTTCATGTAAGGTGTTACTCTAAAACAGGTATCAATTTTTAAGTTTTATTACTATTTAAAAATTAAGACTAATCTGTTACTATTCTCCTAAAATTATTACGAAACATCGGAAATATTCCATCGATATTAGCTTTTAATAGACTTTCGCTGGTTTGAGAGTTAATGCTAATGCGAGGTAAAGCTTGTAAATAGTTTTTATGTTCTGGAAAAATATTGGCTAACCTTGTTGTTGTTGCGGTTGAAAAGCCTATTTCTTTTACCATTTCAAACTCCCTTATACCTGCCTGATTTATTTTACCATACGGATAGCTGAAATGAGTAACTTTTTTACCTATTTTCTGTTCTATTTCTTTTTGGGAATTTATTATTTCTAAATAACACTCTTTTTCTGATAATTTTGCAAGTGCTAAATGGTTTTGCGTATGCCCTCCTATAGTTACCATGGGATCGTTTGACAATTGAATAATCTGATCCCATGTTAAACTCATTTTCTCATTATAAGAGTTAAGATCAATATCAAATAAATCAAAGAATCTAATCAATTCCTCTTTATTCATTTTAAGTAACTCGGTGCGTATTAAATTAAACGCTAACTCCTTTTGATATGCTGTCTTACATTTAATCTTATTTAAAAAAAAATATTCTTTTTGACTAAAACTATTTTTTTTTAATAAAAGATCTTCAAGAGCATACCACCATAATAGTATTTTTTTATTTGGAAAACTATTTGCAATATAAATTGTAAAAGGGATATTATATTTTTTAAAAATAGGATATGCGTATTGATAATTATCAAAGTAACCATCATCTAATGTATACACCACGAACTTACGTGGCAGATCATTATTTATTAGCCGATTATATAACTCATCTAAGGAAATTGTCTTATATGAATTCCTAATAAAGTATTTTATTAATTGACTTAATTGGTCCTCTGTTATTTCAATACTTTGATGATTATGAATCCTTGTTTTATTTTCAGTTGGGATAACTCTATGAAGCATTAAAATATGTCCATATCCCCCATAAATTTGTTTAGAGATTCTGCCTATACCTGAGTATTTAATTAAAGGAGAAAATAGATGAGCTATATGTTTTATTAAATAATTATTCATCGACTTAAACAAATAGGAAGAACATCTTTAACTGAAAACTAAATACTAATGCAACAATTCCTGATAAAGTTCTATTGTTTTATTCCCCATGCTTTCTATACTGAAATTTTCTTTGATTTGAAGATGTGCTTTTTTTGAAATTGAAACTCTTAGTTCATGAGATCCAATCAACTTCTTCAATGCAGAACTAAATGCTATTTTTGACATTGGTTCAATTAACAATCCATTTTCATTATTTATGATTAATTCATCTGTTCCTCCTCCTTTAGTCGCTATCACACTTTTACCCAAGGCCATATATTCAATTAAAGAATTTGATATGCCTTCAAGATGATTGTTTGAATTGGTTAATAAAACTCCAATATCAAGAACATTAATTACAGACTCTACATTATTAACATTTCCTGTAAAAACTATTCGATCATTTTCTTTATACTTCTGTTCAAAGTCTTTTTTTGATTCCCCATCTCCAATTGCAAGAAATGTAACATCTTCATTTATTTTGCAAATTTCGTTAGCTACTTCCAAAAAATTAGAATAATCCTTTCTGGGATGAAATGCAGCAACCATTCCAATAACTATTGATGTTTTTATTGAATATTTAGAACGTATTTCATTAGCATCTTTTAAATTTTCTAACCGGCTAAAGTTAAATCCATTATGAATTACTTTACCTCGATCTAAAGGTGCTTTATACGCCCTTAGACCTGCATATGAATTTGATAATACAATATTTGAAAAAGGGAAAGTTATCTTAGCTCTTAACCATTCTGATCCATATTTTTTACATTTTGAATTGGTTATCATTGCATTTACAAACGCAATTTTTTTAAAATGTGCAATTAGAAAGGAATAAATAGAAGGCATTGATCCCCAACTATGAATTATTTGAGGTTTAAACTCTTTAATAATTTTTAAAATTTGAAAAAAAACAAACGGATCTTTTTTAATTTTCCTTTTTAAAATAACCAGTTCCGTATGCTGCAAACCATATACTTCCGGATAATCAATTCTATCTCTTAAGATAACTAATTTAGTTTTTATATTATTCTCTTTATCAAAATACCTAAGAAGTTCCATCAGCCGTCTTTCCTTTCCTCCTTTCATTAGGTTATCTGTAATTATAAAAACTCTCATTTTTATTTATTGTTATTGAGTACAAAATCTGACAATGAATCAGAATAGGATTTATAATCAAAATATTTTTTACCTGCTTTATATGAATTTTCTCCAACAACATTTGCTAAATCATTATTTTTATATACATAAAGCATCATGTTACTGTATAAAGTAGTATCATAATCTTTACAATAAAAAGCAGAATCATCATTTAGATAATTTATTATTTCCCCAAAAGGAGTTGTTATTATTGGTCTTTTTGATGCACAATATTCAGCTATTTTTTGAGGAAATCTAGCTATGTCTTGCTTCGTATTTCTTAGAGGAATTAATAATGCATAAGCACTTTTATATGCCTGAATTAACTCTTCATTTGTTAATCCTGTTTGTATTATAATCCTATCTTCCATATTATCAGATGCAATTCTCTTTTGATAATCATCGATCTCTTCTACACTACCATTTATAATGAGTTGCAATTTGACGTCTTTGACCTCTTGTTCTATCAATTTGAATGAGTCAATGATAAAATCAATTATCTCAGTATATCCAACAGATCCGCAAAAAAGAAAGCATCTATGGTTACTTGTTAATATTGGAACATTATCATAAGCCTCAAAATCAACTATTGGAGGAATTATAAAACAAGGCTTTTGCGGATAATTTTTTCTTACCTGATTAATCAATTCCTGACTTATTGTAATAATTCCGGAAAAATGTTTAAAAGAATTTTTATCCAGCCATTCATCATTAATTTTATCAAAATATGATTTAGACATGGTAAAAGATGATCTTAATTCAAAATAAACCAAATACACAGGAATATTAAATATTCTTGAAAAGAGAGACCAAAATTTAACATATAAATACTTGTATGAGTATAGTATTATGGCATCTACGTTCCTGATTCGAAGAACAATCCAAACAAATTCTCTAATAAAACCATATGCTTTAGCATAAATTTTTAAAATTCTACTATTAGGAGAAAACACATATGGTGAAGTAGTAAAATAATTAACACCATGCATCACGCCTTTTTTAGTAAGCAAATAATTTAAATCATTCTTCTTAAGAAAGGTATGACTAATTACTGTAAAAGAAATATCATCTCTTACTACAGCTCTTGCCATTAACATTAATTTCTGGACAGAGGCAGTTCCATATGGAAATCCACATAAACCGAGTGAATATATATTACGTTTTTTATTAGACATATCTATTTAAAATCAATAATTACCAAGCACTATTATACCCACATACATCTAAAATTATAATCTATTTATGCGTCAACTATTTAAACTTAGAGTAGGTTATTAAATAAACAATATAAAAGAATGGTACAAATGGTATTAGAATTAATCTTAACCTGTTATCTTTTAATATCTTTATTATAGATATTGAAGAATTATTTTCCAACCACCCATTCCTAAATAGATTAAGTAAATTCTTTAAAATCAGCTTATAGTTCCCTGTCCTGATCATATATATAAAGTTATTATTTATATGCCATGAAAGGTAATGGAACATAGTTTTCGAGCTTTTTTTAGGATTGACAATTGCCTTTTGTATGATAGAATTAGAATCATCCATATAGTAATTCCTAAGAGCAATATTATGACATATAACTTTATATCCTGCATTTGCAATAGAAAACCAAATATAACTTTCCACATAGGCTCCCCTGTTAGATTTAAATTCCGGGAATGGATATTTTCTTAGTATGTCAGTTCTAATCATACCCCATTTTTCACCATTGATTTTATACCTATAACCTAGTTCAAGATTATTACTCACCAATGGTGCATTTGGATATTTATTACCTATTATTTTGTTAGTATATGGATCCTTACATAAAACATTTACACCACTAAACTCATTTTGCTGATTCTTTGGTATTTGATTCCAAAAACTTAGAAATATTTCTAATGTTTCGGGAATAAAACTGTCATCTGCATCTGCAGGAACAAAAAACTTCCCTTTTGCATACTTTAAGGCCAGATTCCATGCGAAATGTTTGCCTTTATTTTCATCATGCACCAGTATTTTGAAATTAATATTTGAACTCGCCAAAAGATTTTTTAATACAGATTGAAAATTATCAGGCGAAGCATCATCTACAATAATCCATTCAAAATCTTTAAATGTTTGATTTTCTAAACTCTCAAATACACGATGTATGGTTTTTTCGCATTTATATGCTGGAGTAAAAACGGTAAAAGTATAATTATCATTATCCATAATTATTGTATTTTATTACTTATCAAGGTTCTAATATTCAATTACTAATTGAACCTACTAATTAAAATGAGTCAGCAATAATATCTTTCATCATGATCTACATATTTTCGACCTAAGCATCGGTTAGGTATGCCAACTGCAATATCATTTTCTGGAACATCCTTTGTTACAACACAATTAGCTCCAATAACAGAATTATTTCCAATAATGACACCACCTACAATTATGGCTCCAGGAGAAAATCTTACTTTATCACCAATAACAGGTGCTTTTCCTTTTTCCTTACTAAAAGTCAGATTGTGTATTAGGGTAACATTATTACCTATAACAGTTTGCGAATTAACAACCAAACCAAAACCATGATTTATCTTACAACCATAACCAATCTTAACTGTAAGAGGTAATTCAACACCACTACGACGACAAATATTTTGATAGATTTTTTTTGTAATATAAGCAAAGACAAAGATTCTTTTCCTTTTAAGTAGACTTGCAAACCTATTCCAAAACATAAGTCTATATAACCTATAGCCTATATAAGTTTTTAAAAATGCCTTTAATGAAGATTCTCCACGATACCTGTACAAATCACTCTTTATTAGATCAATAAATCCATACATGTATATAATAGTTAATTTTAAATAATTGATTTGTCAAGAAAATAATTTATAACTTTTTTAATACTTTACATGGTATACCGGCAGCTATAACATTTGGAGGAATGTCTTTTGTTACAACACTATTAGCTCCTATCAATGAATTTTCACCAATTGTTACTCCCTTTAGTATTAATGAATTCATTCCCAACCACACATTATCCTTGATAATAATTTTTTTTGGTTGCCCGCTTCTGAAATCTCCTCTATGAAAATCAGTATCAGCAATGGTAACATTAGCTCCACAAAGAAAATTATCACCAATCTCAATACATTTTTCAGCAATTATTGAAACACCACTAAAACCACAATTATCTCCAATCCAAATACTTGCTTCATCATTTAAAACTGAAATCATACATGAATGATGTAATCCTATTGGATTACTATTTGATCGGGATCGAAATCGACAATTATCTCCAATATGAAGTCTTCCTTTGTTTTTAATACTAAACCTTGCTATTCCAAAAAATTTAACTCCTTTACCAATAATAATTCCATAACTACGATAATGCAACACTAACAATTTAGTAATTAATCCATCACAAGCAACATCCTTATAATAACGTAACAGATTTATATATTTCCGATATATATTCATCATTAAAATAAATCATTATTGCTTTTAAAATCATCAATTATATCTCTATAAGCATTAGTAATATCGTTTGCAACCTTTTCAGGATTATGTCGTTGCTTAGCACTTATCTTGGCATTACGGCCCAAACTAAAGGCCAACTCTTCATTATTTATTAATTCATTTACTGATGCTGCCATTATCCATGGATCTCCATCTTGAATTAAAACTCCATCCCTATATTGTGAAATATAACTACCTGTTCCACCAACATAGGTTGCTATGCATGGCATACCAATTAACATTGCTTCTGCCAGTCCATTGGGGCTATTCTCAATATGTGAAGCTTGTACATATATATCTGACTCGCACAACAACTCTGCCAAGTCTGTTTCATTTAAAGAACCTAATAATTCAACATTATCTTTAACTTGAGAATATTCCTTATTAAAAAGCTTAATTAAGAAACTATTTGTAGAAGTTCCTGCAATTTTCCAAATAAAATTAATATTACTTTCTTTCAATATATTTGCTGCAGAATAAACTGTTTCGAAACCTTTATAAACATTATCACGAATGGTTGTTACCAAAACAATAGGTTTTGAATTATCTCTAACTCCCTTCCATGATAAATTATAAAAATGAGATCGAATAACTCTATTAATTTCATAATACTTTGATTTTTGATTCATTAATTTAGTGATTGCTCTATCCCAAAAAGTTCTGCCAAAAACATAATTAATATTTCTGATCATGTTCAGTTCCCGGTCAGCTTTTCTTATATATCCCTGATGCTGCATTAACAGTCTGCGTGGAACTTTCCTTTTTGAATAATCAACAATATTCAATCCACTAAAAAATTTATAATGATATACACTAAGTAATCCCTGAATAGACATAACTACGGGTATATCAACAAATTTAGAAATCAATCCATAGTTCTTTTCACTACCGTGTATATGAATTATATCAGGAGATACCTGATCTATTATTTTAAGATATTTTCTTAACTGATATTCATCATTCTTGCGTTCGTACTTCTTTACAAAAAAGTTCTTTTTAATAATATTTGTATCTAATGGTTTTACAGAAAAATACTTTGAACCATTGATTTCAAATTCATCATCTTTATCTCCGTTAAACACGACAATAATACTTACGTTTTTTATATATTGAATGATCGCATTCTCCAAAGACATAATCCACCCACCACCAAGCAATTTATTATTTAATCGCGACTCTGCTAAAGAGGGTGTATTAGTAAACCATAAAATTTTAATATTATCCATTAGCTGCAATTTCTTTTATTTTTTTATCAATAACCTTTTTAAGATGAAATGGTCCAATAAAAGGTCCATACCAATTAGTGAGTATTGTACATAAGATTATACTTTCAATTCCCCAATGTAAATATTTAACAAAAAACAGAACCATAGGAATGTATATTATAGAACCAATGATTGACAAAATCATTTGTAACTTCACTTTACCTATCCCATTAGCCAATGAAGAATATATTCCCCCATACGATAATGTAATATTATAAACAAGCATCAAACTAGAAAGACCAATTGTAATCCTAATTGAATCTCCAACCCATATTTTATAGATATAATTTGATATAATCAACAAGAAGAGACCGAAAAAACTAACATAAAATATCCATTTATTTAATTTACGAATTGACGATTTAATCCATGAAATATCATTAAGAGCATAAGCTTCTGTAAAAGCAGACCACATAGGCGTTAACATAACACTAAAAACCATATTCAACACACCAAAATACTTAAATGCAATACTATATGGAGTCACTTGAGCTGGTCCAAAAAGCTGACTAATTAATATATTTGCAGATTGATATCTAATTATGCGACCAATGGATATTAAAAAAAAATTAATCCCTAATGATAAAATTTCCTTGATATACTTGAATTCTATATAATTTAGTTGAGGGCTAATACTCTTATAGTCATTTCGAAAAAAATAGATAGATGATATCAATAAAATTAATAGAGGAACAAAAGATTGAACCAAAGCTAAATTCAATAATGTACCAGATCCAAAACGAGACAGAATATAAATAATAATTAATACAATAAAATTACTAACAGGCCCATAGGATATTGCTATAGCAGATCTTTGAAAGGCATATAATACATTTGTAAATAACTGTAAGAAAAATTGAATAAAAAAAGACGAAAATACAATTAATGTTATCGATGATAAATTATCAACAATTTCTTCTTCTGTGTTTAATATTGCATACCAATCTAAAAACGGATGAACTAATATATAAACACCCCACATCAACCCAATAATAATTCCTAAAATGGCATATGATGTACTTATATATTTTCTTGCTAAAATAAAATCTTTATTTGAAATAGCTTCTGTAAGTTTGTTTCTTAGGCCTTTACCTAAGCCTACATCCATGAAACTAATCCAAACAAATAATGAACTAATAGTTAACCATATTCCATATCTCGTTTGATCAAGATAATTAAGGGTTACTGTTACTAATAGAAATCCATTTATTATACTTAATCCCTTAATTCCAAATGAGGCCACAATGTTCTTTTTTGCTATAACAGAACGCTCATGTCCTTCATATATGGAACTAACTAATTTACAAGTTTTAAATTTACGTACCCAATTACTCATGTAGGTCCACCAACTTATTTAAAATTGCTTTATTAAAAATTAAAACCAGTAAAATTCCCATATTGAAAATATCAAAAAACACTAAAGTGAGGTTAGATATCAAAAACATGGACCACCCCAACAATCCTCCATAAACTTTTGTTTCCCTTGCATCTCTATACAAGCTAAGAGTTAGTAAGATTAAAAACAACATATATATTCCACCACCTACATATCCATAATAGTAAAACAAGGAAAGATAACCAACATGTATTTGAGAGGATCTGCCATGTAATGCTCTAACTAATTCAACATCTCTACTTTCATTTTGTCCTTTAATTCTAATACTATGTAAATTCCCTTTTCCCCAAACCTTATTCTTATAAAACAATTTATCAAATATTTTAACTGCCAACAATCTGGTTCCTGCTCCTGAACTTTGAAATGATCTGTTTTTTTCTAATAAGCGTTCATTTACAAATTTTTCTGTATCAAATCCAATTACCGGAGCTGCAACTAAAAATCCCCCAATAATTAAACTAACAATTAAAGATAGTCTAGCCACTGTCTTCATATTAATTTTTACATTCATGGGAATCAATACCAAAACCATAAAAAAATTCAATAGAATAAATCTTGATTTATTCAATAATGCACAAACAAAACCATAAAAGAGTAATAAATATGCATTCTTACTTGAATTTTTAAATTCCAGATCTACAAGCACTGCTAAGACTGGGAAAAAACTCAAACCAAAATATGTTATCCTTTCACCCCAAGTATATATAGATTCTAATCTCACTCCATCAATTCCACTATTTAGATCAGTGCTTTCTGAAGTTTTTGCTAAAAAAGAAGGAGAAATAGCTTGTTGTAAAATCTGGACAAAAAAAGCTAACACAATTATTCCAAAACTTATCCTAATAAGATTGCTGTATTGTTTTTTCTCTAAATTTACATTTTCTATTATAATAAATGCAAGAAAACCTGCTATTCCAAGATGCTTTCTAAAAAACTGATTATCGAGTTGGATTCCCGCTAAATAAAAATCTGAAACAATAGTATAAAGTACAAATAATCCATAAAACCATACATATTTTGGAACCCTAAGTACACCTCTCTGATACCACAATAAAATAAAGGTTAAAAGTGTTGGAAAAAGAAAAGCCGGACCAATTCCTTTACCAATTGCTTTTTCTACTAACATAGAATATATAGGAGCAATTGCTAATAAAACATAAAAATAATATGCGACAGTTTCAGGAATTGATTTTGTTTTTAACATATGCAGTTAAATAATCTACCAAATAAAAAATGTTCACTTATTATCAATTCTTTCTGTCATCATAATAACCATAACCATCCTTTTTTAGTTTTGTAATATCATTCAATACCACACATGACTTAATACCTTTATTAATAAGATCCTGTTGTAAAGATTTAAACTCGGATTTAGGCGATATTTTCATCCTTAAAATAATCATACTCAGATCACAATGATTTATTAGATGATATCCATCTGAAATTAATCCGATTGGCGATGTATCAACTATAATATAGTCGTATTTCTCTTTGAGCTTTTCAAACATAACGGTTGTTTGATCAGATGAAATTAATTCGCTGGGATTAGGAGCTAGTTCTCCAGATAAAATAACATCTAAGTTTTTTGTTTTGGTTTGCCCAATTACTTCATCGAGTGTAGCTTGCTGACTAATAAACTCTGTTAGTCCAGCTTTTTTTCTATGTTCTGTATATTCTGATAAGTACTTACTAAATTGGTTCTTTCTTAAATCAAATGCTAGCAATATTGTTTTATAACCAGAATTTGCAAACGTAATAGCACTATTCAGGGCAATGAATGATTTTCCCTCACCTCCTACCGAAGAACTTATCAATATAGTTTTACAACTATTATCTTTAAAGAAATATTTCAAACTAACATTTAAATGTCGGAAGTTTTCAGAAACTTGTGTTTGAGGATATCTTTCCACAACATTTTCACAACCCTTATTATTTGTTGAGATCTTACACAACACAGGTAATTCTATACTACTTTCGGCCTCAAGAACTGACGAATAGGTTGTTTGTGTTAATTCCTTTATCCGAATAAAAATAACAGGTATGAATATCCCCAATATAAGAGCTATCATATAATTTAAAGTCTTTTTGGGAGAAATTGGTCCAGTTCCGGCAATAACAGAGGGCTCTATAATCTCTGTATCTGGCTGATATGATGCCTTGGCAATTTCTGCTTCGGCCCTTTTCTCTAGCAAATATGTATATATCGCATCATTTACATTAAATTTCCTTTCAATACCTATTAAAGTTCTTTGAGTAGCTGGGAGCTTTCGAATTTCGCTACTTAATCTTCCTATCCTGGAATTCAGATCTGCCAATTTAATAGCATTTGTTTCTTCATAATATGAAATATTTTCAGAAACCATTTTACGTAAATTTTCTATTCGAATATTTATTTTCTTCAAATAAGGACTTTTCTCTTGATTATTCTCAATAAAACTAACACGCTCACTATTGAGCCTAATTAGTTCATCAATTAAATTATTAAGCATAGGGTCATTAATACCCATTGCAGAAGGAGCAATTAATTCATTAAATTCTTTATTGTGATTGAAGTAATTCTTAACATATTGATAATATTCTGTATTTACATTCAAAATTGCTTTTTGGCTTTCCAATTCCCTCATATCTTCAATAAATTGCCCTGACTGCATTGAAATATCTGTAACTTCATTTCTGGTTTTAAAAGATTGCAAATTTTGCTCCGCTCTTGCTAGTGAATCACCAATAATTTCTAACTGATCATTAATGTACTCAATGGTACGCACAGAAGTATGTCTCTTTCTTTCTAACTCTCGATCTACATATGTAGCTGTAAGAGTATTCAAAAAATCTATAGCCTTTACTGGATTTTCTGTCTTTAATTTTATTTCAGCAACTGTAGCTTCTAAGTCAGGAGGTATCACAACCAACTTACGTTTATAATTTCTTACCAATGCCCCATTTGTATTTATATGAAATGAGTACTTTTTATCTTTTAGATCTTCAAAATCAACACTTGAGTTTAATAAGATTTTAAACCTCATATAATCGGAATAAATATATTTATCAAAATCGACATGTTCTTTAAAATGTAATTTCTGTACCCTTTGAACAATATTTCCTGAAACAAAACTATAAATACCAACATCCTCATGATCCATAGTGATCTCACATGTAGAACTATCTATAATTTTAATATAAAAGGTCGCACTAATGGGTTGTTGATAATTTTTATCCAGTATTATTAAAAAAGGTGATGATTTATATAATTCACGCTTAGAAAATAATTCATGTTCAAAATAAGAAATTTGAAAATCAAGCTTTTCAATTGTTTCACTGATTAATGGAGTTGATTTTAGTGCCAACAATTCATTAGCAAAACTTTTATTATTTGAAATAAATCCAAATTCGTTTAATAACTGAGCGGATGCATCTGCTAACCCTCCACTTTCTTCATTAATAACAATGGAGGTGGATACTTCATAAACTTTAATACTGTATTTATTTATCACGTAAGCAAAGGCCAAAGACAGAATTGAACACATAGCAATAACAAGCCAATGCTTCTTAACAAACCGTATAAAATAGTTAACATCTAATGTTTCATGAGTACTGATCTTTTTCATATAGATAATGTGTTAATTATTAATTTTGGATTGCATTATATACTAATAGAGCAGTAGTAATTGTTGAAAATATTAATGATATAGGTGTAGAAATAACTGACCACTTAGATGAACTTCTTGGTTTTACATATATAATATCTCCTGATTGTAAATAATAACAATAATTAAATACCATATTATCATCTGTTAAATCAATCTCATACTTTAATGCCTTATTACTTTCATTATTCCTTATCAACAAAACCTCTCGTCTATCTCCATGAATTGTTAAATCATTCGCCATAGCAATTGCTTCCAATAAAGTAATTTGATCTTTTGAAAATGTATAATAGCCTGGAGAGTTTACTTCACCTAAAACAGAAATCTTTTTAAAAGCTAATTTAATTCTAACATTAGGTTGATCAAAGTATGAAGTCAAAATGGTACGCATTTTTTCCATAGCTTTATCAAGAGTATCTCCTGCCAATTTAACTTTCCCAATTACAGGGAAATAAATAAACCCATCAACATCTACGGTATACGTTCTTGCAGTTAACGCCAGCTCATTACTTGCCTGCATAGATGCATTACTTCCTTGTCCATTAAAAAAGTTAAATGATACATCATCAAAACTAGAAACAGTAATTAATAATTCATCATTAGCTTTTATTACATGTTTTTCTGCACTCTTATAAATATTATTATCTAATCCGGTTATCTTAAAACTTTTGATCGCTCCAGGAGATTGTAAATACTCTAACTTACGTTGAGGAATGCAGGATCCCATCAATACAACAATAATGAAAAACAAAAGAATTTTCATATGCCCCTTTATTTTTAATAAATACTATTTACAGCTTCGCCTACTCAATCACATATTTTATTGTAATTGAAAATACTTAGGATATAACATTCTTTAAATTATACATTCCTAATTTCTCGTCCTAATACTAAATGATTAATGTTTAATTTTATTTGTTGAATGCCAGTTATTTTACGATAAAAAGAAACTTCTTAGTTAATTGTTAACAATTTCACTATTAAGTATTAAGAATATTGAATTTCAAAATAAAACAAAAGGAATAGCTTACTATTGGTATCATTTAAAAGTACTATACCAATTGAAGATAGATAGATTTCTTAGTAATCAAACACCAAAACAATTATATAAACTTATAAGGATAAAATTATTTTATGTCAATTATTTTAATTATGCCATATCAATAAAATACATATAATCAAAACAATAGCTCACATAAAAAAATAGTAGCATAAATACTTTATCTAAACCAAGATTAAAAATAATTAATAAACAAATTTCTACCTTTTAAAGGATTTCCCCTAAACTCCCTTTCCAAAACATTAAACCCATAATATCCCTTAGTTCATCAAATTTTCAAATCATTTTTAGAACCTGTAAGTATGTATTATTATAATTAAATTATTTTTGTCGCAAACACATTAAAAGATGGCATCAAATTTCTTAATCATATCAGAGGACCCTGTTTTTTCTTCTATCATGCACAGGCATTTGGTAAATCATTTTAATCTATCAACTATAAAAAAGATAAACTCTTATTCTTCTCTTAAATTAATTAATGAAGATATTCGTTTTGATTTAATATTGTTAGATGATTCTATCAAAGGAGCAGCCAATTATGAAATTATCAGTTACTTAAGACTACACAAAAACATCACTACATCAGTAATCTATTTTAGTAATATGGAAATTGATGAAGAAAAAGCGCGTCAAAAGGGAGCAAATATCTTTTTCAAAAAACCTTTTGTACCTTCAGAGGTTATTAAAGGAATCGAGTCATTACTTGATTAGTTCTATAACATTATTGAATATGACCAGGATACTATATATCGTAATATTTTTCACAATTTCGAATGCTGCATTCGCACAAACTAATGTTGACTCTTTATTTAACGTAGCTATTAACCTGGCAAAAGATAAAGATTATGATTTGGCTGTAGATAAAGCAAAGGAAGTTGTAATATTAGATTCTACAAGAAATGACGTGAAGGTTTTTATTGCAAACGCTTATGCATGGAATAATAACTATACCGCATCAAAAGAATATATAAATGAAGTGTATACTTCTAATCCGAGTTACCATGAGCTTTATGATACATGGTTAAATGTGCTATTATGGAATAACGAATACAAAGATCTACTTTCTACAGTTAAAGTAGCACAAAACAATGGTTATGACGACGAGTATAACATAGCTTTAAAAAAAGCCTTGGCATATCAAGGTTTACAGCTCTACAATGCAGGTTTTAATTATTTAAACCAAAATAAGGCGTTATTAGATTCTTCAACAATTAATCAATTATACCTGGAGTTAAAAAAACAAGCAAGTAAAAACACAATTACAGGATATTATTCATTAGATCTTTTTGATAAAAATACGCCTACTCCACAGCATCTTGCATACATTGATTATAGTCTTTCTAATCATAAAAACACCTATATTTTAAGATTTAATTATGCTAACCGTTTTGATTTTGAGGATTTCCAACCAGAAATGGACTGGTTTCATATATTTAACAACGGTCATTATTTATACACCAACTATGGTATTGGTATAAAACACAAGCTGTTTCCTCAACACAGAATTGGAATAGAATACTTTTTTCCATTTGCAAATGAATTTGAGGCGAGTTTTGGCGGAAAATATTTTATTTATGAGAACACAAATGCAACTGTTTTAACAGGGCATATCGCTAAATATCTGGCAAATACATGGCTTTCATTTCGTCCATATTATACTATTAAAGACGGTGCAAATTCTTTTGCCAGTTTATTTAACATGCGTATGTATGCAAAAAATCAAATTAGCTACACAGGTTTAGAACTTGGGTATGGTAATTCACCTGATGACCGTTTTGCCTACACTCAACCAGGTGGAAAGATTTGGCTAAGTGCATATAAAGTAAAACTAGAAAGAAATATTTCAATCTCACTTGCTGATGAACTTCGATTTGGACTTGGATATGTATATGAAGAAATCAGTGACAACAGATATAGAAACAGGTATTTATTTGAAATTATCTTAAAACACAGATTTTAATATGTGGGTAATTTATAATATTAAAATAAAAAGATTCTTTAAGCAGATATTGCGAATTCTTGCAATTGCAATACCTATTATTGCATTATATTTTCTTTATCAACCACATTTTCATATTGGATCATACGAGGTATTTAACCCCGTATTCCCTCGTTATTTGTGGTGGCAATGTTTAGTTGTTTTTCTGATTTTCATAAACATTTTAGGAATATTTACATTTATCATACTTAGCTTATACTTTACTTCGCAACGAACCAGAAACGAAAAAACACTACCACGTCTTTCTAAAATGTTTGTTAACCTGACGGTAGAATATTTGTATGCTGACAAGTATAAAATTGAGAAAGAAAGAGATGCTTTTTTTGCTAAAATAAAAAGGTTTACACGTTACAAATTACATATTGAGGCATTATTTACATCGATTGCTAAAATTCAGGAAACAGTAGCAGTAAACCATAGTGACGACTTTAAAGAACTTCTTTCAAAAACAGAGCTCCATACAAAAATTGATCGTTTTTTATATTCCTATAATCTAAGCGATAGAATATTAGCAATGCGTATTATTTCTTATTTAAGAATAAGAAACGCTGACTATGAAAAAAAAATATATGAATACTCAGATTCCAAAAACTATGCACTTAGATCTGAAGCCTATGGTGCTTTGATTAGATTAATGGAAGGTGACAATCAATTAGCAGAATTTATTGGAAGCAAATTTGACTTATCACTTTTTGATATAAATACAGTTGTTAATGCTGTGATCAAGAATCATAAAATGAATATCAACTATATTGATTTTCTTTCATCAAAACTGAATAGGAAAATTATTGTTGGTTTAATGCTTGCCCGATATCGATATCGCAAAGGCTCCAGAAGTTTGATCCTTATTTTGAACTACATTGGTAATGAAGATCCGATATTAAACCAATTGGCATGGAGTTCATTTTTAAAGCTGGTTCCTAAAGATGAAGGTGTTGACATCATTATGGATCGATTTGAACAAGAAACGGATGATATTAAAATTATGATATTAAAGAACTCACATGACACCCAAAATGAAATGTATCACAAATTTCTACAGGATGTTATTTCCAGAAGTTCGTTATTAATTAAAATTGAAGCTATTAAGATTCTTTTTAAAGAAAAATTTGACTTTATATCGCCCTTTGTTAATTCAGAAGATTCTGATGTTATGATGGCCTTACACGAAGTTTCTGATTTAAACATTAACCAATAGCAATATGGATTCATTAAATACAGTTCACTATATATTTAACATTTTCTTTTTAATATTTGGTTCAACCTTATTTATATCCTATATCATTATAGGTACACTATCTAGTTTTGAATTAAGTTTTTATGCAAAAAGAAATAAGTTCTTTAACTTCAAAAGTGTATCGGAATATAAACTACTTCCGTCCATTTCTATTATTGCACCTTGTTACAACGAAGAAAAAAGTATTGTAGAAAATATCAGAAGCTTACTTTCACTTCAATATCCTGACGTTGAAGTCATCATCATTAACGACGGGAGCTCTGACAAGAGTTTATCTCTTATGATTAATCATTATGAGTTGGTTAAGGTGGATTATGCCTATGAAAAAAAAATTGAGACCAACCCTATTAAAGGAATATACAAATCAACAAATGTTGCCTATTCGAATCTGATTATAATTGATAAAGAAAATGGAGGTAAAGGTGATGCCTTAAATGCTGGAATTAATGTTTCCAGATCTGAATTATTTCTGGGTATTGATGTGGATTGTATTATCGAACCTGACGCAATTTTCAGAATGGTAAAACCTTTCTTAGAAGAAGAAGAACATAAAAAAGTAATTGCATCTGGTGGTGTGATAAGGGTAGCCAATTCATGTAAAATTGAAGAAGGTCGAATTGTTAAAGTAAATTTTCCTAAAAACCTATGGGCTCAATTTCAGATACTGGAATATTTTAGAGCTTTCGTTTTAAGTAGAATGGCCTGGAGTAAAATCAATGGTCTTCTGATTATATCGGGTGCCTTTGGTTTATTTGACAGGAAGATTGTAATAAACTGTGGTGGATATGACAGAACAACTGTAGGAGAAGATCTGGAGCTCGTTATGCGAATGAGAAATTATATGCACTCAGTTGAGAAAAGGCCTTACAAAGTAGCTTTTATACCAGATCCACTTTGCTGGACAGAAGTACCTTCATCACTAAGATCTTTAGCTCGTCAAAGAAACAGATGGACCCGAGGTTTGATAGATTCTTTATTTAAACATAAAAGAATGTTTATCAATCCAAGATATGGAAGAATTGGCTTGATTGCATACCCTTATTGGGTGTTTTTTGAATGGTTAGGACCTATATTTGAGTTTATAGGGATAACCTATTTTGTTACGATGTTGTGGATTGGAAAAATTAATCTACACTATTTTTTACTATTTACAATATTCACTTTTTCATTTTCACTTCTCTATTCCTCATTTGCCATCTTTTACGAAAAAAGGATATTTGGTAGATATCGTGGAAATTTATTTATGCTGAAAATTATTTTGATTTCAATACTTGAGATGGTTTTATACCATCCTTTAAATTTATTTTTCTCACTATCCGGCAATTTTGATTTCTTTTTTAGAAGTAGACAAAAAGGATGGGGAAAAATGAAGAGAACCGGGTTTAATTCTTAAAACTTGAGCCATGAGCACAGGAAGAGATTCTAGAATTAATTTTTGGTTAAACAATTCATTTCAAATTGAATTGATTGATCAGCTTCATTATGCGTTTATAGAACTCATGTATGAAGTGGAAGCTATTGTAAATAAAAATTCACAAACATCTCTTCAAACTATAATTATTGAATTAGAAAAATATTCACAGTCGCTTAAGAATGAAGAAAATTTACTCCGAAAAGCAGGGTTTAATGACACTGACAATCATATAATAAAACATAATCATTTTTACGCAAAAATAAAATCATTTAAGCACGAACTCACATACAATCATTCATATCTTTCAATCAACATACTCAATTTTTTGAAAAAATGGTTGATTTCTCACATTATAAAAGAAGATAAAAAGTACAGAATTAAAGTATATGAATATTTAAATATCAAATACAATCTTAAGAGTAATATTTGGCTTAGAGGGTTTTCTGATCTTCAAATTGATTCAATTGATAATCATCACAATAAATTCCTTGATCTATTGTATAATGTTGAAATTGCCATCAAGGAAAATAATAAAACTATTATTTCTTCAATTATTCAAAGACTTGAAGACTACGTTACAATAGACTTAAAGGAAGAAGAAGAATTATTCATACAATCCGGTTTTAAAAATTACGGAGTTCATATTTCACAACATCGCTTATTTGCAACCAGAGTTAAAGAGTTTAAGCACGAACACAACTACCAAAATCAATTCATATTAAGTAACATTCTTAATTTTCTGAAAAAATGGCTGATCTCTCACATTTTAAAAGAAGATAAAGAATACAGAGTGAAAGTATATGAACATCTTAACATAAAATATAATCGAAAAAGTAATATTTGGTTAAGAGATACAGCTCTCAAAATTGAGTCTATTGATAATCACCACAAAAAATTTCTGGATATTTTATATGATATTGAAACTGCTAACAAAGAAAATAACAAAGAAGTAATACCTATAATTATTAACAGACTAAAAGATTATGCCGTAAGAGATTTAAATGAGGAAGAAGAATTACTAAGACTTGTTGAGTTTAAAAACATTGAACACCATATTGCTCAACATCGACTTTTATTAACTCGTGTTGAAGAATGGACACATGAATATAATTACGAGAATCACTATATCTCAAGTCATATTCTAAGCTTTTTAAAAAAATGGTTGATTTCACATATTTTAAAAGAAGATAAAGAGTATAGAGAGGAAGTATATTTCTATTTGAAAAGATATTGTGCATAATTATTTAAATCGATTAGTTATTGAAAGAAATTATAAGAAAACATAAACATCTGATACTGGTTATATTTTGGGGAATAACCATTTTATTAGGTATTTGCAGTAAAGTATATTCTCAGGAAAACATGAAAACATTTTTATTTAAAGATATCATGTGGCACAATAAAATTTCAAAGGAACATGTAGGCCCGGGAAATAACATATTTGGAGTACACAGGCACAATGTTGTTTTTGATAGAAATGGGAATATTAATCTAAAAATCAAAAAAATATCAGACGGATATTCTTGTGCCGAATTTTATTCCGACACCTTGTTTAGCGCGGGACGATTTGAGACAATAATAAAAACCAATATTAAACATTTTTCACCTCAAATGGTATTAGGTATATTTTTATATGATGCAACTGCCGAACCTCATTATAATGAAATTGATATTGAATTGGCCCAATGGGGGAATACAGATGATAATAATGCCCAGTTTGCGATGCATACCAATAACAAGTTACAGGTACATCGATTTTTAATTCCATCAAAAAAGAAAGTAACAAAACATATTATTGATATCAGTGACCATAACATAATGATTTCAAGTTTATTTTATAATAAAAAAACTGACCAGTATGAAAAAATTGAAGAAAAGACACTTAAGAAACCCGAAGAATTTAAGTTTTTAAATACACGATTTCATTTTAATTTATGGTTGACAGACAATCTCAATAAGCAAGTAGGAAAGAATCCTAAAGTAAAAATCACATCATTTAAATACACTCCATATTCAATAAATTGAAATATAAGTAATATTTGCCTTGAAAAAAGTTCTCAAAAAAATAACAAAATAGAGAGTCTTTCTTGGCAATTAGATTCAAACTTAGAAATATGAAACAATATATTTTGAAAAACAACATTTACATACTGCTAGTTGCGCTCTTTTTGGTTTCTTCAATTCAAACAAAAGCTGCAATTAAAGATACTTGTCCTTTTTCGGTAAATGCTACAAACCTAACAGTCTGGAATGGTGAGGAATATATCCCCATCAATATCAAAGGAATCAACCTTGGAGTTGCATTGCCTGGAAAATTTCCAAGTGAACTAACACCTACTTATGAAATGTATTACGAATGGTTTGATATGATTCGTCAGGCAGGTTTTAACACCATACGTTTATATACACTTCATTATCCGAGATTTTATAAAGCTTTAAAAGATTACAACCTGGCTCATCCGCTTTCTCCTTTATTAATTTTACATGGAGTTTGGCTTGAAGAAGAATTAGAAGGATATGATTCTGATTTATTTTATATGGAGGAAAGTTTTACTCAGGAAATTCACGACAATATTAATTGCATTCATGGGAATAATACAATTGAACATCGATATGGTAAGGCCTATGGAACTTATGTTGATGATATTTCGCCATGGGTATTAGGTTACATAATCGGTAGAGAAGTTAGTCCTTATGAAATTCAAACTACGAATAGTAAAAATGATAATCTGAATTCTTACAGTGGAGAATATCTATCCATTCAAGGAGTAAATGCTGCTGAAGTATTTATAACTTCAATGCTTAACGAAGTTATAAGCTATGAACAAACAAATTATCAAACACAACGACCTGTTAGCTTTTCTAGTTGGCCAACCTTAGATCCGTTGGATCACCCGGGAGAAACAACAACTGATGAAGATGTTGCTTTTATAGAACTGGCAAATATCGATTACACAAATGCACCTGCAGGAATATTTATTAGCTATCATGCATATCCTTACTATCCTGATTTCATAAGCCGAGAAGAAACATTTACAGGCTACAAAGATTATTTAGGACAAAATAGTTATTTAGGTTATTTAACTCACCTAAAAAATCATTATCCCAATGCCCCATTAATTGTTGCTGAATTCGGGGTTCCTTCAAGCTGGGGCGTTGCCCATTATGCACAAAGCGGCATGAACCACGGTGGATTTGACGAATGGGGACAGGGAGATACAAATATTAGAATGTATAGCAACATTATGGAAGCTGGTTGTGGTGGAGGAATTATGTTTTCATGGATTGACGAATGGTTTAAAAGAACATGGATCACTGACCCTATGGATTACTTAATGGATCGAAGAATTATTTGGCATAATATTACTGCTGCCGAACAAAACTTTGGTTTAATTGGATTTAAGAAGTCGGATGGTGGCTATACCCCATGGAATATTGATTGCCAGGATTGTTTAATTTCTGATGTTGAAGTTGATGCTGATTTCAAATTCTTTAAAACAAAATTTCAAACCGAAGAAGAATTTGGCCTTGACGATACACTTTGGATCAGTATTGATACTTATGATGCAGCTTTAGGTGAATCTATATTACCCAATGGAAAAAAAGTAAGCAACAGAGCTGAATTTGCCTTGATGATCACTGCATATAAAGCAGAGCTGTATGTAACAGAAGCTTATGATCTTTTTGGTATATGGTTTTATAATGTTTCTTCTGACAAACAACTTTACCATTCTGTTGCTACAGATGGAGCCCCATGGAATATTGTAAGATGGAAAAATAACGAAGATGAAAACTACGTTCAATACATTGGTAGCATGCAAGTCAACAGATTAAATCTGCCTACATCTTCTTTAGATGCCGTAAAAATTAATGGTACAAGTATAGAAGTAAGACTACCATGGACATTAATTAATGTTGTAGATCCCAGCGCACACAACGTAATGAATGATAACAGATCAACTTCTGAAACAGAACTTGCAGAAACTGATGGATTTTCTATGTCATTCTTTTATAAAGGAGCACAAATTAATACTACTGAAAGATACCTTTGGCCAGCCTGGAATCATGCTGAAAATACAGAAGCCTATAATAAAACATCTTATGAGGTTATTAAAAAAGAACTGCCATTTTTTGAAGGTGGTTTAATTGCTGCAATAGATAGTTTTACAATGAAAGCCTCTGAAAGTTTAAAAGTAAATGCCAATAATAGTCTATTAAATAACGATTACAATTTTGATGGTGGAGATACATATTTATCAATTGTTGATAATCCTCAAGATGGTATTTTATTAATAAATGAGGATGGAACATTTACTTATTCTCCAGAAGAGACATTTGTTGGTACTGATGTTTTTTCCTATCGTCTTTATTCTGGAATAAACCGTTCTGACATTGCTAGTGTAAAAATCAAGGTTGAAGGTACACCAAGCATTAAAGGTGAACTCATAAAAGTATCACCAAATCCATCTTCCGGTAATTTTAAATTCGAAGCATCGGCAACAATCAATAATATTGAAATATATGATACCCGCGGTCTTCAACTCCGCAATATTATAAGCAATACAAATACCGGAACCATTGATCTTACAGATCTACCATCCGGAAGCTATTTTGCGAAGTTTTACAGTGGAAAAGATCACTTAGTTAAAAGACTGGTACTGGTTAAATAGAAAAATATAGACATAAACAAAAGGTGTTGGATTCATAAAATCCAACACCTTTTGTTATATCTTATAATCAGTAATCTTTAAGCCGTCTTAATTTTATAAGAAACACTCACTTTACCTTTTGTTATTGCGGCAAGTTTTCCCTTTAAAAATCTCTTTTTTAAAGGAGATAAATGATCTACAAATAACTTTCCTTCAAGGTGATCATATTCATGTTGAACAACTCTGGCTATAAACCCATCCAGCTCTTCTACTACCAACTCAAAATTCTCATCTTCATATTCTACCTTAATCTTAGTTGGTCTTTTCACATCTTCCCTAATACCCGGTAAACTCAAACAACCTTCAGATTCATTACATTCTTCCTCACCAAATTCTGTAATAATAGGGTTAATCAACACCTTTTTCCATCCTTTACATTCTGGAAAATCTTCAGCTAATACATCTGCATCAATCACAATTAAACGAATGGATTCGCCTATTTGAGGAGCTGCTAATCCTACGCCATCTGATTTATACATGGTTTGCCACATATTATCGATCAACTCTTTTAATCCCTTGTAATCCTCATCAATTTCTTCAGCCACCTTTCTTAAAACCGGATGGCCATAAACTACAACTGGTAATATCATAATTTAAAATTTCCTTTCTGTTCTAAATAAGTTTGTAGAATGATTGTTGCACTAATTTTGTCAACTAACGATTTATCCTGTCGTGCTTTCTTCTTTAGTCCTCCATCTATCATAGCCTGAAAAGCAATTTTGGAAGTAAATCGTTCATCCACCCATACAACATTCATATTGGGGAATTTGTTTCTTAATCGATTAAAAAAAGGCTTTATGTATTTCATTGATTCAGAATCCTGTCCGTTAATTTGCTTTGGATATCCTAATACAATCAACTCAACATCTTCTGATGCCATATACTTTTCCAGGTAATCTATTAAAGTATGTGATGGCACAGTTTCTAATCCGTTTGCAACAATCTGTAATGGATCTGTTACTGCCAACCCTGATTTTTTACGCCCATAATCAATGGCTAAAATTCTTCCCACTCTATATTTTTTTTGAAGTACAAAAGTAATTGTTTTTGTGCAGATTAAAAACGATGCTACATAATCAATGAACAATCTTACTTAAATTACCTTAAAAAGAGAGTGATTTAATAAATTATCACTTAAATTTAGCATATCACTTTAAAATCTATTAACCTGTACATAACTCAATCAACATCACAATTTCATATGGAATCAAAAAGTAAAGGCTTTGGCACTGCTCCTGTATTTTTTACAGCCATCTCAACAATTCTGGGAGCAATACTCTTTTTAAGATTTGGTTATGCTGTTGGAACCATTGGTTTCTGGGGTGTTATCGGAATTATCATACTGGGGCATTTAGTAACCATACCTACTGCTTTAGCAATTTCTGAAATTGCCACTAATAAAAGAGTTGAAGGAGGAGGCGAATATTTTATTATTTCAAGATCATTTGGACTAAATATCGGAGCCACTATTGGCTTTGCACTATATCTATCTCAGGCAATTAGTGTGGCTTTTTATATTATTGCTTTTACCGAATCCTTTGAATTTCTGTTTTCATATTTAAAAGATATTGTTGGCTTTGAACTACCTCGACAAATCATAAGTATACCGGCTATGCTGGGATTGGCATTACTAATTGTAAAAAAAGGTGCCAACCTGGGGGTAAAAGCTTTATACTTTGTTATTGCTATTTTATTTATCTCCATTACTTGCTTTTTCTTTGGCAGCACAGATCATGCTTCAATGTCTGAGTTTTCTCTATTTTCGGCAGAGTTTAGGAATACCGGTCAGTTTTTTGCTGTTTTTGCCATTGTATTCCCTGCATTTACAGGAATGACAGCTGGTGTGGGTTTATCCGGAGATTTAAAAAATCCTGCTAAATCAATTCCTCTTGGTACAACTGCTGCCACATTTGCTGGTATGATAATTTATATGTTCATCGTATATAAACTGGCTCTTTCTGCAAATATTGAAGATTTAACCAACAACCAGTTAATAATGGCAAAAATTGCCATTGGTGGTCTGATTATAGTCCCTCTCGGATTGGCAGCCTCTACGATCTCTTCAGCCTTAGGTTCTATTATGGTAGCACCAAGAACTTTGCAGGCGCTTGCTGTAGATCACTCTTTTCCTTCTAGAAAATTAAATGTGTGGTTGGCTAAATCCCGAAAATCAGATGGAGAACCACTAAATGCATCACTGGTTACATCTATTATTGCCCTGATTTTTGTAGCCATGGGCAATGTGGATGCAGTAGCTGAAATCATATCTATGTTTTTTATGGTAACTTATGGATCATTGTGTCTTATTTCATTCCTGAACCACTTTGGTGCATCACCTTCTTATCGCCCTCACTTTAAATCAAGATGGTATATTTCACTAATTGGTTTTATTACTTCGGTATGGGTGATGTTTAAAATCAATACACCTTATGCTTTTATTTCGGTAATATTAATGACCGGAATATATCTGTATATCAATAGTTATCACAAAAACAGAAAAGGATTGGAGGCTATATTTGTAAACACCATCTTTCAATTGAATAAAAATCTTCAGGTATATTTACAAAAATCAGGAAACAAGAAAACAAAAAAAGAATGGAGACCTAGTGCTGTTTGCATCTCAAAAGATTCTTTTAAACGAAATACAGCATTCAAACTACTTAACTGGATATCGTACAAATATGGCTTTGGCACTTACATTCATCTGATTGAGGGTTATTACTCAAGAAAAACACACGAACAAGCTGGCAATGAATTGAGTCGATTGATTGATCGTTTTGGAAGAATTGAAAACCATGTATACGTAGATACTTTAATTTCCCCAAGTTATACATCTGCGGTAGCTCAAACTATTCAGGTTCCTGGTATTGCCGGAATGGAAAACAATATGGTAATATTTGAATATGATAAAGAAAAACCGGATAATCTGGATCATATTATTGATAATTTTGGATTGGTTAAATCGGGTAATTTTGATATCTGTATATTAGGAACTGCAGCAAAACAAATTGAATATAACAGCAATATCAATGTTTGGATCAGAAGTATAGACACTGACAATGCAAACTTAATGATCATGTTGAGTTTTATTATACTGGGGCATCCGGATTGGAAAAAAGCGAACATTAAAATATTTGAAACCTGTAAACCCGGACAAGAAAAAGAAACATTTGAAAGAATGGAAGAACTGGTAAAATCGGGAAGACTACCAATCACATCCAAAAACATTCAGATTATTACCGAAAAGGAAAACATGAGCATCAAGAGCCTTATCAATGAAAAATCTGCAGACGCAGGTTTAACCATATTAGGTTTCAGAGGTGATCAGCTCAAATTCGAGAATAAAGAACTATTTACTGGATATGATAATTTGGGAACTGTTTTATTTGTTAATTCTCACCATCAGGTTGAAATAGAATAAAACAACATCCCAAATTATTACTTTGTGATATACAAAATAAATCTGGTTATTAGTAACAACAGGCAGTAGTTTACCTATGTTTTGCAGATATATTATGAGTTAGTTAAGTTCTGATGTCCAGTACATTTTCACCCCAAGGTAAGACACTAAGTAAAAATAAATCTTAGTGCCATTCTGTCTTTGTGGTGATATTAAATCATAACAAGTACTTTAGGTTTGAATGATAACAGAACTTTGGCCAAAATAGCAACGATATTTTAACCTAAAGCCTCAAACAAATATCAAAAACTTAAATAACCAAGTATTTGGCATTTATTACTACCACCAACTAGCTTAAACCTCGCTTAAAATTAAACGTAGTTGACGGTTGAAGTTGCTCTGAAGCTTTAAACTTTTTAAAGAGTTTTACAGGTAAATGTTTTGATGGTGTTTCTGTTCTAAGATCAAATAAGAATCTTGAGAATCCATCCTTCATTAATGATTTTGAATACTGTAATAAGGCCACAGGAGTTTTTGAATATACAGATGTCATTCCATTGCGAACATATCTCTTAAACTCCTTGTCTGTATTATCTTTAAATTCATCATCGTTATTATAAACAGATACCGGCATACGAGCAAAAAACAATTCCGGATTTGCATACATCGATACAATTCCATCTCTTGAAGTACCTCGCTGTAAATTTTCATAATCACTTTCAACCGGATAAATTGTTTGAGCTACACCTAAAGATTTGATACCCTTGATTGCTGCGTCATTATAAGTATAAACTCTTTCATTAGTTATGATATTTACACCCTTAGGAAACAAATCGAATTGCGACAAGTGACTAATTACAAAATTCTTCAATCCTTTTCGAATCAACCATTTTACATTTTGTTGCATCTGCTGCAAATGATTCTCAGAGATAAAACCGGGGATTTCTATATAAAACCTGAATATATTATTCTTAAAAAATGGGCTATCAAAAGGTATTTTTCGCCATTCATCTTTTGGTAAATCAAGGAATATACCTTTAAAATCATCTACTCTTAACTTCCTAAGCCATTCCAAATTATCAATTCGAACAAAAAACTCAGGTTTTGAACTATTTTGATTTCGTATTTGAATATCCTGACGAATCTTACGTTTAAAAGCACCGCTTATAGGCTTTGTATTTTCTTTTTTAAGAAACTCAAACTTGCTGGGAAAATTCCTCGATGGCAATCCAATTAAATAAACATCATTACCTTTTACAATATCTTTTTCAGTGTAAACTTCCACTTCATTTCCTTTAGCCTCAAACTCCTTAACTTTCACAGAAACGGAATCTCCCACTTTATTTACAACCCTAAGTTGCTGCCCCTTTTCTAGGTCCATATCCGTTTGTAAAACAAAACCTTCATCTAAAAGTCTCTTTACTTTTCCCAGGTAAATTCCGTTATTGGTTTTATCAGAGATAGAACCTTTAACTTTTCCTCCCATGAAATAGTCGGTTTTCTCTCTACCAAAGTCCCATTTCAGAAGTTCTTCTGCTTCTTTTATTTTTGAATGATCATCAATCGCCATTCTGTATGCCTGAGCAACCCTGTAAACATAAGATGCAGATTTCATCCTACCCTCAATTTTAAGAGATGCTACATTCATTCTGGCAAAGTCAGGAACCATACTAATTTGTTGATTATCTTTCAATGAAAATATGGCATGATCCTTTCCATTATCTTTAAATACTCTTCGACAAGGTTGTGTACACTGACCTCGATTGGCTCCCTTGCCTCCCAGATAACTACTGAATAAACATAAACCAGAAAATGAATAACACAAAGCTCCGTGAACAAAGATCTCAACCTCACTTTCTGAGTTTTGCATAATCTTTTCTAACTCAGGATGAGTTAATTCCCGAGCCATGATAACTCGTTCAAAACCATTTTTCTTTGAAAAATTGGCTCCCATAGAATTATGGTTAGCCATTTGGGTACTGGCATGAATCGTTAAATTAGGAAAGAACTTTTTGGCCAGATACCACACTCCCCAATCTTGTATAATTACAGCACTAACTTTGGTTTGTGACAGAAAATTCAGAACATCTAAAAGTTCCGGAATCTCTGCATTCTTAATCACCGTATTAAGTGTTACGTAGATTTTTACACCATGCTTTTCTGCAATATCTAACATGGTAACTAACTGTGGATTCGAAAAATTTACAGCCCTTCCTCTGGCATTAAATTGTTTCAATCCTAAAAATATGGCATCAGCTCCACCTTCTATTGCAGCATGAAAAGCTTCTATATTCCCTGCAGGAATTAATAATTCTGGTTTAAAATCCATCTTCTTTCCTTATCATCAATTTGATGCAAAAATAAGAAAAGAAGATGGAAGTACGAAGTACATTATTTGAATGTAAAATTTCTTTATGATAAAACGATCAGAACTTAAGAATAGACTCTATTTCATTAAGCTCCTCTCTTGAAAATTCTATATTAGTAAGTGTTCCTAAATTATCATTAAGCTGTTTTACTGAGCTAGCACCAACCAGAACTGAGGTTACTCTCGGATCCTTTAGCAGCCATGCAATAGCCATTTGCGCTAACGACTGTCCTCTTAACTGAGCAATTGAATTCAACTTTTTTATAGCCTCCAACTTTTCTGTAGACAGATGCTCTTGCTTTAAGAAGTGATTTTTACTCATTCTTGAGCCTTCAGGAATACCATTTATGTAGCGATTGGTAAGAAGTCCCTGAGCTAAAGGAGAAAAAGCAATCAATCCCATTCCTCTTTTATCCAAAACATCAAGCAACTCGGGTTCAACCCAACGTTCAAACATACTATATCGAGCCTGATGAATTAAACATGGTGTGCCTAATTCTCTTAAAATAGACTCAGCTTCTCTGGTTTTATCAGCTGGATAATTCGAGATTCCTGCATACAGCGCTTTTCCTTGTCGAACTGCATGATCCAATGCTTTCATGGTTTCTTCCAATGGCGTTTCAGGATCAAAACGATGAGAATAGAAAATATCCACATATTCCAGATTCATTCGTTTTAAACTTTGATCTAAACTTGCCAGTAAGTTTTTGCGGGATCCCCACTCACCATATGGTCCGGGCCACATGTAATATCCAGCTTTGGTTGAAATAATCATCTCATCGCGATAAGCTTTTAAGTGCTTGTTTAGTATCGAACCAAAATTTTCTTCAGCACTACCAGGCTCTGGTCCATAATTATTGGCCAGATCAAAATGAGTAATCCCTTTATCAAAAGCTTCAAATATGATGGCTTTACTATTTTCATATATATCAACAGATCCGAAGTTATGCCATAAGCCCAAAGAGATAGCCGGTAATTTAATTCCACTTCTACCGCACCTTTGGTAAATCATTTCATCGTATCTGGTTTTGTTTGCGTAATGTTCCATTTTTAGTTGATTTTTATTTCCTCATGAACCTCGCTAAATCTGATCTTTTTTCCAGGCGAAAATCAATTGATTTCGCCGATTTAACGATTCTTATAGCTCGTTTCATATTTTTAGATCGGTAATTTTATTTATAGATTTCTAATTCAGCGTTTGTTGCGAAGTACTGATATTATAATCCTCTTTTAACTATAATTCGTTCGTTAAAAATAACACCATTTTTTCGATTGCTCTTTGACATACAGGACAAAATCCCTCTGCTTCATTTGTTTTCATTCTGCAATCAATCATAGGACGATAAATTCCTTTGGCTACATAACCCCCACCTTCATATACCCCCACTGATTTATTGTATTCATCTTTTACAGGTGTCGGTACGGGCATAGATTTATCTATCATATCCTTCCATTTACTCTCAAAATCAACGAGCGAGGTAAGGTTAGGCTGCCATGGTTCAATTTTCTGATTAAAAAAATCATTGTAACTGGTAGATGAAGTATAATACTCATCACCCAAACCCGCAAATCCATGTCCAAATTCGTGAACGCAAACAATCATAGATCTTTCATTATCAACAGAGGTTAATGAAAAATGATTGAATATACCACCCCCTCCGTATTTGGTTGTATTTGCAATAACATAAATCTGATCATATGGCACTAAACCTGCGTAATCACGAATTTGAAAAGTATGTTCACTCTCCAAATACCTGTCAGAATTCAAAGTATTGAAACTGGATTTAAGAGCAGTATTTTTCCAAATATTCTTTCTGGGATCAGTCATTCCGGAATTTTCAGAAACCACATCTACAGTCCATATATTAAATTTCGTTTTTAATTGATCAAAAGGCGCTTGTTTAAATAAGAAATCAGTGAGGCGATTTACATCATTATGAAATTTATCCATCTCGTCCTTTGTATATCCATCTCCAACAAAAACAATATCTACGCATTCCTCAGCACTACCATTATCTACAACCTTTTGCGTTTTTATGTTTGACTTTGCAATTTGTTTAATAGAGTAATCATTGGGATTAATTACCGTCTCCAGTAAACTATAAAATACACCATCTCTATTTCGTCTTTCAATGGTTACATTTACCTTTTCTTTAGGATATGGACAAACCACACTTTGTTGAAAAGCTTTATTAATTCTTAAGGCCTCATCTGTTGTTTGCCATTCTTCATAAAGAGTACAAAATCCACGAGAATAAAGAACCTCCTCTTTTAAAGTATCCCGAACTACAACACGAAATTCACCATAATCAAAATAGTCTTTCTGCTTAGGTGAACCTCCCCAGAAAGGTTCTTTTTTAAGTTCAAAGATAGCTGCAGTTGTTTCCGTGGCATTCCCACTCAGAACAAAATCGATTCTTAAAGATTCATCAGAACTCCACCCCAATGATTGTCCGGTTAATAATGTTCCATGAAGTGTAAAAAAACACAGAATAATGATAAGGTACCTCATACTAATTTAATTTTAACTTATATTTTTGTAAAAATAATAAAACAGAATAGAATAAAGGCTGAGTTTTTGCATTAGCAAAACTGCAATAATCAGCAACTATTAAAAATACAAAATGATTCAGCTACAATCACTTGAAGAAACCATAAATAAAGTAGACCCAAAATCTCTGGTTAGCTCTTTCGAAAATATTTTAAAAAAAATTGGTGTAAATGAAGAATTAACTACTTATATCACTGTAGTTTTATTTTCAGCTATTGTACTACTGATTGCCAAATTTGCTCATTTTTTGGTAAAAAAATACCTGGTACGATATGTAGAACAATTTATGCACAAGACAAAGTCGAAATACGATGACTTTTTTGTAAAAAGGAGATTAATCAGCAGGGCAGCTAATATTATTCCGGCAATTATTATTTATTCATCCCTTGATTTAATTTTCACACCTTTTGAATCACTTAATGTTTTACTTCATAACCTGGTTGCCATATATTTTATAATTGTAATTCTTTTAATATCAGATTCATTCCTTAAAGCTATTGGTGATTTATATGATACTTTACCACATAGTAAAGAGAGACCTATAAAAGGATATTTACAAGGTGTACAACTGGTTTTTATTTTAATTGGAGTTTTAATCACCATCTCTATAATACTGGATATTAAACTATCAACAGTTTTTACCGGATTGGGAGCTATTGCTGCAGTTTTAATTCTTGTTTTTAAAGATACCATATTAGGCTTTGTGGCTAGTATTCAGCTTTCTGCTAATAACATGGTAAAACCTGGCGACTGGATTGAAATGCCATCTCACAAAGCTGATGGAACTGTCATGGAAATGACGCTTAATACAGTTAAAGTTCAAAACTGGGACAAAACCATATCTACTATTCCCACTTATGCTTTGGTCAGTGAAAGCTTTAAAAACTGGAAAGGGATGGAAGAATCCGGTGGAAGAAGAATTAAGCGTGCGATTAATATTGATATGAAATCTGTTAAGTTTTGTGATGACAAAATGATCTCAAAATTTAAGAAAATTCATGTGCTTAAAGATTACATTAATGAAAAACTTGTTGAATTAGAAAAACACAATAATCAATTTGACATTGACGAATCCATAAAGATTAATGGAAGAAGATTAACCAACCTGGGCGTATTTAGAAAATACCTTGAAGGGTACTTATATAATCATCCAATGATTCATAAGGAAATGACTTTTCTGGTTCGTCACTTACAACCTAATGAAAAAGGTATTCCTGTTGAAATATATGTTTTTAGTAAAGATCAGGCCTGGGCAAATTACGAATCAATCCAGGCAGATATCTTTGATCACATATTGGCTGTTTTACCTGAATTTGAATTAAAAGTGTTTCAATTTCCAACCAATTCTGCCCCTGAATCAGCAATTTTCACCAATGAATGATTTGAATAAATTATTAAATCATTCATAAAAAACTACGAAACAAACAATTACAAATAACCATTCATCTTCAAACAGATAGTAACAATTTGTAGTTAACAAATGCTAATATTTTACTTATTTGGTAAAAACAATTGAATATTTACTTAGTTATTTATAATTTCGCAGCAGATTATTAGTATAAACCGTAAAATAATAACAAATTATAACTTCAATAGAAGCGAAATGGAAAACAGCCAACAAATTGATCATTTAGATAAAAAGATACTTTCTCTTATTACTAAAAATGCTCGAATCCCGTTTTTGGAGGTTGCCCGCGAATGTAAAGTTTCAGGAGCTGCAATTCACCAACGAATTCAACGTTTAATGAACATGGGCGTAATTAAAGGCTCTGAATTCATTATTAATCCTACTAAAATAGGATTTCATACTTGTGCTTTCATGGGTATTTTCCTAAAAAAAGCAAGCCTTTTTGATAAAGTTGTTGAGCAATTAAAACAAATTCCTCAGATTGTTGAATGTCATTATACAACTGGTCAATATGCCATTTTCATCAAGGTATATGCTCAAAACAATGAAGATTTAAAATCGATTCTTCACACTAAATTACAATCTATTACAGGTATATCTTCAACTGAAACCATCATTTCACTCGAAGAAACATTTAAACGTCAGTTACCTATTGAATAAAAAAATAAATGCCGAATATGAATCATATTCGGCATTCTTATTTATAATCTCTTTTTGCTTACAACTTCCATTCACCTGAAATAACCTTCTGCAAAGGTTGAATAAACTTATTAAAGTTTAAAATCAGCAAATTAATTAAAGGATCATTCTTCGTTAACTCCAAATAATTTGCTTCAGATATTTCCATAAGCATTCTCCTGTCATATTTACTGTTAGGTGTCGACAGTACTATGTGCGGCAATATTGTTGATGTAGCTGCTACTCTATAATCCTCCTCTTTAAATATTCCCTCTGAAATTAACCGTGGATATATTTCAAAAAAATTATAGGTATTATCACCCAAATACAAGTTAAACGATAAGTTTTGAACCAATGGAACCTGAAAATAAAAATTAAAAGTATCATTTGGATACTGAATATGCATTGACACAAAGTTATTATGCATATTTTCAGGTGTATAATGTATTTTCCAGCTTAACGACTTATAATCATTAAACTGTTCTTTTAAGCCTAACCAAACTAACAAGCGAGGCCATAAAATCAAATTAAAATGATCATTCCAATCATTCTCCTCTCTTAATTTCTGAATATTTTCATGTGTAAAATCAATGATAGGTATCTTCATGTGCCAATAATCTGTATTTTAATACCACATGGAACTTGCCAAATTAAGTCATCCTTTTGAGTTGGAATTTTCTCTCTTGGCTCGTTTCATCTGATTAAAACTTATTTTCAAAAGTCATATACAATGCTCCAAAGTTGTACAAAAATAAATCAAGTACTTATATATTTCGGAACATCTCAGACAAAAATATTACAATTGTGAATTATAAGCTAACCTTTGATCTTTTTTATCATCGCTAAAAACAATATCCAATCGCCCTAACTTTACACCTGCCCATCCTGTTTGATTAATCACAACATCATTTCCTTGTTTATTGGTTATGATAGTTGGCTGATCCAGAAACGTATGTGTATGACCTCCCAGAATCAGATTGATATTTTCTGTATTTTGTGCTACCTCTATATCATCTACCTTATCACCTTTATATTGATAACCCAAATGTGATAGCGCAATAATATAATCGCAATTTTCTTTATTCTTTAGATATCCCGCAAGAGCATCTCCTGATTTTATGGGACAGTTATACTTAATATCTCCACATTTATTTGGATCTACCAATCCATAAAGTTCAATACCAAGTCCAATAACACCAATTTTCACAACGCCTTTCTGAATAATTTTATAGGCTTGCATCAATGGTTTCAAAATACTTTGCTCCAGGCCGTAATTACAATTCACAAACGGAAAATCAGCTATTTTTATTTGTTTAGCCAGTTCCTCAACCCCATTATCAAATTCATGATTACCAATGGTTGCCACATCATACCCCATTGCATTCATTAATTTAATATCCAGCTCACCTTTATAGAAATTAAAATAAGGAGTACCCTGAAAAATGTCACCAGAATCCAATACCAAAACATGCTCTTCTGTTCTTCTGACCTGCTTTATTAGAGCAGCTCGTCTTGCAAAACCGCCCTGATTTGGATATGAAGAATGATCTTTTGGAAAAGGATCAATATGACTGTGTACATCATTTGTATGCAGTATTGTTATCTTAGTATCGCTACCTTTTACTTTACATGAAGGTAAAACCAATGTTCCTGCGGCAGCTCCAAGAGCTATATTTTTTATAAAATTCCGTCTACTGTTCATTTCCTCAATCTATTTTTATTCTGCCGTCTATGTTACTAACAACTTTTAAATTGTTTTGGTTTAACTCTTCAATATGCTCAATAATAGCCTCCCGAATTTTACAACCAATTAACTGACTTTGGATTGGATTGGTAATCATAGAAAAATAATCCCCTCCGTTTGCTAAATAATCAGATGTTGCTAAATAATAATTACGATTTACATCTAACACATCACCATTAATGGTTACAGATTTTACTTTATCATTCTTAATAACTAACTGTGCGCCACTGATACCTTCACCGTTTGTTGTACTTATATAATCAAAAAACGCTTTAATATTAGTTCCTGAAATAGTTAATACAACGATCTGATTCTCAAAAGGCATAATTTCAAAAATATCGCGCACCGTAACTTCTCCCTCTGGTAAATTTGCTCTTAATCCTTTAATATTCATTAAAGATATCATGGGTAAAGTATCTGCATTATTAGCTTTTAAATATCGCAAAGCTCTTTCCTGTATAATATCAGATACAAAATTTGATAAAGGACTTTCGGGATAATAAGAATCCTGTTCCGCTTCACTAAAGCCGATGATACGGCTCATTTGTTTATCAATCTCTTCTCTAAAAGGAGATATAACACTAGCAACAGCACTATCTGCAGCAATACTACTGTCCACCAATACTAATTTCCCTGAAGTACTTTTTAATTCAATATTTTGCCTGCAACCAAACATTAAAGCCGACCAAAGCAAAATATAAATCACCTTACTTTTTAATATCATTATGTTATATATTTTCATCATCACTACAACAAAAATACATTATATTATCAACATATTAATGATTTAAATCTTATATAGATGTTAAGAATAATAAATCGACCGGTTGGTACAATAAAAAAGACTCCCACGGGGGGAGCCTAATTCAAGTTGAGAATATTTTACTTATTTAATTTGTTCAAAGTACTTCTTCTTGATCTCAAGTAGCATTTTCAAATCAATTTTAGGATTATAAATACGAATCATATCTTCAATTTTAAAGTCGTTATGAAAATGTCCTAATGCTGCATCAAAAAAACTACCTTCCCAGTTATACTTAACTTTCCTGGTTAACTCCTGAAATTCTGTCCACTTATAATAATTAGGAATAGTAATATATCCGTGATCTTTTTCAATTAAATCGAGATATACGCCATCTTCAATTTTTTGAAGTTTGTAAAACTTTTTAATTCGTATAAGACCGGATTCCTTGATACTTTTTACTGGTTTCTTTTTAAATTCAAACCCCTGATCAATAAAACAAGCCTGCAAATCCTTTATTCGATCATATTTATCCAGATGACGAACCCTTATAATATGATAGGTTTTATTATAAATGGTAACTGTTCCTGCATCAGCATGAAACGGTGACGGAAAGAATTTCTCAATATTAACCCTTGCTCTTGTTACTTCTTCAAGCGTATAAAGTTTATCCACTACAAAATACACATATAAAGGCTTAGCTTCACTGGGCGATTCACTGTAATAATGAAAAAAACCGGGGAAAGGTTCAGGCGCTTCAAGCACAAATGTATTTGGCATTATCTTATCTTCCATGGTAACTAACTGCTCCGCTTTTAACAGATTACCATATCTTTCTAATATATCTGAATTTAACATGACGGTTTTATTTTTTAGATTCCACATTTATAAGTTACAAAAAAATTGATTAGAAAATAGAATAATACCCAAAATGTTATAAAACAACCTGTATCATGATTCAGACGACATGTAATCACCAATACATATCCATCTCATTTACTATATATTACCAGATATTCACCAGCTAAAAACAACCCAAAATATTGAAATCGAAATTTATTTATAGACATCTACAATCTATAGATTAAAGTTGGGTTAAATAAGAGATGTAGATGATTCAAACCCCTATTAAACTCATTAGAAACTCATATACAAGTCATACTAAATTCATTGAATAACGAATTTGATATGACTTGTATATGTATATATTATGTGAATAACTGCACTACATTACCAACATAATAGCTTGTTAGTATTTACAAGCCTACTGGCCATAAGCGTACTATATATGAGATAAAAGAAAGACGTGTAGATATATTCTCTTTTAAGAGGAAGTGGCATCGACAATTGGTAGAGATTAACGCTATGATCTGAAGATAAAGTTGACATCTTTCCGGGGCATACCAATGACTGTAGTATATAGCCATTGTTTGTTATCAGACTAACCAATAACAAAATAAATCATTTGCTCTTTGTGTAAAAACAATAAACCTTCTACTCCTATGCTATTTACATCAATTTTAAAACAAGTTAATGATCACGGGTAAACACCGGTTTTAATTCAGTAGAAAGCTGATTATTATAGATGTATCCTTCTAAATCAAAAGCTCTTAAATCTTCGGGATTTGTAATATTGTTTTGAATGATAAAGCGAGTCATTAATCCACGAGCCTTTTTAGCATAAATGCTAATCACTTTATATTGACCGTTTTTTAAATCTTTAAACTCTGGAGAGATCACAGGAACTTTAATCAACTCTTGCTTTACTGATTTAAAGTATTCATTTGAAGCTAAATTAACCATTGCTTTATGCTTAAACTCATTGCTATCAGCATTTAGCATATCTGTAATTCTACTTCCCCAAAAGTCGTATAGGTTTTTATAGTCTTTAAATGCGAGCTTTATTCCCATTTCTAAGCGATAAGGAAGTATCATATCCAATGGACGAAGTACACCATAAAGACCCGATAAAATACGCAGTTTTTCCTGAGCAAAATCAACATCCTGTATATTGAGTGTTTCTGCCTGTATACCATTATAAACTTCTCCATTAAAAGCAAATAAAGCTTGCTTGGCCTTATCTTGTTCAACAGGAAAGCTCCATTCCTGATAGCGATTATAATTAAGATCAGCCAATTTCGGACTAATCTTCATTAAGTTTGCCAGATCTTTAGGCATATAGTTCTTTAATTCACCTGTAATTTCCTTCGCCTCTTTTACAAAACGGAAGTCACTTCTCATGTTTGTTACTGCTGGCTTTTCAAAATCAAGTGCTTTGGCGGGAGATATAATAATTTGCATACTTTTAAATCGGATATTTTGGATTAAAACGCAAAGATATTTAAATGGTTCAATTAATAATAGACAGTTAGATTATAGACGATAGACTTTAGACTTATTTACAAAACTTAAATAAGTATTTATAACCTCAGTTCGATTCTAAAATAAGGCTAATTGATCAGACTTAATTTGCTCAACTTTAATAGCAGGTTTCTTTGGAAAAAATGAATAGGCT
>NZ_JAPDPJ010000120.1 GCF_026013605.1 Plebeiibacterium sediminum
TGGTTCTAAGGAACCGAAGAAATACCATAAAACAAGTATAGTAAAACCATAGTCAATACAACGTCATATCCTTGTCATACCATAGGCAAGCGATAACGAAGCAGGTGTAAAATAGGTTGTTAGAGGATTTGGTCTGTAGGTTAATAGGTTAATAGGTTATTAGGTCAGTAGGTCAATAGATTATTTATTAATTAAGCTATTGTACTAGTAATGTCAATCAAGTGTTAAAAATGAACACTGAGTAGGTACCGAGACACTGATATTTTTGATAAGCTTCATTAAATCCGTAAGGATTTACCTCTGTGAACTCCTTATAATTTCATAATAATGGAGTTTGATTACTTCTCTTTTTCTAATTTGCACCAATTGTATGATATATATATGCAATACGCTCTGTGCCTACTGTGTCTCTATATTATTCTTTTTTAAACTATTGATGCGCATTAGTAGACTATTGCATGTAATTCTGGTGTTGAATAATGACAACCTTTTCAGGATCAACAGAAGGTGTGTATCCATAGTCGTAACAGAAGTAATATAGATTACCACCGGTGCTTTTCCAGGTATGTGTTAAATGTTTAAAGTCCATGCCCAGTGTTTTCAAAAAATCCTTACGTACTGTTGCTTTTCCTTGTGGGCAGGCTTTTTTAAGTGCACTTCTGTTTGCTCTTAATTGTTTGTTAACACTTCTGATAAATGCTTCAGAAGTACTTTCTGCCTGATTATGGTAGGCACTTTTACATTGTGCGTTACAGAATTTTTTATCACTTCTGCCTTTCAAGGTTTCTTTACAATACAAACATGTTTGAGTACTCATAGTAGTATTATTAAACGTTAATAGACGTATGTAACCGATTATAAAACGGTTAATGTAAGAAATTGTAGGTAGTTTGCAAATAAAAATTATGAATGATCGACCTGTTATTTATTTAAACAGAATTCAAAAGGGTAATACAGAACTGTGCGCACTGTATTTTAAAAAGAATGATTCCATACTCAAACGGATATTGCAAAATGACTGGATTAAATGGGATGTGTCGGATAGTAAATTCATAGTAAGTAGTACTCCGAATACAATTGGTCTGTTGGTTGATATATTTGAAGATATAGCTGAAGTTAATACGCATTATTATGAAGCTCAGTTAAAAGGAATGACAGAAGAAACGATAATTGGAGATTGCTCTTATTTTAATGGAGTTTTACAACCCATTGAAAAATTGGGAGTAGTTACTTTGGTTCCGTATAAAGATGCTAATAATAGGTTAATTGTATTAAAATATACGTATTCGAAAAAAGTTAACAAGATACTGGTTAACAGTAAGTATTCGCATTGGAACCAGGAGTTAAAAATGTTTGTTATTCAACCTAAGTTACAGTATTTAAAAGCATTTATTAATGAAGTTTTGCCAAAGTTGCAAATACGGATTAATAATGAATTAAAAATTAAAGATTACCATATCCTTCAGTTGTTGTATGAGCAGACATACCACAAGGATTATCTTTTTAAAAGTTGCCCGGTGGAGTTTATAAAGTTTATGCAATTAAAGGGCTATAGTGAAAATACAATTAATACCTACTACTATTTTGTATTACGCTTTATTAACTCCTATAAAAGAAACTCATTAAGTCAAATAGACAACTTCTTACCTCAACAAATTAACGAGTATCATCAGTACATGTTGGGAGAAAAATCATATTCGCATAAAACTATCAATCAATCAGTAAGTGCTATCAAATTATATTATAAAGGATTCTTAAAAAAAGAGATTGAATTGCAAGGCGTAATCAGACCCAAGGTGGGCAGACCATTACCCAAGGTATGGAGTAAACAAGAAGTATCAACCATATTACGCAGCATTGATAACTTGAAACATAAGGCATTATTGAGCCTATTGTACGGGAGTGGTTTAAGAATTGGAGAAGCACTCAGTTTAAAATTGAGCGATATTGATTCCAAAAGAATGCGGGTACGTATTTTTGAGGGCAAAGGTAAGAAAGATCGGTACTCCATTTTAGGAGAATCACAATTATCTTTATTACGTCAATATTATAAGGAGTATAAACCTAAGAACTATCTGTTTGAGGGACAGATTGGTGGTACTTATTCAGCAGGAAGTGCCGGAAAAGTATTAAAAAGGGCTATAACTAAGAGTGGCGTACAGCAACGAGGAGGTTTACATTCATTGCGTCATAGCTTTGCCACACATTTATTGGAATCGGGCACGGATTTACGTTATATACAAGAACTTTTAGGACATAATTCCTCAAAAACCACCGAAATATATACTCACGTGAGCAATAAATATTTACAACAGATTAAAAGTCCACTAGACGACTTAAATGTTTAAAAAATAAATTATATTAGCTAACTAAAATACATTTGGCATAATGAAAATAACCGAAGTACTATGTCGATTATCGAAATAACCGACATTGTACTTCGGTTAGAAAGTAGTTGGGCGCAATTGTGACGAGCTACTACCATAGATAAAAAGTATTAAATTTGAGAAAAAAGAAAAATGGACGATAAGGAAATTAAACAAATTGAACAACTTGAATCTGAGATATCATCGGAACGAGAAAGACTATCAAGCGATAGAATGGATATTTCTTTCGGTGAACTTATAAACTTATATAAGAATAAAGAATTAGTGATTCGACCCGAATACCAACGTTTGTTTAGATGGAATGTTAAGCAAAAAACTGCTTTGATAGAGTCTATTTTATTAGGAATTCCAATTCCACCAATTTTTGTTGCAGAAGACTCTGAAGGCATTTGGGAACTGGTTGATGGTCTTCAACGTGTTTCTTCTTTTATTAGTTTTTTTGGCGAGCTTGAAGATGATTTAACTAAACTACCCAATGAAGAAACAGATGAAGAAATTGTTGATGAGGAAGATATAAGAATTTTAAATAAATGGAATTTAGAGGCTGGAGGGCTAATTCCTAGTCTTGAGGGTTTAAATATTGATACAATTCCGAATAAGTATCGAATAAATTTGAAAAGAGCTGTTTGCAGAGTTGAGATATTGAGAGGAGAAAGCAATATTGCAATGAAATATGAACTCTTTAAACGTTTAAATTCGGGAGGTTCAAAATTAACTCCTCAAGAAATAAGAAATGCAATTTATAGAGGCATAAATCCAATTGTTAATGAATTACTTTTGGAATTATCAAGAGACCCAAATTATATTCGATTAACCTCATTAAGTATTCAGAAAAAACATGAATTATATGACCAGGAGTTGGTATTGAGATTTGTGGCATTGTTAAACAATCATGAAAAGATTAATGATAATATGGAAAATTATCTAAATCATTTCATGGAAAATGCAGTTCGGTCAGACAGTTTTGATAAAAATTATTATTTGGAAATTTTTCAAGAAGTTATGCAGCTGATTTCTGAGATTGGGGATGAAAAGACATTTAGAAATCAAAATAATTTATTTGTGCCAGCATTATATGAAGGTATAGCTATTGGTATAGCTCAGAATATTGGTAAATATAGAGGTCAACAACAATTATTATTACAGAAAATTACTGAAATTAAACAAGATGCTGATTATAGAAAATTTTCAGGTACGGCTTCGAATAGTAAATCACGAGTTAGAAATAGGCTAAAGAGGGCTCAGGAAATTTTTGAATAGTATGTCTGATTTCGAAATAAAATTAGAAAGAAATATAAATGAAAGACTAACAGCTCTTTTTGAAATTGAAAGAGTACTTTTTACGAGTCGATACAATTTATCTAAAAAGCATTCTGATATTTTTACTGTCCAATCTATTTCAATGATTTATGCAATTTGGGAAGGATTTATTCAAACATCTTTTAATTCATATATTGATGAAATAAATAATCAAAACATAAACCCACTATTAATTAAGGATGATTTATTTGTCTATCATATTGAGGATTCATTCAAACAGTTTAATGAATATCCAGATAGACACAATAAAAAGTTAAGTTTTTTCAATAACCTAAGGGAATTTTTTAAGCTTGATAAGCTTAAATTAAATAACGGAATAAACACTCAAAGTAATGTCAGTTTTGAAATTTTAAACGCAATTTTAAAATCATTTTGTATTGAGCCTTTCCCAGAACATTGGAGCGATTATACTTATCCAAATCCGAATTTAAAAGAAATGATGACTTCCTTTTTAAGATATCGTAATAGTGTTGCACATGGTGGAGATATAAGTTCAGAAGAAAAGGTGTCTCAAGCAGTTTTTAATAAATATAGGAAATTAGTGACTGATTTGATGTTTGAAATACAAATTAAAATGTCAGATTCTGTTAATAATCAATTGTATACAAAAATCAACAGCGCCCAACACGCGGTATAGTTAATAAGGGTTTCATTGGTTTTCGGGGCGTAGTAACCCGCTCTAAAATTTGCTGTAACTTGATAGGTGAAAAGCCCGCAATCCCTTACTAACCATACCGCCACCGTTACCAGCAATTAAAAAAGACTACCTGTACAATATAAAGGATTATTGAAATGAATATTGATACTGATTATAAAATAGATGATTTAGCTCTTGTAAAATACCTTAAAGAAATTGAAAGTCCATTTCTCTCAAAAATTCAGGAAGTTTATGAACAAGTTAAGGATATATTGAATAGTCGTGTACAATATGTCTTCCCGAATTACACACTTCATAATACTGGACACTCTTTTAGAGTTATGGAGTATATGAGTAAATTAGTTGATGACTATACAAAACTCAATGAACTTGAAATTACATTATTAATATACTCTGCATTGCTTCATGATATTGGAATGGCAGTTAGTGAGGAAGATATTGATTTAATAAAATCGGACTCCTTTCCCTTCTGTGATGTAAAATATTCGTCGATGAAGAAAATAATGAAAGGAGATGATTCATTAGCACTTCAAGAATATGTTAGACGAATTCACTCTTCATTATCAGGGAGGTATATAGAGAATTGTTTAAGTGATAAACTCGTAATTCCAAAACTTCCAAATCTAGATTTCACCAAAGAATTAGCACTTATTTGCGAAGCTCATACAAAAGATTATGATTGGATAAAAAACAATCTAAGAATAAAAGAAGTACGTGGAGATTATACTTTTAATTCTCAGTTTATTGCAGCAATTCTGCGTCTAGCCGATATTCTTGATATTGATGGTAATAGAACTCCTTATAATTTGTATGAATTAATTGCACCAAAAGGGAAAAGTGATGAAGAATGGAAACAGCATTTTGTAATATCTAACAATGAGAAAATAATAATCAATGAAAAGACAAAGCAAAAGAGAATTGTTTTCCATGGAAAGGCTTCAAATGCAAGTATTCATAGAAAAATATTAACATATATTGGTTGGATAAAAGATGAATTGACATATGCAACAACATTAGTTCATGCGTGGCCAGAACAATATAGTTTAGTATATGATAATGCTCCTGAGATAAATATACAAACAGAAGGATATACTTTTTCGGATTATAAAATGACCTTAGAGTTTAAAGCTATAAGTTCATTGTTAATGGGCGAAAAAATATATGGAAATAAATCTCTTGGATTAAGGGAATTGATACAAAATTCAATTGATTCTTGTCGTATAAGGCAAGAAACGGAAGAAACTGTAAAGGAATTCGGAGAAGAAGCTTATCAGCCTAGAATCAAAGTCGTTTTAGATAAAAAAAGAAATAACGTTATCATTAAGGATAATGGAACTGGGATGTCTATGGATATTATTAAAAAGCATTTTTTAAATATAGGAGTATCCTATTATACATCCACCGATTTTTTATTGAAAGATTTTGATTACAAACCTATTGGGAATTTTGGAATTGGATTCTTATCATGTTTTATGTTGTCTGATGAAGTAAGTGTTTTGACAAGACATTATAAATCAAAATTCAAATACCTTGTTGAACTGGAAAAAGGTAATGAGTGGACATCTCTCACCGAAAGTGAGGACGTTGAATTTAATGGAACAGAAGTGATTTTAGATTACTCCCATTTTATGAACGTATTTGAGAATAAAACAATAAATATTAAAAATTTTCTGAATAAATATTTTTTGACAGATAATATAGAATTTGATTTAATTGATAAAGATTCAGAATCTATTGAAAAAATAATTAATCCAGTAGTTTTTAGTGGAGAATTAGAAAAAGGGCATTTGAAAATTAACTTCGGAGACTATTTAAACGAAATAGAAGGATATGCAATTATTAAGCAAAGAAGTAAGTTTATTACAAAATTTGAAGACCTTGATTTTGCTGGACAATTATATTCTTATAATGATGAAGATGGTTTTATTGAGGTAAATGATTTTTCAAAACTGAATATTGATGATTATATAAATGATAAAGAAATTAAATATTTGACTATTCCTATAGTTGAATACCACCTAGAAGATGATTTCTTAAGTGGCATGAAATTCACAGGAGATGATGTCGGAGAAGTTTTAGATAAATTGGATCGGGAATTAACATGGATTTCTGTAATTGTGCCTAAGGACTATCAAACATATCTAGATGGAGAAGTTGTTAAACCTGGTGAATATGTGTTTGAGAATTTGAGCTTTGATGATTTGGTAGATATAGGGCATTCAAGTTCTTGTGCAACGAAAACTTATTTGAGGACTATTACCTTATTTGAAGGTAAGAAAAATACGTTGTATTTACCTTTTGATAAAAAGGATAGGGACTTAAGTTATTTCTACTATAGAAATGAAAAGCGAAAAGAGCTTTTCATGAGAAGTGTATTAATTAAAGATTTTAGGTTCAATATTGAAATATCAGCATCAATATTTGAGATTCAAACAATTGTAGCTAACATAAATTCGAGGAAATTTGTTCCCGATATTTCAAGAAATAACATTGATGATAATGCAAAAAAACTTGTCAATTATATGATAGGGAAAGTGATTCATATTGGAGCAAGTAAGTATTTAAATTTACTTGATGAAGAAAAATCAACATTAGTGAACTTTATCAATTCGTTTTATAAGGAAAAGTCTGAATTTGAAAAATAAAAGCTGGTAACACTGTATATACAAAATGGGCGAGATAGTAGTAAATTCAAGGGTTGTAGCCCGCTTTAAATTTTTACGGTTTGATAAGTTTGAAGCCCGCAATCGCCCACATTTGCATATACTTGTCCGTTCTCGCCAATTAAAAGACACATGATATGAAAACTAAATTTATTTTATTTTTTTTTGGACTTATAAATATTTCCTTTGCTTTTTGTCAAACTACATCAAGAAAAGATTGGATTGAGGATATAAATTATTTAAAAACAGAACTACCAAAAAAATGGATATTCTTGATCATGTTGACCCCCTTTCCCGAAGCCGGTTCATGTGATGTTTTCCGCATGACATTCCGGCGGATGTTGACCCCTTTAAGT
>NZ_JAPDPJ010000121.1 GCF_026013605.1 Plebeiibacterium sediminum
TTCTCAATAAAGCTTTTGAGAATTGGTTTTAAGAAAAAAGATAATTTAATTTGAATAATCTAAATCAATCAGACAGAGTTATACTTACATATCCTAATCAGCAATATTTTTTTGATCAATAATAAATGGCTCAAATAATAAGGCTTCAACTTCTTTTTTTCTATTATTCACAAATCCATTTAAACCTTTGTCTTTACTTCCCTGGTGAATCTTTTCAACCAAATCAACTAAACCAAAAGCTAGATTTTTAAGTGGCTTATCAACAGTCATGCTTACCTCATTATTATTAATTGAAACGCCTAATTGGTCGGAGAAATCCTGTGATGTAATAATAGTATTTTGCGGATCTCTATCGTTTTCCTTTAGTACATCAACAACAGCTAGTGCGATAGGGGTGTTACAGGATATAACAGCATCGATAGGCTCTGTAAAGTATTTTGCTACTTTAGAAAATTCATATTTTGCAACATCGTACGACCATCCTTCAATAAAATTCTTATATACTAAATTATAATCACCGCTAGCATTTTCCTTCACAAATACTTTTTCAATGCCGTCTTTAACCATAATTGCATTCGCATCGTTACTATCTCCATACATAAAAACAATATTACCTGAATTAATTCTGGTAAAAACATAATTTGCCATCATCTCCCCAACTTTATAATAATTGAAAGAAACGATATAATCCAAATCACAATTTTGAATTAGTCTGTCATATGCAACTATTGGAATGTCACTATCATTAGCCAAACGAACAATCTGTGCAGCACTGTTTTGATTTGCCGCAACAATAACTAAAACATCAACATTCTGTTCAATTAGTTCCTTTGCCTGTTCTATCTGAACTTCTGCATTGCCGTCAGCATCTTTTATGATCACATGAAAACCTTTTTCTTCACTTCTTTGCTTAATCAATGCCACATCCTTATTCCATCTTACTTTTTCTAAGGAATGAATAAGGAAACCAAAAGTTATATCAGAAGAATTTTTATTTGATTTACAAGAAGTAAAACCTAATATTACCACAAATAATAAACTGTAGACTTTGATATTCATAGACAGATTTTTATTGATAAGATACTGATTTTTTTGCTTTACTTTTATTAAAATATTCCTCAACCTAAGTTTTTTTTTACGGTTAAAACTGATTTTTGTTTACAGATATCTCAACAAAAAATGGTTTGCTCATATTTTATAAAACAAGCAAACCATTTTACTAATACAAGTCAATTTTTACTCGACGTTAATAAGAATATCTTTAGATTTAATTCCTTCAGCCCTCGCCTTTAGCAAAATTTCTCCTGGTTCTGCATCCGATTGAATAATTACCTGAGCTTTACCATTATACAACTTACGTTCCCAATTTGAGGCTTTGTTTAATATTTGAATTACACCAGGTTGCTTATTTATAGAAGTCCATGCATTAACTGGCATTAAAGGCTTACCTTCAATAGTTATAGTGTTAGTACCAACTCTTAACCAATCATTATTTAAAGCAAATTGAGCCTTTTCACTACTTTTTAGCAAGTCTTGTGTAATTAGTACTCCATTTATATAAATATTCTGCTTTTCTGACACATATTTATAATACCAGGTTAACAGTTGATGTTCGGTAGGTAGTTCCTCTAACTGAAAAGAAGTAGTTAATACTTTTTCGCCTTCTTCATATATTTCGGCAACCTCAGGTAAAGTTATCAACTTATAGTCATCAACAAACTTTTCTTTTTCCAGTGAAGTTGGATTTCCATTTCCTACGCCAATTATTTTACCAGGTCCATCTAATTCGAAACTGATTATATTATTGACCGTTGGAACTACATTCCCTTTTTTATCCTTTACCTCCACCGTTAATACTGAAATATCATTACTTTTTGCTGATAATGTAGTTTTACTTGCAGATAATGAAATTTCATCAGGCATTCCTGTTGTTGAACGTTCTGTTGTTTGTATCAGCTTTCCATCTTTAAAAGAATAAGCTTTAATTGTACCTTTTTTATAAGGTACTTTCCATTCTAAATGTCCATTTAATTCCATCACTTTTCGCCCCAAAGTTTTACCTTTGAGCTTAAGTTCTACTTCCTGTGCATTGCTATAAACCCATACATCAATTGTGTCACCTTCCTTGCCGTTCCAATTCCAGTGAGGTAAAATATGTAATACAGGCTCATCTTGCCACCATGATTTTAAATAGTATACGTTATCCTTTGGAAACCCACATAAATCTATCATTCCAAAATAGGAAGTAACCGATGGCCATGCGTAAGGCGTAGGTTCCCCCCTGTAATCAAAGCCTGTCCAGATAAACATTCCTGATAAATAATCTCGTTCAGCATAGTGTTTCCATCCTTCCTCAATTGAATACCAATTTGCTCTGGGTTCTCTGTCATAGGCTGCTTTATAATGCTTTTCATCATCATCAAAATAAATACCCCTTGTTGCATAAGTTGAACCTTCTTCTGTTCCTATGGATGGCTGATTTGGAAACAATTGATGATGCCTGTCGGTATCCCATTGGCCAAGATAATTGTACCCAACAACTTCAACAACGCTAGAGGTTCCATTGTTACAACCTCCGCTAATGGCCACATTAATTTGTCTGGAAGGATCCAGATTTTGAGCAAATCGCTGCATGGTTGGAGTAATCTGCTCTCCCAATACATTACATTCAATACCCCATTCTTCATTACCTAAAGACCATATGATAACTGAAGGATGATTGCGATCACGTTTTATAACTCTTTTCATTTCATGAAGCGCATGATCTGTTGTACCCATCAATCGGTTTTCATCAATAACCAAAATTCCCATCTCATCACAATATTTCAGCAGTTCGGGTGTTGGTGGATTATGTGAACTTCGATAAGCATTACAACCAAAGTTTTTAAGCTGTTGCAATCGCCATTTTATTAATTCATCAGGGATTGCGCATCCAACTCCCGCATGATCCTGATGGTTATTGGTTCCTTTTAACTTTATATGTTTTCCGTTTAAAAAGAACCCTTTATTGGCATCAAAATAAACCGTACGAATTCCAAATGAAGTTTGGTATTCATCAATTATTCTATCACCTTCCTTAATTTGCGTTTTTAATGTGTATAGATATGGATGGTTAAGAGACCACAAAATCGGATTATTTAGACTCAGACTATCCTTCTGAAGGTTCTTAGACATAGCTGAAATGAAAGCATCGTGAGAAATCAGAGAATCAATAATCAGACTGTCTTTATTTAAAATATAATGACGTATTGAGTAAGCACTTGTTTTTAGTCCTCTGTTTTCGATCTCAGTTTCAATGACTAATTTAGCCTTGTTTCCATCTAATTCAGAATAAATAAAAGTTCCGTCCTTGGGAATATGTAAAGGTAAGGTTTTACGAAGCCATACATGTCGATAAATTCCGGCTCCTTCATAATACCATCCTTCTTCCATGGAAACATCTGCCCGAACAGCCACAACGTTTTCACCTCCATAATTTATCACATCTGTAATATTGTAGCTAAAACTCTGATAACCGCTGGGTTCATTACCCATATAGTGACCATTTACCCAAACTTTTGCATCTCGAGACACACCATCAAAATCCAGGAAAATCTGCTTCCCTTTATCTTCACGAGTGACAACAAATGTTTTTCTGTACCATCCAACTGAAACGTCAGGGAAACCAGGACCTACAGCCTTATACCCATGACTGTGACTTCCCTTGCTATCAAAGGGCATTTCTACAGCCCAATCGTGAGGCAAATCAATGGGTCGCCATGCCCTGTGGTCAAAATCTTTAGATGCGGCTCCATCACCATATCCTGCTTTTGCCATATATGAAAAATATCCTGTTCCCGTATTATAATCCTGAGTTTTATCAAAAGGATGGCCAAAAGCAAAAAACCATCCTTTATCAAAACACACATTACTTCTACTCATTTGAGCAAAACCATAATTAGTCAAACAAGTAAGGATAAAAACAATTAATAATTTCTTCATTATCTTTATAAGATTATAGATAAGATTCGTTAGATAAAACCTGCCTAGAGCATTATGTAATAAACTTGTAACTAGAGAATTAAACTTACCACAACAATCTTTAACTAATACAATTTTAAGTCTTTACTTACTGTTACAATGAATGCATTACTTTACTCCATTCTTCTGTTGTAAAACTAGAAGCTGGTAAATTATCTTTATTAAAAAGGTTTAATGTCGCTGAATTTGTCCATCCCAAACGTACATGTACAGGGGCTTTAACTTCTTTAGAAGATACGATTACCTTATCATTTTTTATGACAGCTTTTGCCGGATACCATTTCAAATCTTTTCCAGCTACTTCAAACATTTTTAACTCTTTTTCAGTACAATGTAATCCCTCACTATATTTAAAAGACACTTCCACTTTGTTTCCATTGATGGTATAATCTTTAAATAATGGTCCAGACAATGGATATTCTGTTAATCCATATGTTTTGTTTAGAGCAGAATAAGCAAAACGTTTTCCTGCATCTATTTTATTTCGAGGATGGATATCAGTAGTATCACCAATATCACTTACAACAATCATATTTGAATTTGGAATAACATCCAAGGCCCTGCGTTGCGCATCCCGAATTTCGACACCACTGGTTTTCTGGTAATCTTTAAATGGAGCAATTTGAGCATAATGGAATGCAAAATTTGTTTTAAACTCTTCGCGCCAGCATTTCACCAACACTTTGAGCATATCTGTATACGCATAAGAATTATCAACATTTGCCTCACCCTGATACCATAAAACACCTTTTATGGTGAATGGAATGATCGGTGCAATCATAGAATTGAAAGTATATCCTGGTTTATTTGGTGCCCATGGAAAATAAGGAACTTTATTTGCTGCATCATTCAGATCCGGATTACCCAGAATCTTTTCTGAAGGAATCCATGCTTCTACAGGTGTTCCTCCCCAATTTGAACTTATTAAACCGACAGGAACATTTAATTTTTGATTTAATTCTCTTCCAAAGAAATATCCTATTGCACTAAAGTCTTTCATTGTTTCCGGAGTACATTTTATCCATTCTCCATCAACATCAATACAACGATATGGAGATGTTCTCCAATTCACATGAAATAAACGAATTTCCTCATGCGTTGCATTTTTTATTTCCTCTTCACTATTTATAAAACCATAGCTGGCACACCATTCCATATTTGATTGTCCGGAACATAACCAGACTTCTCCCATTAAAATATCATCAATAACTACTTTATTATAACCTTGTATGGTAATATGATGGGTTTCTCCAGATTTAGGTGTATGCAACATAAAACTCCAGTGACCATTATTATTAACAACCGTTTTTAGAGTATCATTACTCCACGATGTTGTTACTTTAATGTTTTCAAATGGTTTACCCCATCCCCACAATTTTACATCGGCATTTTGTTGCATAACCATATGATTGCCAAAAATTGATGGTAGAGAAACATTGGCTGTTATTGTATGTTCGGCAAAAAGAAATAGAATTGAAATTAACAGCATGCTAATTCCTTTGTAAGATTTAATTTTCATTTTTATAGATTTAATTTTCGATTTCGATTCTCAGATTCTGAAAACAAAAATACAAATCTTAGCAATCTAAAATTTGTAGTATTTCTTCATTTAATAATAGTATTATAACTATACAAATGTACAATAAATACACTCTTAAGTGATTATATAATGTTTATAGATACAGGTTAATATGTTAATAAACACATTAACAACATCACACCTATACATCTCATTACCATATCATTAATCACACACACAAATAGACATATCAATTACTTTATCATTAAACATAGTCACTTATATTATAAGATACTAAATCGAATCTACGAGTTTCTTTATGATAAATGATTTTTCGATTTTTAAATATTTTCCTCTATCTTCAATAGTCATCACTTAAAATCTAAATCAATGAAAAACCTCTTTAGTTTATTTTTCTTCTTTTTTATTGCCATTCATATTTATGCCCAATCACCAGTTGAAAAGAACGGTGCTTTATCTGTAACAGGAAATAAAATTTTGAATAAAAATGGAGATACAGTATCTCTGGCTGGGAATAGTCTTTTTTGGAGTAATACCAATTGGGGTGGCGATAAGTTTTATACAAAAGATGTTGTAAAGTGGTTAGTTAATGATTGGAATACTGCTATTATAAGAGTTGCAATGGGTGTAGAAGTTAATGGTGGATATTTAAATGATGTCACGAATAAGCAAAAGGTAAAAACAATTGTAAATGCAGCTATTGAAAATGGTATTTATGTAATTATAGACTGGCATTCTCATCATGCTGAAGATTATCAGAATGAAGCGATAACCTTCTTCAAAGAAATGGCTCAGCAATATGGAAAATACGAAAATGTAATATATGAAATTTATAACGAACCCCTTAATAATATATGCTGGAGTAAAACAATTAAACCCTATGCTGAAGCTGTTATTAATAGTATCAGAACTTACGACCCGGATAACCTTATTGTTGTTGGAAGTCCCAGCTGGTCGCAGAATGTTGATATTGTTTCATTAGATCCCATAACGAAATATAAAAACATTGCTTATTCTTTACATTTTTATGCTGGATCTCATGGTGATAAATTAAGGCAAAAAGCACAAAAGGCCTTAGATAATGGCATTGCCCTTATGGTAACAGAATGGGGAACAGTAAACGCTGATGGAGATGGAAAGGTTGCTATAAAAGAAGTGGAAGCATGGATGAAATTTATAGCTGATAATCAATTAATACACTGTAATTGGGCTGTGAATAATAAAAAAGAAGGTGCTTCTATATTAAAACCAAATACCAATATTGATGGCAACTGGTCTGATAGTGATTTGACTGAATCAGGAGTGATTGTTAAAGATATTATAAAAAGCTGGGATAAATAAAAGCACATAAAGCACTAATTAAAGTCAACATAACTTACAGCAATATTGAAAAAAATATTATAGCTGTATAATCAATTCAAAACATTAATACTATTAAGAAATGATTATACAGCTATTTAACCACCTTGATTTTAGTCACCATATTTCAAATTAATTTGCTCTTATAGGTGCACATTAAAATCTAGTGAAAATCGCATTATTTTGGATATGTAAGTATAACTCTGTCTGATTGATTTAGATTATTCAAACTAAGTACATGACAAAAGTTTATAACATTCATCTAAATCGCTGTTATTTATTGGATTGATTAACGCGTTTGCGATTCTAATCAGTCCGTATTTA
>NZ_JAPDPJ010000122.1 GCF_026013605.1 Plebeiibacterium sediminum
AAAAGTGAAAACTAATTTTTTTGTATTATTGTAACATCTTTCAAAGTGGCATGTTTTGACCGATAATACTGGCATGGTCACTCCGAAATAGCCATCTGTCTTTCATTTGCGTTTATTTCTCCTTAGCATTTCGTTTACTGACAGCCTAATGTAGTTAATATTTATATAAAAATATTTTATAACGGTAATTTATCACATCCTAATGTGGGGCGTTGTCTCTTTCTGTGATAACCTGATGAATCAGTTTAATAGATGCTTTGATACAGCTTTCACAAATAGTTTTTTTCAGGTTGTTAGACTTAAAATAGTTTTGACCTTCTTCGGTGTTTAAGTCACAATTCAATAATTCTTTACAATTAGATGTGCCTTGATTTTGAATAAAAAGATTGTGGAACTTTTGAATCATAGAATAGGTGTCTTCTATATGTTCCCTATTATCATTAGTTGCTGATTCGCTTAACAATCCAAATACCATATACGCAGCAGACACGGCTCCGCAGGTTTCTTGCAGGCGCCCCATTCCGCCACCAAAACCACATGAAACACTTAATGATGTATTGGTATCTATTGGCAAATAATCTGAATAAGCAAAAAGTACCGATTGGGCACAATTATAGTCCGTCCAAAACTTTTCTATGGCTTTTTCACTAAGTATGGTGTAATCTAATATATGGGTCATCTGTATATAGGTTTCTGTTATTTTTCACTTACAAGTGCATTCTCCCAAATCGTTTCAAAAATCATTCGGGTTATTTTCTCCATTCTTTTGTAATCCACCTTATTTGGCGTATCTGTTGGTTTATGCAGGTCGGGATTTATTCCATCAAAATAAAAAATATTAGGAACACCAATATCGGTAAATGATTTATGATCGGAGGCATCAATTGTCGACGAATAATCTGGTGTTAGATTATACTTTTTGCATAGCTGCTTATTTTGAGTAAGTAACGAATCAGCCAAAAAATTACTGATAAAATAGAAATAACTGGAATTATCCGAATGATCTGTATCAGCCCTTCCTATCATATCAATATTCATCATAAGTTTAATGTGTTCTTTATTTTTGAGGTGATCTGCAAAATACTTAGATCCCCATAGTCCCCCCTCTTCGCCTGAGAATGCAATAAAAATAATATTCTTCTGAGGTACATAGCCATCATTATACGCTTGCGAAAATATTGAAGCAAGCTCAATTAACGCAGCTACTCCGGATGCATTATCATCAGCCCCATGATACACTTCATCGTCCATCACACCCAGATGATCGTAGTGTGCTCCAATAACAATGGATTCATCATTATGAATACCCGGAATAAATGCTACAACATTATTTTCAATAATTGTATCTGTTGTTACAGATTTAACAGCTAGCTTTACAGAACCTATAGTATCATTCTCTTCAACACGTTTATTTTTCCAATGCGATATACTTTGGTTTGTGAGTTCTTTCACCGTCTGTGAACTTATTGCAACATACCGGTATTCCAGTCCCCTTATATTAAGTCTACGGATAGCAGTATCTGTTGGTGCCTTGTATCGCTTATATTTTTGAAAATCTTTATACTGTCGTGAAATAGATTCAAACTGATTGGTGTTTTCAGGATTAGCAATAATTGATAGTTCTGCTCCATACTCAAGAGCCTTTTTAGCATTTTTCATTGCAACCCGCAGGTTATTACTTAATGTAAAAACGGCTTTTCCTTTTACATCAATTTTTTTTAAATCTTCATCCCTTCCGTAACCGGCAAATACAATAGGTAGATCTTTACTGAAATTATCATACTCCCCTGTATACATATAATCTTCAAAATGGGTGAACTTTAAATCTCCGGCTTGTAATTCAGTTATTCTATCACTATAAGTAACCAAAGGGAAAGGTTGCAACCATGTATCTGCAAAATAAGGTTTAATCACAGCGCTTGTCTCCCATTGACTGACTATATAATTGCGAGCTCTTTCAATTCCTACAGTGCCTATGTTACGACCTTCGCATGAATCGGAAGCCAGAATATATACATGCTCCTTTAACCGTTTTGCTTTGATCGCTTTTGCGAAAGTATCTACACTGTTTTGTGCCTTAAGTAGTGAAGTTGTAAATAACAGACCAACAAGAGCGATATAATATTTTGCTTTCATTATGGAATACGTTTAGGGTTTTTTGCGTGGATTTACAGCTTAATATTCAAGCATGAAGATAGGATTTATTAGGATTAATTAGATACTTTGGTTAAATCAAATTTACAATCAATGGTATGAAGTTAATATCTGGTTCTACAGAAAATCTAAAAATAGTGTGTTCTTATATAATTAGGTATTATTGGCTGCTGTTGTTTTTCTTTTATATATTGATTTTAATCTTTGATGGATATTCCATACTCCAAATAAACCGGATAGTAATATTAATGTTAAAAAATAGTCTTTAAATGTGGCTGCTTTATTCTGTTCAATTGATACTAATAGTTTTGCTATCACTCTTAATCGCATTAATTCAGAAATGATCAGTACAAGAATTAATAATGGAGCGAAATGGTATGGAAAACTGTTTGCAGAGGAAAAAATTGCCAGTCCAAACCATAAAGTACAAAGTAGGTAGTTTACAATAGAATGAACTATAAATACCTTAGAATTTGTCTGACTATCAATAACTGTGTTATTGAGAAAAATTAGTATCGAATATGAAGCTATAAATAGCATTCCTAATTGGATCCATAAGATGAGTAGTACAACATCCATTGAATCAAATAGCTGTTTATATGAAGGAGTTAATGGAATAATTATTAATAAAATCCATGGAATAAACAGGATTCCGATTAGTTTGTCAGTAGTTATATTTAATATACGTTGAACCATGTACAATCATCTATAGTTTCTGGCTATTTTAACAGTGGAGTTAAAAATCGTAGTCAACTCGTTACAATTTCCTATTAAGTTATACGATAACCTAATCGAGCAAATGCAAAGCAATATACAATTATCTTTGCTATTACTTTTATACTTTATTAGCTCTTATTACTCTGTGTTTAACTTTATTGGAATCATAATTTGTATATCAATCAATTTTCCATTCAACATGCCAGGTTTCCATCTTGGCATTAATTCAACTATTTTAATTATCTCATTTGCAATTTGGGGATTAACATTCGATTTATTTGCCATTTTAATTTTGGTTAATTTTCCACTTTTTAAAACTACAAATGAAACATAAAACGTTGTTTCCTCCATATAGTTCTGCAATACACTACTGTTTTGTAAAGATACTTTCAGATATTCTTTTAATCCAATAATACCATTAGGAAACTCTGGCATTGTATCACACATAAAGTACGTTTCTGTACTAAAAACTTCACAATCTAAGCAAGCCTTCTTGGTGTAAAATGGAAAATATTCACTTAAACAAGCTAAATAGTGCAACGTAGTATCATTAACAAAAGATTTCTCAGATATGGTTATTAATAAGTGACTTAAATTACAATTCCAGGTATTTTCATTTGGTGACCAAAATTGAAATTCATTAATAGAATCGATACCTGTTAGAAAACCATTTACAATTACACCATCTTCTCCGAATACTTCATCTTTTTGAGAGTCAAATTTATGCTTTTCAAAAAACTGCACTATCTGCCTATAGTCAATTTCTTTAATAGCTTCTTTTTCCTTAAAATTCAATTCCTCTATTGCAAATTCAATACTGTCAACATTAATTTTTAAAGAGCTATTATAAATGAACGCAGGAGAAAAGTTAACTACAACTGATTTATCCTGCGAATAGGCTTCTATAGAAAAAAACAGTAATAATATGTAAAGGGTTTGCTTCATAGATTGCGAATATAAGTAATAGGCCGATTCTGTCAATTAACAATTTCCTAGAACATTTCCATTTTAGTATTAATGCTGTTTTTTAGTTGAAGTTAAATTTGTGGTTGACTGAACAAAATCATGAAGAACAAATCACGTTACCAACAACTATACTATTCCTCCTTTGGATTTATCTCGTGCAGTATGGCGTTTGTTTAAATTTCAAGCACTACAATCACTTGATATTCTATCAAGAATTGTCAAGTACCATTTATTATTAATCAAAGTTATATAAAAAACCAATTCTCCTTCTTCATCGTCAATAAGTACAATTCTGCGACTTTTATTTTCAATAGTTTTAAATTTACTAATTGTTTCAAAAGGAATATTTTCTTCTCTGTATTTAGTTAGGTTTATGGCTGTTGTTGATAATAAATTATCTATTCTTGTTGTATCGCAATATAGTCCAACTTTATTCCACTTTCCGGAATCACAATCAAATGTTGGTAATTCTTGAAATTGTATTTTTAAATCAATTTTAAACGGAAAATAAGGCAGATATTCAGGTATAGGTTTATTAAAATTAATTTTATCCGTTTTTTTAAATTCATCCATTGCTCCACGTCGAAGTAATACAATTAATCCATAATCCGGATGAATGTATTCATTTATTTTATCAGAATCTTTAGAATGAAAACCTTTAATTATTTCAAGTATTGCAGTGTTAAATTTGTCAGATTGACCATGCATCTTTACAGATGACATCAAAATCAGAGTTGTAAGTATTATAAAATAAATATTTTTCATTCTATAAATTTTCATGTATGCTTTATTCTGTCTAATTCCTCACGAGTTTTCAAATAAAGAATCACAGGCTGATTTAAAAAGCTAAACTTAACAATTCCTGCTTACCAGACACTTATGTTTTAGTTAAAAATTTATTATTTACTTTGGCTAATGCAATAGTTTCATCGAATTTACCAAAAGAACAGACTTCCTGATTGATATTTACAGCTTTTAACTATTCATTAATAAAAAGAGCATAAATTTGATTCAATTCAGGATTTCTTTTTGAATAGATAATTTCAACTTCTTGATTCTCTTCATATATATTCTCTTTATCGGTTTGTGTGAATGATTCATACCAAACACTATCCACTTTAAACTTGGTCTTTACCAACCACTCATTTTTCTTATTTACCGTAGAATACCATTTCTTTGAAATATATCCGGTAGTAATTACGCCATCTTTATCCAGAGCAATTTTTTCGTTTTTCCCACTCTGAAATCCAAATAAAGGTCCAATTATTAATATTGAACCAAACGCCAGAGCTTTAGCAGCTTGAGCATGAAAAATGCTTACAACCTTATAAATAGAAATAGGGATTCCTCCAAAAATTAAAATAATCGGTAACCATCTTAATATTCCCTCTTTGGCATATAGTACCGATTCTGGTATAAAAACAAACATAAATAATATAATACTCAAACATACGGATGAGAATCCAATAATTGTGAGCCACTCAGTTGTTGAAAGATGTTTTTTATTCATAGTTTTTATTTTGCATTAGAAGAAGCATTTACAATTAAAGACAAATCAATAATTCATCACTAATAAACCCATTAAATTTTAAAACGGTTATGATCTTTAATTTTTCAATTTACAAGACCTAATACATATATATTGCAATACGCATTATTTTATCTCTATTATTCTTTCCTCTACATTTGTAGTTCCTTCAGCTGTTACCTCTTTGGTCTCAACAGAATAAATAATCCAACCTGAACCATGAATCCTGGATGCAGTCCAGGTATCATTTATTAATGGAGGAATATCCTCTCTTTTAGGAACAGCAGTTTTCATAGTCTCGGCCATATTCACCAAATAATCAAATGTAGCATTGGTCAATTGCTCTGAATCTATTGATTTCTGCATTCGAATTATAAAATTGTTATCATCCGGATTTAACTCATCAAGCCAAACCGTTACTTTCATATCAAATGGGTTACCACCATATAAATTAGCTGCCTGCATATCAGCCTTGTATTCTTCACCAAGTTCATACTTTCCTCCGTGGAAAGTATAATACTGCTGCATTTCATTAACAGCACCAAGTTCAATTGATTGCTTTGTACTATACATTCCTTCAAATTGTTGAATAAACTTATCCATGTTCGGAATGCCTTTAGTTTCTTTTTTCAGCATTTTGGTTGCTTTCAAAATGTAATCTCTCACTTCTTTCCAATTAATTACTTCTTGAAATGCTCCAAATTCGTCGGTTCTAATTCTTACAGTCATATCTTCAGTTAATGAAGAAAGCTTTTGTATCAATTCTTTGTCGGAATGAATATCATAGTCATGATAAAACCAATCAATTACATATGAATTAGCTGTTGAATCCACAATTGTCATATCAACTTCATATTTATAAAATTCTCGTGAGGTTGTATCGGTTTCATTAATTTTAAATTTCTCTTGGGTAATAATATATGTTTGTTTTTCATTCATATCCCAGTATCCAATTACCTGCGCCGTTGAGTCAGCCATATTTATCTGACTAAATGCATTAACACTCAATAAAATTGTCAATAGTAAAATCTGTACTCTTCTCATCATTTATTACTTTTCCTTTATATTTCTATGGTTGCGTTTACGTGTTAATGAAGCCTAACTTTCAGGAACCATTGTAAACAGTTGTTTAGATCACCCTTGTATTTGGGTAAACAGTTTGCTAAAGTAGTTAATATACTAAAGAATCATATTACATAACGGATATTTAAATTATTATTGCAATATGATTTGCATTTAACACGTAAAAACAATATTAATTTAAGCTGAACAAACATCACATTTCTTACAATAAGCTCCGTAATGCTTACAAAGCGCTTCGGACCTGAATCATTGTCAGGTCACACTGCCTCAATGACAGTTTCATGTGTTGCAAAGCACTTCGCATCGCTTACAAAGCGTTTCGGACCTGAATCAATGTCAGGTCGCACTGCCTCAATGACAGTTTACACTGAATCAATGACATATTACACTGACTCAATGACAGTTTACATTGCCTGAGTAAACATTTACATTGGCCGGATAAAGATTTACATGGAAACAATAACCAGTTTAAGGGGTTTTTCTAGGGTATGTTCAAAATTCTGTGTCAGAGTTTGTTTATATGTTCATTTCTTTTTTGAAATCAATATCAAAAGCTTTGAAGGCCAAGTAAAGATTC
>NZ_JAPDPJ010000123.1 GCF_026013605.1 Plebeiibacterium sediminum
CACTTTACAGATTAGTTGCTGGAATATTGTTTAGTTCAACAAACCCTCCAATCTGTAGGGTATGCAAGCAACCCTACATTAGAGGCTAAGTGTTGGCAAAAGTGCTTAATAATCTGCGATCAAGGTTTCATATGGAATATTAAGTTTATCATGCAATTTTCTAATCATCTGAAGAGTTAATTTTCGTTTTCTACTGAAGATTTCTGAAACTCTACTTTTATATCCGATAATTTTAGCTAAATCACTTTTTTTCATATCCATCTGTTCCATACGAAATTTAATAGCCTCTATTGGATCAGGTGGACCAATAGGATAATTTTCATCTTCATATTTCTCAATCAATATACTTAGAATCTCAGCTTCATCTCCTTCTTGTGAATCAATCGGAGCATCAAAAATCACCTCAAGTCTTTTTAAAGCTTGTTCGTAATCTTCTTCTGTCTTTATAACTTTTATGTCCATATCAATTAAATTTTATCTGCATCAATTTTATCATAATCAGAATGAGTACCTATAAACCTTATAAAAATCCATTGTCTCAAATAGTTTATATGTGTAATTAATCTGTAATTGTTTCCACATATATTAAATACAACTCGTCCTCCTTTTAAAATACTTGCTTTGGGATATTCATTTTTAATATCAGTGGGGCTAGACCAATTAGCTTTACATGCTTCTTTATACCATGTTTTAAGCTGTTCTTCTGAATCAGAATGTTTTTCCCAGAATTCTCGAAGTATTTTCTTGGCAATTACTCTCATTTTATCATCAATCAATTTACTACAAAGATAAGCAAAAGTTACCGCATTGGTAACATATTTTGTATGTTTTTTTCTTGCAGGACTTTTTCAGAGCATTTTTGCCAACGTTTAGTATAAGAAACGTAAGTGATTTCGAAGCTTTTTCCTGTCAAGTTGCACTGAGCCAAATTTGCGTTTTGACACAAATTTAAAAATTCAAAACAAGCCGTCAAATCGCAGATTTGGCGGAGCTGATTAAATGCTCCAAAGTTCCGTAAACCACTGAGCCACTTATGTTTTTTATACATTGTTACAGGGCGTTTTTCTTTATGGTAATTTATTCTTTACTGTCATACTTACCCGCTCTTTGACTTTTTCCAATTCAAATCCAAACTCATTATCAGCAGGCTTTATTGCAATTACATTTCCTATTTTAAATCTACTTACTTCCTCCAAATAATATGCAATGCTTCCAATCAAAAAGTCTACGGAATCAATTTTATCATTGGAATTATCTATAATCCGCTTGAATACATCATTTTCAGAAATGGTACTAGTTAAAGTAACTATGCCATATTTAAACTCTTTCCCTTTTTTTATTCCTTTAAAGTGAATCTCGTTTGAATCATTTGAAACGTAAACGAAATCCTTAAAATCTTTATGGGGTATGTCCAAATCAATAGCACTAAGTATCTTTTTTGTAGTTACCATTGGGGCTTTTGGCTCTTGTTTCTTGGCAAAAAGTTTATTGAAAAGTTTAGTCATTATTTTAAATCAATTCTCTTGTTCACTTTCGTTATATAGAATTTCCTTAGGTAAAAGGTCATTTTGTAAATATTTAATCTCAGCTTTTGCCCAAAGATTAAAATTGAAAATTCCCATTCTTCCATCGTCATGCCAATTACCATCCCTGTCTTGGATTTGAATAATCCATTTGTAGGACTTTCCATTCTTTGAGTATTCTTTAATCCTTGCAATTCCAGTCAAGCCGAATACAAGCTGGTTTAACATTTCATTTATTTCTTCTTCAGTATTTTCAAAATGCCAATGAAATGTCCCAAAGTGTAATGTATTTTCCCGATTGTTAGTTTGAAGCATAATATCAAAGCCATTGGAGTCATTGCTGAAAATCTCAAGTTCGTTATCTCTCTGCTCGAACTTAATCTCTGGGTATTTGATTAGTTTTTCAACTACTGTTTCAATAATCTTGTGTTCTGTCATCTGTGTCTTAGGTTAAATGCCCTGTAACGATATTAATATGCGGCGTTTTAATGCCGTATCATTTGGTGTTGTGAGCTGTTGGTTTTTTACCAACAGCGACCCTGTTGACCGGCTTGTCCTTTGAATACTTCTGCTTTCATTTAATTTAGTTAAACCGTATTCTCTTTATATCGGTATACGGAGAGTCCGGTTTACGTAACTGAAAGTAGTCTTTTTTTTGATTTATGTCGGCTTAATCATAAGATAATCTGATTAACAGACTTGACTTTCTGTTAATTTAACGCTAACTTCCCAAAAGTTGTTTGGACGGCTCACGTCCGAAAAGACAGCTTTTCAACGGTTTCACCGAAACAACTTTTATCCATATTATCTTATTTATAAGCCTCCTTTTTAATGACTACTGAAAGTTAAATTAAGTAAAGCAAATCTACCAAGGACGGTCTATAGGTCACAACGGCGAGTATAAGAATAGTAGCCGACTGCGTTGCACTTTACTGTCAAGTTACAAGAATACTGAAGCGGGCTACACCCCTTAAATTTACTACTATCTCGGCTATTATGTATATACATTGTACACTACTTACTTTTTATTTCTTAATATTGCTTAATGGTTCATTTACTGCTTATTAGCCCGTTTCCAATTTCGTTATATTACCCAAAATTCATATATTTGACATGTATTTGTATGTTAGAAAGTATATGAAGCGAAACATACAAAACACCCAGTAAATAAAGGATTGTACAATATAGTAAAAAAACGAAAAACAGTTTGTATGGGAGCAAAAGTTAGTACGTCGATAGTTTTATATAAAAGCCAAACCAAGAAGAATGGTAAGCATCCTGCTAAACTCAGGGTTACATACAACCGTAAACAAATGTATTACAGCATTGATAATAAAGAGCGTGTTTATGAATTTACGCCAGAGGAATTCAATAAAGTTCTCGCTCCAAAACCAAGAGGTGTATTTAAGGACATCAAGTTAGAGTTTTCATTAATTGAAGATAAAGCCAATAAGATTATTGCCTCAATGGAAACTTTTTCGTTCAGGCAGTTTAAAACAAAATTTGGTATTGCTGGAGGTGACCTTACAAATATTCTATTCTATTTTGAAAGGCGTATTAAAGAATTTGGAGATAATGACCAATGGTGTAGTTGGGCGCAATTCACTACCGCAATGAGAACCCTAAAAAAGTATTTTGGCAGTAATCAAATCGACTTTAGAGAACTAACTGTAAATGAACTAGAGAAATATGAGCAATGGATGGTAACACAAAATCTTTCAATGTCATCAATCAATACTTATATGGCTTCGACAAGGACAATATTCAAGATTGCTCAACGTGAGGGTGCAATATCAAAAGATTACTACCCTTTTGGTGAAGGTGGCTACAAACTTCCATCAAGTCAAAACGTGAAAAGAGCTTTGAAAATGAATGAGATTGAAAAAATATATAACTACGAATGTAAGGAGTTTTCATATCGTGACGAAGCTAAAGATTTATGGCTATTTAGTTACCTTTTAAATGGGGCTAATATGAACGATATTATCAGATTAAAGTATAAGAATGTTGATGATGAGTTCATAACATTTGTTCGTAGAAAAACCAGAAAGACTAGCAAATCATCTAAGCCAATAAGCGTTGCCCTAACTGATGATTTAAAAAAATTAATAGACAAATGGGGAAATAAAGACCGCTCTCCGGAAAACTATATATTTCGTTTTATAAGTGAAGATATGACCGAAAAGCAGATTAGGCGTTGCTTGGATAGACTAATCAAAAGAACTAACGACCACATGAAAAAAATCGCAACTGAGGTCGGAATAGAGAAAACGGTAACTACATATACGGCAAGGCACAGCTTTTCAACTGTATTAAAACGTTCAGGAGTTTCAACTGAATACATCGGGGAAAGTTTAGGTCATAACAATCTAAGGACTACTGAACTTTACCTTGATAGTTTTGAAGATGAAACAAAAAAAGAAGTGGCTAAATACTTAACAGCATTTTCAAAGGGGTGAGAAACTTTCGGGAGGTTTGTAAAATCTAATCCTCAAATGTTATTTTCCCAATCCGCTTCAACCAACCTTCAAGGAATAAATGATTTTTGCCTTTCTTGGCAATCTTGTGGTAATAGCGGATTCGAGCTTTTTTGATTTCCCAAAATAGTTCCTTTGGTTGGCAATTTGCAATCGCTTCAAGTGTCATTTTACCAATAATACCATCCATCTTCAAGTCGGCATCAAAGAATTGGTTCAAAACACGTTGAACGCCTCTGGCTCCCCATACTCCACTATTAACGCACCAGTCAAAAATGATTTCTTGTAGTGAACCGTGTAAAATACCGTCAATCCTGAACTTCTCATAAAATGTATGGCAATAAAAATCCTTTACCATACAATTCAGTTCAGGAATATCAATGTGCAAGTTCCAGGGGATTTCACCGTATGTTTCCTTATAGGCATCAATGTATTGCCAGCCTTCCCAATCGGGATGTAAATTCCGGGCAACACCCATGTAGGTTTCACCACCTCGGTCGCCTTCTACATTGGCATAATAGCCTTCGTGTTTGATTACACCATCAAACAACTCATCGAATGTTTTCATTGTTTACGTCTGTTTTTAAGTTTGACATCGTTAACTCCTGCTATTGCACCACCGAAAAGAAAATCAATAATGGTGCTTAGTTTGGTGGATATTCCACCGTTGATACTGCTTACAAATGCTATTTGCCAATCCTCAAGCTGAATGGTGTCGAAAATGAAGTAGTTCAGCATTACGAAAGTCAATGCGCACCAAGCAAGCAAAAAGAAGATTGCAAAGGCTTTTTGAAGCCAACTGTCTTTTTGATACATCTCTCTGGCCGAACTTCTATCGGCAACTGCCATCTTAAAAAGTTCCATTTTCCCCTGGAGCTTTTCTTCTTGTGTGGTAAATATTTCATCAATCAGCTTTGTGCCTTCTTTTAAGGTTTCCGCCGTTGCATTTCCTGCTAATTTTTTAAATAGCTTCATCGTTTTATAATTATCTCAGGCATTGCCTGTCATCGTTCTACAAATTTTAAAATGGTATCGAGCTTCTCGTTGAGCTGCTTAATGGTTTGGTGGAATAGTTCTTTACTCACATATATCTCCTTGGAGCTGTCCCTTAAATCTGATATGCGTTTATGCAGTACCGTGAACTTGTTTTCGCAGGAGGCAAGCTCCTTTGTCAAGTGCTGAATATCTTTTTCCAATAAATCGGTTTTGGCATCCACCGTTTCCTTTGTGGCATTCTTTGAAATGGCATTGCGGATGATGAAGGAAACCACACCAACGATTAGCGAACTAAAAGCTCCTATTACAATCCAATAGAATTTAATTGTCATTTCTTCCATGCTAAAAGATTTTAATGGTTTCTGTGCTCCCCTCCGGAAAGCGGTTTTTCTCCATCGTTGCACTTTGGTTTTCAATGTGCATAATGGCATCCACTATATGTTCCCACTTCGTTCCGCCTTTGGAGCTTCCGTCTCGGTTTGCCTGATTGATAATTACAAATGAGGTGTTCGGGAACTGTTTCTTCAGCTCTTTAAATTCCTCGTGAGAAATATCGGTCGTTTGAGTACTGTCGATAAAAACCACATCATAATCCCTAAATAGCTTCGGATTATAATCCTCGATGATTCCAATTGGGCTGTTGATTCCAAGCCTTACCACTTTCTCCTGCATTGTTCCTTTTGCACCTTCTTCATTGGCTACATACAGGACTTTATATCCGTGCTGTTTTACCAATTCATCGGCAAACATCAAGGCTACGGTACTTTTGCCATGAAAGCGTGAGCCGTAAATCATTATATAGAATGGGATATACAGCTTACCTAAGAGTTTACCGAACTTTCCCCTGATTGAGATAGTCTTAAAATTCATCTTAGCAAGGTCGTTTGCTAAAACAACCTGGTCGGATGCGATGACAGCGGTTCTTGTGGTGCCGGGATTGAATGCCCTGTTTTGAGAGCCACTACTTTTGGGCATTGAAGTAGTGGCATTTACTTTCCCAATCCTGCAATGCCTTGTAGCCCTTTTAACTGAACATTGGTAACAAGCAGTTTATCACTCTCCAGGTAATCATGTAAATGTTTTTGAACGTTTTTAACTTGTTCAAATTCCTTGTCGGATTTGTCAACCTTACCATTTTTTAATGAGTTGGTAACTGTGGTAAGCAAGCGTTGGGCTTTTGCCTTTGTGATATTGCCATACAGGTTAATGAATCTTTTAATCAATGCAACTGCCGGAGTAACGCCATAATCATCCACTATCTTTTTCAGTTTCGTGTATAACGAATCCGGAACTTCAAACTTGCAAGTGCCATTCATATCCTTGTAAGTCTTAATCAGGTCATTGCTTATGCTTTTAATTTCTGAGGCATACTTACTAGTTTTTCGGATAGTCTTTTCGGTAGCTGCCTTTTGAATCACCTTGTACAAAAGCGATACCTGACGTTCTGTTACCTTCTTATTGTGGAAGTTCAGATAACGCCTAATTACTTTTATCTCCAACGGCATCAAATCAACCTCGATGGGTTTTCGTTGTGCTTTTTTGGGTGCTGCCGTTTTCTTTGTTGCTGTCCGTTTGGGTGAAGCTTTCTTTGTCACATTTTTTGTCGATTTTTGTGACGAGGTAGTCTTCTTCTTCGCTGGTACTTTTTTAGGTACAGGGCTTTTCTTTTCTGAATCCTTTAGGTAAGGTTCAACGATTTTGAAATGATTATCAAGCATCTCTTTTATGTCCTTATCCTCATTGTAGAAATCGGCAAATGAATCGAACTCTTTATGTGCTTCCTGTGCTGCTTCCGGTAACTTTTTGAAGTCAATATTTTTGGTGGCTTCCTTGTAGTTTTTAACTGTAAGTTTCATATCACGATATTTTTAATTGTTTCTGTTTAATGCGAA
>NZ_JAPDPJ010000124.1 GCF_026013605.1 Plebeiibacterium sediminum
AAAGAATTAAACAAAAAAATTGTAGGTACAAAAGTAAATTCAATGTTTGAACCTCCTGAAGAGCTAATTGGATCATGCACATCTTGGGCTCGAAAATTTAACCCATCATTTATTGCTTCTTCATTTATAGATGTCTGAAATTAAATTTAGCTATCATTTATTAATGGTGCTGTATATTAATGCAATATAATCTATTTTTAATATGGTACAATAATAGATCGATTAGATTTTATATTTCATAAAAATTAATACTTTTGTACCAGGGTTAGGTTTGGTTAAAAATTAAAAGCCATTGTATTATTCATTATACAGTGGCTTTTCTATTTTCATTATTTTTCATTCTGTTCTACTTTATTAAAAACTGCTTTTTCTGAGACTATTTTAATAAATTAGCATTACACCTCTATTTTTTTCATCCATTGACCATTGAGCTTGATATACGTGTCCATCAATTTGGTCTAGCAGTAAAAAATTATACATATTTTCGGTTGGATAAAGAGTGAATCTTCCATTAATTTCGTTTCCAATTTCTACAAGAGGCATTGAATTTAGAACAAGCTCACCACTTATACCTTTTTTTTCAATTGTGAAATGTACTTGCCACATTCTGCCATTCCTGGTATCTAATTTGATAAATGTCCAGAAGTTTTTAGTAGGAAATAATTTATAAATATTGTTCTCAACTATTTGTTTTTCCTGAAATGTATGGTTTTGTATTTCTTGATTCTGTGCAGGTGAAATTATTGCAAAGCAAAATAATATAAATGTAATCATACATGTTTTCATGTTTATAACTTTTTTGATTAAGCTGGATTTATTGTTACTCTTCGTTACGTTCTTTTACGGTCAACCATTCCTTAAAATCAGCTTCGGAAAGATGTTCTTTCATCCAGTCTGTCATTCCCACATCTGTTCTTTCGTTGAGATAGCGAGTAAAAGGTAATGCAGTTTTACATCCATCAAATCCTTTCTCCTTCATATCTTTTTTTAAATTTTCCGGTAATCCTTCCAACCACTCTTTATAATATTCACGCTGTCTATCTTCATCAACTTCCTTAATCGCTCGATTATGGTAGGCATAGGTAGCATTACCTATACGGAACATGTATTCATGAAATTTACGTTGTGATTCTGGGCAATTCTTCAGAAACTCTTTTTGACTTTTTCTGTATTTTTCTATAGGATGTTCCATTTTTTAATTCAAAAATATTATAAAGTTGTGACAACTAGCGTCAATGTAATTTTTTAATTAAGTGCGGGTTCCTGGTTAAAATCAAATATGGATATACCCAAATCATTCAATTGCCGTTTCTATCCAGTTAAATTCAAGCTCTTTTAAAACGTTCCGTTGCTGTGATTCCTGTTTTAATCTTGCTACTGCAGCTTTAAACTTATTCATTAAAGTGAGTTTAAAGAGACTAATTTCCTTTATCTAATATAGCTGTTTTTCCCACCTATCCTTACACCCCAAAACATAATTAGAGCAATTATTCGTTTTACTCCACAAGCTTTCATTCCGAAATAGAATATTCTATCCGATTCGAGTCTTGAAGTCTCTTTAGCTGTTACTTCTTTGGGATTGCGATATAAATAATCATGTAATACGGCTGAATAGACTGAATTACTGAGAGGTGAAATAAGTGAGTGAAGAAACTTCGGAATACTTGCAAAATCAGTACTCATACCCTTGGGTATTACATATGACTTTCGGGATTTATCTATTTTACATAATATTGGCCAATCATGTAAAAGGACAAAATGACCTTTCATTACATTATAAGGAGGTAATATATATTTATCTCCATTAGGAAGAGTCCGGGATCGTTTTTTCTCATTCCAAGTCTTTTGGGGAGTATTTGTTCTGGCAAAACCAGGAATCACATTATTAAAATAAACAAATACTCCTTTCGGTTCTATATTCTTTATAGCTTTTTTTAATATCATTGAGGTAAATTCTAATTGATCATATCAAAAGCGTAAATAAATATAATCATTTAAGATTAATAACTGAAAGTTTGCGTTTGCTTAGACTGTTTTTATTATGATATTAATCTTTCATAAGATAAAACTTTAAATATAAAGGAGGTAGGAGAGGTTCTCCGATATGTTTCTTCCCAATCAACGATCAACTATGTTTGCGTCAGTTAATTATTAAATCAGTATATGAATCAAAATGAATATTAATCCAATGATATTAAGAAATGCGGTAAAATAAAATGCAATAATTCTACCTTTATCTTCTTTTTTTAATTCATTTGAGAAGAATTTAGAATATAAATTCAGAAACAATTCATCAAAGTCTAAGTGGAGCACCTGTCTAAATGTAATTAAAAGTGGATACAAAAGAAAAAATAATCCTACGATCAATAAATTATCTTTAATATCACTTATGTTGAGCCAACCAAAAGTAAGTGATGTCAGGACTACTCCTGGAACTATTAAGGATATGAAAAAAATCGAATAGTCAAATTTGTTTCGTTTAATTAAAATAATATTACCTCCCCTTTGATATTCAAATTTGCTTTTGCAAACAGGACACACATATTTCCCGTAATCTATGTCTTTCTCTTTCTTACAAACTGGGCATTTTATCATTATTTCAAGATTTCAACAATTGTTTACTATCAATTTCCAATCCTTTATGAACATAGACTTCTAAAAGTACTAAACCTTTTGAAAAGGTATGGAAGTCTGCTTAATTCTGCTCATTAGTGACTTCTTCAATGGTTTGACTAACAATCCTTTTTCTTGTTCTTATATATTCTACTTCCTGTTGTTTTTGGGCAAAACGATTTTGGATAATAGCATTTCCTTTTACAAGATAGTCTTTTAATCGTTGTATTGCCCATTGTCAGGATTGTGGGCCCTTTTTACTATTTGCACTATATCTCACCATTTTAATCATATCAAGATTATAATGGTCAATAGATCTATTTACCTTCTTTGCGAACTATCCGGAATTTCAGGATAGTTGATATTTATATATCTCTTGGGTGTCATAGATGTTCTTTATATGTTCATTTACAATACGAACATCTTTATCAAACAACTTAACCATTTTTCGTTCAGAAAACCAGATAGTATCTCCTTCAAGCTTTACATTAATCTCGGTACCAGTATTGGTTTTATATATTTCTATAGTATTGTCTATACTATTTCTCTGCCATAGAGTATACTGCTCTATCATAATTCTTTTTATGTAATAGCAAAATGAGTTGGGATTTTTGAAACTAATTAAGTCTGAATTTTCTCATTTAATTCTATGCTTTAAATATTAACATTTCGTTTACAAAATTATAGGTGATGGGATGCAATATGATTATTACTTACGTATCTAACTAAATAAACGAATTCGTTATTGATTTCATAGATCGAGAAAAACACATACCATTGAGTAGTCTTGTTTTTTTTGAATGTTACATATTTCATTCCTTTCCCATATCTATCAAAGTAAGGAGGTGCGTCTTTTTTGATTCTTTTATGTAAGGAAGTTTTAATCTCCAGAACTAACTCAGTAATATATTTAACTGCATTTTCTTTAAAACCGAAGTATTCCTTTTGGTGAAGTAATTCTGATAATTCTACAAGGTAGTCTTCTACTTCCGGTAAAAAAACGACTCTCATTTATCAAACATTTTCTTTATGCGAGGAGTAACTCTTTCCAATAATTCCTCTGCACTTATAGCCCTTTTCAAGTCTTCATCGGGTTCAAGGTATTCTTGTTTCTGGAGCACAAAAGTTTCTGTTTTTCCTCTTTGGATAATTATTTGCTCACTTGCTGCTAAATCAAGATATTTCTTCATATTATTACGAAGCTCTGCTGAACTAATTACTCTCATGATAAATGAATTTGATGTACATTATAATGTACAAATATACTAATTAAATTACATATATCTTTATTTATCAATTAAATGATTGGGATTATAATAACAGAATTAAGCAAGATAATCTGAAATTCAAGATTCCAAATAATAATGTAAGTATACACACTTATTTTTCTTTACCTAAACAAGAGTGACTTTTGCTATATTTTCCTCCTTTTGTGAGACTATATTATACCTAAAAAAGACTTCTTAAATAAATTACACATTAGATTATTTGACTAAATAACCAGAATACCTATTTTAGTAAGTGATTAATAACGATCTGTAAAAGTTGATAAACGCTTATAAATGGATAATTATTAATAGGCGTTGATAATTAAATAGTTAAAAGAATTCAAAAGGATGGAGCATTTATAATTAAGTTATGGCTAATTTGCCGAAAAAGTGTGCTTATTGCCAATTTGAGAAAAAATTTGTTTTTATAATGATCTTTAAATTTCAAACTGAAAAAGATGGATGATACAATTAATGAAGAGGCATCAAAAAAGTTACAGGAAATAATAAATTATGCTTCAACTCCTTTATTGATATCAGAAAAAAATAAAAGTGCTGATCTAAGAGACAAAGGAACATGTACCTTTCTACAGAATGATAATAATATATATATCATAACAGCCTTGCATGTAATAAAATATCCAGATTGCAATTGTATGATTCACATTGATATTAGTTTAATAAAAGGGATTAAAAATGCTTTTTTTCAATTAGAAGAATTTGTGGTTGCTGAAACTCAGGATTTTGCTTTTCTTAAAGTGACAGAGCCTCAAACAAAAAACTATATAATAAACAGATTCTATAGGTCTGACTTATTAAAAGTGACAATACCAACAGAAGATTATTGGTACTATTTCAGGGGATTTTCCCAATATAAATTCAACGAAAAAACAAATACTCATTATTATCAAGAACATATAAGTAAACTCACCTATTTAACTACTATTGGGAAGTATTACTATTTTCAAAATCATGAAATAATCACAAATGATATCCCTTATAGAGGTTGCAGTGGAACTGGGGTATATAGTGAGAGAAGTGAATTGGTTGGAATTATTACAGATATAGTATTAAACACGAAATATGTTATAGTACTTCCAATTCTAACAATAAAGGAGTCAATAATAAGAAACTAAAAACGTATATGTATGGAATGGATTAATGAACTTGACTTTGAAGAGTTAAAGAAAAATTCTCCGCATCTTGCTCTACTTGAAGTGCAAGGGCATAATAGTGATCTAAACTTAGATGAATTTTCTAATTTTCATGTTCTAGGAGGAAAAGTCTCCGTAAGTGAAACAGGTGATTCGAAATCAACAGAAGAACTTGTATCTAAAACAGTATGGAATGAGATTGTGGACAGCTTATTAACAATATTATGTGCTCCCAAAATCCCAAAAGAATTAAAAGAACTAAAAAAACTTTTTGATAATTTTAAAGGTAAAACAACGACAACAATTGTAAGTATACTTGCTTCAGCTATTGCTGTTAAGTTTGGCATTGCAATGGGAGCTGCTACAGGAATTGTATCTACATTTCTTGGTTTTTTAGCAAAATTAACCATGGTTGGTTTTTGCAAAGCATATTATAAAGAGTAGATTATAGAACCTTAAAAAACATAGCCATAATCGAGTAGGCATCCGATAGACTGTTAGTCTATCGGATGCCTACTCGATTACTTACTGGGCTTTATTCAATTGGATCAAAATTATCATTTTCATTATTAATAATGTTGTTTCCATATTTCAAAAAACGATTATAAACTTTATAAGAATTATTTAATGGATTAAAATCATCAACTGGTACGAGATCTTTAATTTTAGTAAAATTATCACAGTATAATTTACAGTATTTTACAATAATTCTAACTAAATACAAGTTTAGTATTACCTTTTCCCTATAATTGAGGTTTATTAATTTAGAACTATGATTTAGTGATATTTGTCTAAATGATTCTAGGTAGGTAATATGACGTGAAATAATTAATCTAAACTGAAAATCTCCTTTTGAATTTTGATCTGGGTTTCTTACTGAAAATAGAGAACTATCAATAAATTTATCTGGAGGATATGAATCAATTAAATGATTACAATAAAAACTAATCATAGACTCAACTGATTTTTCAGCATCATTGTATACTCTTTCAATAGTATCATAAAACTCAAAGTTTTCCTCCGAAGTAGCTACATCTGATTTCTTTCCTAATTTAAAAAGTAGAGGGTAATTTAAAGAGGTGTCTCTACCCATACATATATAAGAGTATAATTCGTAATTCGTTAATAAGGACGCAGAAATATACGCTGCATTATTGTTATGATAAATTCTTATTCCATTTAACTCTTGCTTACATTCTTCTTTTTGCTCAAGATATAATTTGATCTCAGTGTTAAGATTGTAATAGCTAGAATTAAAAGTTTTACCATTAGCCTCTATTATTTGATCTTTATAAATACTAAACAATTGCCCAAAATGATCAATTTTTGTAGTGCATAGTTCATTAAAATAATCCACTAATTCTTGGAAAAAGTACTGATCTCCATTTTCTGATTTACTATTGACAGCATTAATATAATTTTCGATTTCGCTTAATAAATCATATAAACCAAGACCTTTCTCATTGACTTGACTTAAACAAATTGGACGACCTGATTCGATTGTCTTATTTATAATAAAATTTACAATAATTCTTCTTAGGTTTTTCTTTTTTCCATTTTGATGATTGTCTTGAAATGAATATATGGCATGCTTAAGGACTTCCTTTAATGTACTATTATTATGAAGTAAATAAAGAAAGAAATTAACATAGATTCCTTTTAAAATGGCTATTTCGGAGTGACCATGCCAGTATTATCGGTCAAAACATGCCACTTTGAAAGATGTTACAATAATACAAAAAAATTAGTTTTCACTTTT
>NZ_JAPDPJ010000125.1 GCF_026013605.1 Plebeiibacterium sediminum
ATAAAGCTTTTGAGAATTGGTTTTAAGAAAAAAGATAATTTAATTTGAATAATCTAAATCAATCAGACAGAGTTATACTTACATATCCAAAAAAAATGATTTAATTTACCTATTAACTTCTACATGTGGCATATATCCGATAAAACCCTCCTTTTATGAGACTATTTTTATCTTAGAATTCGTCTGTAACATGTTATTCTTTATGATTATCAACGTCCCACCAAATCACATTCTCAAAGTTATTATTCTCAAATTTCTCTACAGTTTGAAATATTAATTCGAAACAAGGATTCGGGGGCGATTCCCAATTGTAATCAGAAGGATTAAACATTTGTCTTATTAAAAGTTTATAGAACCCATTTTTCAACTCGATTATTAAATCAGAATTCTCATTTGAAGGAATTTTTTCACTTTCAAATTGAGCCACCATTGTCAAGTCTGTATAATTTGCCAACCACAAATTTTCATTGGTAACTTTTATAAAAGTAATTGTTTCGCGGTAACTTTTAGTTTGGGAAGGCTTATCTACAATATGAATACTCATAAAATTAGGTTCACCTGTCGACCAAATTGCACAATTTCCAAAATTGGTTTGATTCTTAAATCTACCTAGTACTTCATCAAGTTCCCAATCTTCATCAACAAATCCTTGATACAGATTGTCATTAATAATTCCGATAAAACCTGAATCATCAGATATCTCTAATTCTTGTTTTATATCAGTCACTTTTTGATTGTTTTTAGTTTTACATGATGATCCGAAGACAACTAAAACTGTTATATAAATAATGCACTCGTTTAAACTCATTTCCAGATAGAATTTTTGTGTCTTTCATAGAAATTTTTCTACCATTTATTTGCTCCAAAATCTTCATAGTTTCTTTGTCCTATGAATTAATGATTTATTGGACAATGATTTGGTAATAAATATAAAAAAATAACGACTCGTTAATCGAATTCTAAGATAAAGAATTACTAGTACCAACAAAGTAGTTCACGGAATTCTCCTTTTGTGAGACTTTTTTATAATAAGAATCTTCTACCTTCCTGATAAATTTTCTCAACCTTAATTAATCCATTCTTATTTAATTCCAAATTAAAATTACTGCTGTTAACCTCAAACTTAAACGGAAGATAAAAAACAATATTCCTATCTGTTGTTGTTGCATTTAGAATAATCTTAGAACATTTATTTATAGCATTCATAACAGATCTTCCTAGCAAGATATCACTATTTCTTTCGATTACACATGTAACATTAAGCTCTTTCCGATTTACACTTATTTTAGCAACAACAAGTCCGCCAACTCTGTTTTCATAACACTTTTTGGGGTATTCTATATTTTCATATATTTTATGAAAAACATTCTCCTCTTCATATGCTGATAAATACGTTAGGTCCTCAATATTAATTTTATAAATGGTATCTACTATTAAAATTCCTTCTGGATTATATAAGGATGAACTTTGTGAGTTTATAAATGCAGAATAAAAAAACAAAGTGATTATAATAAGTAATGCTTTTTTCATCTTTTAATTATTTGGTGAATCTTATCATAAATGTAAGTAAGTATGAACATTCCTTTTTGCTGCAATTCATATTTTGAAAAACTCGGCCTATTTATCTAATCTGCGTTTTCTGAGTCTGTTTTTATCTTAGAATTAGATTAGCAAAAGTTATTTGTAGTTATTCTTTTATAATATATTTAATAAAGTCATTACCGAAACTGGTTATTGTTAAATAAGGTAAATTTTTATCTCCATCTCCAGTTAGTAATGCTCCTGATTTACGCACTATATTTTTGAATACTAAATCTCCAATTGCAATTAAATTCAATTTTTCAAGGTCATTTATTATCATTTGATATGAGTTATCAGGTATCATTTCTGACATTGAATCTTTTTTTAGAATTTCTTTTATCTCTGTAAAAATTTTTTTATCCTTTATTTCTGTTGCATATTTCTCAATTAGCCTTAAAAAATATAGATGAGATATTGTCAAGCTATCAATTAAACGAGTGAAAATAAGTTTTGAATCAAAAGCTAAATAACTATTAAAATTATTTATTAAAGCATTCTTTAATAACTGATGTTTTTCTTCCTGATGTGTTTTAGAAGCTATAGTCACACTTTCTTTAAGTAAAGAAATAAATTCTTCATCTGCTAGTAAGTTTTCTCTCGATATGATGTTTTCCTCTAATTCAATAATTGCCTTATAAATATTTTCACACCAAATCTCAAATCGTTTTTGATGTGAAGATGGCAACGCAAAATCAATTAATGGATTTATAAATCCTCCAGATAATGTTTTAACACAAGAATTAATGTACTCATGAATTTGATTTGATAGGTCTTTAGTTGGCGGTTTGATTTCTTCTTTGTTCATATATAGTGCGTTATTTGAGTCTACTTTTCAATAATCTCATTACTTGATTATAATACTTAATATTTTCTTCCGATGGCTTTTTTATCCATTTCTTGTCATATATGAGTAAATAGTTTTGTTTAAATCTACCATATATTTCAAGTTTTATTACTTTTCCTTTATTTATACCATAGCTTCCGTTAGTTTTATTAACTATTGCTTCAAAAGCAAATGTATTTCCGATTCTACCGGATATATTTTTACCTTTTGACAATATGGAATCTACTTTTATTACAACTTCTTTTTGCTTCATAACATTATTTTTGTGCCTGAAGTATATATTAAGTTATTATGGAACTATATTTTGGGATTAACGAAATGAAGATACTCACAAAAGAAAGCTCCACTAAAACCTTTTAGATGTACACATTCTTGTCCTCCTTTATCAAGATAGCTATCTGTAAGACATTCCCACAATTTACCTTTATATTGTTCTAATCGAGATTCACAACAACTATGCATAACCACCATATTACCTTTTTGAAAGGTATTGGTTTTGTTCTGGTTAATATATTCTTGTGTCATTTATAATTAATTATTGTTTGGTTTCCGTTCCGGTTGCGTTTTGTGAGACTACTAATCTTTAATTCGATTAGCGATAGTTGTTTTTAGTCCATTCACTTTAATGATAATGAATCAATCTTTCATTTTTTAAATAGAAAAGTCCATCAACAACTTCAGGGATTTTCATTTTTCTTGTCGAGGCCCCAAACATGTTCACCTGAGTTAGTCCTTTTTCTTCTATTAATTTTTGCACTTCCTCTTTTCTAAGTGGCACAAAAGCATATTCTTTGTCAGTTGTTCCCGCAATATATTTTTCAATACTGTTCTTTTTTGTAGTAATTTTTCGTTTCATTAATCCCAACGCTCCATCAACACCAGCTTTTCCTTGAAAGGGCAAAAATGCAATGGCATAATATTGCTTACCGAAGGCTTTTTTTAGATAAGTTCCCATTACTTTTTCATTGATTTTGGGATTGTTATAATATTTGATACTCGTCAAATCATTTGCAATGTGATAGGTTGCTGCCCAGAGAATTAATTTCGAATTATTTTTTTGTTGGTAGAACAAGACATTTTGAGCCATCTGAAAATCCCGGTTACTACCGTTGTAATTCGTTCGGTAAATTGTTTGAAAATTGTCTACAATTTGTTTCCAGAAAGCATAATAATCCACATCTTGCTTAACATCTTTTAGTCGAATCCGTAGATCATTAAATGTGTCATATAATAGCAAGGTATCAGCGATAGCTGCCTTTTTAAAAGAATAGGCCCCCATCACCACCCGATGCAACGCACTATAAACAGTTGAATCCAATTGTTCGTTTGGACTTGGTATTAACCTTTGGACAAATGCTTTAAAGTTTTCTTCAATAGCTCCGATTCCGAAGTTTCGAAAACAATTTGAATCGAAACCCACACAAGTTAAAGGTCTGTTTGTTTTTTGAGTCTCAACAATATAATTAAATAGCTCATCCATTTCCTCTATATTCCAAACCCCAGATATGTTACCAAAGAAATCTTTAGCGGTCAACGTTCCTTTTTGGAGCATATTGTTTAAGATAGCCATTTCATACATTGGCGATTCAAAGGCAAGTGTATCAAAGCCACATTGTTTGTGGAGGTATTTTACCATCTTTGTTTTAGCCACCATTGTATTACCACTCATGTGTGAGGCTTCTCCCAAGGCAACAACCTTAACATTTTTTATCTCGTTCCTGAAAAAGTCCAATTCTTCAAAAGTTGCATGAACATAGTCTGAATCAACAATAGGGACTGCAATTGATTGCGAATTCGTAGATTTTATTCCAACGGTTAATAGGACTAGTAATAGTATCGCTTTTATTCTTTTTATTAGGAACATGGTGCTTTTTTACAATTATCGCTAACTTATTTATAAACGATTGACAAATTCTTAAATATAATGCGTAATAACGGTATATTATCAAATTTCAATAGATAAATTTCCATTTTCATGGATCTATCCCTTTTATACTCCTTTTGTGAGACTATTTATAATATGAGTAAGTTTGCTTAATTTCGTTAATTCGTTATTTAAGGAAATCGTTAATTTGTTACTTTTTATTGAAGGGGGAAGTAACTATATATTCTTATTCAAAGATTCGAAATAGCATGTAATATTAATAGTGTGTTATAACGTAAACTTAGTGAGAAATTACATCCAGAATCTATTATTAATCTGATAGATATGGCTTTATGTAATATTTTTGGAGGCTAATTAGAAACCTTCTCAGCAGCATCAAGCAGTTCTATGAAAGTATTATAGTCCATTGTAGAGTCAAGTAAGTAAAAAGCTTTCTTAAGTGTTGAACAATAATAACGATTGTCATTCAATTCTAAAACTAATAAATGAGTAAGGGCTGTTATTATTGGTTGTGAAACTATCCATACAATACTCTTATGATTATTTACTTGATATTCAGCGTTGTAAATTTTAGATAATTGGCTGATATAATTAATACTAAATTTAGGTTTACAATTTTCATCTATGATAATAATCAAATATTGTATTTTTGAGTAATCAGGGTCATTATTATAATCTTTATTTAATGATTCAATATCTTCAGGGTACAAAAAATCAGATTGTAGTTTCACTACAGCAAATTGATGCTTGGTATACATCCTATAAAAATTTCCATTCATACTAATTGTTCAAATATTCAATTCTGGAACAAATATATTTATTAAACAGTTATTTGACAAAACGACAACAGATATATTGTCCGAAAGACGTTCTATTTATTTAGAAAGGAAATTAGTTGAGGGTTAAAAAAATAAAGCAATCGCTTTGATATATTGAGATATCTTTATTTTGGTTTTTCACTAGTTTATCTTCAGATTCCTTTGTCTTCATTTATAGATGTCTGAAATTAAACATATCTATCATTTATTAATAGCGCTGAATATTAATGTTATACAATCTATTCTTAATATGGTACAATAATGGATCTATTAGATTTGATTTTTCATAAAAAATAATACTTTTGCATCAGGGTTAGGTTTGGTTAAAAATTAAATGCCATTGTATTATTCAGTATATAGTGGCTTTTCTTTTTTCATTATTTTTCATTTGATTTTACTTTATTAAAAACTGCGTTTTTAGAAACTGTTTTCATTTTAGAATTAGATAGTGCATTGTTTTTTTTAAAACTTAACTTTTATATTAATCTCCATTAAGTTTTTTATCGTAGTCTATTTGTATCCAAATACTGGAGCAAATCTTTTTATTCTGGAAAGCGTCCAAATTTATTTATTTCATCCAACGAATCTTCCCAGCTTGCTTTGCTTGAGAAAAAAATATGTGCATTAGGTCGTTTTTCTAATTTTGTATCTAAACATCCTGCCGGAACTACTAAAAGTTTACCGTCCATTTGTAAATTGGGCAGAGCTGAACCACAATTTGTACAAAAGGCTTTCACATGATTACTCTTATGCGGTTGAAATATTTTAATTTTCGTTTCTGTTTTTATCCATTCAAGTTTAGCTGTGGTGGAAAACAAATTTGCAGCATGAGCAGACCCAGTGTCTTTCCTACAATATCTGCAATGGCATAAATAAAAGCTATTAAAGTCACCTATTACTTTAAATTTAATTCCTTTGCACAAACAAGAACCCAAGTATTCCATTTGATAAGTCCCTTTTTAAAATTATGATTTTATTTTAAATCCATTTTCTAGTATTTTAAATTTTTTTTGCGTTCACTTTCCAATCTTTTCTTTAACCAGACGCATCTCTATGTAAAATTAAGCACAACATATTTAAAAATAGATTCAATAATTTTTATAACATAAACTCATAAATATAATAAGTAATCACGGCATATCATTAAGTTTCTATTTTTATATTTCATTTACCTATTTTGAAAATTTCTTATAATCAACATTAAAGAAGTGAGTAGTTTTATCATACAGATATTCCATTTATCACTCCTTTTGTGAGACCCTTCTTTTAAGCGAGCAATTGTTTCTTTAGATTTGCAATTAGCAAACTAACGTAATTAATATCCATATTCTGCAGTAAATGATAGCTTTGTTGTTCAAGATTAGATTTATTAGAGATTAAAAAAGCCACTATCAGAACGTTTGACAGTGGCTTTTTACTGTATAATTTTTATTAGCTTTATAAGGAAATACTTGTTCCTATAAAGAAACCTTGCCTACTGACATTGTCATCGT
>NZ_JAPDPJ010000126.1 GCF_026013605.1 Plebeiibacterium sediminum
TTTCAGATGTAAAATTCTTCTTGTTTAGGTTAACAAAAATTTTGCATGATTATTAATTATACAATTTAGACCCAACTTTTTTACATGATCCCAAAAAGATCAGGTAAAGAACTTGGGTTTAGACCATATGTTGAATATTTAAGTAACAGTAAATTTGCAGGGCTTAAAAAAGAAAGACTTTTAAAACGAAATGAAAACTATAAGCATTTATTCATTTTTATAGTTGACTGTATAACAATAAATCATGTTGAACACCCAATATTATGCGTTGACCTGTATGATAAACCAGGTGATTCATTTAGAGTGATTCCATCTGAAATGTGGGGAGTCGAAAATAATCTTTCAATATCAAATATGGACTTTGAAGAATTTTTAAATGCAACTGATAATGATGGGATTCATAGAGGATTTAAATAATAACATTTGTTAATGAAAGCTATACCCATAAGGGTTTTTATGGTCAATTGAAAAGTAAAACAAGTGATTAAAATTAGTGTTAAATTGAAACGAGAGTGCTATAAAATCCCTTCCTTGGCATAGTCAATCAGTTGTTACGAATTTAAGAAAAACATGCAGACATATCCAAAAATATTAGATAAGACAAAAATTGGTAATTATCCAGCCTCTGTAAAATCTGGAGGAGGATATGTATGGGACGAAGTGCTGGAATACAGAGTTTGGTGTCATCCGGAAAATGGTGCGGAAGATTTAGAAGATGGTAACAATTACTATTACGTTTTTGAAACTTATGAAGAAGCCGAAAAATTTTCAAAAAATAATATTGGGACTGAAGAACCTTTAGCTTTGATTCTGCAAAGAGAGTATATCCAAGAATCAGAACCAGGAAAATATGAACATATAAAAGAAGAACGATTAACAGAATGGCCTGTTGAATTTTTAAACAGACCTAAACGGACAGACAAAACAATACCTAATTTTATGGCTCCAAATGCACCATCGAATAGATTAGATATTATACGAGGAATTGCAAAATAGAGATTTTTTGGGATGCTAAAATAAAGACCTGAAAGAAGAATTTGCTAGAAGGATAAAAAAAATTGAACATGACACAAAAATTAATTTATAAGGCACTAGAGGAATTTTAAAAGGTTTATATGGTATTTGAGCCCCGCCGAAGCGTGTGCTTAGGTTATAGTTGAAAAAAGGTATAATCAAAGTAAAAGCTTCAGCTTTGTTGTGGTCAGACAATTTAGCTTTTCAAAGAGCCTTACAAATCAAGTTTTCACCGTTGTCGATATTTAATCAATAATAAATTATGGGAGTTGAAATAGAAAGAAAATTTCTTTTAAAAAATTCAGACTGGAAAAAACAAGTTGATACAGTTATTCATATTCAACAAGGGTATCTTTGTTCTGATAAGGAAAGGACGGTTAGAATTAGAGTTTCAGGTGAAAGAGCATGGATTACAATCAAAGGGGAGAGTATCGGGATGTCCCGGGCAGAATTTGAATATGAAATTCCTTTTGAAGAGGGATCCAGTTTGATTGGTTTATGTGAGAAACCAATTATTGATAAGAAAAGATATATAGTAAAGACTAATGAAGTTACCTGGGAGATTGATGAGTTTGCTGGCCTTAATTCAGGACTTACAATAGCAGAGGTTGAGTTAGAGAGTGAAGAAAAGACTTTTGATTTGCCTGATTGGTTAGGGAAAGAAGTCACAGGTGATCCCAAATATTATAATTCATCTTTGATTAAAAATCCCTTTACAAAATGGTAATTTTTATAATTATGTTATTATAACGAATAAAACCTATGTTTATTCGTTTACTTTAAAACGTGATTAATTAATATAGTTCACAAAATTTGCAAGACAATGAAAGGGAGTTAAGGTAGCTTCCTTTTATTGTTTAATCTGACAGACTTCAATAAGATTCATATTACTTCTTAATTGTTTCCGGAAAATTAAATCATTCAAGTAAAAATAAAATGGAAAGGATGTTGATGCAGTAGATCTTTGCATTTTATTTTTTCTCAGCCTGAGGGTTTGGGGCAATGGCAATGAATACGACAACAAAACAATGAACTTTGGGGAACGATTCATACGAAAGACCATTCGGAGACCTATCATCCTTCACTTCATAAAATTATGCTGCAATAGGACTGTTTTAAATATTAAGTTACGCCATTGAAAAGGTATATGCTATAGATTGAGTTAAGTGTTTATACTAGTAGTTTAATAAGTTTTATGATTAAAAAAATAAATTTTATACTAATGACTTGACATTTAATTAATAAAGTTAAATATTTGAATACTAATTATGAATCATTTAACTGTATATTGAATCTAACCTTAAAATCAAAATAGAATGACTTAAATATCTAAAGCGTAAATTGCGCTACTTACTCTTCAAATACCTGTAATAGCTACAGTAGTGTGTTTTAAGACCATCTTTTATAAAAAGATCGTTATGCCATAAGATGGTGGATGTTGCAAATAATCATAAAAATTGCTTGTAGGATAAAAGATTAGCTGTCGGTAAAATAGCTTTTACTTATAAGAGGTTAGTTATTTTCATTGATTTATTTGTTTTTAGTTCAATATGTAGATTATAAATTTTTAGATTAAATGAATATGTTACAGGTAATGAGTTTATTATGTGATTATTGGTGTTAGGAAAATTGTTTTTGTTACCTGTATATAAATAGTATAGCTATAGATTTATAGATAACCTTATGATATAAAAAAGACTATTTATGAGTTAAATAATATTCTGTTTATCACACAATTGAACTTATTTGTCAAATAGTGTTAAGAATTAGGAATTGTTTTATTTAAATGATCGTATAAGTTATAAGGAATGCTAGAATACCATAGTATTTTGATTCGTGAAAGATATAATTATTTTAAATAACTACTTATTTATGGATGCAATTTTTAGGAAGAATACATTTATCTTGAGTTTGTTTTTATTATGTTTTATCACAATAAATGGTCAAACACCAGGATTGATTTATGAACCAGCAACAGGTTTCGGTTCAACAGTGTTGGATCCAAATGGAGATGGATATGTTTCTGTTTCGTCAACAGGGTTTACTTCTGCTGTAGAAGGAAACCCGGGAAATGATGTGCCAGAGTTTGAAAATGCCTCAGAATGGCATAATTTTCCTACAATAGGTAGTGGAGAGGTATTACGGGATATAAGGAGTGGTCCGGATGAAGGTTTTACCGATTTTTCTGTAAATGACCAAGGAACTGCTACTTATTACAGGTTTGACGGAAATAATATGGTCTTTAGATTTAGATTAGCTGATTACAGGCCAAATTCAAAAGGTTACACAGTTTTAATTGATACCGATAGCAAATTTGGTAATGATGATCCTGAGTATAGTAGTGAAAATCCAGGTTTTGAACTTGCAATTGTTTTGCAAAATAAGCAGGATGTTTTTATTTACGATATAAATACTGGTTCACCAGGTTGTACACCTACGATTTTACATTCTTATATTGGCGGTATAAATCATCAAAAAGCCATATCTGGCATTCAGGATGATGGTGATTTAGATTTCTTTTATGATTTTTATGTTCCTATTGCTGATATGGGAATTACAGCATCTACAACGCTCCGGATGGCAGCAACAACTAATACGTCAAATAGTTACACATTTTGTGGCTCTGTATCAGATGTAGGAGGTGTGGATGATGGTCTTTATGGAGACTGTTTAGAATGTTTGTTTACAGATTTAATAGAAGGGCAGATCCCAACTTCGCCTGATAATACAACTGGTTTTCCTGCTGTCAGAACAGATTGTCCAAGAATTGATGGTACAATATTTCAAAGTGATACAGAAGTTAGTGGTACAACTACAGAAATATCAATTACTGAAATACAACTGTATATTAATGGGGTATTAGAACCTGGTGCAACTACAACAATTACAGGCGGAGGTGTATGGATAATATCAGGATTGACACTTACTGATGGAGATGTAATTTCAGCAACAGCAACGGCTTCAGGAAAATCTGTTTCATTTTCAGATTGTTCCGAAATTATTGTTGGTGCTGGTTGTGATTCTCCAGTTCCAACAGTCCTTGGACTAAATGCAGGAAAAGGTATAGGGGTCCATTATTCAGGATCTGTAGGAGATGTCATTACTGTGTATTCAGATCCCGCAGGAACAATTCCGTTTAATGAATCAAACCTGAAATCAGGAAGTACTAATCCACACACCATTATAGCTAATGATTGGAATACTAATGAATATTATTTTGAATTCGAATGTCAAACAGGTAATTGCTTTCCGGACGGAACATACTATATTTCTGCAGGTGGAGGTTGTGAATTAGTAGAAATTTGCCTTGGCGGTACAGTAGAAAATACGTTAACGTTAGATAGTCCTATTACCTCAGATGCAGATATTATTTCTGGAGGGAATGGAACTAGTGGCAATACACTTTATTTAAAAGTAAATGGTAGAACAGAGACTTCAACAACTTTAAGCGCAAGTGGTTTTTGGAACTTTAATCATGGTTTAGAGCTAAATACATGTGATTATATTACAGTTACACAAAAAGGTTTAAGTTGTGCTTCTGCAAATTCAAATACAGTATATGTGGCTCCCAAAGTACCTATTGTTTATGATATTGATTGTGTAGATGGCCCCTTAACAACTGTTTCTGGCTATTCTGCAGAACAGGATGGTACTGTAATAACTGTTTATGATGATGGTATAGCATTAACACCAACAACATCTGTTGAAAATAATCAATGGACTCTAACAGGTGTAGCAATAGCAACCGGCAGTAGTGTTTATGCCACTGCAACAAATAATAGTTGTGGAGCTGTTAGTGAAAATTCTAATATTGTTACTGTAACTCAAATTCCCACAAATACAGGTCTAAGTATATCTTCAGATCCTGTTTATAATTACACAACAGCGCTTTCTGGAAGTTGTAACTCGTCTGCAACAGATGTGAAAATTTATATTGATGAAATTTATCTTGCAGATGCACTAATAAGTGGAAACACATGGATTTTAAACCCTGTTCCTGCTGGCGAATTGTACGAAGGTGGAAAAATACAAGTAACTCAGGCTTTTGGCGGGTGTGAGAGTAGTTTATCGACAGATTTTAAAATTGTACAATGTTCTTCGGTTCCAGGAGCAACAACTTTGTTACCCTACAGTCAAACATGTAATGACATTTCTAATAGCTCAATAAATATTGAAGTAAGTGGGGTTGAATTCGGATATATTTATACACTAATTGATGAAGGAGGTAATGACTTTGGATATTCTCAGTTTAGTAACGGGATATCAAATTTAACTCTGGCTAGTATTCCGTTGCCTCTAAGTCCTGATCCATCTAAAATTAGTGTTAGAGCAGAAAAGTTAAATCCAGGGATTGATTGCAGTGTTGATGCAACAAATACGTTATCAATTGATTTGAATCCCCATATGACAGTTCTTGGATCCACAAATATTCCAGCAACATGTACAGCAGAAGATGGTTCTATAACAATTACTGGGTTAGGTGTAAGTGCTTCTTATGAACTAAGTTATGTAAGAAATGGAGGGAATCCAATTACTTCAACAATTACTAGTGAAGCTGATGGAACTTATACTATAACAGGTCTTTCTAATGGTAGTTATACAGATATTACCATGAAAAATACGACAAATGATTGTACAAGTCCGGCTATTTCAGAAACTTTAAATGGGGGAGGGACTTCTTCTACTTTATTCCCAGTGATAGCTGAAGATACATCTGTTTCAAGTGGGGAGACAACAAATATATTTGTTGGCGATGCATCCAATTCTACAAATGTATCATATACTTATTATTTGTATAATAGAGATACAAACTCACCGATAGCCAGTTCAATTGGTAATGGAGGAATACTTTCTTTATCTACAGGGGTACTTTCTGAAACAACAAAATTTTATGTATATGTTGATGAAGGAACAGGCTCTTGTGTAACTTTCACAACAGAACCAATAGTTACGATTACTACATCTTTACCGACAGTGGCATTCAACACAACATTTTCAAGTGGAGCAGAGTCCTTAAGCAGTGCAGATCTACAGGTTGATCTTTCATCCGTAAGCAGTCAGGATGTGATGGTAGAGTATACCGTGACTGGTACTGCAACTGGTTCAGGAATAGATTATACTTTGGCAAATGGTACATTGACAATTATAGCAGGTAGTACATCTGCAAACATAACTATTGCCAGCATCATCAACGATGCCATATATGAGTCAGATGAAACAGTAATTGTTACATTATCGTATCCTACTAATGCTATTTTAGGGACAAACTCATATCATACCTATACCATTACCGATGACGATGGTCAACCGGCCATCAGCATTAACGATGCATCTGTAACAGAGGGCAATTCAGGTACTGCTACTTTAGACTTTACTGTTTCATTGAATCATGCCAGTACATC
>NZ_JAPDPJ010000127.1 GCF_026013605.1 Plebeiibacterium sediminum
AGCCTATTCATTTTTTCCAAAGAAACCTGCTATTAAAGTTGAGCAAATTAAGTCTGATCAATTAGCCTTATTTTAGAATCGAACTGAGGTTATTAGTAAGGAATGATTTGGGATGTTTTTAAAACATCCCTTTTTTTTGTCCGTTTATCTACTTTCAAATAAAGCTTCAGAAACATTTAGTGCGTAATTGCCAATTTTTTCACATTCATTAAAAAAGTCTGTAAATACAATTCCTGTATCGTATGAATACTCTTTGTTCTTAATGCTCTCAAGGTGCTCAGACTTTAGTTGTTGACAATATTGGTTGATTTGATTTTCAATTTCAATAGCTTTATCAATTGTGATTTTTTTCTCATCAGTATTTAGATTATTTCTCATAATCATTAATGAATTCTCAACCAGGTTTAGCATTAAATCCAGCTTATCAAGAACAGCAGATGAAAACTTAATTTTGTTTTTCTGCATTCTGTTAATAATTCTGGCTAATGTATAACTGCTATCGCCAATGCTTTCAAGGTCGCTGACAAGTTTAAGCATTGCTCTGATTTTTTTTCGGCTTTGCTCACTTAATTTACCTTGTGATACCATAGCAAGGTAGTTGGCAATTTCTACTTCAACATCGTCGCTAATTGATTCGTATTTTTCAATGTTTGTATAAAGTCTGTTGAATTTCTTTTCGTTACCTTCATGAAGCAATTTTTGATTAAAGCCAAGCATTTTGTTGGTGTGGCGTGCAAAAGATTGTAATTCTTTTTTTGCCTGTAAAATTGATAGTTCTGAAGTTGACAACATTCCTGTTGTAATGTATCTTAATTTGAATTCTTCCCCTTCTTCGCCTTTATGAGGAACCAGTTCAATGATAGCACGATGTATTAAAGGAACAAATCCTATAAAGATGATCAGGTTTAATACATTAAATGAAGTATGAAACAACGCTAAGGCAAATGGTATAAGCGCCTGAGGGTTTTTAACTGAAAACGCATTAAAATTGGAAATGTATTCTTTTATGTAAGTTGTGTATGGAGTAAAAATGGCAAGCATCCATATAACACCTAAAAGATTAAAGAATAAATGAGCTCTTGCTGTTCTTTTGGCAGAGATATTTCCAATTGTAGCAGCAATGTTTGGGGTAATTGTAGTTCCAATATTTTCGCCTAAAATCATAGCGGCTCCCAGATGGAATGGGATCCATCCTTGTGTACACATTACAAAGGTAATAGCCATAGTAGCACCACTAGATTGTACTATTAAAGTAAGTAAACTACCAATAAAAACAAAAAGCAGAACAGAGGCGAAGCCCAGATTAGTGTATTCTGATAAAAAGCTTAATAGTTCCGGATTGCTATTAATATCAGGGAAAGTTGATTTAATAAAATCAAGACTTACAAAAAGAATTGAAAAGCCAATAATGGCTTCACCCCATGACTTATGGCGTTGAACTTTAGAAAAAACCAAAGGGAATCCTACAGCCATTAATGGTAATGCGTATTCTGTAAAGTTAAACCTAAAACCAAATAAAGAAATTAACCATCCTGTTATTGTAGTACCTACATTGGCACCCATAATAACGCCAATTGATTCAACCAGCGATACTAATCCTGCATTAACAAAACTAACCACCATTAATATGGTAGCACTTGAGGATTGAATTGTTGCAGAAACTAAAAGACCTGTTAAAACTCCCAAAAAGCGATTGCGAGTCATAGCTGCAAAAATACTGCGCATTTTTGATCCGGCCACTTTTTGCAGGGCTTCACTCATTAATTTCATTCCGTAAAGAAATAAACCTACGGCTCCAATTAATTTTAATAAGTCAACTAATGAGTAATCCATAAACCAGAATAATTAATGTGTGCACCTTATTTCTAACTAGATAATCAAAACGTAAAAATAATAACATTTTGATAGAAATAATGATAGGTTTCGAGTATGAATGCATTTTCTGAGAAAATTAATCAATTAAATTGACTGTTTTATGACGCAACTATTTTTGTTGATAGTCATCTAATATCATATAATGTTTATATATTTGATCACGATATTACAAATAGTCAAACTTAATTTTAAATATGAAGAGATTTTATCTACTTGCGGTAAGTCTATTTCTGGTCGCTTTTTCATTAATGTTAGAAGCCCAGGAAAAGGAGAAAACGAACAATTGGTATTGGGGAATTTCTACAAGTATAACCCCATCTGTTGATACGGAATTAAAAACACACGATTTTATCAGAAAAGATAATGAGCAATGGAATGAGTATTATTTCGACTTTGTTGAAGGTACTTTTTACTCATGGAATTTAGGCTTGAATATTGAAAGAAGGTTTTTGGATAACAGACTGGCTATTGTTTCAGGTCTTCTTTATTCTCAAACAATAAGCGGTATGGATTCTGATGATTATAGTTCTTCTGAATTTATGATGATTAACATTAGTAATGGTAGTTCAGGAGTAGAGTACTTAAAAGTAAAAGGCTTTGATCAGAAAGCACATTATCTGGGTATTCCTGTTGGAGTAAAATATACGCCATTAAAAGATCATTTTGTAAATCTTTATATTAAAGCGGGATTAACATTTGATTTGTTGTTGGGTCATAAAATCAATACTGATTTTGTAAATCCTCTTATGAATAAATATAATGATAGAGTAGGTAAGCTTTTTAACGACCCTGCGAATTTATATACAACTTTTGATTTTAGAGGAGGTATGAAGTTGGGGAAAGTTGGTCAGCCTAATTTAAATTTAGAAATAGGACCGACTGTAATATTATCGGATGATCCTAGCAGTATTACTACTTCTGAAGTTGGCTTTAGCTTTCAATTAAATGTATTATTACCACTTTAAAATATAATGAAATGAAATATATATATCCAATATTGTTTTTATTACTTGTTGTATTAGCAGGTTGTTCTGATGATGATTTATATTTGGAAGAATCCGTATTTATTGAAGATCCGGAAGTTCCGGGATTACCTATTTACTCTGAGTATGGTTATAATACTTTTGGCGTAAGATATGATAGAGATGTTATTACAAATAATACTGCTGATTACCCGTTAAAAGTTATTGTTAGTGATGGATCTTGCTCATTTAATTTTAATGGTAGAAAGGATTATTACAATGATTTTAATATCACATTAAAATTAGATAATTATCTACCTAATGATGAATATGATTTACTTGATTTAAACAATCAGGTAATTGATCTTACCGGAGAACAAGTTGATGTGGAAATAGAAGATAATGGTAAAGAAGAGTCTGTGGAAATACTTAATGGTCAGTTTACTTTTAAAAAAGTGCAGCGTTTAACTGTTGATGAAGTAGAAAGTGGCGTAATTCTTTCCGGGGTATTTGATTTTAAAGCAATTATTAATGGAGAGCCTGTTGCTTTTTCATATGGTAGGTTTGATGTAATTATCTCTTACTCTAATTTCTTTGTGTTGAATTAAGCTGAAATAAAATATATAACGAAGCCTTTATTTTTAATGATAAAGGCTTTTTTTTATGGGTTGTTGATGTGTATAAACGTTAATGTATTATTTAATTTAAAACGTTGATTTGACAGGATGGCAATGTGTATTACAACATTTTAAAGCGATAACCAGTTTTAAATAAAATTGTAATTATAGCATTACAACACAGCAAATAGCAGTAGTACCCAGAAATAATCCTGCGTAAATCTGGTAAGGATTATGGGCGTTTAAAGTAAGTCGACAGGTACCTACTAAGCCAGCAATTCCAATACAGATTAGCAGCCACATATTTGTATTAACTCCATATTTAATATACATAGCAATTAGTGCGCCTATTACGCCGCCGATACCTACCATGTGAATACTTATTTTCCAAAAAAATGATATAGCAAGAGAAATAATGAGAGCAACTAATGTTCCAAGAAAAAATAACGGAATAAATGTTGGAAGCTGAAATTTTTTAAGGAAATAGTAACCTAAAATAAAGAAAAGTCCAGTTACCAATAGTGGTAAAATTCTTTCTTTTGATGAATCCATGTGAATGGATTTGATAATTTTGGTTTGTATAAATATTGGAATTACACTCAAGGGTAAAATACAAGTGCTTATTAGAACAATGATTGTTACTAAACGTCTGTATTCAAAAGGTAAAAAAGTAATGTGACTTTGCGTGCTGAAGATAATTAATAAGCCAATAGTTGGCATCAGCATTGGGTGAAGCAAAGTTGATATAATGGAAGCAATTTTTTTTTGCATATAAATTCTAATTTATAATTAATGGATTGCGAATCATATTTTTCACAATCCATTAAAACTATTGTATTCATTTTAATTAAAAAATTAAAGCTCTTTTCGTAACCTGGCTACAGGAATATTCAATTGCTCACGATATTTTGCAACAGTTCGGCGAGCAATGTTATAAGATTTTTCTTTCAGTATTTGTGAAAGTTTATCGTCAGTTAATGGTTTACGTTTGTCTTCTCCCTCAATACACTCAGAAAGGATTTTTTTGATCTCACGAGTTGAAACTTCCTCACCAGAATCAGTTTGCATACCTTCAGAGAAGAATGATTTTAAAGGGAAAATTCCAAAATGAGTTTGAATATATTTACTGTTTGAAACCCTTGAGATCGTCGATATATCCAGATTTGTTTTTTCTGCAATATCTTTTAATATCATAGGTTTCAACTTCGTTTCATCACCTTCCTCAAAGTATTCTTTCTGGTACTCTAAAATGGCATGCATTGTATTCATTAAAGTGTTTTGTCGTTGCTTTATTGCATCAATAAACCACTTTGCAGAATCCAGTTTTTGCTTCACAAATATCACAGCATCTTTTTTGTCTTTGGTCTGATTTCGTTTGTTACCTGCGTAATCTTCCAGCATGTTTGAATAAGTCTGACTGATTCTTAACTCCGGAACATTTCTGGTGTTAAGCGATAACTCTGGCTTACCATTTTTGATTTCTAAAATAAAATCAGGAATAATATGCTGAACTGTTTTTGTCATCGGGTTGCTATAAGAGCTCCCTGGTTTTGGATTCAGTTTCAGTATTTCTTCCAAAGCATCTTTTACTTCATCTTCTTCAAGGTGAAGTCTTTTGGTTATCTTTTCATAGTGCTTTTTTGTAAACTCCTCAAAATGATATTTTATAATGTTATAGGCGTTTTCAATAGCCGGAAAAGATCTGTCCTTTTTGTTTAACTGTAGTAATAAACATTCCTGCAAATCTCTGGCTGCTACTCCTGCCGGATCAAAATCCTGAACAATTTCTAATACATCAAGCGCCTCTTTTTCATCAAATTCAACGTTTTGACTAAAAGCAATATCATCAATTATTTCGTCAATTTCCCGTCTTAAATAACCATCTTCATCTATATTGCCCACAATATGTTCGGCTAATAAATGCTGACGTTCATCTAATATTCTTAATCCAAGCTGATCAGTTAAAAACTCATGAAAAGTTGTACCATCAGAAAATGGGATATCTTCGTGCTTATCATCTTTTGAGAAATTACGTGATTGTAATTTATAAGCAGGTATGTCTTCGTTTTGAATATACTCATCAATGGATAATTCATCCTTCTCTACTTCCGATTCTTTTACTTCAGGTTCATCCATATCGTCGTTATTACGACCTTCGCCATCAAGTTCTAAAACCGGATTCTCCTCTATTTCTTTTTTTATACGTTGCTCCAGTTGAGCTGCCGGAATTTCCAGAAGCTTTATCACCTGAATTTGCATCGGTGATAGTTTTTGAAGTAACTTTTGTTGTAAACTTTGTTTTAACATACTCGTGTTTCTTTGTTTGTATTGCGAAGTGAAAGTGTTTCACAATACAGTGTAACGCAATAAAATATCCAAGTAGTACTTTGCTGTTGTCAACAAAATTAAGATTAATTGATTAAATGTAGAGAATATGCGATGCCAAATTTGATTCTGGAAAGTTAATAAACGTTATAAATCTAAAATATTGCTTTATGATAGGAGAATACTCTTGTTATTCGGGTTTTTACTTGTTTAGATTGTAGTGCTTATTGATTTATTAAAATAAAAAAAGCCGCATATTTTGTATGCAGCTTTATGTATTTTAACTCAGAGCTGTCCTAAACGTTTTCTAAATTAGTTAGTCATAATTTAAAAATCACGCATTGGGACAGATTTTTATCTTTTTTGAAAATCAATCCCC
>NZ_JAPDPJ010000128.1 GCF_026013605.1 Plebeiibacterium sediminum
CAAAATATTCGATAATCAAGCAGCTTACTTTATAACTATGACAACAGTAGGTTGGATTGATGTTTTTACTCGCAAGAACCATAAAATGCTCATTGCAAATCCGCCTTTACTTTGTTTTAGTATATTTTATTAGTAATTTATTCAAAAGAGAAACAGAGGTGAACTATCAAATCCGCTAAGTCTTGGACTTATCTGGCGCATTAGTCCTCTGCCTTCTCTTTCTTCGTTGAATAAGCATTAAATAGAATCATAGATGTAAGATCTAATAAAGGCTTTAATGTATTCAACTATTTATTTTCCTTAATTGTAAAGTTATGAAAAATTACAATGTTTTTATCGGAATTGATGTATCAAAAGAAACGTTAGATATCATTGGTATTAATGATGAATCCGAGATATTATTAAATCATCAAATTATATCTAATAAAGTTTCATCAATTAAGTCTTTCTTCAAAAAAGCATCAGTCAATTTTATCAAAGATCAAATGCTTGTAACTTATGAAGATACAGGTATATATTCAAATCATCTTGACAAGGTATTTAGCTTGTTAAAGATTAACTATTGTAAAGTATCTGCACTAGAAATCAAAAAATCTAAAGGATTACAAAGGGGTAAATCTGATAAAGATGATGCTAAGGCTATTGCATATTATGCATTAAGCCATAAAAATAAAATGAGATTATCTGAGCCTTTGGAAAATAACATTCTACATTTAAGAGTTCTATATTCCCAACGAGAAAAAATTATAACTGCAATTCAGACTTTTAATAGTAACAAAGAATTAGACGATTTCATACCTAAATCAATAATCAAAGACCTTGCAAAAACACAGAATAGCATTATTAACAATTTAAAAAAGAACCTTAAAACAATTGATGACCAAATTAACAAGATCATCCATAATAATACTCTAATAACAATATATTACGATTTGATAAACACCATTCCTGGAATTGGAACTCAAACAGCTGTTTATTTAATAATCGCAACCAGAGCCTTTACCCGCTTTTCAAATTCAAGACAATTAGCATGCTATTGTGGTATTGCACCTTTCCCTTATGAGTCAGGAACCAGCATAAAAGGAAAGAATAAAGTAAGCCAGTTTGCAGACAAGAAACTCAAAACATTACTAAATATGTGCGCATTAAATGCCAAAAAATACGATCCTCAGATTAAATTATATTTTGATAAAAAACTAAAAGAAGGCAAGAATAAAATGTTAATATTAAATAACATTAGAAATAAATTAGTGCATCGTGTTTTTGCTGTTATTAAAAGGCAGCAACCGTATGTTATAACACATACTTTTGCTGCCTAAAAAATTATTGCATTTTCACTTGATTTTTACCATAGAATGCGCTAACATCCGAGATGGTAGATATACACATCCGCACGTACTGGCTTTTCTGAACAAGTACAAGTTTGTGCTTTATTATAATTTCAATCGATCTTCTCAATTGGTCATCCTTTTTCCCCTTAAATGATATAAGTGTATCTAAAATTAAAACTCAAATATCTATATTTAAACATTGTTGATACCAATAAAATGGATATTGTCATTTACAGGATAACATTGTTTAGTCTAGATTTATTTGAGAAATGATTTTACAAAAGAAAAAGTTTGTAGTATTTATATATTTGTTTTGTTTTATTCTAACACAAGCCTTCGGTCAGCAACATGTGATAGATAATTCAAGTATCAGGTTCTATAATTTGAATGAAAAATATGGCCTGTCTATTCGTGAAGTGAATAGTATTTGCGAAGATTCAAATGGTTTTATTTGGGCTTCTTCAAAAATGGGAATTATCAGGTATACTCCGGGTGATGTACGAACCTATAAGCTTCCGTACGAAAATTCAAATGTTATTACTACCAGACTGTCTTTTAATCAAGGGCATCTTTATGTTTATACCAATAATGGTCAGATTTTTTATTATAATGCCATTGCCGATCAATTTGAGTTAATTATAAACCTTGCCACACGTCTCCGAAATCCGTATCTGTTTATTTCAAGAATTGTAATTGATAGCAAAAGTCAGCTATGGATTTCATCAGCCTCCGGGTTATTTCTTTACAATAAAAAAGACGGTCTGAAAGTATTTATGTCAGGAGAGTACGTATATAATGTTACCAATGGCCCTGGCGAAAAATTATTGTTAGTTCGCAATGCTGAATTGCTTTATTTTAATCCCACAGATCATAAAACAGATTTAATCTACAAATTACCACAAGACAAGGTAAGGCATATCTCATCAGTGAAGTATGATGAAGGAAATGACATGGTATGCATTGGAACCAAAGAAGATGGATTTTTTGTATTAAAAAATATGGGCGGTCAGCGAAAATTGATCAAAATAAAAGATATTCCCGATCAACCTGTTATGTCCATTGAAAACTGTAATGATTCCATCATATATGTAGGAGTTGATGGACAAGGTATATGGGGTGTGGATTCCAGAGATTTGCTCGTTAAATCTGTAATGAAAGAGAATGTAAATAATCCCAATTCATTAAAAGGGAATGGCGTTTATGATATTTTTTGTTCTTCAGATAAACGTGTATGGGTAGGAACATACAGTGGTGGAGTTTCGTATTTTGAAATGGGTAATTCAGAATTCAAGAACTATGTACATATAATCAATGACCCTAATTCGTTGGTTAATAATGATGTGAATTCTGTAATTGAAGATTCAGACGGTAATTTATGGTTTGCTACAAATAATGGAATCAGTAAATATATTCCATCATCAAATAAATGGAAATCCTACTATTTTAATAATAAGGGTGATGCTCAGGTATTTTTGTCTATTTGCGAAGATGCTAAGGGACGAATTTGGGCAGGAACATATTCCTCAGGGGTATATGTATTAAATAAAAATACCGGGGAACAATTATATCATTATAATAAGAAGAACTATGGAGAAACGTTTAAAACAGACTTTGTTTTTAATATTTTCAGTGATTTGGATCATGATATATGGATAGGTGGAGGAAGCGATGATTTAACCCATTATGATTTTAAAACCGGAAAATTTTCACAGGTTAAGGACGTTCCTGTTAATGTAATTATAAATTATGGAAAAGACTCTCTGTTAATTGCCACAACAAAAGGTTTGCTGGTTTATAATAAAAGAACAAAGGGAACTATTAAAATAATAAATGATTATTCGGTTGTTGATATGCGCATAAAAGGTCGTGAGCTTTGGATGTGTGCAGTAGGACAGGGAGTAATCAAATATAATTTAGATACGCATAATATAAAGCAGATTACCATTAGTGATGGATTACCATCAAATTATACAAGTAGTATTGAATATGTAAATGGGTTGTTTTGGGTAGGTTCAGAACAAGGTTTATGCAGCATTGATGAAAAAAACTTTAAAGTAAAAAATTACACCAATTTTAATGGCTTAAATAATGTATCGTTTAATGATAATGCACACACCCTTTTAAAGAATGGAGACCTGCTGTGGGGAACCAATCGGGGTGCAATACTGTTTAATCCTGAAAAGATTAAATCACAAAGTAGTAAAGGGCAAATTTATATTCAGGAGATTGATGTGAACGGTACATCATTGAGAGAAACAGAACCAATTCAGCTTAATACTCCTATTGATAGTATATCTGAGTTAACACTACATTACGATCAAAATAACCTTAGTTTTGAATTATTACCCATTTTTACGGCTTTACCTCAGGTAAAATTCGTTTGGAAATTAGAAGGTTTGGATCAGGATTGGAACAGACCCGTAAACAGCAGGATCTTATCTTATTCAAATATTCCCAGTGGATCGTATCATTTAATGATTAAAATGTATGATGATTCACTGTCTGAAGTGATTGCAGAAAGAACGCTGGCCATAAATATTACACCTCCTTATTGGGAAATGTGGTGGTTTAAGATTCTTGGAATAGTTTTATTTCTTTCAATATCAACATTTTTTGTACTGTATTATATCAGTCGTTTAAAGAAAAGACACTCAGAAGAAAAAATCAGGTTTTTTTCCAATACAGCACACGATATGCGAACTTCTTTAACCCTTATTACAGCTCCGATTGAAGAACTGAAAAATGAAGAAGGACTGAGTAAAAGGGGAAAAAGTTATTTGAATATGGCATCGGAACAGGCGGCTCGTTTTAAAAACGTTGTTACGCGTTTAATGGATTTTCAAAAGGTTGATATTGGTAAGGAAAAACTACATTTAACTGAAGTTGATATTGTTAAGTTTATAGAAACAAGAGTAATGATGTTTGCTGCCTCGGCAAAAAGAAAAAAGTTAGAACTAGTTTTTGAGTCGAAGGTAAATGTTTGTTATACTATGATTGATGAAATCGTAATTGAAAAAATTATTGACAATCTATTGTCCAATGCCATAAAATATTCGTTTGAGGGTACTAAAATCAAAATAAAGTTATCGAGTAACGATAATAAGTGGAAACTTATTGTTAAAGATCAGGGAATAGGTATTGAGAAAAAGGCTCAAAAGCATTTGTTTAAAGAATATTACAGGGGTAATAATGCCATAAATGCCAAGATTGTAGGTTCGGGAATTGGATTGTTACTGGTTAAAAATTACATTAACCTCCATGGGGGTAAAATTACTTGCGATAGTCAGCTCAATAAGGGAACAACTTTTACAATAGTGATCCCTCTAAATACAAAACAAGGCAAAGATGATAATACGTATGTGTCCAGTTCTAATGATGTAAATTCTGTAACGGAATCTGATGTAGAAGTTGATTATCAGGAAGTTTTTGAAAAAAGTGATCAGGCCACAGAAATGAAGGTGGTTATTGTTGAGGATAATGATTACTTAAGAGATTTTCTGGCTACATCATTATGTGATCGCTATCAGGTATTTCTTGCAGAAAATGGCCGTATTGGTTGGGAAATGATTTGTAAACACACTCCGGATATGGTGGTGTCGGATATTATGATGCCTGAAATGGATGGCTATGAATTGTGTAGTAAAATAAAATCTAACTATGAAACATCGCATATTCCGGTCATTTTATTGACTGCTTTAGGAGCCAAGGAACAACAGTTACAAGGGTTGGGTTTAGGTGCGGATGATTATCTTGTTAAGCCATTTGATGTAAATATATTACGTCAAAGAATAGACTCCATAATTCAAAACCGGGAAATAATCAGGGAGCGGGCATTAAAAATTATTAAGCTTGCCGATAACAATGAAACACTACTAAATAATGAGTTGAATGATTCATTTTTAAAGAAAATGGTTGAAACAGTAAGAGATAATCTTGGCAATTCAGAGTTCTCAAAACACGATTTTGCTTCAGCTATGAATGTAAGTAATTCCTTATTATATAAAAAAGTTAAAGCATTAACCAATCAGTCTCCATCTGATTTTATCAGATCAATCAGGTTAGAGCATGCTTTAGAATTGGTGCAAACCAAGCAATATAGTGTAACTGAGATTAGTGAAATGTGCGGGTTTGCCAGCGTTGGATATTTTAGTACGGTATTCAGGAAACACTACGGAAAAACCCCAAGCCAGATTGAGTAAACAGTTTTTGTTTAGCACATTTCACAATGGTTCTAATTAAAACAAATATTCCTGTTCTTTAGCGGGTTCCGGATTGGCCCTGCCAATGCACCAATAAACAAAATAAGCTTGCGATTAAAAATCGTTTTGGTTTAAAGTGAAACGAGTTTAAACGATTTCACTCAAATAATCGTAGTTTTTTGAGTGAAGTGGATACAGCCTTGCCTTTTTTAGTTTCTGTTTTTTGATGCAAGACCATTGATGCCTAGCTAAAATCCTGAATACTTTAAATAAATAGACTTTGTGAACTAAAAACTGAAGTCTGGTCCGGGCGAAGCATCAGTTAAAAAAAATATAGTTAGGACAGCTCAGGTTATTAACCTGAGTTCGACATAAAATTTTGGATTCAGAACGCTTATAAATAGTGAGGTTCAACTAAAAATTATGAAAGAATAGCGGGCTATTTTGAAGAATTTTTAGGCAGAAGATCTCTGTTTATAAGCGGAATCATTTACGCTTTGCCCTAAAATACTAATCTACTGCGTTAAATTCTTCGAGTTAGCTCGCTAACCCTGCAAAATTTGCCTTATATATCAGTATTTTATGACAAT
>NZ_JAPDPJ010000129.1 GCF_026013605.1 Plebeiibacterium sediminum
GACTATCCTCTTCCAAGGCATACTCAATCAGGTGTTTCACTGCTATTTGTTCACTCTTAGATAACTCGCTCATTCAAAAATTCATAAATAATTCCAGGGGCAAAAATAGTAAATTTTGCGAGTAATTCTTTTAGGGGGGGAGGAGATTAAGAAAGGAAGTTCTATTAAACATATATATTACTATAAGACAATTAAAAAATTAACTTATACCACTTTTAAAACGGTAAAAAGTGACTTAAAGATAAAAATTAAATCTGTCAAATTATATTCCTTTTTTATGTGAATGGAATTAATTCAATAACAGTAGGGGAGGGGAGCTCTGCCGTGGGGCTAAATAACATAATGCAGCTATAGGACTGCCGGAGGTATTTAGTTTACACCATTGAAGATAGGCAAGTTATATAGAGACGCATTATTTTATTGTAGCTTGGGGGTGCTGTTTTTGGCGTTGCTTTTGCCAGGGTACAGTTTTAAGACTTTGGAGTAAATATGTTGAAGTGAGGTACGACCGGAAACTATTTACGAGAAAGTATTAAAGGCTATGGATGCCCCAGGTTTCCTGGGGTGAGGGTTTTAAGGCATTTTCAGTTGTGAGGTACGAACAGCGGAATGACTTAAATACCGAATGTGTGTATGGCGCTGATTACAAATCAAGCGCCAACGAAGAAGGCTTGTTTGACACTTTTGAGGTGTTGGGAGTGAATGGCCCTCACCTGAGTGAATGTACCCCTAATACAGAAGGGTAGCAAAAGGGGTGTTATGGGGTGGATGAATGAAGGTGTTATTTGGTATTTTAAGGAGAAAATTATATATCTGTTTTAGGGTTAGATTTGGTTAAAGATTAAAAAGCCACTGTCAGAGCGTTTGACAGTGGCTTTTTTGTTGTATGTATTTAGTTTTACTTTAGATGATAATATTAAAAAGATAGAGTTATTAATCATAAAGAAATTTTACTACTTTCGATTTTCGTTTTGGCAAATAACATTCTAAATGATAGAAAAAGAACTTGTACTAAGGATAAAAAGTGGTGATGAACAGGCTTTTGAATTACTTTATAGAAAGTATTTCAGACGTTTGTGTGCATTTGCAAATAAATATCTTAATGATTACGAAGCCACACAAGAAGTGGTACAAGATGTATTTTTTACTATTTGGGAAAAAAGAGAAAATTTAGATTCTAATAAAGCCATACTATCATTTTTATTTCAATCCACTAAAAATAAAAGCCTCCATATTCTTGAACATTCAAAAGTTGAGGAAAAATATCAGGAAGTAATTAAATATGCTTATTCACAAGGCGAATTTTTTGATGTTCAGGATTCCTTATTGGCAAAAGAACTAGAATCTAAATTAGGAGAGATTATAGAATCTTTACCCGAGCAATGTAGAAAAGTATTCCTGCTTAGTAGACAAGAAGGAAAAAAATACAAAGAAATTGCTGAAGAATTACATATCTCTGAAAAGACTGTAGAAACCCATATGAACAGGGCTTTAAAGGTATTTAGAAAGGAGTTAAAAGATTATCTTTCCATTGTATTATTTGCAATGATTTAAAAAATGTAAATATTTTTTAAAATTCATGTAAGGGTAAAATGAACTCTTCCGGTATTACCTAATAGAAGGTATTATTATGGAAAGACAAGATTACTTTGAACAGCTATTGATTCGTTATTTTGAAAAAACTGTAACAGACGAAGAACTGGAACAGTTAAAGGCGTATTTGCAAGAATCAAAAGAAAACAGAAAGCGTTTTGATGGATTAAATGAAATTTATCAATTGGCTGATATCACCACTAAAGGATGGTTATATAATGTTGATTCGAACTGGAATCAAATGAAAGCCCGTATTCAATCCGAAGGTATTGCCCCTGTCGTTAAAATGGTTTCGCAAAAGGTATTTATGTTATGGAAAAGTGCGGCGGTAATAGCCATATTACTGGCAACAACTTTTATGGTATTATTCATCAAGGATATGATGATATCTGATACCCGAATGGTGAAATTTATTGCCCCCAAAGGAGAAAAAAGTAAAGTAGTTTTAGCCGATGGTACTTTGGTGTGGTTAAACTCTGGAAGTGAACTGAATTACTATCTCGATAATAAAAACAGTATAAGGAAAGTAGATTTGAAAGGAGAAGGATATTTTAATGTGTCAAAAAGTAAAAAACACCCCTTTGTAGTTCATACAAATACTTTTGATGTTAAAGTATATGGTACGCAATTCAATGTATCTGCCTACGATAATGATGTAATCCAATCCACAACGCTAAAAGAAGGAAGTATTTCCATTTTAAATCATACTACCGGCAAAGAGCTGAAGGTGAAGCCCGGAGAACAAGCCATTTTGAATCAAAAAACAAATAAAATAAAGATAGATAAAGTCAGAGTTGATGATTATTTATCATGGATGGACAATAAACTCAGGTTTGATAACAGTTCTTTTTCTGAAATGGTTAAAAAACTGGAGCGTTGGTATGATGTAAAAATTATACTTGACGATGAGCTTCTGTACAAAGAACGTTATACCATGACGATAAAAACCGAAAGTTTAAGAGAGATGTTGGAACTAATAAGAATAACAACGCCTATTAAATATAAAATAGAAGAAGAAAAAGTATTTATAACTTATTCAAAATAGCAGAATGAAAAAAGGAAAGTGCTGGAACACCTTCCTTTCATAATAACTCGTGCTGGAAACACGAATCATACTAATTAAAGATTTACAAATTTATGAAAAAAAAGTTGATGTTTAACATCAACCGGGCACGTGGTGCCTGGTTAAGATGCCTTAGAATTATGAAACTAACAACGATTTTATTCCTGGTTACGTTTTTACAAGTATCTGCGGCCATTTACTCTCAGGATACTGTGCTGACCATTCAATTGAGTAATACAACACTTAAGGATGTTCTTTATGAAATTGAGAATAAAACTGATTTTACGTTTATGTATAATGATCGTAAAATAGATGTAAATCAATATGTAAATGTTGATTTTAAAGAAAAAACTTTAGTTCAGATTCTGGATGAATTATTTATTGAGTCGGGAGTTGATTATAAGATCATTAAGAATCAGATTATTTTAACAACTGAAAATGCTGTTGAAAATTCTCAACAACAAAAAAAGTCTGTTTCGGGTAAAGTAACTGATAATACTGGAAATCCTATGCCCGGAGTTTCTGTTTTAATCAAAAATTCATCTATTGGTACCATAACAAATATTGATGGTGAATTTTCATTAGACAATGTTACTCCAGAAGATGTATTGGTATTTTCTTTTATAGGTATGACAAGTCAGGAAGTTACGGTTGCAGACAATAAAGTTTTCAATATTAAAATGAATGATGATGTTATTGGACTGGAGGAAGTTGTTGCTGTGGGTTATGGAACAATGAAAAAGAGTGATTTAACCGGAGCCATTACCACAGTGGAAACTGAAGATTTAGTTTCTCTTCCCGTACCAAGTGTTGGTAATGCTTTACAGGGAAAAGCTACAGGAGTTCAGGTAATTGATAATGGAACTCCGGGTAGTGATCCAACATTTCGTATACGAGGTATGGGTACTATTAATAATAATAACCCATTATTGGTTATCGATGGAATACCTACAAATGATGGATTAAATCAACTGAATCCTAATGATATTGAATCTATTCAAATTTTAAAGGATGCCTCGTCTACAGCTATTTATGGATCGAGAGGAGCCAATGGTGTTGTAATTATTACTACTAAAAAAGGAGTTAAAGGTAAAGGAAGGGTTGAATTTAACGCATATTACGGAATTCAGGAAGCTACTAATCTTGTTGATGTATTAAATGCTTCTGAGTTTGCTGCATTGCATAACGAAATGATGGCTAATGCAGGTCGTGCTCAAAATCCTGCATTTGCTGATCCTGCTTCATTAGGTAAAGGAACCAATTGGGTGGATGAATTGTTTGATGCTGCTCCAATGCAGAATTATTCGTTATCCTATACCGGCGGTAATGAAAAAACAACTTATTATGTATCAGCCAATGTATTTAAGCAGGAAGGTATTATTTCTAATACTGGATTTGATAAGTACACCATGAAATTCAATGTTGAATCTCAGGTATTGGAAAACCTTAAATTCGGAAATAATATTACACTGAATCATGATAAAAAATACAGCGGTGAGTATAGTGTACGAAATACTTTATTGGCATTACCCACTTTAAATGTGTATGATGCAGATGGAACTTATGCAGGACCAGTGGAACGACCAGAATGGGATGGTGATATAATAAATCCGGTAGGTAAAAGCGAGTTGGTTGATAATAGCACTAAAGGTTATAATATTCTAGGTTCTGTTTATGCAGAATTAAAAATTATTAAGGGGTTAAAACTAAAATCATTAGCCGGGTTAAAAGCTAATTTTTGGTATAGCAGAACGTGGTCTCCAAAATATGATTGGGAACCAACACCTCAGGAATTATCTTATTTATATGAAGATGCTAATAGAAATATTAATTGGAACTGGGATAACACATTGACCTATACAAAATCTTTTGGTGATCATAATTTAACGGTAATGGCTGGTACCAGTGCTCAGGAAAGTGAATTCAATGGAATGAATGGTTCTATACAGGGATTTGCCAGTGATTTAACACAGCAATTGAGTAATGGTACAAAGCAACCCGAAATTGGTGGAAATACAAATAGCTGGTCTATGATGTCGTATATGGGTCGTGCGAATTATACCTTTAAAGATAAATATCTTTTAACAGCTACAGTACGTCGTGATGGTTCATCCCGATTCGGAGAAAATTTCCGTTGGGGAACATTCCCTTCGGCTTCTTTAGCATGGAGAATGTCTGAAGAAGGATTCCTTGATAATGTTGAATTTCTTGATAACCTGAAATTACGTGTGGGTTATGGGGCAACAGGTAACCAGGAAATTGGTTTATATGAGTATGCATCAGTATTAAATACCCATGTATATGTTTTTAATGATGTCATTGCCAGTAATGTTGTTCCTAACAGAATGCCGAATCCTAATTTACATTGGGAATCACAAAATATGGCTAACGTAGGTATTGATGCTTCTATAATTGATCAAACTTTTGATATAACATTAGATGCTTACTACAAGGTTACTGAAGATATGTTGGTGCCAATGTCTGTTCCTATTTCTACAGGTTATTCGGATATCGATGTACCGAAAATTAATGCAGGTAAGATCGTTAATAAAGGTTTTGAGGTTTCTGTTACTTCTCATAATATGAAAGGACAGTTTAAATGGGATACTGATGTTAATTTCTCATTAAACAGAAATGAGGTAAAAGAATTAAATGATACGATTCCTATGACTGTTGGGTCTGTAGGTTTTAATCAGGATTTAGGCAGGTTAGCCACCGGACATCCAATGAATGTTTTTTATGGATATGTTACTGATGGTATTTTTCAAAATCAATCAGAAGTAGATAATCATGCGGTTCAGGTTCCGGGTAATGATCCTTATAATCGTACATCTGCCGGTGATATTCGTTTTAAAGATTTAAATAGTGATGGTATTATAAATGCCGACGACCGTACTTATATCGGTAATCCAAATCCAGATTTTATTTTCTCAATGAATAACAGATTTGAGTATAAAGGATTTGATTTAAATATCTTCCTTCAAGGTGTGTATGGTAATGATATTTACAATGCCAACCGTATCTGGAATGAGAGTATGGCCGTAGCATACAACCAAACGACACAAACTTTGGACAGGTGGACTGGTGAGGGAACCAGTAATTCTATGCCTAGAGCTGTTTTTAATGATCCAAATCAAAACTCCCGTCCTTCGGACAGGTATATTGAAGACGGTACATACGTGAGAATTAAAAACGTGACGCTGGGTTATAACTTACCTAAAAATTGGTACGAAAGATTTCATATCAGCTCGGCAAGATTATATGTTTCAGGAACGAACTTATATACATTAACGAAATATAAAGGTTTTGATCCGGAAGTAAGTGTATTGGATAATCAAACTTATGGAATCGATAACACTTAGAATATAATTAATCACGAGCATCCGAAGAAAGATACCTACCATGATGAAGGTGATTAAATATATTCGTTGTTGAACGTTACCGGGA
>NZ_JAPDPJ010000012.1 GCF_026013605.1 Plebeiibacterium sediminum
ATCTGTTTTTCTATACCGAACCGTAGTATCCAAGGTATTTGGAAAACAATTCTCAAACATCCAGGCAAGCTTTGCATTAGTTAATAACTTTTTAACCCGAATGATTTCCTTATCAATTACTTTAGATACAAATAAACGATCTGCTTTAGCCGGTCTTTGTGATTGAAAAATTTCCTCCTTTACCTTAACCGCTACATTTGTATTATCCACAGGCATAACTATATCATGAGCTTTTAATTCGCCAATTGATATAATTGATAGTATTAGACATGCCTTTAAACCAAAATATTTTTTCTTCATTCTCCTCATTTATTATTTTAAAATCAAAAATGTTCTATCGCAATTTAATTTGTTGAATTCAGTGAATTCTAAATCTTCATTTTGTTGTAATATTATTTAATGATTACCTGAATAATTTTGTTACCCCAAGATTCTTGAGCAAACCTATTTAGAAATTTTGTTTATCACAGTTTAGTTATCTGAATAAATAGTACAGTTTTAGTAAAAACCTACAGGTATACTTTTTTGTCACAAATACAGACTCTATAAATATCTGACCTCATGACTAATAACAACATATTAAAATTATTCAGACTCAATATATACGATACTTTAAAGTGTTTAAATTCGCCAAATTTAGCATTCATACTGACCAAATATCTTGGTTTAATAGTTACTAAAACATTAAGATTCGATACCATATATCTTCACACTAAATTTATTCGAATACCGTATTCTCTAAAGCTAAAAAAGAGGCTGCCCAAATTAATTTGAACAACCTCATGTTAACAAGTAGACTTAATTTATCTATGAAAAAACTAATACGTTCTTATTTTTTGATTACATAAGCTTTATCCTTTTTAAAATCATCATAAATTGGCTGCAAAGGAACTGCATTTTCTGGTTCTCCTTTACTAACTGTTATAGCCATGATTTTAATTTTTGGATTATCAGGCAATTGAATCGACTGAATCCCCTTGGGAAGATCAAGTGCGTATTTATACATATAGCAATACTGGTACGACTTATTTTTTGAAGGATAAGACTGATGACAATGAGAAGCAAACCAGGCAATATTATCTGTTTTTACGTAAGCATCTGAAACATCTGTTACGGTTAATCCATCCTGAGCAAAATTTCTGTTATAATGCTGACCAATATATCCTGTCCAATTTTGAATACTCAGGTTCTCTTCTTTATTTCCTAATTTAAAGGTAGCTTCAGTAACATCATCTGCCGCCGCCAGAATATAAATTTTGTTATAACCTTTAGGTAATGCCAGCTCTTGACCCCTGCAGTTTACAACATTTGCCTTTTGATCTTCGATACTACCCATTTTAAATTTTATACCTTCACTAATAACTGTATCTGTGATAAGCTCTGCTGGAAAAGACCAGCCCCAAGTCATATCTCCATCGTGACGATTATGATCACATGAGATGACATCCTGATTATATGGCAAATCAATCGATTGTTGATATTCTACAGTATTGCCTCTTTCCGATTTTAGCTTAACTGCAAAACTCTTTATGGTATAGTGGCTTAAATCAAATGACAACTCCTTATTATTAAAAGAAGCATCACCTATCTTTGTCTCCTGACCATTAACTTCATAGGCATCTTCAATTTCTGAAGCAAAATTTAAGGAGGCCACTTTATGATCTTTTCCTTTTACTTCTTTAACGCGAACAAGGTAATAATCTGAATCTTCCATCTTTTTTACTGCCATAACACCTACGGCTGGTGATTTTACCGACATCAACGAAAAGGATTTACCCAATTTACCTTTATGCGATGAAGCTTCAAATGCTATTAATGGTTGATTAAAACATTCTCCCTGAATAGCAGAATTGGCTTCTTTCCAATCTTTGGTATGACCATATATGCCATAGCGAAATTGATGACGTCCCCAGTCCTGAGAATTTTGAACTTTATACCAATTATGCGTTTCCGGAGTATACATCAGGGTTAACCTCAATTTATTATCAGCAGGTTTATCCGATCCATACTTACAATCCTCCAAAATAGTAACCCCATATTTACCTGATTGATCTGTTAAATCGAACCATTGTTTAGCAGGAACTTCAAACTGATTTTCTTTATTATTTCCTCTTTCGAGTGTTCCTACTCCCAGGTTATAAGTTGCATTTTCATTGCTAACAGTCAACGGGAATGCGGCTTTTAAACTCACACCTCTGCTTTGCCAGTTAATGTCATTGCTAACTTCAACGCGCTTACCACTTTCTCCTGCAGAAAGACTTACCACTTGGGTAATTTCAGAATTTTGTCCGCTACGTGTAATCTTTAAAGAAACCCTGACAGGGCCATTTTCCATTATGCTTATTTGACAATTATCATCCATAAAATCAATCGGAGGATTGATTCTGTCGTCCCAATCCATATTCCAGGCAGGCCATTCCTTTGGCGATTCATGCTGAAACTCCAGTTTAGCTGGTTCTACCAATAACTCCTTGCCAATGATTTTATCTCTAATACTTAACATATCGCCATTATCGGCAAACAGAATTTTATAATACTCGTTTTCAATGGAACGGGATGCTATTTTTAATTGACCTTGTACATTTTCATATGCTTTAGTGGTGCGAACATCAAACACATTTAAACTCAAAGAAGGAACCTTAGCTAAGAAAATAAAAGTTACATGATTACCTTCTCTTCCAATAATTTGTGTTTCTAATGGCTTTTGATTTCCATCATAAACAACAATATTTTCAGGAACCTCATCAAAGGAAAGCGTTGCAGTTACAATATCTTCGCGTTCATAAGCAACAGAATTATAGACTACAACAGCTTTTCCTTTCGACTGGGTATTCATCTCTCCTACAATTTCGTTTACGCTGTTTTTTAGGACTTCAGAGAATCCATTTGCTGCAATAAACTCATCATTCCAGGCATATTCATAAGCCTTTGGAATACTGGTTCCCGGTAAAATATCATGAAACTGAGAACCTAAAACCAAATCCCATGATTTATTAATTTTCTCCGTTGGATAAGCTGTACCATTAACCATATTTGCTGCCACGGCCAACTGCTCAGCAGATTTGGCCAGCAACTCATTTTTACGGTTGATACGTTTCATATAAGCCTGTGAAGTTAAAGAGCCGGCACTATGCTCTATTAATAGCAAATCTCCTGAATAAACAGGCAGTTTTGATTTTATTTCGGGCGTAATGTCCTTATACATTTGGTCGGATGATGTCAATAATACATCAATCGAACCATCATCATTGTGTAAACTTTCTACTGCATTTTTTACATCGTTTTCACGAGGTGCACCGCCCATATCACCAACTCCATAATACTTGTAATCGAATTGAAAACCATAGTTCTTTTGATTTTCATCAATACGCTTGTTCCAATATTCGCTTTGATCTAACCTTGGCTCAACACGACTGGTATATGATGTGGCATTAAGTGCAGCTATAATTCCTTTTCCATCCGGGCCGTTCCACACACCAACGTTAAAAGGTACACCAACAGCTGATCGCCAGGTTAATTTTTGAGTTGAAAATCCCAACAATCCGCAATGATGCCAGATGGTTGGCAAGTTGGCTAAAAATCCAAAGCAGTCGGGTAACATATAATCAACACTCTCCTTACCAAACTCCTTTTTAAAATACTGATTGCCATACAATACCTGACGAATCAAGGATTCTGACGAAGATACATTTACCTCACCCTCATCAACGGATGAACCCGAAACAAACCATCTTCCTTTTGAAATATATTCTTTTACCTGGGCATACAACTCCGGATAATATTCTTTCATCATTTGATAACGCCTTGAGCCCGTAAAACTAAATACGTACTCCGGGTATTTTTCTAACAGATAAAAATTCTCTGTCATCACATTTTTAATACACTCATCTATGGTAGTTCTATAATCCCAATTCCATTCTGTATCCAGGTGACTATAGGCAACAGTGTATAATTGTTTATCCTTTTTAGGCGCCTTATTAGCCGACGGTGCCTGAGCCAACAGAAGTGTTGGAACAAACATACCGGCCAATAATATTTTTTGAATTTTATTCATGTATTTATTGATTTTGTTTCAAGCTGATTTTAAGGGCTATTCATTAATTACCTTCCATGATCTCTGATATATTTTTAAAGGTATAACTGGTTTTATCTGACCAATCGTTATAAACAATGCTGTTGTCTGTTACAATACCTATTCGGTAAACAGTATTTTTGATTGAATAACTACCTTCTGTTTTTTCAATGGAAATATTTAATCGGTCTTTTTTTGTATTTGCTTTAAAAGTTGTGATTGAATATCCATCTTCTAAATACTGATAGTCATCAAGATCATCGTTGTACATTTGTCCCAAAGCTTTACCTTCCAAATCTGTTGAAATTAAAACAGTAATGGAATCTGTTGAATATTCATCTGTACTTTGAATTATTTTGCTTAAAGGAACAATTGATCCTGGTTTCATTCTTACATCAGGAAGATATTGATCGTTTTTACTGTCTTCTCCGCAAATTGAAATACTTCTCCAATTTCCTTTTGGTAAAGATGGATTATCAGCCCATTTAGGTATTATCAGTAAATCTGACCCAAACAAAAATGCTTCATCCTCATCGCGCAGGCTTTGATCTTCTAAATCGGCAAAAAAGGCAGGTTGCATAATAGGCATTCCTGTTTTTGAACCCACATAATTAGCCGTATATAAATAGGGTAATAAACGGTATCTTCTATGAAGCGATTTTCGGGCTACATTTTCAACTTCCGGACAGAAAGACCAGGGTTCGTGATCAACAGATCCCTTAATGGTGTGTCCTCGGTAAAAAGGATAAAATGTTCCTAAAGCAAACCAATGTGCAAAAAGTTCTGGAGTAGCACTCTCACAAAATCCTCCCACATCAGGACCACTAAATAACTGCCCTGATAAACCAAGGTTTATAGACATTGGAATAGACATTTTTAAATGTTCCCATGATGCCATATTATCTCCGGTCCATGTAGCTGCATATCTATGCCCACCTAAAAAATTAGATCGCGAAAGAACGAAAGGTCTTTTATCCGGATTGGCATCCATAATTCCCTCTCTGGTTCCTTTTATCATGTGCATTCCATACACATTATGATATCGGGCATGCGTATCTTCAGGTACACCTCCTCCAGCTTTGTGTATCATTTCCACGGGCATAGTTCCTTCAGGACCTCCAAAAACCGATGGTTCATTCATATCATTCCATACACCATCAATGCCGGTAGCCATAAAATCTTTGTATAATGAAGCCCACCATTCTCTGGTATCAGGACTTAAAAAATCAGGGAACGCACAAGCTCCCGGCCACACATTACCATGAAACTCTTCACCCGACTTTGTAGTTACAAAATGCTTTCCGTCTGCTCCTTGCTTATACACAAAATAAAAAGACTCTTTTAGGTTTTGATCATGATAAGTTGAATCATAAGCAACACCAGGATCTATCATATAAATGGCTTTAAAACCTTTATCGTGTAAGTAATCATTGAGACCTTTGGGATCAGGGAATTTTACCGGATCAAAAGTAAATACCTTGTATTTGTCCATATAATCAATATCCATCCACATTACGTCACACGGCAAATCTCTGGAACGAAAACCATCCGCTACCTCTTTTACCCTTGAATCAGGTTCATAAGAGAATCTGCACTGATGGTATCCTAACGACCACATTGGAGGTAAAGGCATGTTTCCTGATAATTCTGCTAGTTCCTGTAATACTTCAGCAGGCGTAGTTTTTTCAATTACGATCACTCTAAACTCAGGACCATCAGATTTAACAGTTATGGTTTGATTGGTAGTTATGGTTTGTCTATAGGTATTATCGAATATTAATCCGAAAGAAGTACCATCTTTTCTTACCCCCATCACCCAGGGATGTGATTGATATAATCTTTTTCCATCAAACAACCCGTATGCAGGATTATCACAATTCCAAAGTTCTGTTGTTTGTCCATTTCTTAATAAGGGTCCGGTAACTTCTCCGGTACCATATAAACTCGTTCCATTCTCACATACAATCTTAGCGCAACTTTTACCGTCCTCTTTATAGAATTCAGGAATGACAGACCAATTCTCAGGCAAATCACCCATTTTTGTTGGCTCTTCCAGTAAAATAAACGAAGGAAGATTTTTTATCGAATCAAAATTTGAAGGATAAAACATGGCAACATCCTTATCTATTAGAAAAGATGATTGTGCAAAACCTATAGTCGATATAAAAAGTAACAGCGCCGTTAATAAAGGCATATAAATAAATTTCATGACTTACTCCTATTGAAAATTATTGTAAATATTATTCTGATATATTGGAGGCTATTAATGATGTCAGGCTTAACTTAAATCTGTTATTTGTAGATTTTCCTAAACGCAAATTGATTATTGGTGTGAGTATGATATAAACTCACACCAATAATACCTGATACTAAATCCTAAAACTTAGTCACCACACCTCTGCTTAATTAATAATTAGTTTCTCTTAATTGATTTTTTTTAATGATTACTCTTCCAACATTTTAATAAAATAACCACCTACCACTGATCGCGCCTGAAAAGCAACCTGATTCGCATCAGTTGTTTCATACCAATCTGACATTGGAACCCGATCCTGAGTATGAATAACATAATCATATAGTGGATCTATAAATTGCTCAAAGGTTTCGTTATCTTTTGCCAATGTTGCTGTCCACACAATCCAATCTGATTTTGTATATGTCCTGCGGCTATCCAATGGCAATCCATATTTATTTTGCATCTTCAGATAATAGCTAATTTCTTTTTGAGATACTTCTTCAGGAAAGATGCCCAGATTTAAAATTTTATCCCAAACCAGATTATACTTCTGACTCCATGTTCCCGGTTGATCAAAAGTTAATTTAAAATGATCGCCGTCAGTAGCCATTTCAACCCACTCAGCAGCCATTCCTTTTGCCTCGTTAATATATTGTTCCGAAAGTTCTTTCTCACCTAACATTTCTGCCATTTTACCATAGGAAGCTATTCCCATAATTGCTTTAACCGAAAGATTTGTATTATGAGCAAAATGCCCTGCAAAATCATCTGTACAAAGTTGGTTTTCCGGATCAAGTCCTTTTTCCTGCAGGTATTTAACCCATTGAGTTAATACTTCCCAATGTTCTTTAATATATTCAGCATTTTGATCGGCAGATGCAATGGCAGCAGTAAGTATTAACATATTACCACACTCCTCAACCGGCATATCTCCACCGTAAGTTTGTCCGTTGGCTTTAGGATAAGTACCCACATCATGAGCAGCAAAAGGCTTCGTCCATTTTCCACTTTCAGAATAATAAAAAATTGGATTCAGCATCCCTTTAAGTAATTCAGTATTGTACTTTAAAAACAATGGAGCTGAAGGATAAGTTACATCAACAGTACCAATTGATCCATTACTAAAGTTTTCTTTTGAAAGAAACAAAGTATTACCTTCAGTATCTTTTACCAATTTATGTGCTGAAATAGCCTGTCGGTAAGCCAGCATACAAATCCTGGCATAATTCTCACCTCCTGCTTTTAATGCTTCATTGTATATCTGTTCGTCAAAACAATCACAACGATCCATCACACTTTGATAATCATTATTTGCTGATTTTAAAATCTGATCGAAAGTAACATTTCCACCTTCTGTCCACCATGCTTTAAGATTCTCGCCAAAATATTGTATGGATTCAATATCGTCATATGCAACCATAACATATCCAGACTCAGATTTAGTACCTACACTTTCGAATTGATTGGTATAAATAAGTGCAGGCATTTGTTTCGTCATAACTGTTTGAATATGCTCTTTTTCGGCTGCAACATTGCCATTATCTGTAAAAGACTTTTTAGCATTGTGGAAATCACCAATCGCAATGTTTTGGGGTTTAGAACCAGCTAAATAAAAATAGCCCCAGTCAATACGTAAATCATCACCCTGCTTTTTAAGAATGGGTTGTTCTGTTGTGCCTGCCTTTGCAAAGCTAACTTTTCCGGACGTTCCTTTAGCTACTTCAACTTCCTGGCTCAAATCATTAACAGCCCATTCAGGTGTTGCATCAAAATAAACCTCAACTTTATGTGATTGTCCATCATTGGCATTCACTTTATAATTGATATAATTAACGGGTCTTGACAACAGATTTAAATCATCCATAAGCAAAGGAGATACAAACTCAACATTTAAATCCACCGGACCACAAGTAAAATTATACTTGGTTTGAGTTGCAGTAATCTTCACACTATTTTGTACGGCACAATTTTCAAATACAGGTTTCTGATTGCTCTCTGTATAAATACCAAAATCAAGATAAGCTAAACCTCCTCTGTCCGTACAATGTGCTGCAATCACATTTTCTCCATTTAGATTTAATAATTGCTTATCTATTTTAGTAGTTACATTACTTTTAGCTCTATTACCAGTATTTACGATTTCTGTTCCATTCAGATATAAAACCAAATCATCGTCATGTGAATAAATCAAATAATAATCATAATTATTATTGATCTCATCCATTGTAAATTTTCTTCGTACCCAAATTTCTGGAGAATCCCAAACTGTAGAAGTTTCACCAAAATGTGCAGTACCATAAGCAGCATTTCCGGTATTCCATGACTTGTCATTAAAATTTTGCTTTTCCCACCCCTGCTTTGGTTTCTTGTTTATATATTTTCCTTTCCATGGTTCATATTTAGCACTTGCAACCACAGGCTTTAGTGGTATTTCCTCTTTACCCAGAAAACGATATATTTGACCATCCACACGCATGGCTCCAATTAATGAGAAGTTTCTACCTGTCCAGTGCTTTACCGGCGAGTCGAATAACTGATCAGAAGTTGACCATGCGCTTGTATATGGATCAATTGTAATTAAAGGATAAGCCGGAGCCCGGAATTCCAATCCATGTTCAGTCTTTTGTTTATTTGCACACGAACACAGTACTATACAGGCTAAGAGTACAAGAAAACTTTTCTTTGATAATAATTTTAATATCATTTTTAAGGATTTATTATTTTGTTATCATCCAGATTTTTAATGCTACTTTGGGATATTTAAAATCTGAAAATCAGTTTACTGAGATCTAAACAATGCTTTATCAATTACAACTTTATAACCAGATAGCTCGCTTTGAATGAAGAACATTTGCAACTAGCGATACAACAATAACCAGATTAGAATTTAATAATTTCATAAACAAAGAATTTAGTTAATAATTTTAATAGTATTTGTATACATCCAACTGAACGACACGGAACAACGTAACCATGTTGTTTTAAATGACTTTCGTTAATGAGTCAATTAAAGTTCATGTCATTAATGGATTTTACATATCAAACCTAGCTATAAATCCTACCTGCTTCTGTTTAGTTTTATGAATAAAAAGTTCAGCCAGTTAAAAAACATCAAGTATACTATAATGTCAAATATCCATACTTTCAAAAAAACACAATACAAACCTAACAATCAACATCTTCACTATACATCAACTATATACAAGCAACAAATTTTCGTCTAATGACGTTGAATAAATCTCAACCATAAATCATAGAAAAACATCATATAACAAGTTGAGATATAAAAGATGTAGTGTAATATGTTGTAATTGGTATGCTGAGGACTGTGGTGCATAAAAGAAATCCTCTCACCGCCTAATAGCAAAAAGACGATGAAAGGATTTTATTATTTATTTAAGGAATGTATTGGAATAACATATTACTGCTTAATCAGATTTATCTTCATGGTATTAAGATTCATCTCTAAAGTATAGATACCATTCACAAAATCATCTTGAAGCTTCCATTTTTTATCACCAGAACCATCAGTTGTTACAGCTTGCTCATTTTCATTTAATGGATTAGAATTTGCAATGACTGCAAATAAACCATTTCCCCAATTTGGATCACCAACAAACTTAAAGGCATTTTCTGTTCCTGAGGCATGGTACTCAAATCTACCTGTATAACTAATTACTTCAGGATGATTAATAACATCTCTCTGTACCAGGCTACAATTATTTACAGCTCTACCAGCATCCCAAAGCGCATCTGAAACAGCATCACCAACTACTGCAACAACCCCTGTTGGTGGCACATAAACATCTAAAAAGATTAATGATAGATTATTTACATTTACTGTCATTACATATGTAGCAGTTTTGTTAACCGTAAACATTTCAGCTCCCTCTTCTTGTAATTCCAATGTAGATTCATCGCTTCCTTTAGCATACGCTGGCCATGTTGCATCCTCATTACGTGAAAATCTGAATTGTGTACCTTCTTCAAACTCCTGACGCAAATAATAAGTATCTGAGCCTAACTCAGCTTCGCTCAATGAAATAACTGTTTCATTTCCGTCTTTTGATGCAATAAGGAATAATCGGTTTATTGGAGACATGGTAATTTCAACTGTTAACTCCTTAAGATTAACTGTAATATCATATGCTCCGTATCTGTCTGCCACAAACTTTTCTCCTTGTGCTGTGTTTGAATAAACTATAGAATTTTCTGTATCGCCTTTTAGATAAGCTGGAATACCATCTACAGAATTTCTAACAAACCAAAAATTACAGGTATTCATCTCTCCATTCCAGTTAAAAACATCTTCGCCTACTGCATCCATAGAAATGCTTCGTGTTTGTCCTGCAACTTCAATAGTTAGATATAATTTATTGGAAGAGTCATAACCTATAATATTAAACTGCGTTTTAGATACCTCAGGCTTTATGTATTGAGGGGCATCTTCTGCTACAGCTAACACTTCAGCTTCTACAGTTGCCTCCTCTCCAGGAAGTACGCCCCATGAGTTTAAAATGTTATTTAACTCACGAACATTTAAAGTAATAGAAGAAGCATCTTTACCAACACGAATTAATTCGCTTTGTAAGGCATTCATTTCTGCATGGTATAATCTGAAATAATAAACCAATTCAGTATCAATATCACGATCAGCTGCTTTATTCCATGTAAAAGTGATAGCATCCTGGGTTTCATTTACTTTTTCTAATACCACACGCTCCTGTGATGCTGCCAAATTCATTTGATCTTCAGGAGTATTGAGTGTATAATACTCAGCATCTTCATTACAACTTACTATGGTTAATAACAGAAGTAGTAATGGATATATTTGTTTTAAGATCTTTTTCATATGATAATAATTTATTTTCATTGGCCATATGGAACTCACAAATAAATTTAATCATCCACTAGTGTGTGAATTTGGACAATCAAATTTACATGTTTGTTTCATATGTTTAAGTTTTAATTTTTACCTCTCTTTTAACGACCATAATTTTTATATCATGGTCGTTTCAATACTTGATAAATTTAAAGTCTGATTATTCCCAAAACGGAGCCTGGGTCAAATTCGGGTTTTTATTAATTTCATCGATGTAGATTGGGAACCAATAATATGCATTTTTCCATACTCGGGTTTGAAATACTGTACGGTTGAAAAATTCACTTGTATTAGTACCGCTAAAGTCCATTCCATAACAAGCTCCGGATACTTCAGTCAACTGATCAGCAATTTTCCAGCGACGGATATCATCCCATCGTGTACCTTCTGCACAAAGCTCTACTCTACGCTCTCTTCTGATGATATCACGCATCGCATCCTGATTATCTGCAACTGTAATAAAATTAGGATCATTAAGAGATACGGCATCCAGTGTATATTTTCTTACTCCTGCACGCTCTCTGATCATATTAAGATAAACCAATGCATCCTCTCTGGCTGATCTTGTATCATAAGCCTCATTTACAGCTTCACAGTAATCAAGGTATGATGAAGCCAAACGGTAAAGAAATACCTGTCGCCATTTCCAGCTTCCTGTTTTTGGACTATCTGTTGGATAAATTTTCTTACGTACCAAATATCCGTTTTGAGGTGCATCGTGAGTATAATTATTATCTAAACCATTTCTTAAGAAATCGTACTTTCTGTTTGCCAATGGATACCACCCTCCATGAAAACTCACAGCTGTATAAAAACGAGGCTCACGATGACAATACATATTATAAGTACCTGAAAATGTTACTTCTCCTTCTACACCAGTTCCACCTTTCCAGGCAGTATTACGCACCTCTTTTGAATCTGAGAATCCATTTTCAACATAATTACTTTCCGGATCATCAATTGGCAATCCATTTTCAGTAAAGAAAGCGTCCACTAAACCTTGATAAACACCTAATCCACCGCCACCTCCAAACTCTGGAGTAATCGCTTTACTTGAGTAATACTTGAAATTATCGTCATCATGTATTCTTGAGTATGGAAATAAAATTTCTTTGTTTCCTTCCTGAAAACCAGTCCACCACATACTTTCTAGTGATGTAAACGGGTCTATTGTACCATCATCGTTATAAACTTTGTATAATTGATAACCTGAAGCTTCTGCAAGATCCAATAATAATTTGCATGCCTCAGCAGCTTTTACCCATTTTTGAGGATCGTAAGTTGTATTAAACAACTCCTGATCTTTATCATTGGTATGACCCACATACCAGTCGTTTCCATTTACTAAGGGACTCGCGGCAAACAGTAACATTTTAGCCCTGATCGTTAAACACATTACTGATGTTACTCGTCCATATTTTTCAATATTTTGATATGATGCAGGCAATAATTTAGAGGCCTCTAACATTTCATTGTCCAAATACGCTATGATTTCATCAAATGGAGTTTGGCCCACCATTAGGTCTGATAACTCAAAATCTGAGGGTACAATATAATCTGGCTGAAATGGTATTGGTCCATAGGTTTTAACCATTAACCAATAATAATAGGCCACTAAAAACCGGCACTCTGCTTTCATATTATCAACCTCAGACTGAGGTAAGTCAGAATCTGGTAAAGCTTTAACCCTTTCCATGAAAATATAGGCCTGACGAATATTTTGAGGCATACGATTCCAGTAACTACCATCCCACGATGTATTAGGAGTCCATTCTCCAAAAATTTTAGGTAGATTTTTCCAGTCCCATTGCTGCCATCTGCTAGATGCGGTAAGGTCATCTCCAAAAATTTCCCAACCATGTCTGTTAAGCCAGTCTATACCAGGATTAGGAATTCCGGAATAAACACCGGCAAGCCATGCTTCAACTTTGGTTTTATTTTGAAAAACCATATCAATATCCAACTCGGTATCCGGTTCTTTTTCAAGATAATCTGAACACGAGGTAATAAACAGTAAGCTAAAAATGATAGCTATTATATAAAATGTATTTTTCATTATTTTAAGTTTATAATCCATTAACAACATTAAACTTACCAGAGAGACATCTATGCTCAGCAAAAAATCATTCTCTGGTTTCGTATCTTTTACTTTACTATTAATGTTAAAAATTGATTGTTGCACCAAGCATTATTGATCGCATACTTGGATATTTAGAACCAACGCCTGTATCTAATTCCGGATCCCAAAGTTTAAACTTGGAGAAATAAAACAGATTGTTTCCACTTACATATAAACGGGCATTAGCCAATCCAGCTTTGCTTGTTAAACTTTTAGGAATTGTATACCCCAGCTCAATTACTTTACATCTTAAGAAACTCATGTCTTTTTTCCACCATGTTGAAGATCTGTAATTGTGTCTGTTTGGAGCTTCTGAAAGACGTGGCCAAAATACATTTTGTGAAGGATTATCCTCAGTCCATCGATCATTATAGTTTGAAAACACATTACCTAATAAGCCTTGCCCACTACCCGGTAGAAAATCTGTTGTTCCTCCAATAACACGATACGTATCTCCTATTCCCTGGAAAAAGAAATTTAAATCCCAGTTTTTATAGTTGATATTACCTCCAAAACCATAAACCATTCTTGGATCAACTGTTCCTCCAATAAATCCTTCATCTTCCTCAGTAACCATACCATCCTCATTCCTGTCTACATATTTAATATCCCCTGGTCGTATATTTGAAGAACCCACATTGTGTGCCGGAATACCCTCGATTAAGTTTCCTTCAGCATCAAAATCCTCTGCTGTAAATAAACGATCCGCAATAAGTCCCCAATGCGTATTCATAGACAAACCTGTAATACTACGGTAAGTTCCTTTTACTGATTCTGGTTCATCTTTTTCTAACACTGTATTTTTAGCGTAGGTAAATGTAGAACGTAAACCAATCTGTAACTTATCATTTAGTTTTTTATTATAGGTTAATGAAAACTCAAAACCTTCATTTTTTACTTTTCCAAAATTAGCCCATGGATTGTTTATAATACCTGATTGACTTGGAATTAACCAACGTTGCATAAAAATATCCTTACGCTCTTCTTTAAATAAATCGGCATGAATATCTAATGAATTCCATAAACCAATTTCTAATCCCACATTATATTTTAGGGCAGTTTCCCATTTCAAATCAGGAACACCAGTTTCACCTTCTTTAATAACTTTACGTTCTATTTGACCGGTATCACCCCAGTTATAGGCATAATCCTTCGTATCAATCGTTGTCATATAGGCAAAGCGACGTCCACCAATATCATCATTACCAGCCTTACCTACAGAAGCTCTTAGCTTTAATTTGTTTATACTATTGATGCTATTTTTTATGAACGACTCTTCTGAAATTAACCATCCGATTGCTGCAGAAGGAAAGAATCCGAAACGTTTTCCTTTTTCAAAATTTTCGGATCCATTATATCCAAAGTTAACTTCTGCAATATAACGGCTATCGTACATGTACGATAATCGACCAGCTATACCTTGTTTACGAAAGGGTTGATAACTACCATCGTCATAACTCTGTTGGTTATACAAGAATAAAACATCTACATCATGAACTCCGTTGAAAAGACGATTGTAGGTAGTTGAAGCCTCAAAATACACTCTTTTATTTCCGTATTCCGCTTCTTTTTTATGACCTAATGATTCATCTCCATACGATAGAATTGTATGTTGTAAATTGCCTTCAATATCTCTACCACTGGCAACATTGTAATAGGTAGGATTCATTCCTCTGATTACCTTTGCTTCACCATAAGAGTCGAATGAGAAGGTAACCTTGGCTTTAAGACCTTCTGTGATCATTTTTAGACTTTGTTCCACTGAAAATAACGACTGAATTTGTGATTTCGTTATGTTCTGATATCCCTTTTGTGTTGCCATAGCCCATGGATTCAATCGATTAGGAATCACAGGGATGGTTCCATCAGAATAACGAGCAGGATAAGCAAAAGGACTGGTAGTAAAAGCTGCATTAAAGGTATCATCAGTACTGGAGTTTTGTCCTCTTCTCTGTTGCAAATAGCCACCAATGTTCATTCGTAAAGTTGTTGTTTTAGTAACATCAATATCCACATTGGCTCTCATATTATATCTGTCCAGGTTAATCCCTGTATCATAAGGCAAGGTATGATCTGTTTCTAAAATACCTTTCTCGCCAAAGTATACACCAACCAGTGAGTAACGTAAAAAATCCGACCCTCCACTTACTGATAAATTAGCACGGGTAGAGTACGCATAATCTTTTGTAATTGCATCAAGCCAATCTACATCCGGATATAAATCTTTATCATAACCTGTTCGTGTTCTGTAAATTTCATCCTGAGTATATGGTAATTGCGATTTATTTTCTTTTAACTCGTTTAAAAGTTCCATATAATCAGCTGCACCAATGTATTCTGGTAACTTGGTTGGCTGAGAAATGGATTGCTCCACTCTGATATCAACGGTTGGCTTACCAATCTGTCCACGCTTTGTATTAATGATTATCACACCATTGGCACCACGAACACCATACATCGCACTGGCTGATGCATCTTTCAGTACAGAAAACGACTCAATCTCTGCAGGATCAATATTATTTAAATCGCGCTCAATACCATCAATCAATACTAATGGATTTTGATTTCCTGAGAAACTTGAAATACCCCTGATCCAAAAGTTAGAATTGTCGTAACCTGGTTCTCCAGAACGCTGAACGGCAATAACACCAGCAATTTGACCTGCTAAATTATTTGACAATGATCTGCTTGAACCAACCTGAATATCCTGAGGTTTAACAGATTCTATGGACCCAATCACAGATGCTTTTTTCTGACTACCATATCCTGTTACTACTACTTCATCCAGGTTTGTTATTTCTTCTTCAAGTATAATATTGAAGTTAATATTATTCCCTACTGCAATTTCTTTGGCTTTGAATCCAATATAATTAATCTCAAGTACAGATTCTTTATCTGGTACATCAAGGTAAAAATTACCATTTACATCAGTTGTTGTTGCATTATTTGCATTAAGTTCAGCTCCTTTTATTCGTATCATTACTCCAATTAAAGGAGTACGTTCAGAATCCATTATGGTACCATTAATACGAATCTTTTCTTGCTGTATAAGTGTATGCTCATTGGTTACAATTGATTTATATTCTGCATTAATATTTAATGTGGAATATAATATGCAACCTAATAAAAGTGTTTTTTTTAAATTCATAAAATTAAATTATGGGATTAACATAAATTTTAAATCGATAAAGATTGTACTCTATTCAAAATATGGTAATTCAGAGGTTAAAGTAGGACTACCATCACCAACAATTGGCCATCCGTCGTACCAGTTTACCTGATCTAACAGTAAAACTCTTCCGTTGGGATTTTCAACATCTATTCCATGATAAAGGATCCATTCCACACCTTTATCATCTGTAATAATTTCGGAGCAATGGCCATTACCAACAAACCTGTCGTTTGAATCAAGAATAATTTCATAGCCATTATTTTTCATATCCTTTCCTGCTCTGTCAACATAGGGCCCAAATAACGATTCTGAGCGACCTACAACTAACTTGTAAGTACTGTTTACTCCATCGCAACAAGTTCCCACAGAAGCAAACAAGTAATAATAACCGTCTTTTTTATAGATATAAGTTGCTTCGAATGCATTACCTGCAATAAATTGTTTTTCAGCGCCATATTTAATATTTAAACCATCATCAGTCAGTTCAATAGCATAAAGACCAAAAAAGCTACCCCAGAAAACATAGTTTTTACCTTCATCATTAATATAGAAAGGATCTATTGAGTTATGTACTCCTATTTCATCACTTCTGAATAGTTTTCCATTATCATGAAATGGACCTTCCGGACGGGCTGCAGTTGCTGTTCCTATGCCACAAGTATTACCTCCGCCCCAAACAGACATGGAATAATACATGACATACTGATCGTTAATATAATTGATGTCCGGTGCCCACAAACCACCATTAGGCTCAAACGTAGGACGCGTTTCCTCACTAAAGGCAGTTCCTACAAATTGCCATGACACAAGATCTTTTGACTTACATATTGGAGTATGTCTTGTATCTTCTGTTGCATAAACATAAAAATAACCATCTCTGCCTTTAATAACTGACGGATCAGGCATACTTAAAGAATACACTGGATTTGAGTAAGTGGTTTCCTCGATTCTATCATCTGTTACATCTGTTCCATCCTTACTTTCAGAACAGCTACTAAACAGCAGACAGATAATAAATGAGAATAAAAAGTTTTTTTTCATTGGTTTATTTTTTTTCATTAGTTCTATGAAACTCACCAGAACATGATCTCAGGATTCGTTTCACATTACAATAGATTCATAACAGCTTAAATAATTTTCCATTTTCCAAATTTGATTATGTGCACTGATTACATATTATCTGTAAGTACACACTATCTATTCTTCTTTTTTGCGACCTAATCAAAAGGTTGACTCATTTTTACAACATCATATTTTGCTTCCCCTGATTACTCCTTTACAAAAAATTACTAATTGTGTATTACCATTCCAATTACGCTTTAATTATTAAGTTGAACTTTCTTTGATGCATCGTTTACATGGGCAAATATAGAGAGGTCATATATTACAAAAAGCTGCTTTTCTGTCAATTTGATGTAATATTTTTTCAAATATTAACATTTGATAATATTTTACAACTTCTGGATTAAAAAATTGCAAAAACACCAGTGTTTACATACCTACCAGATGATTCACATTCCTTTACAAATGGTAAAAACAAGCATATTTATCTAGCAAAAAAGCATAAAACATTACATATTTCACCTGATAGGAATTTACTTGTATTACAATTTGAAACATGGTATAAAATGATCTTTTATTAGCGAGAGAAGATATCGACTTACTATATTTTAATGTCAACAACAAAAATTCTTTTGGAGGTTATTTATTCCAGTTCTTAGGAGACACGCCAAATTGTTTTTTGAATACTTTTGAAAAATAAGATGGTGAATTAAAGCCTACTAAGAAACATATTTCATTTACCTTATAACCTTCCTGTAAAAACTCCACAGCCTTTTTTAACTTAACCAGTAGAATAAAATCATTAGGTGTTAACTCTGAAACTCCCTTTATTTTGCGGTGTAAGCTGGATCTACTCATATTTAGTTCACTGGCAAGCATATCCACACTAAACTGAGTATCGGCAATATTTTTATCGATAGCCTCGGTTACATTCTTTAAAAAATCTTCATCGGCCTTAGTTGGAGCAATACTCTTCACTTTTGTTAACGGAGAGTTTGCAAAAGCTTCTTTAATTTTATTCCTATTGGTCAATAGGTTAGATATTTGTGCAAATACATGCTCCATCGAAAATGGTTTTTCAACATAAGCATCAGCCCCGGCATCCAGTCCTTCAATTTTAGATTGCAAAGTAGTTTTTGCTGTTAAAAGAATAATTGGAATATGACTGTAATTTAAGTTGGATTTCAATTCTTTACACAGTTGAAATCCATCCATCTGCGGCATTACAACATCAGAAATAACCAAATCAACATGTTCGTTATTAAGCATTTTAATAGCTTCTTCACCATTCGAAGCTTCAAAAATTTTATAGTGCTTCATTAATTGGTTTACAACAAACATTCTTAGTTCTGAATCATCCTCAACAATAAGAATGGAATACTTTATTCCTTCAGGTAATTCGTTTTTCTCCTGAGGCAATTCTTCAATGGTATTCGTTTCCAGTTTAATGGTTGTTGACTGACTAATAGGCAAGCTCAGTTTAAAACTATTATATTCCGTATCTGATGACAGGTAAGTAAGTTTACCTCCATGCAATTCAGCCAAAGATCGTGACAAGGGCAGTCCCAAACCTGTACCTACAACTACTTGGCTGGCTTCGTTATCATGTACTTGATAAAATGGCTCAAAAATCTTTTCCTGAACGTGCTTTTTGATTTTTGTACCATCACTAGTGATTATAAAGTGAATGAATTCCTCATCGGCTTGAGTAACTAACTTAATATGTGCATGCGCATACTTAAGTGCATTTGAAAACAGATTACTTAAAATCTTAGTTAATGCTTCCTTGTCCACATCGGCATAAAAATTATCTGAAAACAAATCCACTTCAAACTTTAAGTTTTGCTTCACTGCAGTAGCATTAAATCTTAGATAAATATCGTTAACCAGCTGAGGAATATTTGTGGATATAAAATTAAGCTGAAATCCTTTTTCTTCCGTTTTTCTAAAGTCTAGCAACTGATTACTTAAATCCAATAAACGATTGGTATTTCTATTGATAACATTCAAATTATCTTCTCTTTCTTCTTCACCCACTTTTGAATTTAATATATAATCCAAAGGTCCCTTAATTAAACTTAATGGGGTTCTGATTTCATGGGCTATATTTGTAAAAAAGGCAATTTTAGCATCGTAAATTTCTTTGGCCTTTTCATTTTCAAAAATCTCCTGCCTGTGCTGATTCCTTTTTTGTTGCCTTCTTCGATATGAAATAAATAAAAAGACCAAGCTACTTACAACCACAATAAAATAGATAATGTATGCTAAAACAGTTTTATAATATGGAGGAGTTATAACAAGTGCAATAGTTGCTGTTTTATCACTCCAAATACCGTTGTTATTGGTTGCTTTTACTTTAAAGGTATACTTTCCCGGAGGAATATTGGAATACCTGGCTTGTTGCGCATTTTTTAAATAAATCCAATCCTGATCAAATCCCTCAAGCATATAGGCATATTGATTTTTTTCAGGAGCCACATAACTCAGCGCTGCAAAACGAAATCCAAAGGTAGACTGATCGTGTTTTAATTCAATATTGTCTGTTAGCTCTATGGCTTCTTTCAATGGAGAATTTTCCTCTCCGCAATGCACAATCTTATTAAACAATTCAAAATCGGTAACATAAACCGAGGGTGAATTTTCATTTGGTATAAATGATAAGGGATTAAATGAAATAAAACCTTCTAATCCACCGAAATAAATATTCCCGCTATCATCCTTAATACCTGATTTATAATTAAACTGATTACTGATTAATCCATCACTTTGAGTATACTGCTTGATGGAGTAATCATTCAGATTCATACATACAAGACCCTGATTTGTAGTAAACCACAAATTGGAGTGTAAATCTTCAACAATTTTATAAACCACATTATTAGGAAGGCCCTCATGAGTTGTAAAGGCAGTAAAATTATTTTCTTCAGGATTATACCTGCACAATCCACCACCTTCTGTAGTAACCCATAAAGTCATTCTGCTGTCTTCAAATAATGATATTATTTTATTATGAGCAATACTTGTTGAATCCGTTGGATTATTCTTAAAATCAATCCATTTATCGCTATGCGGATTAAACTGATACAATCCTCTACCTAAAGATCCCACCCATAAAGCACCATTTTTTGTTTGCAAAATATCATTGACAAAAATATTACCCAACTCTGTAACTCTTGTAAAATCATCAGTTTCTTGATTATAATAACACAAACCATAAAGTGTTCCAACCCAGATTCTTCCTGAATGATCTTTATAAATGGAAAATATACTGTTATCGCTGAGTGAATTTTCATCACCTGTTTTCGCATAATGTCTGATCACTTTTTTAGTTTTCAGATCCATGATATCAATACCATGATTATAGGTTCCAATCCACAGGTAATCACCATCAACCAGTAAACCATGAATATTATTGGTTGAAATACTACCACCTTGTCCATTAGGTAGAAAGTTTTTAAAAGTATTATTTTGAGGATTGTACCTGCTTAAACCACCATCCTCGGTACCAATCCATAAAAATCCATCACCATCTTTTTGAAATTCTCTTACTCTTCGGCCAATTAAAGTATTGGTATAATTATCCTCTATCGGATAAAATTTATTAAAGGCTGTATATTGATGTGGATAGTAATTCACTCCACCAAAATAGGTTCCTACCCATATTCCGCCTTCCCGATCTTTATAAACAGAATAAACGGCATTATCAGAAAGTGAATAAGGATCTAAATAACTGTGCCTAAGAAAAGAAATGCTCTTTTTTGAAACATCATAAGTGCAGATTCCGCTTCCGGTACCAAACCATATTTCATTATCTGACCTGCGCACCACGTCCCTCACAAATATTGAACTAAAATTCAGCGTAGGAGAAAATGACCTGATTTCGTTATTCACCTGATTCAATATCTTTACGCCACTATTGGCTGTTGTTATTAACAGATTATTATAATCATCCTGAAATATCTTGTATATATCATCCATATCATTATCTGAATGATCATGTGAGATGAAATTTACTTTTTCAAATTTGTTAGTCTCTTTATTAAAATAATTGAGTCCACCCCCATGTGTACCAATCCATACTTTATTTTTAGTATCAATATGAATACACCAGGCATTAACGATTGTATTTAGTTCATAAAATACCAATTCGTTTAATTTGGGATCATACGAAAAAACACCTTGCCAATCCACAGCAAACCAATACACACCATCGGAGTCCTGTTTTATATCATTAACTTCTTTTTCTATTTTTATTCCATCCTTAGTAGCTACATCAAAATATTCAAACCGATCCATCTTTGGAGAATAGATATAAGCCCCGTTATCCGTGCCAACCCAAATATTTTCGCTATTATCCTGAAATATTGAACGAATACAATTGTTACCAATACTATACGGATCTTTTTTATCATTCCTGTAGTTCCTGAACTGTGATCCATCAAATCTGGAAAGCCCATCTTTGGTACCAAACCACATAAACCCTTGTTTATCCTGAAGTATACAATAAACAGTATTCTGCGCTAATCCTGATTCAACTCCATATTTAATAAACGTAGGCTTATTTTCACTTAACAAAATATTGTTGTGAACAAATGTAATTAGAATTACACTCAGGTAAAAAAGGATTTTATTGTTCATCATTAAACACGATAATATTTAATTTAACTATAATAATTACGCGCTTATTCCTGCTATTATTCTCTCAAACAAAAATGGGTACGAGTAATTAATCATGTAATATTATTGTAAAAAGAGTTAATTTTCTTCTAATAACAAACCTTTGAGAGAATTTTACAAGAAATTGACAGGAATGCTGCCATCTCCACTATCCCAACCCATCTATATTTGTACTACAACATCATAAAACCAGAATAAGCTTGCTTTCATCTGATACATGCTAATAAACTTTTACACAAGTACAACTTGTAATCTTTAGTGTATTTTAAACCGAAAACATAGCGCGAATTAACATTCTAAAAACAATTAGTAATGACATTTAAACCACTTAAATTAATATTATTCATTTTGCTTGTATGCAGCTTTTCGTTGAAGCTCTTAGGGCAAAATAATCCCAAGGCAGATGATGAGGCAGTCATCATCTCCGGCAATATGAGGTTTACAATCCTCACGCCAGAGATGATTAGAATTGAATGGAACGATGCCAAACAATTTGAAGACAGAGCATCTTTTATTATGGTAAACAGAAAAATGCCTGTACCAAAGTATTCTACGAAAGTAAAAGATGGTTATTTATACATCAGCACCGAAAAACTTGATTTAAAGTATAAGGAAGGAACATATCCACTTACAAATCCGGCCAGTCCTGAAAATCTGAGCATCTCATTTAAAGTGAATGGATCACTTACGCATTGGTATCCTGGCAAAAAGGATCCGCTGAACTTAAAGGGAACCACTCGTACATTGGATAACGCCAAGGGAGATAGCATGCGGGGTGCAATGGAAAATGGAATTCTTTCCCGCTCCGGTTGGGTAGTGATTGATGAAGCACAAACCAATGGCGACACCAGTAAAAGCTTGTTATTCGAGAATCAAGGCGGTGCTTTCGACTGGGTTGCTGAGCGTTCGTTGGGCAATAATATCGATTGGTACTTTATGGGTTACGGTCATGAATACAAAAAGGCTCTTGCTGATTATACTAAAGTTGCAGGGAAAATCCCTATGCCTCCATTGTATTCCTTCGGTTACTGGTATTCTAAATATGAAAGATATACCGAAGACGATTTTAAAGAAATTGTAAACGAAATACACAAACGTGACATACCTATGGATGTTATGGTGGTGGATATGGACTGGCACTATGCAGGACATGAAAAAGATGGCGGCCGTGGTGGCTGGACCGGTTGGACATGGAATAAAAGCTTATTTCCGGATCCTCAGGAATTCCTTAACTGGCTTCATGACAAAAACCTGAATGTTACTTTAAATCTACACCCTGCTGATGGTGTGGCTCCACATGAGGATCATTTTGAAGAATTAGCTGATGACCTTAATCTCCCTAAAGATCAAACCATTAAATGGAATATTGAGAATGAAAATTTTTATCAGAAATTCTTTAAGAATATTTTATACCCACAAGAAGAAATGGGAGTAGATTTTTGGTGGTTAGATTGGCAACAATGGCCTTTAACTCCAGGCGTAAAAGACTTAGGTAATACCTTCTGGTTAAATCATGTTTTCTATAACGATATGAAAACAAACCGACCTGATCGTCGCCCTATGATTTTTCACAGATGGGGAGGTATGGGTAATCACCGCTATCAAATTGGTTTCTCCGGTGATGCCTGGGCAACATTCCCTAGTTTAGCCTTTCAGGTTTATTATAACTCAACAGCTTCAAATGTGGCCTATGGTTACTGGAGTCATGATTTAGGTGGCCATATTCAACCGGGAGATAACAATCCAGAATTATACTTGCGCTGGATTCAGTTTGGAATCTTCTCTCCAATTACCAGAACTCACGCTACCAATGCGGCTCATATCGAAAGAAGAATTTGGAAATACCCGAATTATGAACTAATGAAAGATGCCATTAAGTTCAGATATACAATGATTCCATACATCTATACTTATTCACGTAAAGCATACGATACCGGAATCTCATTATGCCGTCCGTTGTATTATGATTCTCCTGAGGAAAATGAGGCCTACAAACAAGAAACCACTTATATGTTTGGTGATGAAATACTGGTATCTCCAATCGTAACTGCTTCTGAATTTACCAATGGAACTGCTCTAAAAAACATTTGGTTACCTGAAGGCAAGTGGCTTGAAGCAGAAACAGGAACTGTTCTTGAAGGAAATCACAAGTATTTAAGAAGTTTTGCTCAAAGCGAGATCCCATTTTTCTATAAAGAAGGTGCCATCATTCCAAAATACCCTGATGTTAAACATCTGAAAGAAAGACCAGATACTTTAATCATTGATTTTATCCCAGGTAGTGCAGGCTCTTTTTCATACTATGAAGACAATGGTGATAATGATGAGTACAAAGAAGGGAAATACACTACAACTCCAATAACACAGATAACAAACAGTAAACAAGGTGTATATACCATCCATCCGCGCAAAGGTTCTTTTGAGCATATGCCTGATGCAAGACATTATAAACTTGAGCTTTTATCGAAACTTCCGGCTAAACAAGTAATAGTGAATGGTAAGAAGTATTCATATGCAACGCAACCTCAAGTGGGTTATTGGTCGTACGACAGTAAACAACTGGCCATTGTAATCAATACACCTTCTATTTCATGTGATACGAAAATTGAAATTAAAGTGGATTTTGATGAGAATCAGGCTGCGTCAGAGCAATTGTTATCTGGAAAAATGGGTCAGATGAAGCGACTTCAACAATGTAATGATTCGCTTACTCAAAAATTGAACAATAAAATACCTGCCTTATTTACTAAGCTAGTTGAAACAAGCAAGCGTATTGCTACAAATCCTGAAAACACATTACAAGCGCTTCGATTCTTCGAAAATAATCTTGAAGCCTCTTTTAATCAGTTGCTAGAGATTGAAAATGCTCCGGTTAGGGAAATTAATGAATGGAAGAACTTTATTCTGGAAAGCAAAAACACTAAAAAGCAAAGTGATTTTGGCGGCTCAGAAAAAAATGAAGCTATGGGTTATAATGTGGATGGTACAAAGCTATGGATTACGGGGCCTGCGGTACCAGGAGAAACAGCAATATTAACAGAAGATCCTGCACAAGTTGCAGGATTCTTCCGTTACCATGGAAAACTTCAGACGGGTGAGTTTAAAATTATAAACACTCCAACAATACAGGCCGATACAAAATATTATGTACCTGTAATGCTAGATGAAAATGCTATAGGCAACAGTGGCATGAAACTTACTGAAAATGCAGATTTACCTGGTTGGAAAGTAACCATAGCTGATGATTATTATAAGCTCAAAATAAATGCAAAAGCAGAGACGCTTAACGGAGAAATATTTGTGGCAAGAGAGGACTTGTATATTGTTGGTGGAGCTACACAAGTTGGTTGGAATTCGGATAAAGCAATACGCTTAAGAAAGGATTTAAACAACCCTAACCTGTTTATTTTTTCGGGTGTTTTAAAAAATTCAGATTCGGGTGAAGAAAGAAACTCTTTTAAATTACTTGGTCAAAATGATTGGGGACCAGTTTCCTTTCATCCTGCTGTTCAGCATGAATCTATACTGGGTTCAAAGTATATTTATGAAAACCTACCCGGCGACCACAAGTGGACTATTCATCCTTCTAAACAAGGGCATTATGTAATTAAAGTAGATCTTTTTCAGGAAACTATTGAGGCTTACTATTCACTACAAGATCCCAATGAAAAAGATAACGACATTCAATATTCTATTTCTACTAAAAAGGGTAAGGTTTTAATCTGTGCTGATGAAAGTATCGTGTTTGATTCTGCTTGTTTAAAAGACAGTGAATCAAACCAATTGGCTTTAAAGAAAAATCCAAAAACGAAATTCTCTATCGGCAAAAAACTTCAGCCGGGAGAATACTACTTAGAATTAAGCATCAACGATAAACTTCAAACAGAAAAAGTTATCATCGAATAAACATTACAAATGAATTCTTTTCTCTTGTAAGAAAAAGAATCTCTTATTTCAAGAATGTAAATATGAATAAAATAATATTACTAAGCCTAATTGTTCTTTTAAGCACTGCTTGTTCATTCAATAAGAAAAATCAAGCACAATTGAATAATCCAATATCTATTCCGTTGGGCGATCCTTTTATAATACAGGCTTCTGATGGTACGTATTATATGTATGGTACATCGGAAATAAACGGATTTAAGGCCTATTCATCCAAAGACCTTATTAATTGGACTGACAGAGGTGTTATCTACGATAAATCGGATGAAAAAGTATGGGGAAAAGATTGTTTCTGGGCTCCTGAAGTGTACGAAAGAAATGGCAAGTTCTACTTATGGTATAGTGCCAATTGGATGGAAAACCCAACCAATGAAGCTGAAAATTTCCGCATTGGTGTCGCTGTTTCTGACAGTCCCGTAGGTCCGTTTAAAAATATTTATGACCATCCGGTATTTGATCCGGGATATCCCATCATCGATGCCAATATTTACTTTGATGATGAGCATAACAAAACCTACCTGTACTATTCCAGATGCTGTTATAAAAACCCTGTGGAGAGCGATGCTTCAAAATGGGCCCAAAAAAAGGGGTGGTTTAACGAAATTGAAGAGAGTTGGGTTTATGGCGTAGAAATCAAACCTGATTATTCAGATGTTATTGGCGAACCTCAGTTATTACTTCGTCCTCCGGTACATAAAGAGGATCCTCAGTATGAATGGGAAAGTCGCTCTGTTACTAACCATGAGGTGAATCGAAGATGGACTGAAGGATCTTTCATATTTAAAGAGAACGACACTTTTTACATGATGTATTCAGCCAACTACTTTGGAGGTAAAGATTATGCAGTAGGTTATGCAACTGGAAAACATCCGCTTGGTCCCTTTAAAAAGGCATCAAACAATCCGGTTCTGCAAAAGAATACTGAAAATGATGGTATTGTTACCGGTACAGGTCACAATATGGTACTTCATCTGCCCGATCATCAAAAATTATGTGTGTATCATGCAAGAACCAAAGATGGAGGAAACCAACGTATTGTATTTATCGACAAATTAAATATTGATGATGAAGGCATGCTAAAAGTTGACGGTCCTACTGTTGGCAAGGTAACTTACTAAGCAGTTTTATACAGTATTCACATACTTCGGAGTAGAGAATAAATTTACTCCGAAGATTTCACATCAGACCTTTAAATCACCTCAACCAATTATAAATCTAGCTCTTATCTGTTGATTCGTTTTATAAATAAATTCAATAAGACCCAATAAGTAATGAAAATAAAATCACAGTATTTATTATTTCTTGTAGTGTTAATATTAGGATCAGCGCTCCGGTTAAAGGCGCAAAACGATCCTTTAGCCAATGAACAGGCCATTGTTATTTCAGGGAATATGAGGTTTACCATCCTTACTCCGGAAATGATAAGAATTGAATGGAGCGATACCAAACAATTTGAGGATAGAGCATCATTTATTGTTGTAAACAGAAAATTACCAGTACCTGAATATTCTACTGAAGTAATTGATGGTTACTTATACATCCGAACTGAGAAACTGGAATTAAAATATAAAATAGGAACATTTCCGCTAACCAATCCCTTTAATGCTCAAAATATGAGTATCAACTTTTTAGTTAATGGAGCTTCCGGACAATGGTATCCGGGGAAACAAGATCATCTAAACCTGAAAGGAACCATGCGCACACTGGATAATTCCAGTGGTGATAATATGCGAAGTGCCATGGAAGACGGTATTATTTCGCGCTCGGGCTGGGTGGTAATTGATGAAAATAAACACAATGGCGACACCAGTAAAAGCTTACTTTTTGAAAACCAGGGTGGCGCTTTTGACTGGGTGGCAGAACCAATTCCCGGCAACTCCATTGACTGGTATTTTATGTGTTATGGCCACGACTATAAAAAAGCACTTGCCGACTACACCAAAATTGCAGGAAAAATACCTATGCCCCCACTCTATTCTTTTGGCTATTGGTATTCGAAATACGAAAGATACAGTGAAAATGATTTTAAGGAGATCGTGAATGAGATTCAACAAAACGATATTCCTATGGACGTTATGGTGGTTGATATGGACTGGCATTATGCTGGTCATCCTGATGATGGCGGCCGTGGTGGCTGGACTGGCTGGACATGGAATAAAAGCCTTTTTCCTGACCCTCAGGAATTCGTTGACTGGTTGCATAACAAAAACCTGAAAGTAACCTTAAACTTACACCCTGCAGATGGTGTGGCTCCGGATGAAGATCATTTTACAGACCTTGCACAGGATTTGAATTTATCACTAAGTCAAACCATTAAATGGAATATTGAAAACGAAGATTTTTATCAGGCCTTTTTTAAAAACATATTACGTCCGCAAGAACAAATGGGTATTGATTTCTGGTGGCTGGACTGGCAGCAATGGCCTTTAACTCCCGACGTAAACGATTTGGGAAATACCTTTTGGCTGAATCATGTTTTTTACAACGACATGCAAACCAACCGACCAGATCGACGACCTATGATTTTTCATCGTTGGGGAGGCTTGGGAAATCATCGCTACCAGATCGGTTTTTCCGGAGATACCTGGGCTACATTCCCTACGCTGGCCTTTCTAATTTATTTCAACTCAACAGCTTCTAACGTGGCCTATGGTTATTGGAGTCATGATTTAGGCGGACATAACCAACCGGGCGAGAATAATCCGGAACTTTATTTACGATGGATTCAGTTTGGCATCTTCTCTCCGATTACCAGAACTCATGCCACCAACGCATCACACATCGAAAGAAGAATCTGGAAGTATCCAAATTTTGAAACGATGAGAGATGCGATTAAGCAAAGGTATGCTATGATTCCTTATGTTTATACCTATTCCAGAAAAGCTTATGATACAGGAATTTCAATTTGTCGTCCGTTATATTACGACTCACCTGAAGATAATGAAGCCTACAGACAAGAAACATCTTATATGTTTGGTGATGAAATTTTAGTATCGCCCATAGTTACGGCTTCTGATTTTACCATTGGTACTGCATCAAAACATTTTTGGCTTCCGGAAGGAAACTGGATTGAAGCAGAAACTGGATCTGAGCTTGAAGGAAATCAAAAATATACCAGAAGCTTTGCTCAGGATGAAATTCCATTTTTTTACAAAGAAGGGGCTATTATCCCTAAATATCCCGACATCAAACACATGAAACAAAGACCTGATACCCTGATCATAGATTTTATTCCTGGTGAATCCGGTTCATTCTCCTATTATGAAGACAATGGCGATAATGATGAATATAAAAACGGAGCGTTTACAACAACTACAATAACCCAGCATACCAATGCACAACAAGGCACATATTCCATATTTCCTCGCGAAGGTTCATTTGAAAACATGCCTGATTCAAGATATTATAAGTTAGAACTGCTTTCTAAACTTCCTGCAAAACAGGTGCATGTAAATGGTGTAAAATATGCTTACACATCATCTTTAACAGAAGGTAGCTGGACATACGACAGTAAACAACTTGCGATTGTAATCAAAACACCTTCAATCAGCTGTGAATCTAATTTAGAGGTTAAAGTTGATTTTGATGATGCTCAGGCAACCTCTGAAGAATTAATAGCAGGTAAAATGGGACAGCTAAAAAGACTTGAACAATGTAACGATTCGCTGTTATTAAAAATGGGAGAAAACATTCCCGACGAATTTACATCTCTTGTTGAAACAAGTCATCGTATTGCTTTAGATCCGGCAACAACATTATCTGAACTGCAGAATTTTTCAGATAATCTGGAATCATCTTTTGATCTGTTGCTGGAAGTAAATAATGCGCCACAGGAAGAAATTAAAGAGTGGAGAGATTTTATCTTGGACAGTAAGAACATTGCTGAACAAAGCGATTATGGTGGTTCTGAAAAAAATGAAGCTATTGGTTATGATGAAGATGGATCAACCCTGTGGATAACAGGCTCAGCTATTCCTGGTGGAACTGAAATATTAACTGAAGATCCTGCTCAAATTGCGGGTTACTTCAGGTATCATGGGGCACTTCAATCTGGAGAATTTAAGATTATGAATACACCAACCATTCAGTCCAACACCCAGTTTTATGTTCCTTCCACTCAGTATGCAAATGCTGTTGGATACAATCCCATAGAACTAAGCAGTGATGCAAATGCAATGGGTTGGCAGGTAACTATTCCTGACGATTATTATAAAATTCAAATAAGTACTAAACATCAGGCTCTATATGGTGAAATATTCGTTGCACGAGAGGAATTGTATATTGTAGGTGGTGCAACAGAGGCTGGTTGGGACTCTGGTAATGCTATAAAATTGAAAAAAGATGAGAACAATCCTAATCTGTTTATCTTTTCCGGAATTTTACAAAGTGCTGTAACCGGTGGCGACAGAAATATGTTTAAATTCTTAGGTCAAAATGATTGGGGCCCGGTGTCATTTCATTGTGCTACTCAAGGAGAATCCATACTTGATTCCAAATACATTTATCAAAACCTTTCCGGAGATCATAAATGGTCTATTGATCTTTCTAAACAGGGATATTATGTAATTAAGGTGGATTTATTTCAGGAAACCATTGATGCAACTTATACAGATTCCTATTTATATGGTGTTTACATCAATGGAGAGAAATGGGAAGATCTGAATGAAACATATCTTTTAGATTGCAACAACTCCAATGCGCCTTTGAACATACAAATTGAACCTATAATAGGAAGAACTGCTGATACTGAAACTACATTTGAATATACGCCTTCAGAATCAGGATTAAATCAGATTGATTTTACGATCTCATCAAAAAACGGAGTGGATTCGGAACCTTATCAATTAAAAGTAAGCAGACCATTTGCCTTTAATGACTTAGTTACTCAAATGTGGAACAACACACTAACCGTAAATAACAATCCTGAAAATAATGGAGGTTATCATTTTGTGGATTTTGAATGGTACGAGGATAGTAAAACTATCGGAGACAACAAGCAATATTACTCCGCAGGTCCTTTATCAACTGATATGCTTAATGCCAATGCTACTTATATGGTTAAGCTAACAGATATCAATGGGGATAAATTTCAAACATGTCCATCAGCGATAACACTTGAATCGCTCAATACGCCTATGGTATATCCAAATCCTGCTTCATCCGGAGAAAAAATAAATATTGATTTGAATATGGATTATCATCTTAAAACAGCTTTGGATGAATCGGAAACCTTACTTATGATCAGCGATTTAAATGGCCGAACCATTTATAGCAAAGAAATAACTGAAGATAATGCAAGTTTTAAGATTTCAAATCCAGGAGTTTATCTGATACAAATCATTTCAAATAAACACTCCTATTCAACCAAATTGATTGTTGAATAAGATTAGCATCAGGAATTAGCAAACAGATATTTCATTACAGAAAGTAAAGAAAACAACACGCCATAAGAACTAATAATCCCTAGATATCAATCTCATACTCATTGTGAATATCAATTCTTGTGGCAAGTTTTTCTAACATGTAAAACAAATTTTAAACACATGCGACAAAAAATATTATTGGTGATAGCTTTAATTTCCATGAGTCTTCATAGCTATTCTCAAACCAAACATGAAGTTAATTTTAATCTGGGCGCTGCTAGCTCATCTATGAAATTTGATATGGATGATCACGCACAAACCGCTTCGAAAATAGCTCCGGTTTTTGGAATTGGCTATACCTATAAAATCAACACACAATGGGGATTTGTTACAGGACTTGAATTAGCTACCTATAAATCCGAGATTAAGATTAAGGAACTGAAAGACCATTATTTAACTCAGGATAATTATTCAAATGACTTTGTATGGAACCTAAAATTGAATAACTATCAGGAAAACCAGGACGCCTTTTACCTGAATATTCCTTTACAGATTCAGTTTTCTCCTGAGAAATTGAAAAATCTTTACACGAATATCGGTCTCAAAATCGGCATTCCTTTAAGTGGAAAGTTTGAATCAAATAATAATAGTCTGGTAACATCTGGTTATTATCCGGAAACCAATGCTGAATACACGGATTTAAATTTCAGAGGTTTTGGAGAATTTGACGGTAGTACATCAAAGGGAGATATTGATTTTGGAGTAGCCATAATGTTATCTGTGGAATGTGGTAAAAAATGGAAATTATCCAATTCAACGAAACTGTATGCCGGAGGATATCTGGATTATGGTTTGAATAACATATTAAAAACGCAAGGGGCTGGTAAAATAATTGAGTATGATAGAGATAATCCTACCAATTTAAGAAACAACAGCATCAGCGGTAGCGAACACACAAAAGCAGAAACAACTGCTCCAATGGTCAACAATGTTGTACCTCAAAGTATAGGAATAAAAATAAAATTAGGATTTGCTTTATAATTCCCTTAATCAGTTAAATTTACGACTCATTCTAAAGCCTGTAAAACAATCGTTTTGTAGGCTTTTTTATAAAGTAAGGCTAAATGCTTTTCTGATTAAATCTTTTTATATGCCCATAGTATTATATGTATTTAACTTTTTATCAGATGAAGCCAGGATAGTAATTTGATCATCTAAATTCACAAACAAAATGAAGTTAATTTTATTCAAGCATTACTCCTAACTAATATTGATAAATTTCAAATAGATGAAGCGAGCCGATAGAATGCAATTTGCAGCATCAGCGCTTTGAAATAAATACAAAGCTTTAATTTAAGGGCCATAGGTCTGGTATCTTAAGTTTCTATTATGACCAATACCTATACCAATTTAAGACAACAGGGCTACGCCCCTTGATTACAAAAAAAAAGCTATTTGCTACTAGGAAATCAGGCCTAACGGCCCTTTGGAGCATATCCTTATATCATCAACACCAACATTATTATTTCTAATGTACGGCTTTTTACAACACTATTTTAAACTACAGTCTAAAACATGAATTTTAAATTATCTATTTCTTAAACACTATAATATTGATGGACAAAGGTTCTATTTTTATTCCTTTTCTTAATGATACATTTTCCTCAGTAACTGCAACCACGCTTTCCTGACCAATAACATTTTTAGCATCCTCATTTACAGAAGTGATCTGAACAAGCTTCGCATTACTTGCTTTCACGCCTTCTATATTCATATTTGCAGAAACCTTTTTATCACTTCTGTTTACCACAAATACACTAACTTCATTGGTTTTATCATTATAAGTGGATGAAATATCCAACGCTTGCAAATTTTCACCTCCTTCTATAACAGGCATACCTGAAGTTTCTACGGACATGAGTGAGTTGCCCAAGTATTGTCTGAAATACATTAACGGATAATACACTGTTTGTTCAATGGATCCTTTGTCACTGGCTAATATTGCTCCCAACACATTAACCGATTGTGCCCAATTGGCCATGGTTACCGACCCTGCCTGACGGTGAAATACATTTAAGAAAGAAGCTGTGGCTAATGCATGTCGCCATGTATATCTGCAATCCAAATTATATTTTCCGCCACCTGTACTTTCCCAGATTCCCCATTCATCAACAGAGATTTTAATCGCATCCTGACGGGATGGGAAACGATACCATTTTGAGAAGTTTTCCACTTTTTCCGGATATTGAGACAGGTATGAGCTCAATTCTGTTAGTGTAGTATCAAAACTGGCAATCTGACTATAAATAGATAAAGGTTTTCCTTCCACAGTTCCCACATACCAGTGCACTGAAATATAATCTGCAATTGGAGCAAGAGATCCCAATACCACATCATTCCACTCCTTTTTAAAAGGATCTGCTACTGAAAATAATTTTATAGACGGATCGGTAAGCTTCATCATCTTTGCAAAATACCAGGCTTCCTCCGCATATTTTTCAGGATTGGACAAACGACCGGCATCTTCCCATGCAGCTTCCTCATTGCCTAAGCTCCATAGCTTAACATTGTACGGCTCTTCCGAACCATTTTGTCTTCGAAGATTTGCATAATAGGTATTTCCGGTACCATTGCAGTACTCCACCCAATTGGCCGCCTCTTCTGCTGTTCCGGTTCCCATATTTACCACAATACTTGGCTCGGCGCCTATCAGCCTGCAATATTTTATATATTCATCGGTTCCAAAATGGTTATCTTCTACTCCACCCCAAATTAAATTTCTTCTGGCAGGTCTTTCTGAACGCGGTCCAATTCCATCTTCCCAATGATATGTTTTAGTAACAGTACCTCCCGGGTATCTTAAAACCGGAGTTTTTAAGTCCTCCATTTTAATTAGTACATCTTTTCTAAACCCATCCGCATCAGATAGTGGTGAGTTCTCATCAAAAATCCCCCCTGTAATGCTATTATCTAAATACTCTATAAACTGACCATAGAGGTTGGCTGAAACTTCTATATTTTCTTGTGGCTCACGAATATCAATTTGCACTATATCCTGAGCAAATCCTTGTAAAGAATTTGTAAACAAAAGCAAAACAAGCAATCTTAAAACAATTTTCAAATCCATAACGCTACTCTATTTCAATACATTTAAACACTACATCCAACTTATGATGTGCCTTAAAAATATAAAGAACCAATGATTTAGAAGATAAAGCATTTTAAAATGATGGATATATACAAAAAATGCATCCTTTCGTTTATATATAACTTTACTCAACGCTATGATTATATTAACTCATTAAATCACGATATATGTATGATCTTTATGTTAAGATTCATCAACTCTCATTGCACATATCTTCAAATTATATATTTTTGCAGGAATTTCTCTTAATACATATAAAAATGGCTACTATAACCTGGACTGATGAAATACTAAGCGTAAATATTCCTTCTATTGATGATCAACATAAAAAGCTGATTGATTTGATCAATGAATTTTACAGAAACATTAGTATTCAATCTTCTAAAGAGAGCATATTCAAATTAATAAAAGCCTTAAAAGAATATACTGTTTTCCACTTTTCTACGGAAGAAAAGTACATGAAACAATATGGTTTTCCTGAGTATTTAAATCATAAAGAAGAACATGACCGCTTTGTACAAAGGGTTCTTGATTTTGAAGACAGGTATATAAATGGAAAACTGATTCTGACTTTAGAAATTACCAATTTCATTAAAAGCTGGGTAGCCAATCATATTAAGACTACAGACAGAAAGTATAGTGATTTTCTGATTGAGAAAGGAGTCAGATAATCGGGTATTGCAATTCGAATTGATAAGAATACCTGGAATAAAATTTAGGAGGAGAACATATGCAACCAAACGTTTTTGGTTTACGATAATAAACCTCTCCTCCTGTGTGAAAATTAATGGATCGTATTTTTAGTCTTTTTATTTGAATTACTTTTTGCGAAATAGCATTTGTGGTTTTATAAAATCCTTTTTCAGTAGCTGACTTTGAATGCCGACTTTGAGTTCCTGCCCCATGTAATCTTCAAAATAAAGCAGTTTAATCTTATGCTTACCACTGTCCAGGCCTGCATGTCCTTTTCGGGTGCGTGCACTATGTCCGCCATCATTATCTACTACCAACACATCGTCAATAAATAACTGACTGCCATCATCTGACCTCAGATAAAAAGTATATACATCTTTTGCAGGAATATCAATGAATCCCTCAAAAACAAAAGCATAATGATCTTCCTGATCAGCAAGTGACAGGTCAAAATTATTTGCGTTTCCGGATTTTACTTCTTTTAAAGATTCTATTTCATTTACACTACTTACTTCTCCTTTATAATAGGTATAATTAATTCCCTGAACATAGTTTATGTTTTGAGATTGTGCAGGTAAATAATCAGTTATTACTGGTGTATTTTTAGGAAAATGATACCTAAACTCTTTTCTGGATGGAATTGAAATCCAGGAATCAAAAGAAAACTGATGTGGCGTTAAAGTAATTACTCTTGCTCCGTTTCGGTAATCACCATAAGCGTTATTGCCTGAACATCTTCCATATGCTAAAGCTATATCATGCCATTCTCCAATAAAATCGTTATTATGGTCGTGACCGCAAAATACTCCCATAACATCACCATTTAAAGCCATGGCTGCAAACAAGCCCGAATTAATATCAGGAGACGATACTTCCTCACCTACGTGACCTGTTAACTGATCCTTACTTGAATATAGTTCTTTATATTCAGGAATAGGAATATGAAAAAATGCCAATGATGGAACCGGTGTACCGTTGTTCTGTTTAGTATAATTTTCTGATTGCTTTTGATAGGCTTCAACCTGATCCTTTGTAATCCACCCATACTTTCCCGGCTGAAACATTCCGGCATAATCATTAGAGTCAAAAAAGTATAAAACAGCCCCGGTTGCTCCATTGGTAGTACTAACAGGTAATGAAAAATCGGCAAATGTATGGTTTGTTGTACCATTAATATTATAGGGTAAATTGGTAAAACAATCGTACACTGAATTACGAGCCACATTTCCTTCAGAATCATGGTTCCCTAACACCGCTACCCAATTGATTTTTCGGTCACGAACTGGTGCTGTCACCTCTTTCCAACCGCTGGCTAATTCATCTCTATTTTCAAATTCAGACAACACTACATCACCTGTATAAACAACAAGATCAGGCTTTTCTTTATCCAAAACTTCATTCATCATAGTAAGTGTAGCCTTACATCCAGGCTCCTTAGCCGCCCAATGCACATCTGTAAACTGAAGTACTTTAAAGGTTTGATCATTATTAAAATACAATACTTCAGGTTTGCCGTTTTGAGCAAAAGTGCCCTGAGTGATCAGGGCTATACTCAATAAACCAGCTATTTTAAATAATTTCTTTATTCGTAACATATCTATCATTTATTTTAGGAAAATGAATTGTTCTTTAATCCAGAAATCAGGAAAATCGTTTCATAATGAAAACATTAATTTTAAAGAGATAATATTAATGTGCTCAAGCCGCAATGGCTTTTACTTTTTTTCTTCAGTCAAAAAAAGTAAACAAAAAAGTCCGCCGACTACATCACTCGCTTACCCACTATTTTCTTAATTTTGAGACAGAAAGAACTCACTTTGTTCAAACAGCTTTCTGTCTTACCAAAATTAAAGAAAAGTGGGTCCCAAGCTACGTTGCTGATGTCGGAATCCATACTTCAATTGATTCCTCTTTCTTAAAATGAAATCCTTTTTACTAAAAAACTACTCCAGTTTATATTTTTTGTAATCATGCTTTGCATAAAAAAGCATTTCAGCTTCTTCGGTGTTTAATTTAATGCCTGCATGTTTTAATAGATTATTTTGTAATTCGGCAGCATTTTCAGATATACTTAGTATGGATGAAATGGTTTTATCCTGTCCTTCCAACTCTTTAAGGAACTGTTCATAAAACAATGGATAGGTATGGTTGGTATAAGTATCACCTGAGGGTAATTGAAAGCTTTCGCCCTGATCTTTCTCAACATCTTTGTAGGCAATTTCTAATCCACCGGTTTCATGATCTGCAGTAAATATAAGTAGTGTATGTTTCGGATCTTTATGATATCGTGCATAAGCTACTTCTAGTATATTATTCATCTCTTCCACCGCTTTATAAACCGATACCATATCATTATCATGAGCTTCCCAATCAATACGTGCACACTCAATCATAGTAAAGGATGGCTGCTTTTGTCTTGAAGTAACCTTCATGGCTTTATCAGCTAACTGAGAAATAGTTGGAAAAGTTTGATTGGCACGATACTCAACAGCTGGTTTCAAACCTCCTCCATCAAATAATCCTACAATTCTATTGGCACTACAATTTTTCAATTCCTGCACAGTAAAACACAGCTGATAGCCTTGTTCCTCAAATATCTTAAAGAGATTCAGATTGTCATTTCGTGAAGAGGTAAATTCTGGATAATCGGTACCAGTGTAATAATCTGAAAAACTCGAGTTTTGCGGTATAAATTGACCAGCTCCTCCACCTAAAATTAAATCTACTTTATTACTTTGAGCCAACTGAAGTGCAATATCCGATTCTAAATCTCTATTTACCGAATGCGCATAAAAAGCTGCAGGTGTTGCATCTGTAATTCCAGCATCACTAACTACGGCTGTATAATAACCACTTTGTTTGGCACAATCTAAAGCACTCAATAACGGATTTCCATTAGGATCAACACCTACCATATTCATCATTGTTTTTGTTCCTGATGCAATGGCTGTTCCTGATGCTGCAGAACCGGTGACAACGCCCCTAGCCGTACCTGTGTGCATATATCCACAAGATCCTTCCGACATGATTTTTTCAAAGTAGGTCTGTTTCTTATTATTTTCTGCGTATCGTTTATAAATGGGTAAAGCCATATGCATATTTCCCATTCCGTCGCCAATAACCAATACTACATTAATTCCATCAGAAACCGCTGATTTTAAAACACGTCCCAATGAATCATTTTGAATAATACCCTGTAATTTGCGTGTATATTTAGCAGGACCAACAGAACCTAACGGTACCGGTGCAGCTGTATGATAGGTAGTACCCCAAAGCACCTGATTTTTTTCGCTCTCCATGCGGTTCAGTAAAACATGTGCCAAAGATCTTTTATACCAATACTTAGACTCATAACCTATGAGTGAATTGTGCAATTCTTGCTCCTGCTCTTGCTCTTTCTCTATTTTTGAATTACAGGCCATAAAGAAGATTGCCATACAACCTGTAAAAAAATAAATAATCTGTTTTTTATTTATATGAATCATTTTTTATACTCCTTTCTAAAATCATTATACTCCTTTGGATTATCGGTACCAATTAGGTCTACACCTGCATCTGATAGTAATTTCCAATAGATTATGGCTATTTCCCCTTCTCCCGGAGTGCCCCAAAAACGAAGCATTATATTTTTTTGATGACATTGAACTACAAATTGCTGAAGCTGTTTCAGCTCAGTATCAGATATATCATCAACCCCATTCCATTTAAAGTAATCATTCCAATCTGCACTTAATAATGGAGTTAACCCTGCATCAACATCTTGTTCTAAATCATTCAGGTTTCCATCGATAAAGGCATATCGATGCTGTTCTTTTTTTAATATTTCAAAAGGCCTGTCTCCACTAATAATAATTGTTACTGCTCTTTGCTCAATAAGTCCATCTTTATAAACAGATAACATTGTTTCATAAGGTTGACTTATTTTTTTTAGTAAGCGATAAGTATTTATACCATCAGCCTTAAAATCAACTAGAAGAATTATAGGTTGAAAATGATCACCCTGTTGTTGTACTTCTTTAAACAATGGTTTTAAATAGAGATTTTCCAGTGTATTCTGTGCTTTTAATTCCTTTTTCTCATGCCCTACAAGGAGTTGATCACCAACCATAAAAACATCAGCTTCGATGCTAACCATCCCATTTTCTAAGGCTGTTTGTAATGGGTATTCCTGGTGATAATCATTATGAGAGTGTCCTCCTTTAAACATTAAATCCTGTGCGAATGATGTTAACTGTACAAGGCACAATAGCAATGTAAATCCCAACTGTAAATTCATGTTTATATTACTTAGAATATTGATAAAGTTGATTAGATATGTATATATGAGATCCCGGATGGAATTCCAATCTCACAATTGATCAAAAAAAGACCATGGTTCCCTGCATGCGGAAACAGGATTTGAACCATGGTTTCTTTTGATAATTATTAATAACCTGAGTTCGATTAAAATTTTATGTCGAACTCAGGTTAATAAATAGTATTGACTACCAACCTTTGTTTTGTTCTATTCCTGAACTTTTAATCACTTCATTAGGGATAATCCAAACGTTATGAATTTCAGGATCGTAATTACGTGCAGGCCAAATTTCCTCTACGGTATAATCTGAATCCGGATTGGTTTTATCGCTGTGAATTCTACCATGTAAAGGCTGACTATAAACATCTTTTGCATCTCCCCAACGAACCAAGTCACGATGACGGTTTGCAAATTCTCCAGCCAATTCAACTCTACGCTCGTGTTTCAAATCTACCAGAGTACAGTTTGTTTTAGCTGCCAAACCAGCTCTGTTTCTTACCATATTAATCTCTGCATCACCACTTTCTCCCATCATGATTTTTGCCTCTGCTTCCATTAATAACACTTCAGCATATCTTAAAAGTGGCATATCATACACTGTATATAGCGCATCACCATTAGCATTAATTAAGCCATTGCCAATAGGATCATCATACGAATAAATATCCATGTATTTGTTAAACTGGAAACCAGACAATGAGTTGGTAGAATAATATCTTCTGTTTTCGCCCCAAAACTGGAACTCATCACCAAAATTAAGGATTGTAGCAGATCTACGGTAGTCACCAGCTTCGAACTCATTATAAAGCTCTTCTGTTGGCATAAAATAGCCCCAACCATTATAAACTCCCCAACCTTTGTTTTCAAGCATTACACCTTGAAGTTTACTTCCTCTGTCGATACCTCCTACAACACTCCAGATATATTCCGATCCAAAATCGTTGGTATATTTAAAAACACTTCTGTAATCCTCAGCAGGATTATCTGTGTCAATTAAAGCACGTCCAGATCCTGAATTAGTTACTTTATCGCAATATTCAACTACTTTTGCCCATTTACTGGCATCATACTGAGCCCAGTATAAATATGTTTTTGCAATGTAAGCATAACAAGCATCTTTATGAGCTCTTCCGTAATCATCAGAAGAATAAGTAGTGTATAGAGGAAGCAATGCTGCTGCTTTTTCTAAATCTTCTACAATTTGGGCATAGTTGTCAGTAACACTTGCTGGTCGTATAAAAGAATTGGCTTTATAGTTTTCCTCTGTAATAATTGGCACACCACCACTCACATCGTTTCCGTATGTAGAAGCCACCCAGAAATAATGGAAACCTCTCATGAAATAAGCCTCTCCCAAATAACGATCCTTTAGAGACGCATCAATATTCATATCTGAAACATTAGACAACACATCATTAGCCCTGCGAATAATCTTATAACATTGAGGGTACATCCAGCTTGCATAACCTTCATCACCTGTCATGTTAAAATTCTTAATGTTTTCAGGAACTGACTTTGGACGACCTGTAACCATATCATCACTGGCATTAATATACCACATAAATCCACGGGAAAACATATCCTCATCACCCATATAGTAGTACATAGAGTTTACTGCATACTCTGCATCTGTAGCAGTTTGGTAATAGTTGGCTTCACCGGCAGCTCCCTGAGGAGTTCTTTCAAGAAAGTCTTCGGAACAAGATGCTGATAAAACAGCCAGCGCTACTAATAACTTAGTTTTTATATTATTAAAATTCATGATAAATCTGATTTTGAAAAATTAAAATTTAAGAGAAACACCTGCTGAGAATGTTCTGGCTACAGGATATTTACCCATATCCATACCAATACCACCTACTTCAGGATCGATACCTGAATAATCGGTTAGTGTGAATAGGTTTTCAGCTGAAACATAGACTCTTAATGAAGAACCCTGAAGCACTCTGTTCATTAATGTTTCCGGGATGTTATACCCAATTGTTAAGTTTTTCATGCGTAAGTATGATCCGTCTTCTAAATACCAGTCTGAAGCAGTTTCGAAGTTTTGGTTTGGATCATTTAATCTTAATAATGGAATATTTGAGTTTGAGTTTGTTGTACTCCATGCATTTAACACTCTGTTGTCAAGGTTATAACCTTGCTGAGCAGCATTGTAAGTAGTAAACTTCATGGCATTAAAGATTTTTGATCCGCTTACGCCCTGGAATACCATTGAGATATCAAAATTCTTATATTTTCCACTTAGATTAATACCATAAGTAAAATCAGGGAACGCACTTCCTTTAAAAGTTCTGTCTTCATTATCAATTACCCCATCGTTATTTTGATCAATAAACTTAAGGTCTCCTGGTTGTGCATTAGGCTGAATCAAATTACCTTCATGTGTATAACTGTCAATTTCTTGCTGAGATTTGAAAGTTCCTGCACTGGAAATTAAATAGTAAGAATATAACTCTTTACCAACAATTGAACGATATGGATATAGTGTTCCGCGAGCATTTGTGCTATGTGCAATGTATTCTGTATTGAAGTTTTTAAGGTTTTTCAGTTCATTTTTAACCGAAGAAACATTTCCATTTACAGCATACTGAAAATCTCCTACTTTGCCTTTATACGTCAAAGCCAATTCAAAACCTTTATTTTCAACCATACCGCCATTTACATCAGCACCATCATTGATACCGCTATGGCTATCCACTTCTGTCTGCATAATCATATCCTGTGTTTTTTTCACAAAATAGTCTGCAGTTAATTCAACTTTTCCACGTAAAAATGAAGCATCAACACCAAAATCTGTAGATTCTGAAGATTCCCATGTTAAATCTGTATTCGAATTTTTTCGTACGTAATATCCTTGTACTCTTTGGGCATCGCCAGCTCCCATTGTAGGATCCTGAGAAGACATAGGTACATTATATGCGTAATAATAAGCTGAATTGATATTACCAATTTTACCCCAGGATGCTCTTAATTTTAACATGTTTAACCATGAAACATTCTTAAGGAAAGATTCTTCTGAAATTTTCCATCCTCCTGATACAGCAGGAAAAACATCACTGTTGTTATCTTTATGTAAGCGAGATGATGCATCACTACGCACACTTGCTGTTACAAAATATTTACCGTTAAAGTCATAACGAGCACGACCAATTAATGAAGTTAAGGCATCTTCGTATGCATCACTTTCATAATTATCAATTTGTCCGGCATTAGCCAAATATTGATACCAGCTTTCTTCTCTGGCAAAATGACTTCCTTCAATATAATTATACTCGTATTTAGACAATTGACTTGAGTACACTCCTGTTAAATCAATATGGTGCTTTCCAAAATCTTTATTGTAAGTAATTTGATTATCCCAAACCCATTTGTTACGGTTTGCCCAGCTTTGATATAAATAATTCATTTCAGATGGACGACCATTTTCCGGACGCATAGGTTGAAATTGCTTGTAATCGTTTTTGTTTTGGGTTAAAGCAAAAGCTGTTTTAAACTGAAGACCATCAATAATTTCCCATTGTCCGTAAACATTAGCATTTATGTTTGTAATAGGATTTTTTGTGGTTGGACGTAACAATAAAGCAACAGGGTTATATACATCACCATAAGCACCTGCATAATCAGAACCTTCAGGAGCTACACCATGAAAAGTACCATCTTCCTGGTAAACAGGAGCTGCCGAAGGCATATACATGGCATTGATAATTACACCTGAATAACCAGAGCTTGTGTTTGAACCGATCGCTTCTTCATGTGTGATATAAGTATTTTGTCCGATAGTAATACGGTCTGATACATGAAAATCGGTTTTTACACGCATTCCTAATCTTTCTGAAGAAGTACCCAATAGTAGTCCTTCTTTATCCTGATAATTTACAGATGCACTATAGGTTACCTTTTCTGTTCCTCCGTAAATTCTTCCGTTTAGGTTATTTACTGAAGCTGTTCTGAAGATTTCATCAATCCAGTTAGTTCTTGTGGTAGTACCCCAAGGGTTTAAATTAGCGTTATGCGCATCATATCGATCCATACCACTATTGTCAGCTGCGGTATTATATGCAGCACTTTGTTGCTGAGCAGTTAAAGGTGTAGGTAAGTTGGTTGCATCCTGAATTCCTGTAAATGCATCAATATCCACTTTTAGTTTTCCTGTTTTACCACTTTTTGTGGTTACAACAATTACACCTGATCCGGCTTGTGCACCATAAATAGCAGCTGCTGAAGCATCTTTTAATACATCAATACTTTCAATATCATTTGGGTTAATCGTACCACCATCATATGGCATACCATCAACAATCCATAAAACATTTTCGCTTCCATTGTTAATGGTACCCATACCCCTAATCGTAATTTTAGGCATACTTGCCGGGTCACCACCCTCATTTACTACAGTTACTCCGGCAATATTACCTTGAAGGAAACTTTCAGCATTTGAAACCGGACGACTTGAAATTTGCTCTACATTAGTTGCTGATGCAACAACGTTTGTCAGGTCTCCTTTTTTTGAGGTTCCGTAACCAATAACAACTACATCATTTAAAGCAGTAAATTCATCATACATTTGTATTTGAAAATCCTGACTCTGATTAAAACTTTTCTCAACGCTTGTCATACCAATAAATGAGAATAACAATACGCCTTCTTCCTGCTCACTTAGTAAGGTGAAATTTCCATCAACATCAGTAATCGTTCCGTTTGTAGTTCCTTTTACTACAATACTGGCCCCAACTATAGGGTAATCATCGGCATCGGTTACCCTACCTGTTAACTTGGTTTGTGCAAAGCTCATTGAGGTAAGCAAAACTGATAGAAATAAAAAAAATAGTTTTTTCATTTTTTGTCTTAATTAATTTTGTTTTCAAATTACATAGCCACTTATTTTTATTTATTATTACTCTGGTACCTGAGAGCTGATAATAAATAAGTAAATGGTTTATAATTGTTCCATTTGACTTTTAAAACTTTGATGCTAATGTATTTTGAGAATGCTTTAATACGGGTGGATAATATTTACAGAATGATGGATAATTCTTACAAAACGGTGAAATTTCCACCTTTTTTTCGCACATTTTTTGCAATAATATTGAGCTAACATTGCAGTAAAAATGAGGTAATCCATAACCTTATCCACACTAACCGTTTTTAATTGCTTCAAGAGGATAAAATAAAACCTACTCAACTTCATTATTTATTACCTCTTTTCGGTAAGTAGCAGGACTAATGCCATTTTCTTTAGTAAAACATCTGCTAAAATATTTTGGATCATTAAAACCAACCATAAAACTTACCTCATTCACCGTGAAGTTGCCTTTGTTTAAAAGCATTCTGGCTTTTTTAATACGAGTAGTTCTAATCAACTCATTTGGGGTTGATTGCATGTTTTCTTTTACCTTACGGTACAATTGCATCTGACTTACGCCTAGCTTATTGGCCAAAACAGTTTGATTAAACTCAGAGTTACCAATTTCCTCATCTATAATATTCCCTATTTTCTTTACTAATTTTTCATCAAAAGAGGTTTCATTCTTATCCTTTGGTTCAATCATAGCATTTACTTCAACCGATTTCTGTATCTGTTCACTTCGGTGTATCAAATTCTCTATTTTCAGGAATAACAAATCAGGCTCAAATGGTTTGGAAATATATTCATCTACGCCGGCAGCATAACCCTCTTTTTGGTTTTCAAGCTGTTTCATTGCTGTTAACAGCACAAATGGAATTTGGTGCAGACCGCTTTTACTCTTTACGTATTTACATAAAGCTATACCATCCATCTCATTCATCATCCAATCCGAAATAATTACACTAAATGATTTGTTCTTTTTAAGGATCTTAATGGCCTGCTTTCCATTTTCTGCCACTACAACATGATATTTTTTGCCAATAAGTTCGGCCAGATACAACTGCAGTTCAATATGATCTTCAACTATTAAAATACTTCTTCGGTTGTCGTTATTTATGGTATCTGTTTCAACCTGCTCTTCTTCTTCATTATCAATAGTATCCACAGCAGCTATCATAGGCTGACTCAATGAAAAAGTCATAGAAAATTTAGAACCTTCGCCCTGTTTACTGTCAACAGTTATATTTCCTTCTAAAAGTTTTACAAAGTCTTTAACCATTGAAAGACCAATACCACTGCCCTTTTTTTCATCTGATTTATTGACCTGATAATACCGTTCAAAAATAGAATCCAGTCTGTCCTCCGAAATTCCAATTCCATTGTCGGATATTTCAATGGTAAAGGATGATTCTTCAATTTTCAAATCACAATCTATTACTCCATTATCGCCGGTAAACTTGGTGGCATTGGCCAAAAGGTTATAAATGATTTGTTGCAGTTTGTCATGATCGAACAAACAATGGTAAGTAGTATGCGAGGTTTTAAATCGTAGCTCCTGCTTATTAACCGCAGCCTGATCTTTAAACGAATCCACAACGCCTTTACAAACTTCCACCAAATCGCCATGCGTATTAATCCGTTGTATTCCCCCGATTTCAAGCTTCTTTTTATCCAGAATTTGATCCAACAGTTGGGTAATGTAATTTACATTGTGCATCATCCGCTCCAGCTTGTCTGAAACCTCTGCATCAATGGATTTATCGTGAATAAGTTCGGCCAGCGGACCATAAATCAGTGACAGTGGAGTACGTATATCATGAGATACATTTGTAAAGAACTTTTGCTTCAACAAATTGGCCTCTTCATATTTCTTATACATTTCTATTAATTGCTCATTTTGAGCCAATATTTGATCTCGCTGAGCCGCAACCTTTTTACTTTTCTCTTCCAACTCAGCATTGGATTTTTGCAAATCAATCTTTTGCTTATTTATTTTGGCTGTTCTATGATCGATTAGTTCCTGCAACTGACTGTTTTTTTTCTTGATATGTTTGAAACGAAGACGTACAAAAACAACTATAGACAAGGCCAGCACCACAATACAAACCAGATAAAAATAAAAGTTTAGCCAAAATGGAGGAGAAACTTCAAAACTTAATACTTCCTTTTCTGTGGTCCATTGATGATCTGCGTTACGGGCCTTAACCACAAAACTGTAATTTCCGGGAGGTAACTGATTATACTGTACGTGAATATTTGATTTATTGGTACTTTTAAACTCCTTTTCATAAGGAAATAAACACCATGACATGGCTGTTTTTCCCTGCTCGTTAATTAAAACAGAGTTTATTTCCAGATCAATATTTTTGGTGAAAGAAGAAAAAACATTGGAGGTATTATCATTTACGGCTATTTCCTTGTTGTGATTGATAACACAATTACTTAAATAAACTTCAGGAAGCTTTTTATTGGTTCTGATATCTGCCGGATCGAAATAAATACAGCCTCCTTTTCCTCCAAAATAAAGATTTCCAAAACGATCCTGAAACCCTGCTCCTTCAGCATAGTCATTAAGTTTAAAACCATCCCTGGCATCGTATATTCTAATGTTATTAAATACAGGAATATATTTAACCAGACAGGTTGATGTACTAAACCACAAAGCATCTTTTGAGTCCCAGTACATTTTATAAATCAATGTAGTAGGTAACTTTTCATTTATCTCCGGTAATAAATCTACTTTTCCGTTGGTGTTTATTTGGTTTACCCCACCAAAGGTTCCCAACCATATGTTACCTCTTTTATCTTCGCAAATATCAAATATGCTATTGCTGGATAAGCAAAACTCATTTTTACCCTCTTCAGTATAATGTTGTATCACTTTTTGGGCATGTACATCCAGCTTAAAAACACCGGAGGTTTCTGTTCCTACCCATAAATACCCTTTTTTATCAAAATGCAGCTTCCTGACGTGTGTACCTGTCAATAAAAGTATGGAATCCAAATCCACAATCTGCTGTGTTTTAGCATCTAAATATTCAATACCTCCCCAGGCTCCAAAAAATATATTTTTATGCTCATCTTCAACAATACTATACACGCGTTTATGATTTAAGGTATAGTACTTTGGGTGCTTACCTTCTTTATCCAGGCGACAGACACCTCCATAACTTCCTATCCATATCAACCCGTTTGAATCCTGATAAATATTACGTATCCAATCCCAATCGTTCCCTTCCGTTTTTGAAAATGAAAACTGCTGCACTTCATCATCTTTAAAGGCAAGCACTCCCTTATCGTAGGTCCCTATCCAAATAGTTCCTGAGTGATCTTTTATAATTGATCGTACAGTACTGCTATTCTCATCATTTTCTGAAGCTCTGATAAAACCAATATCATCGGCCAAAGTATGCATATTTCGCCCCAGACTAACACCATAATCTTTAGTGCCTACCCAAAGATTATGCTCCCGGTCAATAAAAGAACAATACACTTCATTGGATGCAATTTGCTGCTTATTAATCAGCTGCTTACTAAAATTAATAGGCTTCCCTTTTACGGAATCATTTATAATCCAAAGACCGGAATTGAGGGTTTCTATTAAAATCTTGTTTTGCTCAGGCAGCACATTAACCTGATGCACCTTAACATTAGGGTGTGTTTTTATAAACTGGGTCTCAATAGAATCAATGAGTGATTGATTTTGGTTTAAAAAGCTGATCTCTTCTGACGGAGGAACAATTCTTTTAAATGAATCATCCGTTTTATCATAATTGAAATATAAAGAATCTTGCTGTACTACAACACCTTGATTTACCCCTTTAAATAGATCTACACTTATAGCCTGTGCCCCATCTTGAATAGTATAGATCTTACAATCCCCTTTGTCGTTCAGTATCCTGACCAACTGATTATTTTCATATAAAACCCACTTATAGTTATGGTTATCAATAACTATTTTTGTAGCCTGACCCTTGGGGAGATTTTCTTTTTTATCGCTAGGTTCATATCGTATTACCTCAAAGCTTTTTCCATCATAAATGGAAAGACCATCATAAGTTGCAAACCAAATCCTCCCTTGTTTATCTTGATCAATACTTAAAACCGTATTATTCGATAAACCATCTGTTGTAGATATCTGATTAAAAATGTACTCATCCTGAGCAAATACATTTAAAACAACCACACTAATCAACATAGAAAACAAATATCTCATCGTAAATAATTTTAGCCCGCTAAATTAAAGCTAGAATTCACCATCTACATTAAGAATAAGTTATGATAGCGTAAAGCCAATGCGCAACATCAGGCTCACAAAATCCATCCGACCATTATGTTAAAAAATAACCCTCTTTTAACCTAACCATTAGCCAATAATTCCGTAATAGATTGCATTAATTATGTTTGCGTTAATTGTTTATTCGAAATGAAACATTCATTTTATAAAAACATAAATGTTTTATGAATGTTATTCATTGATAAATTATATATCTGATTTGGTTTTGAGCTATATTAAAATACTGCTTTTATTATTCATTCTATATCCTTGTGCTAATGCACAAAGGCATTCCAATGTGTTTGAGGTTATTTCCACAGAAGAAGGCTTACCGAGTTCAAAGGTATTTTCCATTGCTCAGGATAACAATGGCTTTTTGTGGATGGGAACTGTTGATGGCTTAGCTCGTTACGATGGAAGTAACTTTAAAGTATATCCATATATCCCCAATGATACCAGCTCTTTGCCTGTATCATTAATTACAGAAATACAACCTGTAAAGAACAACACGCTATGGTTGGCCACAAGAAACTTAGGTATCATTAAGTTTGATATGGTTAATGAAAAATTCACGCATTTTGTGCATAAAGATGATACACCAAACGCTTTGCCGTTTAATAATGTTGAGAAGTTTTATCTTGATGAAGATTCAGTTTTATGGGGAACCAATGATTTTAGATATGGATTTTATTACACCGAAGAAAAAGGATTTGTTGTTTCCAGACTTCCGGATAAAATACTTGAAAAAAATATTGAAATTGAAAACATTGTTGATTCAATAGGCAAGCTTTACAATTTTTCGGTAACACCTGACGACATTTGTTTTGAGCAATTTGATAAAGAAACCATCATTATTTCGGCCAGGCAAAATGGAACCTTCCTATTTAACAAAACAAACAAGCGTATAGTGAAGTTAATGGATGGTCCGTTTAATGAAGCCACAGATATTGGATGCATTACCAAAGATAATAACTCAAACATTTGGGTAGCAAAGTTTAACGATGGTGCATTATTCTATAGTCCGGTAAAAAGGCATTTTAAAAACTATCTGCATTTTAAAAATGACCACATCAACATCAATAATTTATTTGTCCGTGCATTAAATAAAAATGCCGATGGTAATATATGGATTGGAACCCAAACAAAAGGATTGATAAAGTTTAATCCTCAAAGTAATTCTTTCAAAGTATATAATAAGGGTAACCTTAGCAACGGAAACCTGTTTTCCAATAAAGTGCGTTGTATTTACTATGATAAAGATAGCACCATGTGGGTTGGAACCCAGGGATCATTAGCCCAATACTTACCCCAACAGGATAGGTTTATTACCTATAAAGTGTATGATGAAAATAAATTACAACATGATTCAAGAATATACGCCATTGTTGAAGATGATGAGAACAATTTATGGATGGCCAATTGGGATAATGTGGTTAAGTTTAATAAAACAACCCACCAAATAACCTACTACAGCAAGTCATTTTTTGGTATGGACAATATTCAGCATATTAACCTTGACAATAAGGGTAACTTATGGATATCAGCTGAATTTGGGGGTATTGCAGTTTTTAATCCTAAAACCGAAAAGATTATTAAACGTCATTGCATGGTTGATCAATGGTCGAAACAAAATATTTTTATGACCCTGCAGCAAAACGATAGTATCTTTTGGGCAGCCACATCCAATAGTCTATATAAAATCAATAATGATAACGATAGCATAGAAATCATTTCTCCCAAAGATGGATTACCCACTAATAATGTGGTAGGTTTGGTTTTTGATGGTGATAAAAACCTTTGGCTGACCACAACAAGAGGCATTGCTTGTTTTAATACAGCATCGCAACACATAACATCGTACCACAAAATTGATGGTTTACAATCGGATGAATTTGTTGAAGGAGCACATTTTTACGATGCCAAAACAAAGGAGGTATTGGTTGGTGGTATTAAAGGTTTTAATGTATTTAAACCTGCAGAACTACAGCCTGACACTTCGAAAGCTATCCCTCAGATTATTGAATTAAATGTGTTGAATAAAAAAATTACGCCTAATGTAGTACACAACAACACATCTATACTTGATAAACCTATAGAATATGCACATCATATAAATTTACATAGCTCGGATAAAGTATTTTCATTTGATATAGCCAGTATTAATTTTGTACGACCTTATAAAAACAAACTGGCCTATCAGTTAATAGGGTTTGATGATGAAGAAATTATTATAAATGCGCCAACACACGAGGTTACTTATACCAATTTAGCTCCGGGAGCATATACCTTTGTGGTAAAAGCTGCCAACGGTTATGGTATTTGGAATGACAAGGCCCGGAAAATTGAAATAACCATTATCCCTGCCTTTTATCAAACTATCGGATTTAAATTGATCATTGGTTTTATTGTCATTTCCCTTTTGCTCCTGTTTTATTTCAGAAGAATGAACAGTGTAAAGCGAAAAAGAATTATTCTTGAAAAAGCTGTAGTGGACAGAACAAAGAAACTATATGATGCCAATGCTGAGCTTGAAGAGAAAACAGAGGAAATTGAAGTTCAAAAGGAAATGCTTATCGCGAAAAATAACGAACTTGAAGAGCACAAATACGGACTGGAGCAACTGATTGAAGAACGAACTTCTGAATTAAAGGAGGCTAAGGAAAAGGCTGAAAAAGCTAACAGCTTAAAATCTGCCTTCCTTCAAAATATGAGTCACGAAATAAGAACACCAATGAATGCGATTATTGGTTTTTCTGATTTATTAAATGACGAGAAATTAACCGATGCGGAAAGAAAAGAATTTACTAAGGTTATAAAAAGCAATGGGCAGGCCTTATTGCATCTGATTAACGATATCCTTGATATTTCAAGAATACAGGCTGGATCCATAGAAATCATTAAGGAAAAATTCAGCTTTTCAACTTTATTTAAAGATGTTATTTCTGCAACCTTATTAAATGTGGATACAGAAAAACAACAAACGCTGCAATTTATTTACCCGGAGCATATTGAGGATTTTGAAATTTATTCTGATTATTTCAGATGCAAACAAATTATATCCAACCTTCTAATCAATGCCTTTAAATATACCAATGAAGGTTTTGTGAATTTTGATATTCAAAGAATTAATGGCTCTGTTATTTTTAAGGTAAAAGACTCAGGCGTAGGCATTAAAAAAGATGATATAAACCGCATTTTTGATCGCTTTGAAAAAATATCCTACAACAAAACATCTCACGAACGCGGCGTTGGTTTAGGTCTGGCCATTTCAAAACAACTTGCTAAACTATTGGGCGGAAATATTACTGTAAAATCAAAATTTGGTAAAGGGTCGGAGTTTGAATTTATCATATATTGATTGTGGTGAGTTGGTTAGGTAAATATGATAAACCTTTGTTCTGTGCATCATGTTTTATCTACCCAAAAGTCTTCCGATCAATCCTCTTTTCTTTTTCTTAATGACCCAAATCAAATCGTCAGGGTGTCTTCGTGTTAAGTTATTTGGTCCAAACTTTCCCCAGGCAAACCCTTCTGTTTCTTTTGATAATCTCATATCTGCAACGACCCAATCCTCTCCTTCAAACTCACTCATAAAGTCTGAATATTGATTATTTTCTCGTAAAAAATCAGTTTTATCAATCAGTTTGCCACCCTCTTTCCATATTTTATATACAACATTGTCATGTATATCGTTAAGGAAATTTGTTGATGGAGATTCATAAAACTCCATTAAGCTAGATAAGAAACCATTCAGATTTTCAGAGTACTTGATAAAAACAGCAGGATCATGACATACATAATAAACATGTCCAAGTGAACCGTCGTTTAAAATATCAAGAATCCAAAAGTTTCCTAATCCATCGTGCCCAAGTGTAACAGAGTATGGAGATAATTCAAGAAAACCGAATTGTGCAATCGATGAAAAATCAACCTGATCTACTCCATAACCATCCCACCCACATGTTTCTTTCAAAATATCTCTTATTTCGGTAGCAATTGTATTATTAGGAAAAAGGTTCGATAACTTATCTATTTCCGTTTCTGTTAGTCCATCCTGAAATTCAAGAGTATATTTTTCACCATCTTCATCAGTAAATGTAGATGCTTTTAATTTTCGAATAATCTCAATATTTTCCATATTTTCTTTAACTATGAATGGCTATATTAAATGGATTGAAACAGTTCAATGTTTTAACTAATACAACTATTTCATTGGTTTCCATAATTACTTAATTATGCGAACCAAGGGTAGGATTTACTCTATCCCAAAGGCTGTAAACCTGAAACTTATGGTTGATGTTTCAGACTTACAGCCTGAATGGGTACTTCCCTCAAAGCCTTGGGGTGATACCCCAAGTTATGATATATAAGGCCTTCAGCCTTTTAAACCATTACTTTTTATCCTTGATTGACATTAATTACAAAATACATTATAGAGTTTATTATGCTTTACTTCCTCCTGTTTTAGAGATTCAAGATCTCTTTCTGTCAGACCACGCCTTTTGATTTCTTCATCTATAGCTTTTTTGGTTCCTGACATATAAGTTTGATATTTAAACTCCATTAAAAAAGAAAGTTCAAAATCTTCAAAATTATTAAGGATTTCTTGTATCTGCATAGCAATAATATTAGGCTCAACGGTGAGCTAAAAACTTGTGAAGTTATAGATTTTTTAGTCCGTTCGTTATCTATAATATTTCCTTGTGAAAATTACATTTGGGGTAACATCAAGATTTCCATGACGGTCTTCTTTAAAATTTAGATCTAAATCATATTTCACATTGTATAATGACAATAGGTTATCTAGTTCATCTTTTTTGTTTTTAGCAACTGAGAGGGTTTGTTTAAACATTACGAATGGATGTAATGCTTTAGGAATAACTAAAAATCCTACCCCAATAATAATTAATGGGAGTGTTGAGATAACGCCTCCTTCGAATGCAAATATACCAAGTAAAAATCCCAATAGCATTATTACGATACTTATAGCAAGCAATACAAAGGTTGTGCTATATGTTTTGGCTTTTTTTCTACTAATAGTTTCCAATTCAATATTAGTATCTAATATGATCTTCTCGTACTTCTTGTCAAAGGATATTTTATCACACTTATTTTTAAACTGTGGCTTTTCATTAGTAATTCCACATTTTGTACCTGTTCTTTTGTCTGAAATTTGATTCTCACAAATTCCGCAATGTTTAGATTTAAGCATTAGTTTTTAATTGTGTTTAATGTTCGTTTATTTTTCTATTTACAATATGGATGAAATATGCAACGGTTCTTGATTGAAGTCTTGGCAAATAGGTCGTAGTATCGTGCCTCTAGATAGGGTGACAAAGACGATAGATTAAGGCTTCAGGACGTGGCAGATGAGCCATGCCTTATTTCAAGCCATTTGCGTACATTTCATTTTTCATTCCTAGTCTCAATCGTATGTTTCAACATCTCATAAATGTTAGTAAAAAATCCAATTTCTTCTGAATCGATCCGCTTATAAACACTAGATATCGGGAATGATGTAAAATTGTCAAGTGCCCGAACACCATAATCCTCACCATACTGGTCAATAACTTTTACCCAAGTCATGTTTAATTCTTTAGATAGTAAATCACCGTAAACAACACCTAATCCATTTGCGATTGAATCAGAACTAAACTTATCATCTTGTGTACTATTTATCCATGTGGCAAAAGTTGAATCAAGCAATTCTAATGTCAAATCATTTTGATTTTGATTATAATCAGGATTATAGTATTGAATTATATTTTTCCCGTTTTTTAGCCAGTTTTTTATAAATTCCTTATCACTATCGTTTAATAGAGTGATTTTTTGGTCAATTGGTTCTTGTCTTGTTGTTGTATAATTAACTATTCCTGAAGATGTCTCTACTGATCCTTGGATTTTAGCTGGTTCTATGCTTTTTATTAAATCAGGGATTGAAGCTAATAATTTTTTAACTCTCTTATCTTTTTGCTTTTTCTCAAGAATAGTAGCTGACATTATTATAGTACGATTATCCTGTAGACCTATTTCCCAAAATTTCATTATCAAATTAGTACCATTCTCAATTGAAGTCGATTCTTTGAATGCAATGGCAAAGTCATTCTCAAAATATAATTTCGTATCCTTTTTGTCTGCATTTCGAACGACGAAGTCATATCCAGTTATTGGCTTTACATTATTGTCTTTAGGTTCAAAGATTAATATATCAAATCTTAATGTAATACATTCCGAACCTTTGGGATAAAGTAAAACAGTACCGTCTTCATCCTCCTCTGTTAAATATTGCTTTGAAATCCTGATAAAATATGAACCTGAACCAAGAAAAACATCCTGAAACTCTTTATCTGATTTGCATCTATTAAATCCAAAAATCATTATTACTAGAATTATTGTTTTAGGTAAATTTCGTATCAACCTAGCCTTTTTAATATATATAATGACTTAAAACTATTGAAGTCTTTTCTTTCTCAATAGTTCTATACAGTTCATAATTATTATCCTGCAAGTATTCATTCGAAAAATATACATAGTCCCCATTAATCTTAATACTTGAAGAATCAATTTCGTTCTTGAGTTCTTTATAAGCAAAGTCTGAACTTAACAGTCCTGAAATCCATAGCACTTTATTAAATACGTTTTCCCATTGTGAATAGTCCAATGTATCATGACGTAATATAAAGTCTGCAGACACAGAATAAAAATTACATCCTCCTCTTTTTATTAACAATGTATCATTTGACTCAAGTATGATGGTCGCAACTTTTTCAATTGAGTCCCACTCATAGGTGGAAAGTTCACCTATTCCTTTCAGAAATTCATCGGTCTGAGTTAATTGGTTAAATATACATTCACCATCTTCAGATATTTTTGATTCGGTATTCTCTAAAACAGAATCCTCAACTAAAATTAAATCAGCCATTGGCTCTTCTTTCAGTTCTTTATTTGAATTCTTATTTGAAGAAACTGAACAAGAGACTAATACAAACAGGACAATAATGTTAATAAGTTTTTTCATATAAATTGATTTGCAGCTTGGCTCCAACAAATTCCCCAACCCTCCCTAATTCAGTATACATCATTAACATGTCAACAGCTCACGTCATTTGAAATAACTCCTTAAAATACTCCGTTATTAGAAAAATGTTACAATAATGGGGTAGAATATTATTTTAAATAGACGAAAGGCTGGAAAAAGACAATAAAGAATGAAGAATTAGTAATGTGTAATTAGTAATGAATAATGGGCATAGAGCATAGTGCATAGTGCGAAGAGCATAGGAATTAGGGCATGTTGTAAGTTTTGGGTAATGGCTTACGGCACAAGAATATCGCGGAATAGAGGAATATATATGATCAATCTAAAAACCACATATAACCCTAATTTAAAGACCTCCCTGCAACTTTGCAAGAAGGGATTTCTTTTTAGAAATATCGCCCTGCAGGTTCGCGACAAGCTTTCCACACTCTGGAAAACCTCTCGACTCCACGCAGCAAGCTTTCCACACTCTGGAAAAGGTGCCGATTACACGCGGCAAGCTTTCCACGCTCTGGAAAAGTTGCCGATTACAGGCGGCAAGCTTTCCAGAGTCTGGAATGGATGTCGATTACAGGCGGCGAGGTTTCCAGAAAATTTAAAGCAATGGATTCAACCTTTCTTTTGATGAATCAGGGAAGCTGATATGATAATCATTACCCAACCTTGCATCAGGCAAATAATAATCAGTGGTGATTACCTGTGCCCCACTTTCTTTGGCGGCTTCAAATCTGCTGTAATCATTGTTTCTTGCTTCTTTGGTATCAGCATCAGCCCTGGTTCGAACCATATATCCTTGTTTTACAAGTGCCTGAATAGAATCTTTGTAAGCTACCGGATCGTTAATAATAAAAAAGGAAGTATATGATTGATTGGGTTCCGACTTTACAAACATAGCCCTGCCCGCTAACGATTCATGATCTTTTAAATAGATCTCTCTCTTTGTTCCTCCCTCATCGAGTACAAATAAAAATTTACCCTTTACACGATCCAATTCCGGCCAACCTTGTTTTAACACAGCCTCCTTTAAACTTGAATACTTCCCTCTTACATCATCTGGTGTAATCAACTTGTCAGCCGTTAAATAGTCAAACAACTCTTTATCCAGTAAGTTAAAAGCGGTATCGCTAAAAGCCAATAAGGGAATAAATCCTTCTGCCGGAAAATTACTGGCCTTTGCATTTACGGTAATCACAACTGGTGTGTGATCAGGATGCTCATCCGACCATTTTTTCAGTTCCAAAAGCGCACTCTTAAAGGTGTAGTTCCATGTTCTGAAATCCAGATCAGGAATATGCATCACTTTAAATCCCGGAGCACTCATTTCATTTAAGGTGTCGTAAGGCAATGGCTCTATTTGATGTGCCTTTAATTGTTCATTGGCCCAGGGGTGTTGATATCTTCCTCCTTCGGGATCGTAAACAACGTCCACCTCCACGTTTCTTAGTCCCATTTCCAACTGTTGACTTAACGAAATATGGCTATAATCCAGTGTCTTTGCTATAGCTGAATCTTTTTCTGCAATCAGTTTCATTACTTCAGGCTGAATTGTTCTCTTGTAACTATTATGACTCCCGATTACCTGAATTTGGTTAAGCTTAAGCACTTGTTTTTGACTACAACTTGCAGATATCAGCGCGAGTAGAAATAGCGTATATTTTATATGGTTCATGTTTTAAAAAATAGATAAGAGATAAGAGATAATAGACAGTAGGCAGTAAGCAGTAAGCAGTAGGCAGTAGACAGTAGGCAGTAAGCAGTAGACTACTAACTATTGACTGCCGACTATAGACTATAGACTGTTGACTGTTGACTGTAGACTGTAGACTGTTGACTACCAACTTATTTACTCAACCGCAAAACAACCTTTACAGGAAAGTGATCGGATGGTAATCGGGATTCATATTTTGTCAGTGAAACTTCTTTTGGGAAATTATCATTGGGCTGAGGTTTGCTATCGGCAGTTATTGTTCTGTAGGTATCCGTTAAAATACCATAGCGCTCCACCGTAAATTCAGGACTAACAAACACATGATCTATTCTGCTATCTGTTTTCTGATTCGTTTTAAATCCGTTGAAGGTTCCATTTAAAGCATAACAAACTTTTGCCGCCTTATAAGAATCCTTCAGTAACGAAGATCCTTCAAGTATGGCGTAATTCGGACTATTTTGATCCACATTAAAATCTCCGGTTAAAATAACCGGCTTATCTGAACACATTTCTGTAATCTTATTTAATACCTGCTTTGCACTATTCTTGCGCGCCTCCACTCCTACATGATCCATGTGCAGATTAAAAAAGTAAAACTCAAACCCGGTTTCTTTGTCGCTCAATGAGGCCCATGTACAAATGCGTGGCAATGCAGCATCCCAACCTTTATTGGGTTTGTCTGTAATATCCGAAAGCCAGAAATGACCTGATTGTGAAACTTTAAATTTCTCTTTCTGATAAAATATTGGCGCATACTCACCTTCTGTTTTACCATCGTCGCGCCCAACACCTACATAATCATATCCGGGCAGTCCGGCCAACATATCCTGCAATTGATCGTGCAATACTTCCTGTGCACCAAACACCTGAAAATTATTAAAGCGAATTAAATCACAAACCACCGGACATCTTTGCTGCCATCCATTTCCTTCTATGGAATCTTCTGAGTTATGATAGCGAACATTAAAAGAGGCAACAGTTATTTGCTCTGCTTGCTGCCTACAATTTGTAAACAATACAATGATTAGAACGATAATAAAAGTGTGTTTCATATTTATTTTAATAATAGACATTAGATGTTAGATAATAGATGATAGATTTTAGACTTTATATATTACAGAAAAGCTTTACAATCTTCTTAATTTCTGATTTTGGAATGTAAAACAAATACAATTCTACAAATAATCAAATTATAGGATAAACAAATCACCCAAACCAACTCTTCCTCATTATGATTAATATTTCAGATAGCAATAATTTATTAAATTCCTTATAATTATTCATTAATCATTTAATAAATTACTAATTACCCTACCTATACCCCTCTCTATAATCCATATACAATAGCGAAATATGCAAATACCCCGCCAGTACCCCTCAATATTATATAAAGATTTCAATTTATTTAAACTTTGGTAATATTAATTAAACATTCATACCGACTAGTCGGTCTATATTTGTGTAAAATTTCTTAACATAAATAATATGAATAAACATTTACTCTTTTTAGCATTGCTATGTCTTTTAAGTATCAATTTGCTAAACGCACAAATCGTAATCAACGAGGTGGATTCTGACACTCCAAGTACTGACATGGAAGAATTCATTGAACTAAAGACAAGCACTCCCAATATGTCATTAACCGGCTATGTGGTGGTTTTATATAATGGTTCCAATGACGCCAGTTACGATGCCATTGATCTGGATGGATATACCAGTGATATCAACGGTATCTTTGTGATAGGTACAACTGGTGTAACTCCAAGTCCTGATTTACTATTTTCAAGCAGCTCAAATGCAATTCAAAACGGTGCTGATGCCGTTGCAATTTATTCCGGACATGCATCTGAGTTCCCCAATGGAACGGCTGTTACCAGCACCAACTTAATCGATGCTATCGTATACGATACTAATGATAGTGATGATGCCGGACTACTTGCTGGTTTGGGTCAAACCACACAATACAACGAAGGCGAAAACGGAAATAAAGATACGGAATCTTTACAACGCCAATCCAACGGAACTTTTATTGCTGCAACACCAACTACCGGTTTATTAAACGATGGCTCAGGAGAAACTGCTACCACAATTACGATCTCAACAGACGCAGATGTGTATATGGAAGGTAGTACAATAAACGTTACTTTTACTTCATCCGAAGCAGTGTCTGAAGACCTGACTATAAACTTTACTTTAGATAACGATCCTTTCACCTCTGCTGATTATTCAGGTACTTTATCTGTAACAATATTAAATGGTAACACTTCTGCCAGCACCAGCATTACAATCATTGACGATTCTGAGAATGAAGACATTGAAACTGCAGTAATTTCTATTGTAAACCTAGATACAAACTACGAAGCCTATAATGACAATTACTCCATTACCATCAATGATAATGATTATACAACAAGTAATTATGGTACTCCGGTGAATCCAACTTATGGTTATGTGCTATCAACTGCACCTGATGAGTATTATTCAAGCATTGACGGCTTAAAAGGAGCAGCTTTAAAAACAGCTATTACAACCCTTATTTCAACAAATGTACACGCTCAAACATACGGAGATGTATGGACTATTTTAAAAGAGGCCGATGAAAACCCTGAAAACAATAACGAGGTTTGGCTTATTTATACAGAACAAGGAAGATCAAAATCGTTACAACAAGGTTCTGGATCGGGAGTTGGACGATGGAACAGAGAACATATCTATGCCCAATCCAGAGGTGGTTTTAAAGATGGAACTTCAACCAGATCAGATGGTAAAGATGTTTACATGGAGTCAAGTTCTTCTGATTTAAACCATGCTCACGGAGATGCTTTCCACCTTAGAGCATCTGATTCTTCAGAAAACAGCAGCCGTTCAAATGAAGATTATGGCGAAGATACCGGTGAATATAACGGACCGGATGGTAATGCAGGAAGCTGGAAAGGTGATGTGGCCAGAAGCTTGTTTTACATGGCTTTAAGATATGATGACTTAAGCCTTGCCACTGGTAATCCTTCCAATTCTACAGTTGGAGAATTGGGTGATTTAAATTACCTGTTAACCTGGGATAAAGAGGACAAGCCTGATGACTTTGAAATGCACAGAAACAATGTAATTTACACCTGGCAAAACAACCGTAATCCGTTTATCGATCTACCAGACCTTGTAGACTATGTTTATGGTGATAAACAAGACCAGCCCTACAACGTTTCAACAGATGTAGCTGATATGCATGTAAGTAAAGTTGCCATTTACCCTAACCCTGCAAGCGATCAAATTAACCTTACTGATCTTAAATCTGGTGACAAAGTAGATATTTATTCCATCACCGGAGCTATTGTAGCCTCGCAGTTGTATAATAACGATGCAATAAACATATCATCTTTAAAAGATGGCTTTTACTTTATTAAAGTGAATAACATATTCTATGGTAAATTTTTGAAGAAATAGATCCTGGTTACGATCAGAAATATTTCAGGAGCATAACATCATTGCTATTACATAAAACAAACGCCTGTGAAACTGCATTTCACAGGCGTTTTTCTTGTAAGGTACTGATTAATATCAAATAAAATCTGATTTATTCAACGATATTACAGTCGTTATAGTCTTTTAAATATCATACAAATCAATACTTCATATTTTTTGCTTACTATGATTTTTTCAATTCTTTTAAAACATTATTTATCAATTCGGTAAACACCAACAAGTTGTTTATAATATATTCAATATCAAACACCTCATAGGCATTTAGCAATCCATTACCAAATATTACAAATTGGTCTATATTAAAGTCTTCACCTACACTAATATTCCTTAAAGCAAAAGATTTAATATCGTCCATTGCTTGCCGTTCTTTCAGCTTTTCATGTTCCTGTTGAATCTGTTCCAGTTCTGCTAATAATTGCTTTTCTTTTTCTGATGACAATTCATATTTTATCAAAGGTTCATTTGTAATTAATTGAGAATTAGTTTCCCGATTTAATGGTGCATGTGGCAGATATTTAATCAGTTCATTAATTAACACTTCTTCCTTAATTGGTTTGGTTATAAAGGCCGAAAAAATAGAAAGTTCCTCTTTACTATACTTATTTTTTATTGCAGAAGCTGTATATGCAAATATAGGAACACCAGCATATTTTTTTAATTGATTGATATCTCTTGCCAACTCCAGTCCGCTCATCTCTGGCATTTGTATATCTGTAATAATCAAATCAATATCCTTTTCTTTCAGTTTCTGTAGCGCCTTTTTGCCATTTGAACAGGTAACAATCTGTAAATGCCTTACTTCCAGCATATCCTTAAGCAACTGCCTGTTATCTTTAATATCGTCAACTACAAGAACTCGTGATCCTTTAAAATCAACGTTTTCAAATATTTTATTACTCTGGCTTACTTTAATTACAGCATTATTACTACAGGTAATTGAAGGAAAATCAATCATAAAATCCGATCCTTTGCCAAGTTCACTTTCAACAGAAAGCTTTCCTCCCATTAATTCAATCAAATTTTTAGTAATAGTGAGCCCTAATCCTGTACCACCATATTTACGGATATCTTGCCCATCAACCTGATGAAATGAATCAAATATTTTTTTTCTGTTCTTTTTGTCAATCCCTATCCCCGAATCTGAAACAACAATTTGTATACTATAAGTTGACCCGTTTAAAGGTTTTGCCTTAACCTTCAATTTTACATATCCTTCATGAGTAAACTTTATGGCATTACTAATTAAATTAGTTAGTGCCTGCTGCAAACGCAGTTCATCAGCTACAACATGAATTGGAACATTATCATCAACATCAATTTTAAATTCAAGATTTTTTGTTCTTAATTTATAATTGAAAATTGTTTTCATTTCTTCAACAAGATTCCTTATGGAAACATACCCTGTATCCAATTCCATTTTCCCAGCTTCAATTTTTGCCAGGTCAAGAATATCATCTATCAATGAAAGCAATAATTTACTATTGGTATTTATATATGTAAGGTATTTTCGTTGTGTTTCATCACTGATCAATTTAGTCAGTATACTAACGTAACCAAAAATACTATTCATTGGAGTACGAATTTCGTGACTCATATTAGACAGAAATTCAGATTTTGATCTGTTGGCTGTAATAGCACTTTCCTTAGCTTCAATTAACTGTTGCTTTAATTTAATCTCTTCATTAATATCTGAAAATATTCCTATTACTTTATTGACTTTATTATCCTGTATTAAGGCTGCAGCATATACCTTAATCCAAATATATGCTCCATCTTTATTTTTAATTCGATGAATATGTTCATACTGATCTTTTTCTCTTGTCAGTAAGCTTCGATGATCTTCAATAATCTTATTTTTATCCTCCGGATGAATAATATTATCCCAATCCATCATTGAAATTTCTTTACCTTTATCAATACCTAAAATATCATAACCAACCGATGAAAAATACTTTGTATTATTTACATGATCAATAATCCAATAAGCTAAACTATTCTTCTCCAATGCCAGTTTTAATAAATGTTCATTTTCTGCAAGCTTTTTTAAAGACCTTTTCAGTGCCTTTGTCTTTATATGTAACGCACGATCATTTTTTCTTATTCTTAACGATGCTGGAATGATAACAATAAGAAACATGGAGAAAAGCAGAAGATATAGTTTAATAACCAACCACCTGTTTTCATCAATAATGCTATAAGAGATATCCTCTGAAGATGTTTGAAAAAGTTCAGTTGCCAGATGTAGATAATTCAGAATTTCATTGGAGTCTTTTATAATCTTATTTCCCAATAGAGAATTGTCTTCTACATTTAAATAATTTCTTATATCGCTAATAAAAGTTCTTACTCTATGATCGAGATTTATAGGTTCTTTATAATAATAACTCATCAAAGTATCCTGCACCAAACCGGTTACTAAGAATTTATGATTACTTTGAAATTCATCAACCAGTTCTTTAACTTCACTATAATTTGGATTTGACTGATCTTTTTGCTTTAAAATGATCAATGCTATTCGCTGCGAAAGCATACGCTGCTTTCCGGCAATATTGATGTATCTCGCAAATTGTTTTTGTGAATTAAAAATCTGATTTTGATGTTTTGTTTCTAATCTTATACCAACAGCGAGTGAAATAATTAAAATCACAAAACTAATGAGTACAATAATATGATTTGGAATGCTTTGTAGTTGTTTTTCAATCATAAACAGCTAGGTTAAGTTTTTTTGATTTTTACAATTTTAGTTACATAAAATCCATTTTAATACTTTCAAGGTAAAAAAATTTAAATACGTAAACAAACTTTATAGTTATGATTATTAACAACTTAACACCAACCCTTATTCTCAATTACATAACACCTTTAATAACAAACATTTAAATAACTAGTTATCTGCTATTAAAAAAACTATTAAAAACAACTGAATTATTATTATTCAGCTAAAAGTTAATCCTCATTTTTATTTATACCAAGTGTAATTCTATTGCACATCCTCTTATTCTATATTCTATTATTTCGTAAATAAGGTGTTTAATTTTTTTGCCTGACATGTTAGTTTTGCATTCTTATCAATGATATAAAACAATAAAAGGAAGCTATTGATAACTTCCTTTTATTTGTTGCAAATTTTGTGAACTAAAAATATTTATCTCGTTGTTTAGTAAACGAATAAATACTGAACTTATTTGAAATCTTTCACTTTTATTTAAAATTTATTTCGCTTGTGCCTCTTTAGGTCTGATTACCATTCTATCGTAAATGAACAATGCTATAATGGTAACAACACCTATACCTGTAATAAAATACCAAATTCTGTTCGGATCGTAATTGTCCCAAATAAATTGAGTCATTTCATTTTCTGTCATTCCTAATTTTGAAGCCGCAGAAGTAAAGTAATCATTCTTTGTAAATTGCTGGGTTATTTCAGGCATTACAATTCCTCTGCTTGCCATTTCTGTTTGCAAAAGACTTAATTTATCTGACCAAGCCTCGTAAAGATTACCTGAAACAAAGGTGGTTAAGAAATTACCTAAGAAAACTGGTAAGAAATAAGTTCCCATGTATAAGGCTTCTTTTCCTTTGGGTGATATTAAGGCAATAAATGAAGAGAAGGTTGGATTTGTCATCATTTCTCCAATTGAGAAAATCATGATACCCAATATGGTGTATAAACCATTACCTGTGTAAAAAGTAATACCGATACCTATCGCTGCAACAATAAATCCGTTTATCATGGCGCTTACATGGCGCATTCGTAACACAAAATATGATACGATTAACTGAAATACAATAATAGAACCAGCATCAAGGTTAATTAACATCTCAGGATTAACAGAGTCACCTCCTCCACTCATGGCACTGGCAATCCAGGGGGATACCTGGGCAATTGAATCATGCAAAGCTTTTGTATTTACCCAGTCTTCAATAAAAGTAGGGAGCGTATAGAACAGCTGGTTAAACATGGTCCAGAAACCAACCATAATAACTAACAATACAGAAAGGCGACTGTCTTTAACTGCTTCCCAAATCTTTACTAAGGAACTTTTAATGGCTTCGGTAATTGTTTCATTATTTTTTTCTCTGTCCTGTTCTTTATAAAAAAGTAATACGATTAACAGGTTTATGGTAATAACTATTGCTGCCTGAAGAAATATTATTTTCCACCCAAATTGAGTTCTTAAAGTCGATGAAAAAGCAGGACCGATAAAACCTCCAATATTTACCATCATATAAAAAATACCAAAACCTAAGGTTGAGTTAGACTCATCGGTATTTTTGGTAACAATAGCAGATGCTACAGGCTTAAACATTGCTGCACCAACAGCTACCCATAAAAACACCATAAATACCATAAAGTAAGAATTCACTTCACCCATTAAATAGTATCCTGAAATCAACAACAAATAGGCGATTACCAATGATACTTTATAGCCAATTTTATCTGCTATTACGCCTGTAAATAATGGTAACAAGTATAATATTGCAGTGACAATACCCATGATCTGGCCTTTTTCAGTATGCGAAAATCCCAAACCGCCATCATCTGTTGAACCTGTTAAGTAAAGTGCCAATACTGCAAATAGTCCATACCATGCCCAGCGCTCAAAAAGTTCCATAACACAAGCAAGCCAAAATCCTTTCTTAAAGGATTTAATGACTCCAAAAAATGATTTTTTATCTGTACTCATTTTCTTTTAGTTTTTTTATTTCAATGTAATGTCTTATATGATTTAGCTTTTTCAAGCTTTTCTTTATTTTATGCTTTTAACTTACTATTGAGGTTTATTATTTTGATTTATTTGCCAGGAGTATACCATTATCTTAACCCATAAATCATTTAAAGTTGTACTATTTGAATCAAACCCCCACAAATTTAAAAATTTGAATCACTATTCCTCAATTCATTTCATTAATAACTATAATTTGTATGGCATCTTAATAGTTTTAGGTAGTAAAGTGTCATATAATATGCAAAGAAGGCTTAATATAAATGATTAATATTTCTACATCGGGATTTACTTAAACCTATTCGAGAAATATCTCCAAGATTTACAACATCTTATACTATACAACGAAATCTATTGATGGAACATTTATACAAACAAAAAAAACATATGGTATGATCAAAAAACTTATTTTTTGGCTTCTTGCGGTATGAATAAATACATGCTTGCTATTTTTGTCAAGCCAAAAACACATTATTAATATGAAGAAAAATTTATCCGGAATTTTATTTGCGAGAGTGTTTTTACTTATAAGTATCAGCTTGCCATACTTAAGTAATGCACAAAACAAAGCCGACGGAAATTACCCTATTGAACCAGTATCATTTACATCGGTAACCTTAAATGATCATTTTTGGAAACCTAAAATTAAAATCAATCACGATGTTACGATTCCTATTGCGATTGAGCAGTCTGAGATTAGCGGCCGCATTAAAAACTTTGAAATAGCAGGAGGACAGGCTACTGGTGATTTTTGCTCTCAATATCCGTTTGATGATAGTGATATTTACAAGATCATTGAAGCTGCCAGCTATTCACTACAAACAAATCCTGATAAAAATTTAGATCATAAGCTTGATAGCCTGATTGCTAAAATAGCTATTGCTCAGGAAAAGGATGGATATATTTGTACCAACTTAACCATTGCGCAAAAAAATCATACTGAAGCGCATCCCTGGATTGGTTCTGAAAGATGGGAGCATGTAAATGAGCTCAGCCACGAACTGTATAACCTGGGGCATATGTTTGAAGCTGCTGCAGCTCATTATGAAGCTACAGGGAAAAGAAATTTCTTAGATATTGCCATTAAAGCTGCGGATATGTTAGATGCAACTTTTGGATGGGGAAAACTGGAAAATTATCCGGGGCATCAGGTTGTAGAAATGGGATTGGTACAATTATATAGAGTAACCGGAGAAAAGCGATATTTGAATCTTGCCAAATTCTTCCTTGATGTGAGAGGTCCCGGAGGTGAGGAATATTGCCAGGCCCATAAAAAGGTAATCAATCAGACAGAAGCTGTTGGGCATGCAGTAAGAGCAACTTATATGTATGCTGCAATGGCTGATATAGCTGCATTATATAATGATGATTCTTACTTAAAAGCCAGTCATGCTATTTGGGAAGATATGGTGCATAAAAAAACATACGTAACCGGTGGTATTGGAGCCAGTGGTGGTAACGAGGGATTTGCAAATCCTTACGAATTACCCAATATGGCGGCCTACTGCGAAACCTGTGCATCTATTGGTGAAGTATTCTGGAATTACAGAATGTTTTTATTTGATGGTAACTCTAAATATTATGATGTATTGGAACGTACCCTTTACAATGCTTTAATTTCTGGAGTTAACCTTGAAGGTAATCGATTCTTTTACCCTAATCCGTTGGAGTCAATAGGTCAGCACAGCAGAAGTAAGTGGTTTGGATGTGCTTGTTGCCCGCCAAATATTGCCAGATTGTTACCTTCGTTACCGGGTTATATTTATGCTAAAACTGATAAATCGCTATTTGTGAATCTATTTATGGAAAACACAGCACAATTAGAGGTTAACAATACAAACGTTACCATTAGCCAGCATACAGAATACCCATGGAACGGAAAAATAACCATTGATGTTTCGCCTGAAAAAGTAAAAGCTTTCGACTTAAAAATACGTATACCGGGATGGTCTCAAAATGAAGCGATACCAGGAGATTTATACACATTTGATACTAAAACCAATAATAAAATTGACATCATCCTTAATGGAAAACCTTATGCCTATAAAATGGATAAAGGATATGCTGTAATATCTAAAAAGTGGAAAAAAGGTGATGTAATTAGTTTTGATTTAACCATGACGCCTAAAACGGTTTTAGCCAATGAAAAAGTAAAAGACGACCGCAATAAAATGGCTGTTCAGTACGGACCGATGATGTATATAGCTGAATGGCCTGATATGGACGGTGGTAAGGTTCTGAACCTGATCGTAAATAAAGATCAAAAGTTTGAGGTTAAAAAAGAAGCTAAGCTATTGGGCGGAGTAAACACTATTAACGGATCTACACGTATTGTAAAAGCAACAACCGATGGTGGATTTTCTTACAGTAAGGAGCTTCCTCTGAAACTGATTCCTTATTATAGCTGGAACAACAGAGGAGCGGGTGAAATGACGGTTTGGATGCCATATAATGAAAATAGTATTCGTCCCTTACCTGCGCCATCAATTGCCAGCAACAGTAAAGTTTCAGCTTCTACATCTAGTAAAAGTTTAATCGCAATTAATGACCAGTTACTTCCTAAAGATGCCATTGACCATACCTGGCCTTATTATCACTGGTGGCCTAAAAATGATTGTTGGGAATGGATTCAATATGATTTTGAAAAAGAAGAAACAGTAAGTTCATCAAAGGTATACTGGTATGATGACAGTCCTTTTGGAGGTTGCAGAGTTCCTACGCAATGGGAGATTTTATATAAAGATGGTGAAAACTGGATTCCGGTAAAAGCTAAAGGTGAATATAAGGTTACCAAAGACCAATGGGATACCATAGAGTTTGAACCTGTTAAAACAACAGCTTTAAAACTAAGAATTAAACTACCTAAAGAATTCTCAACAGGAATTCACGAATGGATTGTAGAGTAAGGAATATCTCTTTCAAATAAGCAGTTTTGCCGCTGCTATTATTTGTAAAAACTACTATAAAAAAGCCTCTGATTACAAATATGATCAGAGGCTTTCTTTTTTTTTTTATTCAAGCAGCAGCTTAAAATTTATAATGCTTACGGTACATTTGAAAATGGGCTATTTGATTTAATTTGTTTCTGTTTAAAATCCTGATCTGACGTCCATGGAGACTAATCAGATTTTCATTTTTAAACGATGTTAAAACCCGGATTACTGTTTCTGTGGCCGAACCCAGTTTATTGGCCATTTCATCTCTGGTAATTCTGATATTGAGCATTTTTTCACAATCTTCGCCAAACTCATCATACAAATACAAAAGCATTTCAGCTACTCTTTCTCGTATTGATTTATGCACAATTTCTGTTACAAACGCGTTTAATTCACCCAACTCCTTACACATCATCTTAATCACCTTTTGTCTGAACTTCCAATTGTTATCAAATAACCGGGTTACTATTTCAAATGGAATATACCGAAGTATGGCATCTTCCATAATTTTAGCTGAAGTACAGGCTTCTTCGTTGGTAAGTAATGATCTGTAAGCAATTAAATCGCCTTTGTGAGCAAAACGCAAGATATACTCCTTACCTGTCAATCCCATTTTAAAGACTTTTACCACTCCCTTTTGTATACAATACAAGCCAGAATGCTTTCTGCCTTCGTAATAAACCACCTCTCCTCTCTTAAATCTGGTTCTGGAACTTTCTCTTTCTAAAAAAAACAATTCCTCATCCGTAAGATTATTAAATAAATCCATTGATTTTAAACAACAGTGATCTACATCAATTATCTGTGTTTCTTTAAAACTACTTACGAATGTTTCCATGAATATCTTTACTTCCTGTTACTATAAATATTTTACGCCTATACTTTATACAATTGTAAGTCCTCTCTCAAAACGATTCAATGATTCAGATCCATCTTCGCAAACTAAAACAGAATCCTCAACACGCATTCCGCCAAAGCCTGGTATATATAATCCAGGTTCTATCGTAACCACCATATCTTTCTTTAAAATGGCTTCTGAATCATATTTTATAAAGGGAGCTTCATGTATATTTAAGCCTGTTCCGTGACCAATACCGGGATAAAAGTATTGTTGATAGTCCTGAGGAATTGAAGCCCTTACAATACGGTCAATTTCTTTTGCTGAGGTATTATCCTTTATGGCATTTTGAGCATTTAATCCTGCATTGTTTACTATATCATGGATTTTTATTTGCTCAGGGCTCGCTTTCTCACAAACAAAAACACGACTGATATCGGCATGATAACCATTGTATAAAGCCCCGAAATCGAAAAGAATAATATCCCCACTCTTCAGCTTGGTTGAACCGGGTTTTCCATGCAAAAGAGAACTTCTTTCTCCAAACAACACCATCGTTTCAAAGGATAAATCGTCGGCACCACTTTTTTTCATGGCATATTCCAATTCTGCTGTTACATCCAGTTCTGAAACACCCGGTTTAATTAATGAAACAATTTTACTCAATGATTCATCAGATATTTCTGCAGCACGTTTTAAAGCATTAATTTCATCTTTGCTTTTAATTAAACGTAACTGTTCCACCAATCCAATTTTACCGGTTACCACAGTATCTTTAATCTGGCATAATTCAGCATGCTCAACATGTAAAAGATGCGCACTTTCAAATGCAAGAAATTTTACTTTTTCTTTACTGCACAAGTATTGATAGGTAGGCGCCTGAAATCTTTGATCTTCAATCCAGTTAAAAATCTGAATCCCTTTAAAACATTCCAGCTCTGCCTGTTCGGTATACCTGCCATCGGTTATTAAATATGTCCCTGTTTTTGTAATTAACAAACGCGAAGAATCTCCAGTAAACCCGGTTAAATACCTAATATTCTCCACTGAGCTAACAAATAATGCATCTAGCCTGTGTTTTTCTAATATTCTTATTATTTCGTCTATCTTTTGCATATAACCACTTATTTATGTTTGCAAAAAATGGCAAATACTTTATTATTCGCCATTTTCCTTGAAGCAATTGTTATATATAAATCTGTAATATTGATTTGATCTACATTATCTTTTTACAATTCTGGCACTGGCAACCGGACCGGCTCTATGCCCGTCATTAGGCACAAGTTTTACAGTTACTTTACCGCCATTAACCGTTAAGCTATCGGGTAAAGCATACTGCTGATTATAAAACTCACCGTTATTTTTATTCGATAAATTCTCTGTTGCTATTTTCTGATCATTTACAAATACATCAAAGGTTCTTTTACCTGGTAATCCACCATAATACTCCAATACAAGAGCCATAGGCTGACCTGCGTAAACATTCATTTCAAATGAAAACCATCCTCCCCGATCTGCCTCTCTGTATTTTACATGTTTCAATTCCTCAACCCAGGATTTATCTTCTTTAAAATGATGATCTCGTTCTGGTTGCATCTCTCCTAACTTAAAATAATCAATGGTCATCTCCTGAAGCTTCTTCATCTTCTGCTGTATTTCAAGATATTCAGCTTTATGCTGATCCCATTTTTCTTCTGTAAAAAGATCAAAATACACAGAATAGCTTCTTTCATGAACCTGATAAAAAGGTCTGAGCAACACATCCTTTGGTCTGCCAACACCTTCTGTTTTAAAAGTATTGACCGCTCCATCCTCTTTAAGCAACCACATTTCAGGGTTTCTTTCCGAGGTCATCAATACAGGAACGTATAGAAGATCTGTAGCTTTGGGATCATTCTCCGGACCTAAATCGCCAGCCATAACCAATGGCCCGTACATCACAGCCACTCTGTTTTCATCATCTGGCATAGATTCCAAGCGTAACGTAAAAGGAATAGAAACCTTCACCTCATCACCTGATTTCCAGGTTCTATGAATGGTTACAAAACTCTGAGGTTGTTCCACTACAGTTATTGGTTTATCATTAACAAAAATTTCAATGCCTTGTTGTGCCCATCCGGGATATCGAATATTTAAAGCAAAATCAACCGGTTTTTCGCATTTAATTTTGAATGATGTTCCTTGCTCGTCTGGGTAATTTGTATTTTGAGTAAGATGAACGCCTTTTTCTTTCCAGTTTAATTCAGATGCTATAAACTGCGACACAAAGAGTTCTTCGTGATTATGATAGTATATATTTTTACCATACTTGGCATGATTTTCCATACCAGTTCCAATACAACAGGTAAACCAATCTGGATCCTGATAAGCTTTTTGTCCACCCATTTCAAGCGAAAGGTTGTAGACTACTCTTCCGTCGACTGGATTTTGAGAAGAAAGAATTTGGTTAAAAAGAGCTCTTTCATAATAATCTGCCACTTCAGCTTTAGCTTCCCACTGAAACAAATGCTTCGATAATTTAAGCATATTGTATACATTACAAGTCTCTGTGGTTCCATCGCTCAATCTGTCTCGTAAAGTATCTGGTGCACCAAAATACTCGTGATTACAGTTTCCTCCGGTTACATAGGAATGATGATGTACTACTCTCTCCCAAAAATACTCAGAAGCATCATAATCACTTTTATTTCCTGTAAGCTCATATCTTCGTGCTGTACCAACAAACTTAGGAATTTGCGTATTGGCATGTTTACCTGGCAAAATATCTTTATGGTGAGCTATTGAATCAATAATGGCTTTATGATGAAATACCATTGACATATCAAGGTATTTTTGATTACCGGTAATGCCATAAAGTTCAGCAAGAACTTCATTAATACCTCCATGCTCACAATTCAACATTTCCTGAATCTGATCATCATTTAAATCCTTAACAATGGTAAATAACCAGTCAGAAAATTTCACCGCAATATCTAATGCTTCTTTATTATTGCATAATTTATAGGCATGTATCAAGCCATCTAAAACTTTATGCTGGGTATAATAAGGCACCCATATGCCGTTTAAGTTAAATCCCTGGGAACGAATATCTCCTTTGGCCACCTCTTCTTCCAGTATTCTTTCACCGTTTTCAAAAGCACCTACATATCCATTTCCTTCGGCATTTTGGCATTCAGCAAGCTCACTTACAATATAATCTGCTCGTTCTTTAAAAACTGAATCGCCTGTTGTTTGATACATTAAACAAATTGCAGTTAAGTAATGACCTAAACTATGTCCGGCAATGGTATTATCCTCCCATCCATGATATTGCTCTGCTTTAGGTTGAAGACCAGCCTCAATACGAAATCTAGCTAAAAAACGATCTGGTTCATAATTTAACAACACCTGCTTATCCAATTCAGTAGCATGATAAAAAGGACCATCCAATAGTTTTACATCAGTAATATCAAAAGTAATTGCCCTGAAAGGTATAACCTCTGATTGCGCACCGTTTATTGTTGGAGGATGATCTGTTGATTGTTTACAACCCATGGTAAATAAGAATATTATTACACAAAGTACACCAATATTTTTTGCCATTATTGTTATTGTTTTTAAAGGGATTCTTCACTTGTTTTTAGTTCAATCTGTTGATATTTAATCGCCTAAATATTTATTTTCAGCGGCATGACAAGATGGTGAAGTCTTAAACTCTGAAAAATATTGACTTACCAACTCATACAAATTCGGATCATATTTTTTTAAATCTTCTCTTGTATTAACCCAATTATGTTTTCCATCCGTTTCAGGAACCTCAGCATTGACATTAAACCAATCCTGAACAGCTTCTGCCCAGTATTCATAAATATCTGTTTTTGCATAAGTATTTTCATATTTGCCTTGAGCTATGGCATTATCCATAAGCTTTTGCAATTTGTCGTTGAAAGTTTTATCGCTAGGAGCAATTCCCAACAAATGTATGCCGTGCGAAAACTCATGAATGGTAATATCTTCTGCATGATATTTATCTATCTGGTAACACAAAAGGTTTTCTTCTGCACATGAAGAAAGCGGTGCATTTAAGTCACCTCCCAGTCCTCGAGCACGAACATCCCAGTTGATAGTTGTATCATTGGCCAACTCTTTTTGTTCCGGAAGATCAGTCGTTCCCTCATATCTTGCCATTACAGCCATACGAGCATCGTTCTTAATCATTGACTTTAAGACTTCCTTTGGTAAATCTTTAGTCATAAAATACACAATCTCCCATGCTTTTATTAAAGCAGCATCCGGCACTCTCCATGAGCTAACCACTGGTATTCCATTAGCATCCATATACTTTTTGTAAAACGGATCTAACTTTAATTTTGCAGGAGGAGCTGTAATAGCAGGAGTTTCAATAGAAGTGTTTTGTGCTGAAATAATAAAGAAACAGCAACAAAACAATAAGATAGATATGATTGATTTTTTGATATTCATTTTTATTCTTTTATAATATGTTTATTTAGTAGTACTCAGTTTTCAGTACTTAGTCAACTGAAGACTACTTAGTATATGTCCTGGTTCAAGTTTACAACTTGGACCTTCATTAAAATTTATTTAACTAACCAACATTGTATCATTCAATTAAAAATTCAAAGGGTACGAGATACAATCTCGCACCAGCATATGATTGCCTACTGTTAACTGTAAGATACTTAGCATGTAGTCTGGTTCAAGTTTCTAACTTGGACCTTCTTTATTATTAATAAAACTAACAATACTGTTTCATTTAATTTCTAATTAAAGAGGTACGAGATGCAATCTCGCACCAGCATAATACAATCTCGCATCAGCTTATGACTGCTAACTATATACTTCAGACTACTTACTATTTCTTTCCGGAGCAAATTGTTTATAGAAACACTCTACAAAAAAATCTCTTCGTTTTTGCTCACCAAATTTACCTCCCAGTGTATGAGGTAATCCTGGTAAAACAACCAATTCAAAATCTTTATTTGCTTTTATCAATGCATCAGCTAACTGCATGGTTGATGAAGGATCTACATTATCATCCAACTCTCCAAGAATTAACATTAAATGTCCCTTTAATCGATATGCATTAACAATATTTGAACATTCCTCATAATGCTTTCCGATAGGGAAGCCCATCCATTGCTCATTCCACCACATTTTATCCATTCGGTTATCGTGACATCCGCATGAAGAAACTGCAGCTTTATAAAATTCAGGATGAAATAAAACAGCTGCTGTAGAATTCTGTCCACCTGCAGATCCTCCAAAAATACCTACCCTTGTGGTATCCATAAAAGAATGTGTTTTAGCTGCGGCTTTGATCCATTTTATTCGATCAGGAAATCCGGCATCCTTAAGATTTTTAAAACACACATCATGAAATGCCTTAGATCTGTATGAAGTTCCCATCGCATCCATCTGAACAATAATAAAACCTAGCTCAGCTAAACCTGAAAAAGCATAATTATATGCTCTAAAGGATTTTTGCGTATAAGCAGCCTGTGGACCGGCATATATATACTCAATAACAGGATACTTTTTGTTAGGATCAAAATTGGTTGGATAATAAATATTTCCCCATATATCGGTTTTTCCATCTCTTGCTTTTGCTACAAAAACCTCTGGATAACGATAATCACTTGCCAATAACGCTTCAGCATTCGCAGTCTCAAGAATTTGCTTTTTACCAGAATCTGCAGTGTTTCTCACAAGCGTAACCGGAGCTTCATCTACTTTTGAGTAAGTATCTACAAACCATTTATAATCAGCTGAAAATACGGCCTGATGATTCATTTTTTCAGGAGTTAAATCAACCAGATTAGTTCCATCTAAATTAATTTTATAATAGTGAATAAAATAAGGATCCTCATCGTTATTCATTCCACTTCCTTTAAATATAAGGGATTGGTTTTTATCATCCACAAACTCAACTCCTCTTACTACCCACTGACCTTTAGTAATTTGGTTGATAACCTTACCAGAGATTCCGTCGATTAGGTAAAGATGATTCCATCCATCGCGTTCAGAGGCCCAGATGATTTGATTTTTGTCTTTTAAATCATATCGGAAATATTTTCCACTATAATCAATAAATGTTTTTGATTGCTCATCAATTAGTACAGAATATGCTCCAGTGCTGGCATTAACCTTTACCACCTGATAAACCTGATGACCTCGCTGATTAAATTCAAAAGTAAATAACTGACTATCCTTGTTCCATCGTAATTTTTCAAGTGAAAACTGATTCTCAAATGGTTTACTATCAACAGGTATTTGCTCCTTATTTTCAACATTAAATAAACAAGGTTTGGCAATTGGTAAAGCATCGCCGGGCTTTAAGTACTCGCGCTTTAAAAGTTTTGGTTCTAACCTGTCTTTAGGAGAAGATTCTATCAAATGAATATAGTGCTTTTCATTATCACGAATTCTAAGTGCAGCAATCTTTTTAGAATCTGGCGACCAGTGAATCTCTCCAGAGTAAAACTCACCAATAGAACCATCTGTACTTAACTGATACTCGCTATTTGTGGCAAGCTCTTTTACGTAAACATTATAGTTTTTAATATAGGCTACATAAGCAGAATCCGGTGAATAAAACGGATCAAAATCATAAATACCATCAGTCCAGCCCCAATGTCTTTCAGATGCTGTTTCAACATCGCCCAATACAATAATTGAATATTTCTTTAAGCTGCATTTTAAACGCTTACTGTTGTATTCAAAATTCAGCTCATTCAACTGTTTGTTTACAGAAAGGTTACCCAACCTATATTTATAAGGTTCGATCTGCTTACCAACAACCTCCCCAAGGCTTTTTACAAACTTTTCCTGGTTAAATAATGGATTAACTTTTTGTTTTTCGGAATCCACAATTTTATACTCTGTTCCTCTCTTGGTTTGAACTTCATACCAAAAAAAATGGCTTTGCTCAATCCATTGTACTCTATGTACATCCCCATATACCAATCCGCTAAACTTATACAGCGTATCAGCTCTTTCATAGTCTGCTGGTGTTACCTGCCCAGTACTAACACCACAAGTGATCAAATAAATAAAAAATCCTAAAAGAAAATGTTTCATCCGTTTATATTTTAATTTTTAATGCCAGATGGAACTCGCCAAATTTAATCGGTATCCCAATGGGAAATAACTAAATTTGAGGAGTTCCATCTGATCCTGCTTTCTATCCTCCCTAAAAGGGAGTTATTATTAATTCATAATCTAATTATTGATTTAACTTCCATTCTAAAATTCCGGCGGAAAAACCTTTCTGAATCTTAGCTGTAATTCTTATCGCTTTGGTTTTTACCGGATCAAAGGAAACTGTATTGTATTGATCCAATTTTGATTCATAGGCTGAGTGATTTTGTACTTCAACCCAATTGCCTTTTGCTGTCTGGTAACTGATTTGATATGATTCAGGAACTCTGTAATTCACATCATAATGATCAAGATTTAACCAGTATACAGAAGAAGATGAAATAGTCACTGACTTATCAAAATCATACTGAACCCATTCTTCTGATCCATCTTTTAACCACCAGTAAAAATAGGATTTATCGGTATCTGATGAACTTGAAGGATTAAAGCCATCGTTTAATCCGGGAGCCCAATCAGTTGATGCGCTTGCATTTGCCTGCATAGCCAGCTCTGTTGAATCAATAACCGTGGCAGCCTCTGAAATGTAAGGCATCCATACCTTCATACTGGCAGTACCACGGTTATTCCATGCATAGTAAGGAATTGCTTTAAGCATGATGGTTTCATCATTATTTTTTTCACCTTTTGTTTTAATTTTCCCCTTCATACTTAAAGTTACTACACCACCCAACAGGTTTTCTTCAAAACTAGTTTTAACATCCACACCTGAATCAACATATTTATCGAAAACATATTCGTTATTATTGTCTTTGTCTTCAAAACAAAAAACCACAGGTCCTCTCTGAAAAGCAATCTTACCTTTATCATAAGCAACTTTATCATTGGCAACCACTTTTCTGGCTTCCATAGGAAAATGAATATCGATTACATCTCCCTCTTTCCAGTTATGTGATAAAACAGCATATCCATTCTCCTCAACCCATTCTATACTTTCCTGATTTACCTTAATGGTATAGGTAGAATCCATTTGATTTACAAAATGGTATAGATCAGATGGAACCACCTTATTTTTAACCCAACCCGGAATACGGATTTTTAATTTGAATTTACTACTTACATTGCTTTGAACTGAAATATTTACATCTCCTCCCCAAGGATATAAAGTATTCTGAGTTAATTTCAAAGTATCTTTTCCTACTGGAATCGAAGCTGTTCCTCCTGCATATAAATTTACATAAACGGCATCTTTCGACTTTGTATAAATATATCCAGGAACAGAAGCCATAAAACGTGTAATATTACCCGGGCAACAAGCACATCCAAACCAAGGTGCACGCTCATGATTATGAGCAGATTCTAAAGGATTATCATAGAAAAAATGATCTCCGCTCAGTGAAACTCCCGATATTAATCCATTGTACAATGTTCTTTCCAATACATCATAGTATTTTGAGTTTCCTTCGTGCAAAAACAAACGATAATTCCAATAAACATTAGATATTGATGCACAGGTTTCGCAATAGGAAGTCATGTTATTTAACTCATAATTAGGACCAAAACCTTCTCCCTGTGCTCTTTGACCGATTCCTCCGGTAATGTATAATTTTTTGGATACAATATTTTCCCATACTCGTTTACTGGCATCCATTAGTTGCTGATCATGCATTAATGAAGCCACATCGGTAACTCCTGAATACAAGTACCCTAAACGAACCGCATGTCCTACAGCTTCTTCCTGATCTACGATAGGCATATGATCCTGACTGTATGCATTCAGCTTATGTCCATCTGTTCCTCGCCCTGTTTCATCGATGAAATAACGAGCCAATTCAAGATATTTCTGATCGTTTGTAACATTGTAAAGTTTTACTAATGCCATTTCTATAATCGGGTGACCCGATGGAACATGCTTCTGACCTTCATTCGGTCCGAATACTTTATAAACTAAATCTGCATTTTTAATAGCGATATCAAGCAGACTTCTTTTTCCTGTAGCCAAATAATGAGCCACTGCAGCCTCATAAAGGTGACCAGAATTATACAATTCGTGACTATTTAATTTATCCCATCTGCCTTTGCCGTACCATCCTCTTAAACGATCGCATTTATTGGTAACACAAGTCGTTAAATACCCATCATCTTCCTGTGCTTCTCCTATCAAATAAATTAAACTATCTAAATACAGATCCAAATCACTATCAGGTTTAACTGCCAATGCGTATGAAGCTCCTTCCAGAATCTTATACACGTCGGTATCATCAAACGGAAAATCTCCCTGATGTTCTTTATCTAATAAGCCACCAGCTACAGCAAAATTATCCATGCGCCCGGTTTCTTCGGACTTTTTAAAGGCCGAAGGAATTGAAACGGTTCTGTTTACTTCAATTTTGGGTGCCCAAAACGAGTCATTTAAATGCACCTGAGTAAAAGGTACCTGTTCCATTTTTTCTTTCTTATCTGTAGACTTCGTACATCTCCAGACCAGTAAAACACTGATAATAAATGTAATATAAATTGATTTTTTCATAACCTGATTTATTCTTTAATTAACACAAGCTCAACAGGCTTATTTTTTAACTTTATTTCATAGGTCCCCTTTTCGTCTTTTTTATATCCTTTGACGATATAAGAAGGGGTATTAGTTCCAAAATCTGCAATATTTAAATAAGCAGTTGTATTAAATTCGCTTTTCTTAGCAAAAACTATGCTAATTTCATTTGTTGAGGCATTGTATTTCACAGTTTGAAACTGACCTGCATCCAATGTTAACCATAAATTTTGCTCAGCGATATAAAACTTCGATTTGGCAGCTGTGGTAAGATCTGTTTTAATCCAGTCACCTTCTTCTGAAACATTTCCACCAAAGGCCAGCCAACCAAACTCTTTATGATGAATTAAATACGAAGAGGTATTCACTGCATATCCATAAAATCCGGTTCCGTAATCTCCTGAAATTCCATCATTTTTTAAGGTGGATGGGAAGGAATGAAAAGCACAAGGTGCAAATCCATCTTCTGTAATATTTGCAATTGCTCCCATAACTCCGCCATATCCAACTTTTAGCAGATAAAAGTCATCTGGATTTAGTTTATATTCATTTAAAACCGGAATCGCATTTAAAGCAGATCCGTAATGATGAATCTGACGTTCTACTCTGGAAAGTTTACCTCCAAACCAGAAATCCCAATAACGACGTGCATTTCCATTATATGCCCAATGTGGGATTGTTGGCATATAAGCTAAGATGGCATTTAAAGTAACAGCTGCTTTGTCTGAAAAACCAAAATAGCGCGACCATATATAAACTTCTTCCTGCCCGGTTGAATCCCATGGCATTTCACTTCCAAACGGATAATTCAAAGAAGCCCAATGTTCTGCCCGTTTTTTCATAGCATCCTCTAACCTGGCTGCCATCTCATTTAAACCTTCTTTTTGTAAATCTTTCAATATCAATAAAAACACACTTCCTTCCATTTGTCCGAACTGTGCATAATGCGGAGCCTGCTCAACCATAGCCATGGTTGTATAGTAAGCCTGGTTTAAATACCAATCCCAACCTTCCTGTTTTACCAGACCATTATAATACCTGCCTAAACGATACATCACCCAATAAGCTGCGGCAACGTGCGGATAATTATAAGAACGACCAACATCTTCAGAAGCCTCTTTACTCCATGCTGCCCAGGTTTTATAATTTATAGAATCATTATAAGTACCTTTGGGCATAGAATCCGGTTCATAATAAAACACACTTTTACGAACCCCATATTTACGAGCTCCGTCCTTAAATTGTATACCTCCCCACATGGTTTGGTGAATAAACGATTCCATTTTTGCCACCTCTGCAGGATCAGGTAAAACCAACTGTTTCATCACGGCATTTAACCATGCACCAGCTCCACCTTCATCACTTAATCCGGCAATCCATGAGCGACTATCTTGTGTTACCTGTTTTTTTGTTTCGTAATCGTAGGTAATTGCTGAGGGAGCACGGTGAAACAAATCATCCTCATCATCAAACCATTGTTCTGTTGTTAAAAAATGGCCATTATCAGCAACTACCTCAGTCTCCGACTTAATTACTTTGTAATTGATGGTTTGCTTTAAGCCATCAGCATAAATAATAGTTGCTCTGGCTCTTCCCCATTGATTCCCTTTTACTTCATATTCTTTCCAACCATGCTCCGTTGTTTTAGAAAAAGTAAACGAAAGAGCTTCTTTAGGTTCACATGTAATTTCTTTAATTTCTTTCTGATACTTCAGGAATAGTTTACCATTCACATCTTTAGGTAATACGTATCCGGGAATTCCCTCAGCCACAGGACGATTGTTGTCGATTAGAGTATTTTCAATATCCTTAACTGAAGAAGCTAACACAAACTGTAATCCTACTTCATACTTTTCTCCTGGTTTTAAAACCTTCGATGTTGGCTTATTCCAGGGTGTTGCATTTTTCCATTCCTTGTTCGCATAGGCTTTAGAATGAATCATCCATTCGTGAAAACCTTCAAAAGTAATTCCCCTGGGCGTTGGCTCATCCAATAAAGGTCTGTATGCTTCAAACGGGGAATTTTTCATGGGGAGAACCAATAATGGATTTCCATTGCCATGCAGGCGAATTACTTGAAGGTAACCAGCATCCATACCTATGTATGGGTCGAAAAATACGTTTTCGGTATGTGCCTGATCTAAAGTTTTTCCATCAATATTGTTATTGAAAATTACAGGAATCCCTAAGGCCCCTATTTCAATCGTGTTATCTGTAGTATTCTTAATCTGAAATTTTAAAGCCAGATGATTGTCTTCCTTAACCCACATTCTGATAATCTCCAGTGGACAATCTTCAGGTAATGTGGCATTTAATTTAGCAGCAGACAGACAGTTTGATTCTGAACATTTTATTGGCTCTACAGCATTACGGTGTTTTGCAGTTGAGTAATCTTTATATTCATTAGCACCTACCTCTTTTACTCTAAAATTGATATCTCCAAGATGATAAAAACCATCTGATGCTCTATTTTCTATCCTTTCACCTGGTGTAAAATCAAAATGCTCCTTTTTGTTTATTAAACTTTTAATGGTTTGAGAAGCATTTACCAATTCCAGCGATAAATCATCTGTATCATAAACAGTAGTACCCTCTTCCAAACCTAAAGTAGGTATCTTTTTAGCTTCATCCTGCTGGGCACTTAAAATCATACCTGAATTAAAGAGCATTCCCACTAGCACAACAACTCCAAATAAACAGGTGTTTTTATGTTTTGTCAATTTCATAGATCTTAATTTTTCTCTCTCGTTATACTTCATCCTACCTTTAATTTTTGCTCTGTTGATACAATTCTTCAACTTCTGCTTTATTCAGGGCTTTATTATATAATCTGACATCATTCAAATAACCGGTAAAATTTTCAGGTTCAAAACCAGATGATCCTATTCTGATTTTATCAGCTCTAACAAAAAGATTAATTGGAAATTCTTGATCTTTTTGTCCATCAACATAAATCACCTCTTTCATTCCATCAAATGTTACCGCAACATGATGCCATTTATTCACTGCCGGATAGTTTTCAAATGCCACATCCACAGATCCATCTCCATGAGCTATCGCTCCAAAATTTCCATTACCATACATCATAGCAACATACGAAGCTTGTAACATATCCTCACGACTGTTCCATGAAATAATACATTGTCCGATGCTCTCTGTTGTTGCATAGATCCAGGCACTTGTTGAATAAGGCGCATTCCAGTTAAAGTTATCTTTTGCACTTTCTGATAGTTCCAGATAGCTTTTCCCATCAAGGTATAAGGCTTTCTTTCCTTCATGCTTTTTAATTGTACAATTACCTACTGGTACAAATTCACCATGAAGCGCTTCCTGATTTGCAATTGAAGTGCTTATTGCTCCCAATTTTAAATCGGAGGCATCAAATAAAACCTCTAGTTGATTACTGGCTTCAGCATAATGAGCATCTGTTACCGGTCGATTTTTATAAGCTGGTGTCTCAAATAATTCATCGTATACTTTTACATTCCAAATAGCGGGTAACACACCTGTTTTTTCTGTTCCTGTAATTGTAATACGAATATATCTGCAAGTCGCATTACTATCATCAATCATAGGGCTTCCAGGGGTTTGATTATGCGTTTGATCTGAAAATAAAGTCCAGTCCTTTTTATTTTGCGATACTTCTATTTTATACTGATAGTAATATGTTGCATACTCAAACTGTGTACATATTCTTGCAATTGATTTTTCATCTCCCAGATCAATAGTCACAGATTGTGGCAAAGTGCAATTTTCGGCTTTCCACATGGTTCCATTATTATCATCTGTGATATATGCTGGTTTATATAAATAATCGGTAGCTTGTTGTGTATAAACCGTGGCTTTTGATTGCAAATGATATGCTGATGAAGCTTCTACTGTAGCACCAAAGGCGATATTTTCATATACGTTTTTGAACTCTTTAACACCTGTATGAGTTGGTATAATTTTTTCAATTGTAGTATCATTCGAGAATACAATTTCATCCATACAAACCTGACGAAATTCCCCTCCTGAACTGTGCGGATTATCGTGTCGGTGATATAGAATATAGGTATGTCCATCTATTTCAATGATGGAATGATGACCCGGTGAATCTACCGTTTTATCTTCATTGGTTTGAAGGATAGGATTGTTAGCGCCATATTTAAACGGACCAGTAGGAGAATCTGCATAAGCGTAATGCACTGCATAACTACTCAAACGGCAATCGCCTGAAGAGTACATTATAATGTATTTCCCATTTCTTTTTAAAGGATAAGCAGCTTCAAATACCTGAGGTAATTGCTCTGTTGGTATCAATCCGGATTGTTTCATGGTGAACATATTGTCCCCGTCTACTTCGGCCCAACCTAAACCTCCAAAACTGGAACACCATGTTCCAAAGTAAGAATACAGCTTTCCATCATCATCAAGCATAAACTGAGCATCCAAAGCCGGCAAGCCCTCTTTTCCGGAACCAACAGGTATTACAGGTTTTCCTTCATTTAAAGGACTCCAGGGACCAATAGGATTATCAGACATATAGCCATAAATATTACATCCAAACTGACAATTACCCATGTAGTAATAATATTTTCCGTCGTTGCCTTTTACCACATCAGGAGCCCAGCAATTGGTTAAACCTTCAGGCAAATCAATATCCAATTCGTGATTATACCAGTTTACCATATCCTTAGATATCCAAACTGTTGGTTCACCTGATGCCAATTTTACCCCATCTGTTGTTGAATAGATGTAATAGGTATCATCAAACTTTTTAATGGTAGGATCAGCAAAATATCCAGGTAAAAGTGGGTTCCTGTCATATTCCTTTATTGTTGTATTTTCTTGCTGTTTACAAGCTACAATAAGTAAAACAAGACTGATTATATAAAATGGTTTTATCATATTCAAAGGGATTAATCTCAATAAATGAATATTAGCTTATAATATTTTTGTATTGTTAAATTTTACATGATAGGGCCATTGATCATCATTTTTCTCATCATCATCCCAGGCATGTGGCACATAAGTATTGGGAGCTCCTGTAACCACAAACCATAATCTGGAACAATTTGCAGGAACTTTAAACTTTGCCTTATCTTCTGATTTATGATTTATTTTTCCGTAAACCCGTGTTCCATCCTTTTTCAAAGCAACAAAACCATATCGCCATCCGGCTCTTTGAGCTTCTTCAACTTGATTAAATCCGTCCTTATTTACAAGACCGGTAAACTCAACTGAAACAGCAGATTTTTTATGAGGGATTTCCAGTTCTAACACATTATACCCTGTTGTTCCAGGACAATGCTTATAATCAACTGTAAATTCATTATTGGTTTCAGATTCAGGATGCAAAGCCTGTTCACCAATATGATCTTTACCCAATTTTCTCAACCCATCAATGTCCCAGGTAACCATTTTAGCAGCAGCATTATAGATTTCATTATTAAAATCGGATACTGAAGTATGGGTTAATCTCATATAACTTTGCATGGGATCTTCCGGTTTTTTAGAATTGATCCAAAGCTTACCTATCATATCTATACCATGTTTTTCAGTCCAAAAAAAGTGAATAAAATAACTTGAGTAACGATAATCCTCATGGCAAATATGGCGATGACAATTCTGAATATAAATTTCCAAATCTCTTTGATTAAAGATATTTTCAGGATAACATTCCATGGCCTGCCATTGGGCTGTTTGTTCCCAAAAACCATTTCCTCCGTTTCCTCCAAAACCATAGCGAAACCCACGAGTAAATTCTTCTTTCACATCACCATTAGCCAATAAATCTGCATAAACCTGGTACTGAAAAGAATGACCTATTTCGTGCGCAATAACACTTCCTACTGGTTTACAGGTGCTCGGACTCACCCATAAAGCTCCTATTACATCATCGTACCCTGCTCCAAATGCCATCCAATCGGTAGTGTAATGAAGCATGATGATGATTTTATATTTATCCAGATTTGATTTTCCTGAACCAACATTTGCAAAGTGAAGTTTATTAATATTTAGTTCATAAAATTCTTCTGCCTTAACGAGCATATCATCTATGTCAACACGATATTCTTCTGGTACTGCGGCTGAATTAGGATTATTTTCTCCATATCCTGACTCCCAAAATAAAATAAAGTGTTCTGACTGCTTACTTCTGGAGAAACTCCATTTATGAGCGGGGTTGTTAAAATCAGCATCTTTAAACTCCTGTGGAATGTAGATTTCTCTGTCTGCACTCTTTTCCTGAGCCTTAATGTTGATGTGTACACTTATGATATACACTAACGCAATAAAACCAAATTTATAAATCTTCATATTATTATTCTTTCAAACTGCTTTATTCAAAATATCCGGTGTACAAAACTGAGATTTTGATGTTTTTAAAACAGTAACATATGTTTAAATAACTTGAACATATGGTTATTTTCACTTCAACAGCGTTCTATACTACTAATTCAGTGTAATATTAAACACAAAGGTAACCTGATACTGTGAACCATTTTTGGTGTAAACCAATGCCTGTTTTACGGTATATTGATCACCAGAAACAGATTTACCGGGATACTGTCCAATACTAAATTCAAAATTGCTTAATGTGAGTTCTGTAAAAATCTTACTGTCGTTATTTTCACCCCATGATATAACATCACCATTACCAGCATACCAAAATCCATAACCATTTGCTGATGTTTCATACTTAAGTGATCCTGAAGATTCCACAGCGGCAAAAGCAATTTTTCCTTCCTGAGGTGTTGAGTTGGCATCTAATACGATACCTGAAATTGCAGATGGTTGCATCACAAAAGCCTGTGCTATTTTTGATATATCTCCGTTGCTATAAAGGTTAACAGTTGTACCTGTATATGCATCTGAAACATCAAAAGAAACATCGTATGTCAACGTCATATTTTCTGGTGTTGCATTTTCATCAATTGTTATATTACCCAAAAGATCTGTATTGGTAAATCTAACTTTATAAGGCCATTGGTCATCATTGGATTCATCATCATCCCACGGATGAGATTTGTAAGTGGTTGGTGCACCTAATACTACCAGCCAAAGATTCTCACAATTTTCAGGTATGGTAAACTCAATATCATCTGAAACTTTACTATTCATCTCACCATATACCCGGGTTCCATCATTTAATAAAGCCACATAACCGTATCTGTAACCGGCTCTGGTTTGCGATGTATTGTTGTAAATCGTAGTTGTTAAAACATTTTCACCAACATTATATTGTCCCGGATCCTTTGCTGCTAATGCTGATCCCGGAGTTAATGCAACAAAAGATGTACTTACTACTGTACCTGCTTTCGGAACATTCAAAGGTATCACATTATATCCTGTTGATCCCGGACATTTACTATAAGCCACCTGATAATATCCATCTTCATTTTGATAAAATTTATATGAATATTTCCCAATATAATTGGCTCCTATGCTGCGAATGGCATCCAAATCCCAGGTAACCATTTTGGATGCAGCATCATAAAGTTCTGCGTTCATCTCCTCAACAGTCAGACTATTTAAACGCATATACGTTTCAATAGGATCTTCAGGACCCATGGATGCTCTCCAAATCTTTCCAATATAGTCAATGCCATGTTTCTCTGTCCAGTAATACTGCAGCCAATAACTGGCATAACGTTGCATTTCATGACAAAAATGACGATGATAATTAGTCATGTACTCATCAAAGTTATATGAAGTAAAAGCTTCATCTGGGTAGCTTTGAAATGATTGCCATTGGGCACACTGTTCCCAAAAGGCATTTCCGCCATTTCCACCATAACCATATCTGAATCCACGATTAAAATCGTTAGTAATGCCATTATAGTTTAATAAATCAGAATAGGTTTGATACTGAAAGCTATGACCTATCTCATGAGCTATAGTAGATCCGACAGGTTTACATGTACCTGGATTTACCCATAAAGCGCCTATCACATCATCATATCCACTACCAGTAGCAAGCCATTCTGCTTGGTACAGCAGATAAATCTCCATCTTATATTTATCCAGGTTTGAAACTCCATGTCCAATTGTTGCAAAGCCTAAAGTATTCACATTTATATCATAAAATTCTTCTGCCTTTTCTAATAAATCGTCAATATCAACTCTTAATGCTTCAGGTACAGAAGCTGCATTGGGATCATCTCCAAACCCTTCTTCCCAAAACACAAAAAAGTGATCAGATTGTCTGCTCCTGACAAAGGACCATTTACTATCACTTCTTAGCATATTCATATCTGCAAATTCAGCTGGCTTATAAAACTTATCAAAATCAGCAATATCAGATTCTGTTAATATTACAACACCTTCAGTATTCTCATTATCATATCCTGAGTCATCATCTTCTGAATCTTCTCCGGTTACAACATCCTGTATTTTTTCTCCTCCATCGCAACCCGATAATAATCCGGAAAAAACGATTAGAAAAACAAATAAAATAATATGGCATAAGCCGGCATTTGCCGACTTATGCTTAGTAATTACTGTCATAGATTTATATTATTCTAGTGTGATGTTTATATACATACGTATAAATTTACTTTCATCACTCGTATCTCTATATCCAATTCTGATTGTATATTCACTTCCTGCAGATAATTCAGGTGCTCTACCTACATATAACACCTCATCATCAATACTTGTCTCTGCAAATAAATGACTAACGTCTCCATTCATTTACTCCATCTCTAATCCTATTTCTCCATACCATTGAAGAAGAAACATCTGTATAATGATCTTTGCCGATATAATTAATTCTGTAATTCAAATTAAATGTATTACTTTCTTTATCAAATGAATTACCATCTAACATCGTAATTTTCTCTATCGGTTCTTGTTCATATCCGGACAGCTTAGATTTAATACCCCAAACTTTCCATTCGTGAATTCCTTGAGATTCTACAGCTATAAAATGTAATCTTATTTTATCAGTTATCACAGGTTTAAATGTTGTAACGTTAAACATATCCTTCTCTCCTCCCAAAGCAGGAGTATCTCCTGAAAACTTTTCTTTATTACCATAATCCTCAGCAGGCACAACCTCACCATTTATTACCGGATCTGACAACAATTTCCATTCTTCAGTTTCTGAATCCCAGTATTCAACATATGAGTTATATGGGATCAATATTCCTCCATTATCAGTCCACCAATAAACTTCTGATTTAGATATTTCATAATACTGAGGAAAATCATATTGCACCCAGTTCCATGTTTCTGCATTTGGCCAGTTTCCATATGCTCCCCCTTCGCTCTTTGTTTCTGAATTAGAAGGTTCCTGTCCATCATGAATGGCGTCAAGATTTTCCCAATCTGAAACAGATGACGTAGTAGATGTACTTGATAAGGCAACATTTTCTTCAACAATCATTTCTGGAACCTTAGGCACATACTCCATATAAATGGAATTGGACTGATCAACCATTAATTTAGCCATATAATCCTCACCTATACCATTAAGTAATCCATTAATTAAAATGGTATCTAAGTCATATGTACTTGCGGTTATTACATTTTCAAATGAGCCTGCATTTAGTTCCTCATCACTACTGCTATAAGTCGTAAAAGACCCCTTATGATTATAAAAACCTTCATAATGATTGATGTACTTTAATGTTAATATCTGCGTGCTTTTAGTTGAAAGTATTGAGTCTTCAGATGTCCTGATTAATCTTATTGGCAATGCATATTTATATTCCAAAGCCTTAGTATCATTAACAAAAGCTGCAGAATCAAGAGATAAGGTTACTCGACCAATATAATCCCCTGATGGTATTTCAAATTTTTCTGTATTGCTTAATGTGTAGTAATTTGAAGGTAATAATTCAAAGTCAGTTCCATCCAAAATACTCTCGTCTATTTCATATTCAACCCACCTATTGGAGTTATTTTCTAATATTCCACCTAAATACACTCCAATATCCAGTTTCATACCCTCATCTTTAACTACAGTACGCGCCAAAACACCTTCAATATCCATTCCTCCGGTTGCATTAGAAAATGCTACTGTGGAATATGGATAATCAAGTCTATATTCATCATAACAACCAGACAAAACGCATACTAACAACAGGAATAAAATAATATATCTCATAATAAATAATTTTTTGTGTTTAATCTATATTTGACCTGTTACCAACCTCTATTTTGTTTCAGGTTCTTCATTATCAATGTTTGAGTATATGGAACTGGTATATATCTCATGTAATCTTGATATATATGCGATTCTACTGTTTCATATTTATAACTGTAGTTAGCAGGACTTGTCTGGATGCCCATTACTTGCCACTCAATTACACCGGTTGATTCGCTATTGCTCTTCATATAAAGCCTTATTTTACTTGTTTCAACGGCATCAAAAGTAGTCACATTCCATTCGTCAGCAGTTTTACCATAAGCGCTATAGTTCTTAACTTCTTCCCATGCATTACTTTCTTCATTCCAATATTCAATAGATACTTCATCAGGTAATAAAATTCCACCTCCATCTGTAAACCAATATACATTTGACTGACTAATTGTATAAACATTGCTAGTACCTTCGGAGGTTAGGTATTCCGGAAATTCATACTGAATATATCTCTTTTCACCACTGCTATCCCAATTTCCATAAATACCATGATTATGATCAGCTGAATTCTCTGGTTCAAAACCATCTTTAATGCTATTTACATCTTCCCATGATGACACAAAATCTGTTGACGCAACAGAACTTAATGCTATATTAAATTCTTCCTGTTCCAATGGTTCATCTGAAAATGTAATTTTAACTCCACTTACACTATGGTTCAAAGGTTCATTCCATCTTCTGATATCCCAAAAACGATGTCCTTCAAAACACAACTCGATCCTTCGTTCATTTTTTATCAGTTCTCTAAACTCATCTGTACCTAAGCTTGCTACTTGATCTAAATATTCATCCTCATACTCTTCACTTGAAGGATTAGAATCTATTCCTGCTCTTTTTCTAATTTTTTGAATGGCTTGTAAAGCTGAAAAACCATAACTTTCATCAGTAGGACCATAAGCCTCATTTGCAGCTTCGGCAAAATTCATATATAATTCATTTTTGCCAAGAAAAACATAAAAATGTACATCTGTTGTTACATCGCCTGGAGTGAGACGAACATCTTTACTCAACAATTTTTTCATGTAGTAACCTGTACGTGTACCTTCTACACTTAAACCACCAGGTGCATCTGCACCTCCCTCAACAGTCTCGATATAAGTATCATTATATAAATCCTGATTAAAGAATATAAATCTTTCAAAGCGACCATCCCTATTATTATATGGTCGTGATGAGTTGTAAGTCCCACTCTCGGATAAAGGATAGCCATCCGAAGATGGAAAAGCATCAACTAACTCTTGTGAAGGATTACATTCCCCGTTTCCATATATTGAAGGTGGATAATAAGTAGATTCCATCCAATTACCTGTCCATGTAGGATAAATCCAAATATAATCAGAGCTTGTTGCTTCATTAAAGTTTCCAAAATCATCCAAATCAGATAAACCACCTGCTGCATTGATTGCAGCAGCAGCTGCCTCTGCTGCTCTTTGCCATTTTGCCTGATCATAAGTTGAATATGCAGGACTTGCTGCATACAAATATGCTCGTGCTTTTAAAGCCATAGCAGCCAATGCAGATCCTCTACCACGATTCATTAATCCTGTATACTCATCAGCTCCTGTCAAATAATCATTCGGCAACACCTTAATTGCGGAATCACAATCTTCTGCTATTTGTTGAACACAATCTTCATAAGTATCTCTGGGTATATCCAGGTCTTCGTTCTGATCCATTACCCAAGTAACAATTGGAACACCTAAGGCTTCTGTTTCATCGCTTGCATAACCACCATAAGTACGTAGTAATTGCCATTGATACCACGCCCTTAAAAAATAGGCTTCCCCCATCCTATGAACATTTAAAACTGAATCCTTATATGAATCTGATACTTTATAAATAAGATCCTTAGCATTTTCAATAAATAAATTAAGGTACCTTATGTTCTTATAACAATTCTCCCAATTTCCAATGCTATTATTCTGAACAGTCCATGAACCAAGAGCCAGTTGATTTGTACCGGGTGTTTTTGCCACAGCATTATCTGTAAAATATGATTCATATATAGGATAATATGCATTTAAATCAGCATAGGCTGTAGTCAAGATACCTTCACCATAAGTTGCATGGCTCCACAAGTCTTCGCTAGTTTGGTCTTGGATAGGTCTTGGATCTAAATATTCACAAGCCCCCATAAGCAAAACCATAACTACTGCTATTATTATGAATTTTAATTGCTTCATGTATTTAATTTTATATTTAAAATTTGCATGTAAATCCTACAGTAACAGTCCTTAACAATGGATAACCAGAAATTCCAGCGTATAAGTTTTCTGGATGTAAACCATATTTTGTCAAATCTGAAACAGTGAATAAATTCTTACCTTGAACGAATATTTTAAATTCATCCATCAATATTTTACGTGAAGATATTTTAGGCAAAGTATAACTTAGCTCAATATTCTTCAACATAAAATAAGATGCATCCTTTAACCAATAAGATGAACTCTGATAGTTATTAGTTGATTGAACTGTTAATCTGGGATAATCATTTGTATAAGGATACCTGTCAAGCATAGGTTTAGTATAGTTGCTACTTGTACCCATAACAGTAAAATACGGTGAATTAAGATAAGACATTTTACCATCCATTCGACCTGTTCCTATAACCTTTAGTCCTACTCCTTTATACTCCAATGCAAGGTTAACACCATAATAAATACGAGGAGAATGCTCTCCTAAATCATGCCTATCCTTTTCATCTACAACATTATCATTATTATAATCAGAATATTTTATATCTCCAGGCTGTAGTGCTCCCCAACTTTGAGAGACAACTCTGGATTCAATTTCTTCTTCCGACTGAAATAATCCTTCAGACTGCAACCCCCAAATATTATCCATTTCTTTACCTGACATTTTGCGATATTCTTCTAATGCCAAAGGTTCATCTATCACTACAATTTTACCTCTATTGTAAGTTGCATTGGCACCTATCGAATACTTGAAATCTCCTATTTTATCAGAATATTGAATCAATCCGTCTATACCCCAATATTTTCTTTCACCAAAATTTGATGCTGGTAAGAAATCATATCCACCATATAAAGATGGTGTTTCATACTGTTTTAGAGAAAAGTGTTTGGTTTCTTTACGGCTATAATAATTTGCTTCGAAGGCTAGCTTATTATCAAATAAATTACTCTGAATTCCTACATTAAAAAACTGTACAACTGGCAATTCAAAATCACTGCTTCCGGCTTGCATAATATTGTAAATATTAACAGCATTACCTTTATTCCCCTCAATACCAGATTCCCATGTACCTTGCTGTTGCCAAAGTGTTTCAAACAGATAATAAGAATTAAAACCTGCTAATCCTACATATTCAATTCCCATTTTGCCATAAGAAGAATACAACTTAAGATAATCAACTACTCTACTGTCTGCTAAAAAGTCTTCCTTGCTCATAATCCAACCTGCGCCAAATGTTGGGTATAAATCAAAGCGGTTATCTTCTTTCAAAAACATACTTCCTGTGTAACTAAGATCTACCTCGGCTACATATTTACCATCATAAGCATAATTAGCTCTAAAACCCAGATCTTGTCTTTTTAATGGCTGATAATTTGCACTTGTATTTCTTATCTCTTCTAATAGTTGGAAATATGAAGCATTCATTGTTAAAGCATGCTTGTCAAAAGTTCTATCATAAGTAAACTGTCCATTAGCAGAGGTACGACGCAAGTAATTATTTCCACCTTCCGATAAATTAGGATCAACTTGCGCTTCAACAATTCTCTCCACATCAAGTTCTCCGTTGTTATCAATCAGGCGAAATAAATCAGCAGTACCTCCTTTATTGTTAGTAATCATATTATTTACATCAAATGCAGCAGATGTCTTAAACGTTAATCCTTTTAACACATTACCTAAATTGATGATTAAATCAGCACTATTCTGGGTATTAAACTGAGCACTTTCTGCATATCCGGAATATTTTAATTCATTTGTAATATTCGTTGGATAGTTATCGCTTATTATTAGCTTATCTTCATATGAAATAGGATGCGCATTTGATGGCATGTTAAACATATCATAAAACATATCATATGGTTCGGCACCAGATCCATCATTTGCATACTTCCTTTTTCCATATACTGCAGATAAATTTACATTCATTTTCAACCAGTCATTCATCCTGATATTTACATTACCTCTAATCTTATACCGGTTATACTTCATATCTTGACCAACTGCCTCAAGTCCATCTGTTCCAATGTAGTCAAGCATAGAAAAATAGTTCACATTTTCATCTCCACCTCTGAAGTTTACATTTGCTTTGCGAAACATAGAACGTTTTTTTACATATTCATCCTGATAATCAATATTAGGATACTTTATTGGATCAGTATTATTTTTATACGCATCCAATACTGCAGAAGAATATATTGAACTTAAACCGTCATTATTCCGTCCCTCATTAACTAAAGTAGCATAATCATAGGCATCCAGATATTCTGGCAAACCAACAGGAGTATTAATTCCAACACTAGCAGATGCATTTATTTCATGTTTATAGGATATACCCTTTTTAGTTGTAATCCAAATAACAGGATTTGTACCACTTAAACCAAGTATTGCTCTTCCTGCCAAATCTCTTATTACATGAACACCTTCAACTTCGTCAACCGAAAGATCAGAAGCATCCCTTAAAACACCATCAATATAGGTAGAAGCAGCTACCCCCCTGACTGAAACAAAAATACTTTCAGCACCTGGCGTTGCACTATTTTGCTCAACTACCATTCCGGGAACCCTACCACTTAGTGCTTCTAAAAAAACAGTTGTTGGATATGTAGACAACTCTTCCCCTGAAACATAAGTAGAAGAAGAAACGGAGCGATCCATGGTCATTTTTTGATAAGGGAATTCTAATTCTCTTTCACCATCAATAATAAGCTCAGGTTTCAACTTTAACAAACTATCGTTTAATAAGCCGTTTTCTATTTTTATAACCAAAGGTTTATATCCACGTGCAGCTATATATAAATGATCGGTAGAACCTGCAGCTACATTAATTTTAAATTTACCATCTACATCAGTAACTGCCTTATTTTTCGCTACAAATGATGTTACTACAATATTTGTTACTGGATTATTATTATCATCCAATATTTTTGCAGTAACCAATGATGTTGGCACCTCTCCTTTCTGCGCAACTGCTGTTGCATATTGCACCAGCACAATAACACACAGAATCAAGAGTTTATTAATATATTTTTTTTCCATATTCCTAATCTTTTAAACTGAATATCCTAAAATTGTAATCTTCTATATTACATTTCAGATCTATATATCAGATTGTTATTTACCACCCTGGATTTTGTTCAAATTCTTCAAACATTAAAGCATCCTCTAGTGGAATTGGCCATCTATAATGCTTTTGATTGAATGTTAATGTAAAAAACGGAGTAGTAGATCGAGTAATTATATAACCAGTTGGACTACCTGCATCTGCTTGAAAATCCAAAGCGTATAATTCGCGATGTTCAGCTTTATGCGCATCGCCCCAGCGTGAAAGATCAAAAAAACGTTTTCCTTCAAGATAAAACTCTACGGCACGTTCATTTTTAATTCGTTCTCTAAACGAACCTGCATCTTCCAAATAGATACTATTAACAGGTGGCATACCCACTCTTGCCCGAACAATGTTTACTGCTTCAACTGCACTTAAGTTTGCACCACCTAACTTATAATTAGGTCCTCCAAGCTCATTTGCAGCTTCTGCATATTGTAAATACATTTCTGCTAAACGAAAGTAAATCACATGTGTAAATGGAGCACTAGTTCCCGACCACTGGTCTATATTTTTTGCCCAAAACTTACGAGCCAGAAAACCTGAGTAAGAATTATGTTCTGCACTTTTACGCTCATTCCCTCCATTGAACAATTCCATATATCTATCCGTCTGGCTAGTCCATCTTTCACCATTAAAAATAATAGATTGATAAAAGCGGGGATCACGATCTATAAATGGATCCTGATTATCAAAATCCTGATCGTCCTCAATCGCTAATCCGCGATTTGTTTCAAACAGATCGACAAAGTTTGCAGAAGGACTAAAACCCTGAATTACTCCCCCGGCATTCAAACTTGGAGTTGTAAAAACTGCATACATACCACCATCAGTACTTGCTGCAAAATTCTCCCAAAGAATTTCATCATTATAGGGTTGATACATAAAAATACTATCAAAACCACTAGCATATTCTATGGTTTTCACACCTGAAGGTGTTGTATAAGTTACGTGATCGACATCGTTGCTTTGTAGTAATTTATATCTACCTGTAGATTGTGCCATATTAATCACATTCCATGCAGCTGTTGCTGCTGCTTCCCACTTACTCGCATCACCTTCCGGATTATTGCTTGGGCTGGCATCAAATAAGAAAGTTGAAGCCTTTAAAGCCATGGCAGATCCTACAGTTGGTCGTCCCATGTTTGCATCATCCCATTTTGCAGGTAATAAAGTAATTGCTGAATCACAATCTGCAGCAATATTAAGTGCTGTTTCATGGTAACTTAAACGAGACAACGCAAAATTATCCGTTCCCTTAAATGCCTTTGTAATATATGGCATTCCACCTTGACGTTTAAGGAATTCATAATAATACCATGCTCGCATAAAATGAGCCTGTCCTTTTAACTGTTTAATCTGATTCTCAGTAGCAACTCCTTCTAATTGGTGCAGGTTTTCCAATACTAAATTAGCAATACGAATACTTTCCCAACTATTCCAAACTCCATAAAACTGAAGAGCTTGACCTGTGTTATATGAACGAATCCAGTCCCCACTTTGTGCAATAGGCATAGTTTCCCATCCTGGTCCTAAATACCCTTCATCACATAAAGCAGCAATGTATGAATAATCTCCTGCAGAGATATAATTATTCAAGTCTTTATACATCCTGTCTTCAAACTTTCTAAAGTTTGAATAATCTGTATATACCGCATCTGAATCTAGTCCAGCTGAATCCTGAACTTTATCGAGATAATCCTCACAACCAAACAGTGTGATTGCTGAGAACATTATCAAAAATATCTTTTTCATACGAATCGGTTTTTCGAATTAAAATGTCACATTTAGCTCTAACGTATATCTTTTGGTTTGCGGATAAGCTCCAAAATCAACCCCGTAATTGAATCCTTCCGGGTCTCCTCCCCAACTACGTTTTTTCCATGTATATAAATTAGTTCCAACAAGAGCAAGACTCATGTTCTTTACACCTATTGTTTTCAAGGCTGGAATTTCTAAATTATAACCAATTCTAGCATTTCGTAAACGAACATATTGACCATCTATCATTGAATAATTACTGATCTGGTAATTATATTGATTTGTTGCTTCCGTATGAACTGATGGAAATTCCGGGTTTGTATTGGTTGGAGTCCAGTGATTTGCATGTGCTGTATATGCATTATGTTTATTTTGTGAAAATGGATACAAATAAAACATTCCTCCTTGTCTCATTGGAGTTTGCACTGCACTGATTCCATAAAACGAAACATCTCCATACCATTTTTTATAAGTTAATCCTAGTTTAGCATTCCATGTTACATTAGGTACTGTAGGTGCTTTAGCAACTACCCAATCCTGTTTATCAACACTTCCATCTCCATTAAAGTCCATAAATTTTAAATCTCCTTCAATTGGGCTTCCTCCTGTTGCTAATGGCCATATAAACAATTCATCAAAATCCTGATAAAATCCTTGGTCTACCAAACCTGTACCCGGAGTATAACTACCAATACGTCTTCCTATATCTACAGGCTTACCTTCTGCTCTCAAGTTAAATGGCGTTTTCTCAGGTTCATCGTAATAAACCACTCTATTCTCGGACATAGACAGATTACCGTCAAAAAGAAGTCCTAATCCGTTTCCTAATTGCTTATACAACGAAACATCTATCTCAATACCATGACTTTTTGTTTCTCCAAGGTTACCTCGTATTTCACTAACTCCAACATAACTAGGTACAGACATTCTTTGTTGCAGCATATTTTTTCTTCTCTCATTAAACAAGTCTACGTTTATTGATATCAAACTTTTAAAGAAAGCCATTTCAAACCCTAGGTTTTGCTTTATAGCTTCTTCCCATGTAGCATCTGTAACAGGTATTTGTCCCTCCTTTATATATGGATAATATTGCATTGGGTATCCAAATCCTACAGAAGCATCTTCTTCTGCATACTCTGAGATATAAAGCCACCTGTCTATACCAGCATCGCTACCTACTTTACCCCATGAATATTTAATTTTAAATGAATTCATAACACCAGTTATTGGCAAAAAGAATTTTTCATTGGAAACCATCCAACCTGCTGCAAAAGCAGGAAACGTTCCAAAACGTAATCCTGGTGCAAATTTTTCTGATCCTGTATGAGCTACACTTGCTTCAAAAAAGTAACGATTATCAAAATTATATGTACCTCTACCAACCCAATTTTCTTCGTAATGTGGAAAATCATTAATTCCACGCGATTCCCTTCTACTGAAAACTCCTACTACACCAACATTATGTTTTTCAAATTGGCGGTTATAATTTAATTGTCCTTCATAATAGTGTGAACGTGCCACTTGCCACAAATCATCAGAATTACTAACTGTCAATGGGGGCTGGGGAGTATCAAAATCTTCAGCTCCATTATTAGTGTAACGCATCCATTTCTGTGTTATAGGATCCAAATAATATCCAAAATATTGATCTAAACGATAGGTTTTATTATAAATAGCCTGACTGTTATATGAATATAATCCTGAAACAGAAAGTCCTGGTGTAATAAAATCAAGTGCTTGTGTTAAGCGTAAATCTGAGTTAATTTCATTTGCTTTTTTACGGATGAATCCCTGTCCTCCCATCCAATTCAAACGAACCTCACCCTGATCTGGATTAATCATTGGTCTAGTGCCGGTTTGATTATATGGTATTACATCATCAGGATACTGTCTTATTGCATCTTCTGGATAAAATGCCATTACTGTAGGAGAAGAAAACCACAATTCCTGAGTAAAAGTATCTTCAGGTTTATTCCAAACCTTTATATTTCCCCCTAAATTGACGGAAAGCTTTGTTGTATTTGTTAAATTAAAATCAAGATTATTTCTAAAATTATAACGTCTATGCCAATAATGAGCATTCTTTTTATCATAGTCATATGGAAAGTCATTACCTACTGAAAAAATATCACCTTCATTTAAGTAACCTAAGGAAACAAAATACTGAACAAAATCATTTCCTCCTCGTGCGTTTAAATTATATGACTGATCGAACCCTGGCTCAAATAAATAGTCCATCCAGTTAAAATCAGGATACAAATAAGGTAAATCCTGATTTTTATAATGCTCAAGTTCTTCATCTGAAACAAGCATGTCCCATTTACCGTCATTCTTCCATGCTTCATTACGCAATAGCATCGTTTCATAAGAATTCATATACTCAGGTAATACGGCAGCTTCCTTCATTGTAAAATTCGCAGAAAAATCAAGTTCTACAGCACCTGCACGTCCTCTTTTTGTATTTACTATAATTACTCCATTTGCACCTTTTACACCATAAACAGCAGTTGCAGATGCATCTTTAAGTATAGAAATTGAAGCTATTTCATTTGGGTCAATATTCGAAAATTTACGCTCAACACCATCTACTATAACTAAAGGATTATTATTACCCATTGATGATGTTCCCCGAATAGCCATCTGAATTGGAGAGGCTGCATAATATCCTCCAATTGCTTCTTCTCCTGGTGTAGGGTCAGTCATAATAACTGTTAATCCGGGAAGGCTACCTTGCAAAGTATTTTCAATACTCCCTCCCATTTTTACGCTTTTCAGTTTTTCGCCTGAAACTTGCGAAACAGCTCCAACAACAGATTCTTTCTTTTGTACACCATAAGCTACCACCATGACCTCTTCAATATCCTTGGTGTCACTGCTCATAGCAACCTTAAGTTCTTTTGTGCTTTTGATTTCTATTTCTCTGTTCTTAAAACCAATGAAAGAAATTTTTAATACATCACCAATACTTGCATTTATACTAAAATTCCCATCAAAATCTGTGACAGTTCCTTCGGATGTCCCAACTTTTATAATCGAAGCGCCAGGAATAGGCAATCCCTGCTCATCATAAACCTTACCTGTTATAATAGAAGATTGCCCTGAAGCTGACAACGGCACTAATACAAGTGCTGCCATAAACAGAAACAACCTCATTATTACAATAATTTTGTATTTCATTTACATCACTTTTTAATTGTTTTGTCAGATAAGAAGTATTAAAAAATCTGATCTTTTTTAAATAATACTAAACTTGTGTTTATAAATAACACATCTATTTCATCGGTTAAATAAAATCATAACTGCCAATTTTCATTTACACAATTATTATTTTACTCATTCCAATTAGATAATCAATTAATTCACTTATCAGCACCTAGCCATGAGTGCTTTGATTAAAAAAGTAACTCAACAATTGCATCTTTACTTTTGTACAATTATTGATTTTTAATAAATAACTTTTGCTTTCTTCCATAAATAATTGTTTTAAAATTAGAGTTTAAAAAAGGTTACTTCAAACTTGCAAATTTTAAACTACGCACATTCACACATATGTTTTTTTAATTCGAACACCTGTGTAAACACCTTAATTCAGATACAATTACCTTATGTTTTAACATGAATATTCTTATTCTCTTACGTTTTGTTTTAACTTCGTATATATAAAAGACTAATAAACTTATTTACCGACACTTAAAACAGAAAACACACAACATATAACCTTTTAAAATAGACATCTGTACTTGCTTTTAAACATATGTATTAACACACAACCACATACACTAAACGCTTTATGCTATTACAATTAATAGCTAAACCTGAGTATAAAATGTGAAGCTTAAGGTATATGGACTTATAATTAGTAACCTACATGAATGCTATCATCCTGATTTATTTATAAAAGCAGAGCATTTCAAAAAGATTTTGAATTTAGATTTTTGCATTAATAAAATATGTCAACAGACAGTAATCCTATATTTTGGAACATGATCCACAAAAATAAAAAATTGACCTTATACATAGTAGTAACTTAATATTGATTTTAAATACCTATTCAAGATATTATCCAATAAGTATTTCAATTCAAATTTCATATAAATGATTTCACCATATATTAGATATGCACCTTTTTTTTCAAAAGCAATTTTTTAACCTTAGCAACGACTAAAAATATGAGAGGATAATACACTTTTTAAGGCTTGTGTAGCTTTATGATCTCACATCCAGTATTCCCTTTGAAATATAAAAATATCTTTAACCTAATGAATTCATTACTTTCTTCCTTTTATTATCATAACACAAAAGTAAGAAGCCACACTCTTTGAGTGTGGCCTCTAAATAACCTTACAATGGGGATACAATATTTGATTATAAATAAATCATACTTTCATTTACATGAAATCTTAAATCTAACAATCCATATTACTTCGTAACTTTTACAATATCACTTCCCTTTAAATGAAATCGATAAGCCCACTGTTCCTCTTGTGAACTATCTGTTTTTGGGGCTCCCCAATTAAATTTAATCGGCCAGTGTTTTGTTGGAGCACCACTAACCACAAACCATAAGTATGCTGTATTTTCCGGCACGGTAAAACTTACGCTACCTTCATGTTCTTTTGCCACATCACCATATACTCTTTGGCCGGATTTTAAACTGGCCACAAAACCATATCTCCATCCTGCATAATCTGTTTTTACATTCGTATACCCCGGAGCACCGGCTATGCCTTTAAAATCTATATTAACAACGTTTCCCTCTGTTGGAACCTTTAATTGAATGGCATTATATCCATAGTTCTGAGGTGCGTTAAGTGAATCAATCCTATACCAGCCATTGCCTTCATCTACTAATTTTGTTTGGTGAAGATTTGCATATTGTGAAGCCACATGTTCCACTCGGTCCAAATCCCAGGTTACAAAACGACGACAGGCATCAAACATCTCATCATTAAACTGCTGCTGCGTAATACCTGTTATCCTCTTATATGTTGTTACAGGATCCTCTCCTGTTTTTGTTGCTCTGCTTAATTTTCCAAAAAATTCTTTACCGTGTAACTGCGACCAATATTCAAGTACAAAAGGGGAATGATACATATTAAGGGGATGCAAAAATGACAAATGTGTTCCTTTTAGAAAAGCATCCAGGTGATATTTTTCAAATGTCATCCATTCAGGATACACCTGCCACAACATATACTGGGCAGACATTTCCATGATTGGTCCTGTTGGCCCTGCCCCGCAATCGGCATTACTTAAATACTGGAAACTATGTCCCATTTCATGAGCTAAGGCACCATAAGGTTCTTTAGTTATTCGCACTGCAGGCGTCCATAAAACACCAACTTTATCCTCAGCACCTCCACCAAAGGCAGTTCCCTCATCTCCTCCAAAAACAAACAGAAGTAGTTTATATGTATCGGTAAGCGAACAACCTTTCTGAACCATTTGAAGCTCATCAGTGTAATACTTATAAAAACGTTCACACTCCTCGATAACGCGCTGAGGCGAAAATCTTTTGGTTGAATCGGGATTTACCATAGGATTTTCACCATACTCCTTATGCCAGAATAAAGCCAGGTTTTCTGATTGCAATGATCGGCTATAACAATATTCACTCTGATCATTATTAAAATCATTGTTCTCAGGAATCATATATATTTCTTTCGGCAAACAAAGTTCTTTCTTAGCTGTTAGCTGATGGTATGTTAACTTCACCACAAATCCGCCACCTGAGGCACAATCCATATTCAGTACCGACTTATGATTAACTGTTAATTTACGCACCTTATAATCTGCAGCCTGTTTATTTGCATTAATACCATCCTGGTAAATTGTGGCACTATAAATACCTGAGGCATTTAAGAATGATAAATCAACATTCAAACTTCTTTCTTCCCAATTAGTTAATCCACCTATATACCAATCATTTCCATATCTTCTGGCGGTAACAATATATTCACCCAATTTTCCTGTAAGAATTTTTGTTTCATCGGCTACTAAAGGAATATCAGATAGAAACTTCGTAAAGTCATCTTCTTTTTCGTAATAAACCGGAGCATCACAAAGCATTGTCAAAGGTGAGTCAAAAACCACATAAGTAGCCAACTGATGACAACGTGTTCCCTGACTTAATGGATTGCTATAAATGGGTTGAAAATCTCTTTTGGTTGCATTACGCATAGCTCCCGGAGTATAATCAACAGATCCGGCCATCATTCGTATAAATGGAAAGGTAACATCATAGGCAGGCATATCCACTTCCGGAGTACTCCATTTCATTTCTTCCATTCCAAATACACCTTCAAAATTTAATATATTAGGATAGGTTCTGTTTAATCCGGTAGGTTTATAAAAACCATGTAAATCCAGCACCAGTTTATATTGAGCAGCCTTTTCTGCAATTCGGTATACCATTTTAACCGCTTCCTGATCATCCCTGTCTAAAAAGTCCACTTTAAAACCTTTAACACCCAGATGTGAATAATACTTACAGGCTTCCTCCAATTGCTGATCCAGCACATTAAATACGGTCCATAAAATGATGCTTACATTTCTTTTTTCTGCATAATCCACCAACTCTTTAATATCCAACTGAGGCACAACTTCAAACAAATCTCCCTTCTTGCCATTGTACCAGCCCTCATCCAATATCACATATTCCAAACCGTACTTTGAAGCAAAATCAATATAGTATTTATACGTTTCCATATTAATTCCTGCCTCAAAATCCACATGGTACAATCCCCAGTCGTTCCACCATTCCCAAGCACATTTACCTGGTTTGATCCAGCTGCAATCGCCAATCCTGTTTTTAGAGGCTAAGGCATAAACCAGATTATTAACCGGCATTTCAATATCCTTTTCTGATACAGAAATGATGCGCCATGGTAATTGTTGCTTGGCGTTTAACTTAGCAATATATGATTCTCTTTGAGTTACATGCTCCTGACTTCGCCACGAATAATAATCCACTTCAGCAGGATATCCGGCAAAAACACCCTCAAAACCTTTTTGTGAAGGATTTACTCTTAAAAACATTCCGGGATAATCCTCTAAATCAGACTCTGTGATGGTTAACTTCTTTCCTTCTTTTAAATCAACTGTCATAGGTAGAAAAATCAAACTCGAATCCACCTTATTTAAATCAGTTACAGCGTAAGTATTTTGAAAAGCCATTGCCAAAGGATCCTTTTTCCCGGTAGTATGGGCTGCATACACTTTATAATTCTCATCGAAATTAAAATGAGCTGTTTCATTGCTTACTACCAGATTATTGTTCTGATCAACAATAAAGCGATAGGCAACTCCTCCATTGTTATACACCCTGAACTCCAGTTGAAATCCATTTTTAAACGTTGTGAGTAACTTTCTGTAGTGAACAGTAAATGATGAAAACCTATAGAATGGAGATTCAATGCTTTCGTTTACCACATCCTTATGAAAACTTTTTACTTTAGGATTTTCACCTAACACAGTTCCATCCTCAAGTTGCAGAGCTATTTCAGATTGATCCAGTACCAGCTGATCTGAATGATAGATCTTATATGAAATGGCTTTATCGTAATTTATTTCTACTTTGGTTTTACCATCAGGAGAGCGAACTTCTATATTTTTTGCAGAACAATAATGTGAGAAAACAATCAAAATTGTCAGAAGAACAAATACACTTCTTTTCATTAATTCATTAGTTAAATTTGTAACATAACTTATCATTTTCAAAATTCAGTTTTTCGTAGAATTTGAATAGAAACAAATGTGTTATTTTCTCAAACACATGTTTTCAAGCCATTTAGCCCACACTGCTCAAAACCTAATCTATTACACAACATATCAATATATTAAAGCATTAAATCAGTACTATAACAGACTAATTTCAGTGTTTCAGGGGTAGCTTCATCATCTAAAATCATTGTATTTTTAATATCTTCGTTGGGTGGGTTTACATCCGGGTTCGATTTAAATTTGAGATAGTAAGATTAAAACATGAGATACGCACTATTCACTCTTCTTATAACATTTTTTCAAGTATTAGCATCAGCAAATATTCAAACGCCCAAGTTTGTTCATTATACCAATAAAGAAGGATTATCATCCTCATATGTAAAAGGTATTAAACAGGATAAATATGGATTTATTTGGGTGGCCACCAGAGAGAACATTACAAGATTTGAAAATAATCGTTTTGTAAAATTCCCGGTATATGATGTGCTTCATAATGAAATTGAGCTGGAACCTCAGTCCATTTCCTGCATCAACGATTCTTTGATTCTAGTGGAATCCATGCAGAACTTTTATTATTATTTCGACTATAACACTGAATGTTTTAAGCCCTATACTCCATTATATAATAGCATTAAAAAAGATTGTGTTACAGGCATTAACTCAAATACAGTATTGTTTCTTCAAAACAATAATATCAAATCGCTAAACTTAAAAGAAGGAAACATTTCATTTTCAAATATTTTTGCTGCATCACTAGACAAGTCAATTACAGAACAAATTCTTAAAATTACATCAAACAAAAATATTATAGTGGCCTATACCACAGGCGACAGAATACTTATTTACAATAAAAAAACAAAGGTTTACAGTCAATTTAAAATAAACATAACCATCCCAAATGAAGTTGTGTTTATTAATGCTGATATTAATAACGATATTTGGATATCAAACTTTGCATCCTGTCTTATAAAGATAAATTATCCATCAGGCAAGCAGACTAAATTTACCACTACAACAACTCCAGGACTGCCGCATAATATGGTTCATTGTGTAGCCATTGACAGAAAAAACAGGGCATGGATAGGAACTGAAAATGGCTTATGTATCTGGGATGAATACTCCGGAGAATTTAAGTGTTTTAAATACGATATAACAATTCCTGAAGGCTTAAATACAAACCCTATATACAATGCCTTTGCAGATAAGGATGGAAATATATGGCTCGGAACCTATTTTGGCGGTATTAACCTGTGGTGCGACAAACCCACAAAGTTTACGCATTGGAAAACCGGTACCGGAATACATCACCTTGGAGGCAAAGTGGTAAGTTGCTTTTATGAAGATCGTTTTAACAATATCTGGATTGGTACAGAGGATATGGGAGTTAATAAACTGAATCCTAAAACAGGTGTGATTGATAAAGTGACGGCTTCTTTCAATAAAAACTATTTATCGTACGAAAATGTGCATGATATATTGATGGTTCATAACGACCTGTGGATAGCTACCTACTCGGGAGGAATAAACATATTAAATACACAAAATAATAATATCAGATGTATTCAGGTGGCCAACGAACCAAATCTGGGTTCTGACTTTGTTTTCTCTTTTACACAAAAGGATTCTTTGATTTATATTGGAACCGATGTTGGAGTATCTCTGTATAACACACATACCAAAAGGTTTAGCCGGTTAAACAACAAATTACTCGAGAACCAGGTATTTGTTTCATTTGCATGGAAGGATGATATTTTATGGATGTGCTCCTATAAAGCCATCTACTCGTACAACAGTAAAACCAAACAAGTAAAAAAACACCAGAAGCTAAGCGACGGATTTATTTTTGCGCAGATATTTACCGACAGCAAAAAGAAGATATGGATCGCAACCAATAACAGGGGATTGATTCTTTATGATGACAACACCGAAACGCTTACTTACCACAACAAAAGCAATGGTTTTCCGGCCAACAGAATCTTTGCTATTGAGGAAGCCCATGATCAAACAATATGGTTAAGCACCAACCTGGGTTTAATTAACTTTAATCCCAAAGACAACGCTTTTACAAATTACGATTCCAATTCCGGCATTCCTTTTAATCAATTTAACTTTAGAGCATCTTTCAAAGACTCAAAAGGAATTATTTACTTTGGCAGTAACGAAGGTATGATTTCTATTAATCCTGAAAATTATGCGCTTAAGGCACCTGCTCCTGTAGAATTTACTGAGTTATTACTATTCAACAAACACATTACACCTGAGGAAGATTCGCCTATTATAAAATCAATCACCTCATCGCCAAAACTAAACCTTAAACACAACCAAAATTCCATTACCATAAACTATACATCACTCGATTACACCAATACCGGCTCCATATCTTATGCTTATAAACTTGAAGGTTTTGACAATAACTTTAACTATGTGGGTAATAAAACATCGGCTACTTACACAAACTTAGATCCCGGCAAATATACTTTTATTGTAAAATCATCAAATGATGCATGGGTAAACGAAAGCACCATTAACAAAATACAATTAAAAATAACACCTCCATTCTGGTTAACACCTTATGCTTTTGTTTTATATGCGATCACATTTCTTACTACTTTTTTGTTGCTGAACAGCATTATCATCAGAATGCAAAAATCAAAATCGCAGATTGCCCTGGAGCGACAAAAAAGACTACACAACGACCAGATTAATAATTTCAAATTGGAATTTTTTACCAATATCTCACACGAAATTAAAACCCCTCTTACCTTAATATTGGGGCCACTATCCAAATTAATTGAGAACCAAAAGTTAGATACAACGGTTAAAAGCCAGCTAAATAGAATATACTTAAATGTAAATCGCCTGAATTCGCTGCTGGGAGAACTGCTTGAGTTTAGAAAAATCGATAAGGCATCCACCAATTTTAGAGTGTCAAAAAGCACAGACTTTTTATACATTAAAAACATTGAAGATGCCTACAGATGTATATCCGAACATCATAAAATAAATTTCTTTACCACATACAACAATGATTTAGAAGAGGTTTGGCTCAATAAAGCCATCATTGAAAAAATTATTTTTAATCTGTTATCCAATTCGTTTAAGTATTGTAAAGAAGGTGATACCGTTAATTTAACCGTGGAAATTAACACTGTAAATAACAAAAAGACTTTAACTATTATTGTTAACGATAATGGCCCCGGCATTCCGGAAGAGGAACTGAATAAAGTGAAGAAAAGGTTTTTTCAGGCGGAGTCGGCAAAAAAAATGAACAAGGGAACAGGTATTGGATTGTCGTATGTAAATAATTTGGTGAAGCTCCATCATGGTACCATTGATATTAAAAGTGAGCTATTTAAAGGTACATCGGTAAGTGTGGTATTACCTTGCGACAAGAGTAGTTATTCTGAGGCTGAATTATCAGAAACGTATCAGGCTGAACATGCCGTGGAAGATATTCCAATGAATCAGGACCATAACCATAACACCAATGAGTTACCTGATGCTGACCCTGAAAATAAAAACACCCCTTCGTTATTAATTGTGGAAGATAACCTGGAACTGTTGGCATTTTTAAATGATATTTTGGAAGAATACAATATAACCGTAGCCTCAAACGGAAAAGAAGCCTTATCTGTTATAAAAGAAAATAATAACGCTTTCGATTTAATTGTTAGTGATATTATGATGCCTGAAATGGATGGATTACAATTAACCAATATTTTAAAATCGAGCATTGAAACTTCGCATATTCCTATTATTCTTTTAACGGCAAAATCGGGCAGCGAAAGTCAATACGAAGGTTTAAAACAAGGTGCGGATGTTTATTTAGAGAAACCATTTTTACCTGAAATATTAAAACAAAACATCAGTAATATTGTACGCACGCGACAAAATATTATTAAAAACTTTTCGCAAAACACCAATATTACGCCTTCTGACTTAACCTCTTCGCAAAGGGATAAGGAATTTATGGAGGATTTAACCAAAATAATAGAAGAAAATATTGACAATACGTCTATGGATGTGCAGTTTATCATTGACAAATTACACGTGAGCAGATCGCTTTTACACACTAAACTTAAAAGTTTGGCCAACTGCTCCACCACAGAATATATCAGAATCATCAGATTAAGAAGCGCCATTGAAATAATCAATAACGATAAGTGCAGCTTTTCGGAAGCGGCCTATAAATCGGGCTTTACCTCATTAACCTATTTTAGCCGTGCCTTTAAAAATCAGTATGGCAAATCACCCAGTGAGTTTTTTAATCGGAGTTAGCATATTAATGCGGGTAATACTATTTTAGGATGAGTGGGAAAACTTGAGGAATTGTGCCATACAAACGTTACGAGGATTGTCGTCCTAAAGCAGAGGATAGGTATATTTGTACTTTATTTATATTCTTTTTCTACTTTTTTAATTCGGAGCTTCAGAACCTTATAGTTCTATTAAAACCATTACTATTTGTTTATTGCTAATATTATTTGACAACACGCTTAACTCATTTTTTTATTTGATAATTGAGTATTTCTCTGTTCTCTAACTCTCTAGCTTTTTCTATCTTCATTCTGTCAGGACTGCTACAAATGTAATCATAAATGATATCCAACCATTTGAAGTATATTTTTGTACTGGACAAAATTTATAATGCATTGGTCTCGGTGTTGTGTCACCGTATAGAGGGAGACAAAAACTGTTGACAAAAGCTTAAAGCCAAAGCAATATAGCAATGCAGTATTCCCTGCGTTTTCTTTACCGTATTTATTTTATTATGACATCCAAGCTAAATAACATTCAATTATATTCCATTGGTTTTGCTGTTTCTCTAAGATAAAATAATAACCTGTTCCACTTAATTTTCCCTTTGTAATACTTAAATAAACCAGAGCCTTGCTTTTGGTATTATTTAATCCTGGCCTAGATATATGAAAAACTGGAGAACCTACAATTGTTGTATTATAGCCTTGCCAATTGTCATTTTGAAGATATTTATTAATCTTTTGTTGCGTAATGTATGAAACTTCTTTGTTATCAACTTTATTAAGTTTAATGGTACGAATACTTTTATTTTTCTTCATAAAGTCTTCATACATATCTTTTGAAAAAGAATTAAAAGTCTTAAGACTATTAAGTAAACATGAATCATTCTCTATTTCTAAGAACCCACAGTCATTATTTGTTATTACTACTACTTTTTTATCTGAAAGAGAGCATATACATGGTTTAGGTCGTTCGTTATCTTTTAAATTTCTTTCTACATTAGTTTCTAATAAGTTTGTTAAAACGTCTTGTTCAATTTTCTGTATTTTGCAACTAATACAAACAATAGATGCTAAAAGATATAATAGTATTTTATAGTTTTTATCTTTCATTTTTTTTAATTCAGTTACACCGGTTTTAGGATAAACCTTTTTACAATTAAACAAAGCATACAAACAACTCCAACCATAATTAGTAAGACCACTTATGCTTCATTAGCTATAGTTTGAGGATCATTTTTTATTGTTGTGGTGACATTATTATTCTTATCACAGCCAAATCATCTGTTACAATGTGATTCATATTTTGTTTTAAAAATCTTATTTTTCTTTCAAACATATTGTCAAAGTTTGATTCAGAGCAATCCTTTAACAAATAATCAATAATTTCTGATTCCTCCATCTGCTTGTCTCTTTCTTGAAGGTTTTTAAAAGTAAAAATCCCATCTGTGCATATTGAGATATCTTTAAACTCCATTATGGATAATTTTTGCTTTTGATTGTCAAACCAAAGATCATACTCCTCGTCTAGGTGATATGCTAAATAATCAGGTTTATCGTCCTGTTCATATTCTGTCAAATTCCCGTCGCAACAAATTAAACCATCCCCAACTGTTAACAATTCTCCTTCGTTCTTCTGTGTATCAACAATTCCAATTATTAAAGTCGATAACAATTCATTAGTATGTAAATCAAGCTGGTTTTTGATATGCTTCAACTCTATAAAAAGTTCCCTAATAATCAGTTTTAATTTACTTTTAAGATTTAAAGTCTTTGGAATCACAAATTCTTGATAGTAATATTTCTTTGCTATTTTTCTAAGAATTTTTCCTATCAAAATAGATGCAAAAACTGATTCAGTACCCATTGTGCAACCATCTAGTACAGCAATCAATTTTTCATTTGTACCAATTGATTCATGAATCCAAAAATCTTCACAATGATTCGTATGAAATTCTCCAATATTTAAAGTCGTATATATTTTCATCTTTGTCTCTATCTTTCTTCTCCACCTAACGTATCCCAAATCATTCCCAAGCACCCCTCATTAAAACCATCTATAAACCAATACTGGTATTATATCTATCATTAACTCAGTTGCATTTTGCTGCATTTGGAATAACCCCTAAAATTACTCCGTTATTTGAAAAAAGTTACAATAATGGGATAAAATATTATTTTAAATAGACAAAAGACTGCTAGCAGTCAACGAAGGATGGGCACAGGGCGAAGAGCGTAAGGCGAAGAGCATAGGGCATAGAGTGTAGAGCAAAGGGATTAGGTATGGGGCAACATCACAGGTATATCACGGAATAGAGGAGTATTTACAAACACTAAAAAACTGCTAACCACCTGTATTACACACCTCCACACAACTTTGCGAGACAATTTTGAAAACTCTGGAAAACCTGTCGACTGTACGCGGCAAGCTTTCCACGTTCTGGAAAACCTGCTGACTCCACGCGACAAGCTTTCCACGCTCTGGAAAAGGTGTCGACTGCACGCGGCAAGGTTTCCACACTCTGGAAAAGGTGCTGCTTCCGCGCGACAAGCTTTCCAGAGTCTGGATAGGTCGCTGCTTTTGTGCGAGAAGGTTTCCAGAAAAATTAAAGCAATATATTACACCCCAATTGCGTAAGCTGAATTAAAATGGTTGTGCAATATTTTAAAGATTTTAGCAAGACGAAGCCTGTCCTTTCAGTTTTGATATTTATTACTTTTGCATCATGAATAATATGATTCAAACATTTGAGTTCAAAAAACTACCTATTGAAATAGAGGTAAAGGACTTGAAGTTCGTTAAAGAACTACCCGAATTACTTGGACATCCACATAAGGCCACATTCTTTCAAATTGTTTGGTTAACAAGTGGGGAAGCTGAATTTAATATCGATTTCCGGAAGATTCTTATGAAAGAAAATGAGCTTTTAATTATTACTCCTGGACAAGTATGTTCCTTTGATGTTGAATCAGAATATACCGGAAAATTGATTCTTTTTACCAATTCATTTTTCAACATCAGTGAAATTGATTCTAATTTCATGTATACTTCCGAAATATTTAATCCGGTTCGTTTAAACAAAACAATTACTATCTGTCCCAAATTAATTAGCAATTTAACCGACCTACTCGAAAATGAACTTAAGCAGGGAGATACAAATTATAAAATAGAAATAGCACAAAGTTTTCTTCGTATTATGCTGTTCGAATCTGAAAGGCAGTTTACTAAAACAACAGATTTAGCTGTTAATAACGTGGCCCGCCTCTTTTATAATGCAGTAGAGCAACATTATAAAGAAAATAAGAATACTGAATTTTATGTTCATCTTTTAAATGTTAACGAAAAGATATTGTCGAGAGAAGTTAAAGCCATCAGCGGAAAAACACCAAAGGTTTATATTGATTCACGAACTATTTTAGAAGCTAAGCGCTTGTTAATCTACAGTAGCTTAAGCATTAAAGAAATTGGCTACATCCTTGGATTTGACGAACCTTCCTATTTCAACAAGTACTTTAAAAAGCATACAAAACTAACTCCTCTTGAATTCAGAAAAGAACACTAAAAATTAGCATTGGCGGAGATTTACCATTTTCTGCCGGACATGTATTATCTCTACATTACCATAAGCCTGTACTTTTACATCATCAAAATAAAAGAAATTAAAAACGTACAGATATGAAGAAAGTAGTATTAATTGGGGCAAGTGGATTTATTGGTTCTGCTCTTTTAAATGAAACACTAAACAGAGGTATTAAAACGATTGCTGTAGTTCGCAATCCTGAAAAAATTAAAATCTCAAACGCAAATCTTCAGGTTGTTAAGGCTGATGTTTCGGATGCTGATGTGATTTCTGAAATAGCTAAAGAGGCAGATGTTGTAATAAGTGCATACAACCCGGGCTGGGCAAATCCTAATATTTACGATGAAACGTTGAAAACATATCCGGCAATTTTGCAAGGGGTAAAAAATGCAGGAGTAAAACGTTTGCTCATTGTTGGTGGAGCAGGAACGCTATTTGTTGCTCCTGGTTTACGCGTTGTTGATTCTGGTGCTATTCCTGAAGAAATAATGGGTGGTGTGAAATCTCTTGGCGAATTTTATTTAAATACTTTAACACAGGAAAAAGATATTGACTGGGTATTCTTTTCGCCAGCAGGAACCATTGAGCCGGGCGAGCGCACAGGCGAGTATCGCTTAGGCAAAGATGATTTAATTGTAAACGATAAAGGAGAAAGTAAAATATCAGTTCAGGATTATGCAAAAGCCATGATTGATGAATATGAAACTCCCGCACATCACTACGAGCGTTTTACAATTGGATATTAATTAAGCTTTCTAAATAGAAAGTAATGAATCCTCCATTTATATATGAATTATTGCTTTACAAATAAAGATATTGCACGAGCAATCGTGTAATGAGTGATGGTACAATTAGAAGTTGGGTAGCATTTGATCAATATAGAGGTGTGTTTTCTCAAGAGAAAGGCTGTCCTTTCGAAGATTAAAGCATAAAAAAAGAGGTTGCCTCGTTATGAAGCAACCTCTTTTTTTTTACCAATATCTCTGCTAATTTACTTTAGGTATTTCGAAAAATAATCCCTTTTCTTTCGCTCAAAATAATAGTTGTATGCACCAATATAATGGTGCTCCTGACCTGGTAATACCAGTAAATCAAAATCTTTGTTTGCACTGAAAGAACAGCACTTGTTTTTAGATATCCTTTCAGGAGGGTATTTTAAAATCTAATACAATTTTGCGAACGGAAATATCTTTCTATTGTAATACTGCTTTCCTATGTAAGTATGGACTCAAGGGCATCAGCTGGTGAACCATAAAACAAGATGCTGCAGTCGGCAAAAGCGGTGCTGTTTGAATCCTTGAGGTACGATAGGAT